>JABHDC010000288.1 GCA_018673255.1 Gemmatimonadota bacterium
CAGATGGCTGACAGCCTGACGGTCCTTCACGTTCTTCTGGATCACGGTATAACAGGTATCAATGAAACGCTTGAAGTCCTGGCGGACTTCCTGTTCGGAGAGGCCGAGGAGATAGGACTCCTCGATCATCTCTTCGATCGCTTCTTTCACCTTCGAAGACATTCGATCGCCTGCTGCGGTCTGGGTCGGAACCGGGACATGCGTGCTGTCAGCAGGCGAGTCCGGGAGGCTGATCTGACTCGAGAGGACAGATCTCTTTTACAGTACCCCATGCCCTTGCGACTGTCAAGAATCCCTGGCCGCCACCGAGGCTCGCCTGGCGGCGATGAAGCTGGCTGGCAGGTATTTCAGCAGATCGCCTGCGATCAACCCCCACTCTCCCTGCTCATCTCGGGCCAGATCGGCGGCCGCCCCGTGCAGGAATGCACCCAGGCAGGCCGCTTCGAGTGCGGCGACGCCCTGCGCCAGAAGTCCGGCGATGAGCCCCGTCAGGACGTCCCCTGCTCCGGCGGTAGCCATGCCCGAATTGCCTGTGGGATTGACGAAGACCCGCCCTTCCGGGTCCGCCACCACGGTCGGGGCCCCCTTGAGGAGGACAACGACGCCCGCCTTTTCGGCCAACTCACAGGCAGATCCAACCGGATCGGCCAGGATCTGCTCGGCCGGGCGACCGGAAAGTCGCTCCATCTCGCCCACGTGCGGCGTCAAGACGAGTGGCGTCGTGAGAGCATTCAACAGAGACCTGTCATCGCCCAGGGCATACAAGCCGTCCGCATCCAGGACCATGGGGGGCAGATCGGGATGCCTCAGAATCCGCCGGACGAATTCGACCGTCTCGCGATGGCGCCCCAGGCCAGGCCCCAGTGCCGCCGCCTCACAGGATCCGATCAGTTCCAGCGCTGCGCCCAGCCCACTCAGAGAGAGACAGCGATGGCGACGCACCTCGGGCAATCGGTGGGTCATTGCCTCCGTCACCTTCGTCTCCAGGATGTCGTGCAGACTCGCCGGCGAACCGAGGCGCACGCGACCCGCGCCGGCCCGTAGCGCAGCCTCAGCCGTCAATGCGGCGGCACCGGTCATTCCAGCGGATCCAGCGATCACCGTCACACTGCCACAACTCCCCTTGTGTGCCGTCGGAGCACGCTGGGGCAGTAATCCTCCGACGGCTTCGCTTGTCAGCAGGCGGATGCGACTGTCGCAGGCATCGATCGCCTCTTCAGGGAAGCCGATCTGCGTCAGGGCAAGATCGCCACACAGTTCCCGTGCCGGATGGAAGAGGTGGGCGATCTTCGGCAAATCGAAGGTCACCGTGAGCGCCGCACGGATCGCCGCGCCGGGCACGACACCGGTGTCGGCATTCACACCGGATGGCAGATCGATGGCGACAATGGGGCGCCCGCATCGATTCAGGGCGTCGATCACCGTCGCCTGACGTGGACGGGGTTCGCCCTGCAGGCCCGTGCCCAGGATAGCGTCGACGATCAGATCGCCCCCCGAGAAGTCGAATGACGCCTCGAGCATGGTCGAGGCCAGATCGATATCCTCCAGCACCGCCGCGTGTACGGCGGCATCGCCGCTGAAGGCATCGAGGGGATCCAGGAGCAACAGGTCGACATCGACACCCGTCTGATGCAGCAGACGGGCCACCACCAGGCCATCTCCGCCATTGTTCCCCTTGCCGCAGACCACCGCCACCCGAAGCCCTTCCAGGCCACCCCATCGATCATGGATGGCCTCCACGACACGGGCACCGGCTCGATCCATCAACTCGTGCCCGGGGATCCCGTACTCTTCGATGCTGACCTGATCGACACGGCGCATCTGCTCGGCAGAGACCAGCTTTGGACCTTCCACGTTCCACTTCTCCGTCGGAGGTTGACTCATTCCCAGGGTCGCAGCAATTGGCGCCAGGTCGGCGTCGTCTGTGCTACAGGTTCACCACCATGCAGATGCAGGAGTCGTGCGACACCCAGATTCAGCTGCAGGGCGCCCACCGTCCACAGACCGCAGAGCCAGCCGATGCCACTGACCATCCCCAGGGCGGCCAGCAGGATCAGCGTGAAGAGCAGGACCAGGCTGGGGAGAGGATGACTGAATACAAGAAACAATCCTCGGCGCAGAGCCTGTCGCACCGGCACTTGAGGATCGGCCGCCAGCAAGGGCAGCCAGTAGAGGCTCACCAGCGCCAGAGCTGCCAGCAGCCACACCATGAAACCACTCAGCGTGGCGCCGAGCCAGCCTTGCCAGCTGTGGTAGAAGAGAACATTCACCAGGAACAGGATCGTTGTGGCGCTGCACAGAAGGCCGATTCCCTGCACGGCGAGAAATCTGCCCCGCACCAGTTGCCAGAGTCTGGCACGATCGGGCGTGTCCTGCCCACGCAGCCAGGGGGCTGTCGCCACCAACAGCATGAAAGTGGGCGGTGAATAGAGACAGAATGTGAAGCCGGCAGCCAGACCGACTGCACCCACAGCAGGGATCTGCAACTGCGCCCCGGCGATCACGCCCAACTGGCTCATGGCTGCGGCCACGATCAGCCAGGGGATCGCCCCAATCCCCCACAGGATGTTCAGCAGGACGATCGAGCCCAGATGATCGTAGGCAAGAATGAATAACTGCCCGAGGCCACCGGATGGCCGGTGCCGGTCAGACGTCGATGCCACGGCGCAGGAAATCGGCGTAGGTCTTGGCCGTCAGAATCAGGTCCCGAATGGATACCCGCTCGTCAGCACCATGGGCCCGCTCCCCTGCCACACCGTATCCGATGCCTGGCAGACCGCCGTCGTCGACGAAGTAGTGGAGGTCGGTGAATCCCGTCGTCACCCTGAATCCCGGCGCCCGACGACGTACGCTGCGCACGGTTTCTGCAAAGGCCTGAGCCAGCGGTTCCTCGATGGCGGTTACGCAGGGCTCGATCGCCAGCAGTGTATCAATCTGGATCCGGGCACCCACTGCCGTGGCGGCCGCGTCGATTGCCTCGGTCAACTCTGCCCTCGTCACGGCGATCCGCTCGTCGGGCACCAGGCGCCGATCAATGCTGAAGCTGGCGGCTCCGGGAACCGTATTCACTTTCTGACCCTGACCCCCGCCGAATACGCCGCCAAGGCTGATGGTCGGGAAACGTTCGGATCCTGCGGGATCCCGCCAGCGACGACTGCGCCCCGAGAGTCGTCTCTTGGCATCCTGCAGACGCGAGACGATGAGCGCCATGTGTTCGAAGGCGTTGATGCCGCGATCCGGGCTCGACGCGTGAGCTGACTTGCCCAGCACCGAGACCTGCAACCAGAGGACACCATTGTGCCCCAGTCCGACACGCGGTCCGGAAGATCCCTCGCAGACGATCGCACAGTCTGCCTTGACCAGGCCCTGCTCGACGACCCAGCCGGCGCCGAGTGCGCCCCCGGTCTCTTCATCGGCCGTGAAGGAACACTCGATGTTCAACGCTGGCGCCGTGCGTGTTGCTCCCAGGGCCTCTATTGCGGCCAGCAGACTGGCGATGGATCCCTTCATGTCGCCGGCGCCACGACCGTAGAGCCACTGGCCATGGGTCCGGGCGGCAAAGGGCGGATCGTTCCAGTCATCTTCAGCGACGGGAACGACATCGTAGTGGGCGTTGAAGTGCACCGTACGGTCTGCGCCGGCATCGAGACGGGCCACGACATTGTATCTCGGGTATTGCGGATCGACACTGGCGGCGATCGTGTCTGCATCGGGCACGCGATACACGCGGGCAGTCATGCCGATCCGGCGACAGCGATCGGCCAGCCCTTCGGCCATGGTCTGATAGTCATCGCCCGGCGGATTGACCGTGGGGCAGCGGACCATGCTCTGCAGATCCTTGACGATCTTCGATTGAGAACGATCGATGTACTGGAAGAGATTCATGTGCTGTCGGCTCTTGTGTGGCGGATCTGGGTTGAACTGATATCGGCACGGAACGCCTGCTCGGGGATCTCAACGAACAGTGCCGCATACCGGGAAGGTACGTCGAGCGAGGTCAGACTACGGTAGTCTCCCTCGCACAGACGTCCGGCGACGAAGAAGCGACTGCCACCATCGAGCAGCGCATCCAGGGCGCGCTTCATGTCTTGCTCTGAGCCGTAGTATCGCGGTTCCAGGACACGGATCGCCGTGTCGTAACCGATGGCGAAATCACATCCCGGGAACAAGCGGGCCTTGCCGTCGAAGGTTGGCTCCCGAGTGACGAGCAGTCCAAACCCCTCACTGCTCACACCATCCCAGCGATCCAGGGTCTGCCGGTAACTGAGTGAGGGCTTGTCGACATTGCGGATTGACAGCTCCAGAGACGCGACGCGACCGCTGAGCTCCTGTGCCGCCGTGGTCAAACCTCGGTGGCCATCGTGCAACGGATTGAATGAACCGGCGATCAGGAGTCGCTCGTCGCGATCCGGATTCCTCGTCGAGCCCTCTGTCGTCAATTCCACAACATCCGCTGCACCAGCCAGCAGTTCTTCGAGGGCCGGCACGACTCGGTCCTGTCGCTGTTGTGTGTCCGATTCACTATACGACCCTGACGAAATCCGCTGTGTGCCGAGAATCTGCGCCAGTCGGTCGATGAGACCCAGGCTAAGAATCTTCTCCTGCTCGTGGCGATCGGCATCCTGCTTCTGGAAATGGATGGTCGTCGAGTGATACGCACCGCCGGCGCGGATGGCGATGTGCGCTCGATCTTCACCCCGCCGCTGACGACTTGTCGTCAGGGCCGCCGTGATGCCCACACCAATCGTGTCCGGATTCGCTGAGAGTTCGCACGCCCGTTCCGCGGCGGCCAACGCCAGACAGCGAGCAGTCTCTGCCGTGGCCCCATGGGGACCCTCCTGGCCAAGATACGCGGACACGGCCTGAGGGTGGTATGGGATCTGCGCATCGATGATCGCTCTGGATGCCCCGGTGTGATCCAGAAGCCAATTCACCGCCAGCGATCCGCCACCGGTGACGGCCAACGCCATCGGCTGCTGCGCGGCGAGGATCTCCTCGATCACCTGCCACAGGCCGTCGACCGATTCATTCTGCTGGCTCACAGCGTACCCGCAATGTCAATCGTACCGGGGCCGAAGAAGCGCAGCAGTAGCAACCATTGCCGGCCGGACAGGGCCGTAGGCAGGTCCGGATTTCGTTGGGGGATTGATTCGTTCATCATGCTCTCGAGTTGGCTCCAACGGTAGCGGCCCTCGCCGCCGGTTGTCAATCGACGAGGATGCGGACCGTTGACCGGGTCTTGCACGCATTAGATATTGCCCACCATGACAATCGAAAAAGCTGTGATCCCCGTCGCCGGTCTCGGTACGCGCCTTCTGCCCACGACCAAGGCCATCCCCAAAGAGATGCTGCCCGCCGGGCGCCTGCCGATCATCCACCATGTCGTGGAAGAGCTGATCGCCGCCGGCATCCGACGCATCCTGTTTGTCTCCAGTCGCAGCAAGGTCGCCATCGAGAATCACTTCGATGACTACTCACAACTGCTGATGGCACTGGAATTGGATGGCCGCGATGTGCGTGAGGTGGGGCGCTTCGACTACCGCCAGCGCGGCATCGAGTTCTTCTTCACGCGCCAGCAGGTCCCCCTCGGTGGCACCAAACCCCTCGGGACGGGTGATGCTGTGGCAGCAGCCGAGAGTTTCGTCGGCGACAGTGATTTCGTCGTCGCCTTCGGGGACAGCATCATCCACGGCGGTGGCGAGGATACGTTGTTGCAACGAATGGTCGCATCACACGAGTCGAACGAATCGGCCTGCACCATCGGCGCCTGGGATGTGGAGGATGACCAGATCTCCAACTATGGGATTCTCGTGCCGGAAGATGGAGAAGAGGGCCGCCAGGACTGCCGCCTGCGCGAGGTCATTGAAAAGCCGGCGATCGGCACAACCAAGAGTCGTCTTGCCGTGAGCGCCCGCTACATCTTCGGTGCTGAGGTCTTCACACAGATCCGGGCCGTCGCTCCGGCAGAGAATGGCGAAATCTATCTCACGGAGGCGATCCGGCGACTGATCGAGAATGGCCGTGGGGTACGGGCCGTGCGCCTGGGACCGGGAGAGCAGCGCTACGACATCGGCAACCATCGTGCCTACTTCCGAACCTTTGTCGATTTCGCCCTGGAGGACCCCGAATGGGGCGCCGATCTGAAGGCCTATCTGAAGGAGCGTTTGGCCGATGAAGACACGGACGCGTAACCCTCAGACCCGGTTGACAGTCATTATCCCCCTTCTATCTTAACAGGCTCATTCTAAAGCATATACGTCGACTTTCCGTGCCATTGGAGAGTCGACGTTGACGTTAGTGTCTAATTCTGTTCACGACGCTCTTCGGAGAGACGCAACAACTCATGAGTGACGGCCGGACCTGGAAGAAAGAACTTGGCGATCGGATCGCCAAAGATCTGGGACGCGAGATCGACATCTTCGAGACCGAGATGGAACTTCGATCTCAGGACAAGTTCGACGAGACGCTTTTTGCCGAAACCCGCCTGCGCCGCGGCGTCTATGGTCAGCGGTACGACAATGGCCAGCGTTTCAATGGCAGTCAGACCCAGCAACTGGCCTACCCGGAAGCGGTGACGAAGGGCCCCAACACGTTATGGCATGCCCCCGGGATGCAGCGCATCAAGATCCCCTTTGGTGGGCTGACGGCCGAGCAGATGGAGGTGCTGGCCGATCTCGGCGAAGAGATCTCCGACAGCATCCTGCACGTCACCACACGGCAAGACATTCAGTTGCACTACGTCCACATTGAAGACACGCCCGACATGATGCGTCGGCTCGCTGCTGTGGGCATCACCACACGCGAAGCCTGCGGGAACTCGGTCCGCAATGTCACCGCCTGCCCCCTGGCCGGCGTGTGCAACACGGAATCATTCGATGTGACGCCCTATTCGCACGCTCTGGCTCACTTCCTTCTCGGCCACGAAGACATGCAGGACTTCGGCCGCAAGGTGAAGATTGCCTTCTCCGGTTGCCGGCACGAGGCGTGCGGTCTGACCAACATGCACGACATCGGTGCCCTTGGCGTGACCAGGGTTGTCGACGGCGAGCAGAAGCGTGGCTTCGAGTTGTATGTGGGTGGCGGCCTCGGCGCGGTCCCCCATATGGCCAAGGTCTTCGACGAATTCGTCCCCGAAGAAGAGTTGCTACCCATATCGCAGGCGATTGGTCGGGTCTTCGCGCGACTGGGCGAAAAACGCAATCGTGCCAGGGCGCGACTCAAGTTCCTCATCGCCAAGCTCGGCCTTGAAGAGTTCAAGAAGCTGGTAGAAGAAGAGCGCCAGCAGTTGCCCCACGACGATCGCTGGACTTCCTATCTCAGCCAGTTGCACGAGACCGATGAAGAGCCTCTGAAGCCGGGCCAGCCACTCAATGGCGCGGATCTGCCCGATGGTTTCGCGTTGTGGCACCAGACCAACGTATACAAGCAGTTGCAGCCCGGGCATGTGGTCGTCACCATCGCCCTCCCCCTGGGCGATCTCACATCCGATCAGATGCGAGATCTGGCGGCCGTCACTCGCCGGTATGTGAAGGACACGGTGCGACTCACGGTAGAGCAGAACATCGTCCTGCGCTGGGTGAGCGAAGCCGACCTGCCGGCACTGTATGCGGAATTGGACAAGATCGGCCTGGCCATCTCGGCAGCCGGCACGATCGTCGATATCACCTCCTGCCCGGGGACAGACACGTGCAAACTCGGTATCTCCTCCTCGAGGGGGCTTGCCGCAGAATTGCGCCGTCGGCTGGGCGAACGATACCACACGATGGATGCCGCCGTTCAGGATCTGCGAATCAAGATCAGCGGCTGCTTCAACTCCTGTGGGCAGCATCATGCTGCCGACATCGGCTTCTATGGCATCTCTCGCAAGATCAATGGTGTCACGGTCCCCCACTTCCAGGTGATCCTTGGTGGTCAGTGGAAACAGAACGCTGGTTCCTTCGGCCTGCCCATGGCAGCGGTGCCCTCGAAGAACATTCCCGCTGTCGTAGACCGCCTGACCGAACGCTTCATCACCGAACGCGAGGGAGCCGAATCCTTCCAGGACTACATCACCCGCATCGGCAAACGAGAGGTGAAGGCGATCCTCGACGATCTGGCCCAGGTTCCGGCCTACGAAGAGGATCCGTCCTACTATCGGGATTGGGGTGACATCCGAGAATTCACGACCGATGACATGGGCAAGGGCGAATGCGCCGGTGAAGTGGTACCGCTGGCCCAGTTCGAACTCGGTGCTGCCGAGCGCGAGGCCTTTGAGGCGCAGATCCTGCTCGACGAAGGGGATTCGGCCGGAGCCTACAGCACCGCGTGTGGTGCGATGGTTCAGGCAGCCCGCGCCCTGGTGCGAACACAGTTCCTCGACGTCGGCGATGAGACCCAACGGATCATCGAAGAATTCAGGACTCGCTTCATCGACACGGAGGTCTTCTTCGATCCCTTCGCCAAGGACAAGTTCGCCCGTTACCTCTTCCGCCATCACGAAGAGCCGATCGACGGTCCGGGAACCGAAGACGCCCACCGCACGATCGAAGAGACTCAGTTGTTCATCGAGGGTGCCTTCGCCTGCTTCAACCGGATCTCCGATGCCGAGGGCGCCGTCGCCAGCTAGAGTTCCATCCACTCGAAATGACAAACAGACCAATGGCAATCGAACTGCAACGCGTAAACGTCAAGCTGTATCTGGAGGATGAGGCGGGCATCGCTCCAGAAGAGGCGTTCCGCGTCTTCAACCGCTGGATCTCGGAGACGGCAGAGGAAGTCCTCATCGACGTCGCCGACTACACGCACATTGAGCAGGGCCCGCAGACACTGCTGATCGGTCACGAAGCTGACTATGTCCTCGACAATACCGATGGTCGCCTCGGTCTGAAGTATGGCCGCAAGCGTCCCGTCGAGGGCGACGCACAGCAACGACTCCGCGATGCGATACTCCGCACACTGTCGGCCTGCCGGCGGCTGGAAGAGGCCACCGAAACCCAGGGACGTGCACAATTCCGCGGCGGTGAAATGCAGATCTCGGTCCTCGACCGGCTGCACGCACCCAACAGGTCAGAGACCCTGAACGGGCTGCGCGACGACCTGCTGGCCGTGCTGTCCCAGGTCTACGGGGAGGCCGATATCACCCTGAGTCGCAACGAAGATGACCGGCAATGCCTGACAGTGCAGATACAGGCCACCGGCCACTTCACAGTGGCGGACATGCTTGCGTCTCTGGCCGCTTGAGTATCGTTTTCTTGACAGGCCTCAAAGCGCTGTCTATATAGGCATCATCGAGCAATGCTGACCCTACAGAGCTTGGAAGGATAGATAGAAATGGCGTACATCATCGCGGAGCCCTGCGTCGACGTAAAGGACAAGGCTTGTGTGGAAGTCTGTCCCGTCGACTGCATACATCCTGTCGACGGCGAGGGCGTGACTATGCTCTACATCGACCCCGATGAATGCATCGACTGCGGTGCCTGCGAGCCTGAGTGCCCGGTAGAGGCGATCTTCGCAGAAGAGGACCTGCCGGAGGAGTGGAACAAGTACATCGAGATCAACGCCGCCTACTTCCGCGACAAGTAGTCCAGAAGCAGATCCGGCGACCACTCCGCTGCAGCAGAGCTCACGGAGACAGACATGGAACCGGCGACGACCTGTGAGGGTTATCGCCGGTTTTCTCATTGTCCCAAAGAGTGCGCGGCAAACTTCGAAAAGGTCGCCAGCGAACTTCCTTGACCCCGGCAGGCCGCCTTCTATCTTCAGCCCGTCCTGCCATTCCGGCTCGTTCTGGCCGCCCACCCCGACACAAAAGTCCTGACCCGACGCATGCCACCAAAACCAGTGCCCCGCAAGAAGGCTCCCAGTCGCGGCGCCGGCCCTGGCGCCCGCAAGCCGGCCGCGCCAAGACCCTCGGGTGCCGCGGCCAAGATCGACCCGGATACGCTGTGGCTCATGTATCGAAAGATGGTCGAGATCCGCAAGTTCGAAGAGCACGTGTGGGATGTCTACACACGCGGCTGGATGCCGGGCCTGGCGCACCTGTATATCGGTGAGGAAGCCGTCGCCGTGGGCGCCTGCAGCGTGTTGCGTGATGACGACTACATCACCTCTACCCATCGTGGACACGGGCACTGCCTGGCCAAGGGCGCCCGGCTGCAACCGATGATGGCCGAGATCATGGGCAAGGAGGCCGGTTATTGCCGCGGCAAGGGCGGCTCCATGCACATCGCCGACATGTCCGTCGGCAATCTGGGCGCCAATGGGATCGTCGGTGGCAGCTTCGGCATCGCCACCGGTGCTGGCCTGTCCGCCAAGACGCGGGGAACCGATCAGGTCGCCGTCTGTTTCTTCGGTGATGGCGCCGCCAATCAGGGACTGCTGATGGAGACGGCCAACATGGCCGCCATCTGGGATCTGCCCGTCATCTACCTGTGCGAAAACAACCAGTATGGCGAACACACGCCCTTCCAGGCCGTGACTGGCGTCAAGGAGATCGCCGACAAGGCGCACGGCTTCGGCATGCAGGGCGTCCGTGTTGACGGATCCGACGTGCTGGCCGTCCACGATGTCGTGGCACGGGCCGTGGATCGGGCCCGCAAGGGTAGCGGTCCCACATTCATCGAAGCCATCACGTATCGCTTCAGGGGCCATCACGTGGGTGACGCTGCCCCCTACCGCACCAAGGAAGAACTCGAATGGTGGATGGCGAATCGGGATCCCATCGAGTTGCTGGGCCGTGAGATGAAACGCCGCCGCGTGGCCACCAACACCCAACTGACCGAGGTCCAGGAACAGGTGGAAGCGGATGTGATCGCCGCCGTCGAGTTTGCCCGTGAAGCTCCCTATCCTGCGCCCGAACAGGCCTTCGAGGATCTGTACGCCGAATGAGCCGCCAAATCAGTTTCCGCGAAGCCGTGATCGAAGCGATGGCGCAGGAGATGCGCCGGGACGAAAATGTCATCCTCATCGGCGAGGACGTCGGCCCGTCGGGGGGCATCTTCAAGTGCAGTGAGGGACTCTTCAACGAATTTGGCGGCAGCCGCGTGATCGATGCACCGATCTCTGAGGCCGGCTACATGGGCGTCAGTGTCGGCGCGGCGATGACAGGCCTGCGCCCCATTGCCGAGTTGATGTTTGGTGATTTCTCTCTGCTGACGATGGATCAACTCGTCAATCAGGCTGCCAAGATCCGCTACATGACCGGTGGTCAGTGCAAAGTCAGTCTTACCGTGCGCCTGACTATGGGAGCGGGAAGATCGTCCGCAGCGCAGCACTCTCAGAGCCTGCATGCCCTCTTCGCCCACATCCCGGGGTTGAAGGTGGCCCTGCCGTCTTGCCCTCACGATGCCAAGGGCCTGCTCAAGGCGGCGATCCGCGACGACAATCCGGTCCTCGTCTTCGAGGACAAGATGATGTACAACGATGTGGCCGACGTGCCGGAGGATGACTACGTCGTCGAACTGGGTACCGCTGTGGTGCGGCGTGCCGGTGATGACGTGACCCTCATCGGCACGTCCAGCATGGTCGGTGTCGCCCTCGAGGCGGCCGATGAACTGGCGGCACTGGGCGTCAATGCGGAGGTCATCGATCCGCGCACCCTCTATCCTCTTGATGTGGATACGATGGTCGCCTCGGTGCAAAAGACCGGCTACGCCGTCATCATCGATGAAGGGGCACAGAGCTTCGGCGCCACGGGTGAGATCGCTGCGACACTGCAGGAACGTGCCTTCGATTATCTCGATGGACCCGTACTGCGGATCGGCGCCGCAAATGTACCGATCCCCTTCTCTCCTGTGCTGGAATTGCCGACGATTCCGGATACGGCGCGCGTTGTCGCAGCCGTCCAATCACTGCGCAGCTGAACCCACTACCCAAAGGACCACCCTCGTGTCGAATCCCGTCTGCCTGGTCACTGGCTCCAGCAGCGGTATCGGTGCCGCCGTCGTCGATCACTTCGCCGAACGCGGTTACGATATCGTCGTCAACTACAACTCCGGACAGGATCGCGCCGAGGCCATTGCCGCCGACCTGCGGCAGAAGCACGGCGTAGAAGCCATCTGCATTGGCGCCAACCTGTCAGAGCGCGATGAGCCCTTCCGGCTCGTCGATGAGGCCTTCGCACACTACGGCCGACTCGATGTGGCCATCAGCAACTCAGGCGTGGCCAACTACATCAAGGACGAGACAACGGGAGAATTGATCCGATACCGTTTCCACGAGTGTCCGCCGGAACACCTGGATCTGGAATTGGCGCGCGTCCTGGATCTGAATCTCAAGGGTGCCTATCGCTTCGGTCAGCGTTCACTGAAGCACATGATCGACCTGGCCCAGGCGCAGCGACAGTCAGGCGCAACACCCGATCACCGCAGCATCCTCTTCATCACCTCCATCTCTGACATTGCGCCGGAAGCGACCCGCATTCCCTACGGTGTCAGCAAGGCGGGGCTGAACCATGCTGTCGTGGGCGCTGCCTTCGAGGGTGGGACGCACAATATCACCGTCAATGCCCTTAGACCCGGTGTGGTTGACACGCCTCTGACGGCTCGACCGTCAGGCATCACCGATCCGGTCAGTGGCAAGGAGTACACCGTGGCCGAGACCTATGGCCTGATGGCGGAGGGTGGCTCGCAGGCCCTGCCGTGGATTGCGGATCCCGAGGATATCGCCGTGGCGGCCTTCGCCTTCACGCAGATCCCCTACATGACAGGGCAGCTGGTTGCCGTGGATGGCGGATTCACCCTCGCCGGCGGATTCCCGAATCGCGACCTGTTCCTGAATGAGGGACTGCGCCGTCGCAATAGCTAGTGCCCTGTCAGGGCATTGGACAGACCCGAACGACAAGAGGCGATCACCCTTCGGGGTGATCGCCTCTTTCGTGTTCTGTGCTGGAGATTCGCGTCAGTCTTGTTCCTTGATGCTCCCCATGCGAATCTCGATATCCTCACGATTGGCGACCCGCTCGAGTGCGCCATCGCGGATCCAGGCCATGCGATCAGCGGCTGACAGCATCTTGTCATCGTGGGTCACCGTGATGATCGTGGCCCCGAATTCCTGCTGCAGGTTCTTCATGAAGCTGATGATCGACTGCCCGGTGTTGCTGTCGAGGTTCCCCGTGGGCTCATCGGCCAGAATGATCCGTGGCTTGTTCACGAAAGCCCGTGCAATGGCCACACGTTGCTGCTGACCACCCGAAAGCTCTGACGGAAGGTGATGGGCCCGGTCGTCGAGTCCGACGACCTCGAGGCACTCCATGGCCCGCTTCTCGCCCTCTTCCGTCGTCATGCCGGCAAAGATGGTGGGCAGGGCGACATTCATCAGCGCACTCATCACAGGCAGCAGATTGTATGTCTGGAAGATGTAGCCCAGTTCGAAGCAGCGGACGGCGGCCAGCCTCTGCGGCGTCAGACTCGCGAGATTGACGCCCTCGATCAGCACCTCACCGGAAGTAGGCGTCTGCAGGGCACCGATCTGATTGAATAACGTGCTCTTGCCGGATCCCGAAGGACCCATGATCGCGAAGAATTCGTTCTCGTATACCTGCACCGAAAGACCGCGCAGGGCGTGAACATGGGTAGATTCGTCCCGATTCTTGGAATTGTAAACCATCGTGACGTCACGAACGTCAACGATGATCTCACCCGAGGCCTGGGTCATAAGGTCAGTCTCTACAGTGTTTTATGTTCATTCGGACAGATAATCCAAGTGACCATCTACCGACATATGGGACCAATGTATAAGGGTTGAGCCAGCCGGTCAAACCGGTAGTGGGACCGAATTCGTCCACAAAACTGCACAGATCGACCTTTCTGCCGATAATACCAACAAGCAATGACTTGACGCCAAAAACTACTATTTGGTATTCTACTAACGTTCGAATCGCCAGATGCTGTGGTTGGTGACACCAGATTGCCCGTGTCATCTGTCCCAGGATCAAGAATATGGAGAACGGCACCATGCTACCGGTGCAGTTCGTCCGTCTGAGGAGCCAGTGATATGCCCGACAGCGAGCAATTGATCGACATTAAGGAAGTTGCTGAAACGCTGGGCAAGTCCGTCGAATCCATCCGCAAGTACAAGAATTTCGGAATCATACGCGTCACCGACAAACGTGGAAACAAAGATCTCTTTGATCGTGAAGAGGTCCTGAAGATCCGCGAACGGCTACGCGAGTTGAGACTGCAGGGATTGTCCCTGTCCCAGATTGCTGATCAATTAGCGATCGCAAGACAGGATGCCATCGGGGGTGGATACGCCCCTCCTGGTAGCCCCTCCGCTCAACGTGACCCGGATCAGCCCAAGCGGATTCTCATCGTTGATGATGAGGAGGAAGTGCGCGCGAGCATGCGCGAATACCTGGAGAGCAACGGCTACGCCATCGTTGAAGCAGCCGACGGAGAAGAGGCCTTGGCCAAGACCTTCACCGAAAAACCTGATCTTCTACTTCTCGACCTTCGTCTTCCTAAGGTCGATGGCTACCAGGTTTGTCAGACCCTGAAGGGCAACCCGATCACGTCCGTCATCCCCATCATCATGGTCACCGCCCTGAATGCCACGCCGCAGAAGGTGAAGGGGATCGAATACGGGGCAGACGACTACATTGAGAAGCCCTTCGATCTGGAGGAACTGCTGGCACGGGTCAAGATGGTGATGCGGCGCCTGCAGGTCGCCTGAAGGTCACGAAACAGGATCCGGTCGACGAGTACAGACAAAGAGGGGTGGACGCTGAAGCGTCCACCCCTCTTTTCATTGCCTCATCCAGCTTGCCTCATTTGCGGGGTCGCGCCGCTTTCTCTTCGGCATCTGCCCCCGCCTGCTGCAGGCGGTTGATCTCGTCACGTAGCTGAGCAGCCCGCTCAAACTCGAGGGACGCTGCGGCCGTCTCCATCTCTTTCTCGAGATCCGCGATCACATCGGCCAAGGCATCCTCTGCCATCACACTGGTCACATCGATCTGTGCCATCGACGCGAGATTGGGATCGACCTTGCGCACACTCTCCAGCACCGACGTCTGCTGCAGAATCTCTTCACGTGTGCGAAGGATGGTCTGGGGGGTGATGCCGTGCTCTTCGTTGTATTCCGTCTGGACGCGGCGACGGCGATCGGTCTCATCGATCGTGCGCCGCATCGAATTGGTGATTTTGTCCGCGTAGAAGATGACCAGGCCTGCCGCGTTGCGGGCAGCTCGACCGACGGTCTGGATCAGTGCCTGCTCCGAGCGCAGGAATCCTTCCTTGTCAGCGTCGAGGATGGCCACCAGCGACACCTCCGGCAGGTCCAGGCCCTCGCGCAGCAGATTGATGCCGACCAGCACATCGAACTCTCCCAGCCGCAGATCGCGCAGGATACTGACACGCTCGAGGGTATCGATCTCGGAGTGCAGATAGCGCACCCGGAACCCCATCTGACTGAGGTAGTCCGTCAGCTTCTCGGCCATGCGTTTGGTCAGCACCGTGGCCAGGATCCGCTCATTCTTGTCAGCCCGGCCCCGGATCTCTGACATCAGATCATCGACCTGGTTGCCCAGAGGTCTCACCACAATCTCCGGATCAATGAGCCCCGTGGGGCGAATCACCTGCTCTACGACGACCCCCTGGGAACGTTCGAGTTCGTAGCTGGCAGGTGTCGCCGACACGAAGACGGCCTGTCCCATGTGCTGTTCGAATTCCTCGAAGTAGAGGGGCCGATTGTCAAAGGCGGATGGCAGACGGAACCCGTGTTCAACCAGCATGTTCTTACGGGATCGATCGCCTCGCCACATGCCTCTCAGTTGGGGCACGGTCATGTGCGACTCGTCCACCATGAGCAGGTAATCGTCCGCGAAGTAATCCATCAACACGTAGGGCGGCGCCCCCGGCTCGCGGTGATCCATGTAACGCGAGTAATTCTCAATACCCGGACAGTAGCCGACTTCCTTGATCATCTCGACATCGTATTTCGTCCGCGTCTCGATCCGATGCGCTTCGACGAGTTTGTCGTTCTCCTGCAGATCGAGGCGCCGACTTTCAAGTTCCATCAGGATGCCCTCGCAGGCGCGCTCGATCTTGTCGTCGTCGGTGATGTAGGCCTTGGCCGGATACAGCGTCACCCCTTCACGGGTCTCAACGTGCTTGCCAGAGACGGACTCGAGAATGGAGATCTGCTCCACCTCATCGCCGAACAACTCGATGCGGATGGCCAGGTCCTCGGCGGCGGGGACGATCTCGATCACATCCCCTCGGACGCGGAAGCAGCCACGCTTGAGCTCGATATCGTTGCGCGTATAGAAGATGTCGATGAGTTGGCGCAGAATGGCGTCGCGCTCGATTCGGTCGCCCACCTTGATCGTCAGACGCTGCGCCTCGAATTCCTTCGGTGACCCCAGGCCATAGATGCAGGAAACGGTGGCCACGATCAGGACATCGCGGCGTTCGAGAAGCGAGGCCATCGCCTTGAGGCGCAGACGATCGATCTCCTCGTTGATATCGACTTCCTTCTCGATATACGTATCGGTGGCCGCCTTGTAGGCTTCCGGCTGATAGTAGTCGTAGTAGGAGACGAAATACTCGACGGCATTGTCCGGGAAGTATCCCTGGAACTCACCGTAGAGCTGAGCGGCCAGCGTCTTGTTGTGGGAAATGACGAGTGTGGGGCGATCGAGTTTGGCGATCACATTCGCCATCGTGAAGGTCTTGCCGCTGCCCGTCACACCGAGCAGCGTCTGGCATTCGTCTCCACGAAGAATCCCTTCCGTCAGCTCCGCGATCGCCTTGGGCTGGTCGCCACCTGGCTCGTAATCGGCCTGCAATCGGAATGACACGGTCTTCGACTCAACCCCTTGGGAGGCAATCGGATGCGGTGAGCCCGGCAATGTATCCGGTCAATGGAACCGTGTCAATTGCGCCATCCCCCCGTGCTTTCATCTGATCCCATCGCGTTAAAATGCCACTGTGGCACAGATTCGTGCCACTTCAGCACTCGTCTGATATTACAACATAGCCCACAACTTTCCCCTTTACTTGTTGTATTATATCAACTTACGATCTCTTTATGTCAGCTGGTACAGACCTTGCGTAGCAAACCCCGACCAACAGACAGACACATGGACTGCACGTCTCACTTGACGAGCGGCCACTACAACGAAAGAGGATGGACACGATGGGCAAGGTCATCGGTATTGATCTGGGGACGACGAATTCCTGTGTATCGGTAATGGAAGGCAAAGAGCCAGAGGTGATCGCCAACGCGGAAGGCGGTCGCACGACCCCTTCAGTGGTGGGTTTTGCCAATGATGGTGAACGCCTGGTGGGTCAGACGGCCAAGCGTCAGGCGGTGACGAATCCGACGAAGACGGTGTTCTCCGTGAAGCGCTTCATGGGTCGCCGCTATGACGAAGTATCGGAGGAGATCCGCGAGGTGCCCTTCACAGTGAAGTCGGGGGCCCGGGAGCTGGCATCGGTGGAGATCGACGGCACAGACTACACGCCGCCGGAGATTGCAGCGATGGTGCTGCAGAAGATGAAGGCGACGGCCGAGGATTACCTCGGCGAAGAGGTCACCCAGGCCGTGGTGACCGTGCCGGCCTACTTCAACGACGCGCAGCGCCAGGCGACGAAAGATGCTGGCACGATTGCCGGCCTCGAAGTACTCCGCATCGTCAATGAGCCCACGGCCGCGGCCCTGGCCTACGGCCTGGACCGGGAGACCTCGAGTGAGAAGATCGCCGTCTACGACCTGGGCGGTGGCACCTTCGA
>JABHDC010000289.1 GCA_018673255.1 Gemmatimonadota bacterium
AGGTCTACCGTCTCTACGAGGCGGCGGACCAGGTTCAGATCATCCACCCGGCCTGCCCCCATGATTTCCCTGATGATATTCGGCAGCTCTGCTACGAGTTCATTGGTACTGCATTGGCCTGATGCCAGCCTCGCTCGCGAGATCAGCAGTCGACGCTGATCTCCATCTGATTCCAGGTGTAGTTCACCGTATGTGAACGGCCGTCTTCATCCTTCATCGCGTCAGACCAGATGAGGACCATCTTCCGACCATCCGGGCTGATCCACTTGGGCGACAGCTTGGGCTGATAGGTGAGATTGCCCGGGTTATCGGCCGTCCAGTAGTCCGTGTAGCAGATCTCGTTCCAGGGACCCCATGGGTTGCGGGCATACCAGAATCCCAGAGATCCCGTTTTGGTGTGCATCCACTTGTCGTAGTAGTCCTCGTCACACGTGGTGAGACCGTGCCCTGCGTAGGTGCCGCCATTCACCATGATGTAGAGACCTAGGCCCTGGTTCCAGACGACGGAAGGCAACCACGAATACCAGCCGAAGTAGTCACCGGTCGAGCTCTGTTCAGGAAAGACCAACACAGGTTGCCGTTGCTGGATATCGGGTGTCCACGCCGGCCCATCGCCCGCAGCTCCTGAGTAATACTGCCAGGCATCGCGCTGGCCGAGTTGCTCTTTGTGAACGCGAGCCAGCAGCAACTGATGCGCCTGAGCACCCTCAGGGCTGTAAATGTAGAGGTAGTCGTCGGGGGCCTGCGCGTTGTTGCAACCGTGCTGGACGAAGTCCACGAAGGAGAAGGGATAGGCGGGTTGCTGCACGTGAGGACGGCCGAACTCTTCCAGCGTAAACATCTCGGCAGCATCATCGAGATTGCGGGCGGCCTCCTCCGGCCCCAGAGGACGCTGGGCGCCGTGACGATCGACGCGAGCCCATGAATGGCCGTTGTCTGCTGATCTGAGGAGTTTGGTGCCCCGAAAGGGCCCCGACCAGGCCTCTCCCGGGGGGCGGGAGACCACGCTGTACAGCACATCATCGACAGCGACGATGCCATACCCGAACCAGTTGCCCTCTGGGCCAGCAAAGTCTGGATATCCATTCAGTTCTTCACGATCGAAATTGTTCGACTCGCCGTTGATGCGATAGAGCCGGTTGTGGAATCCTCGGCGATTTTCGCCCCCCACTCTGGATCCGAGCCAGTCGCCATCATCCATGCTCGTCACCTGTGAGCCATCGGCGGCCCAGGTGATGCACCAGTTGTCGCCTTTCTCACGGGTGCGATAGATCGTTTCCGGGTGAAAGCTCACACCTGTCGGTGTTGTTGATGTGCTGCTCTGATCACGAACCATTGGGGTTCTCTCCACGATGTCGCTTGATGACGACTCATTTTTGCTTCAACCTGAATGTTTCCTGCCGTACCGGCCGGAGATCAGGATTCGTCGGGGTAGGCCATTGAAGTCTCTGCAGTTGCCCGTGTCTTCCTGGCAGTAGCGCATCTGGCGCTCGCGTCGATCTCACGACAACAGTCGAACCTGCACCGTCAGTGTACCTGCGTCTCCCGGTTGCCGCAGTGACAGCCTGTGCTGTACGCCGTCCAACAGTGGCAGTTGTTCCAGTTCCCACACAATGCCCGATGGGGCCTCGATCTGGGCCCGGCCCCGGCGGCCGGTGATGATAGCGCGTTCAGCGTCGATGGTCACCGGCAGACGTGTCTGCCAATAGAAGTCGACACCCGCGCCGTCTATGAGTTCGTAAGCATCGGTGATGCTCAGTCTGTCGGGACTGGGTGAGTCCCAAACACGAGTCCATCGACGGTAGTATTCCTCCCAGCCCGGGGTGAGATCGATCCGAGCCCGAACAGTGGTCGAATCGCCCGTGCCTTGAGGAGTCACGTCGTGGGGCAAGGGACACAGTGGGTGCGGACGCTGGGTCATCCCGTAGGGAATCAGCATGTTGTGGCGTTCACAATTCTTGAGCACCGCCGCCAGGGGGTGGCTGTAGTCGCAAGTCCCCGGATCCATGGCAAAGGTGTCACCAGCAAATTCGAGGACGAAACTGCCCTTGTCTTCGTGGGTATGTCCGGCACCTGCATGATTGCCCTGGATGAAGAGCTTGACCCAGTGGTCACCCAACCGGCGGTGGGAGGCCATGGGGCCCATGGCCGGCAGCGCGATCAGGACCGCTGGCTCGGTGCTGATCTGCGGCAACTGTTCTGTCAGGCTCCAGGCGATGGCGGCGTCCGACACCATCGGCACCCTGTCGCTGGCAAGGGGTGTCATCGTTGGCCAACCATCGTTGCGGGCGAAGGTCTTCTGAAGCATGCGTGACCAGGCGCTCTGGGGTAACAGACCGGCCAGAATCGCCAGCGAAAGGGGATCATGCTGCCGGTTGCCGTCGCAAATGGGCACCATGTCGCCGGCATCATCGGTACTCATCAGCGTCTCGCCGAAATCACCACAGCGCTTCATCGCTGGTGGAATCAAGTCCTGCATCGGTTCGCCGATGGCGCGGCTGTAGTAGTAGATCCCCAATCCAGCGTCACGGCCGACGCAGCGGAAATAGGTGGGGCCTTCGACATATCCTCCGTCTGGCAGGATCGAGGATTCCAGAGATTCGCAAAGCTCACGGTAGGCGATGTCCATGTATTGCCGTGTCCGTGGCCAGTGACGGTTCAATACTGCCAGGGCCAGCATGCGCCCGGGAGCGAACCAGGCGAGCTGATTGCATTCGAAGATGTAGTCGAATTTCCAGGTATTGAAGTGAATTGTACCGATCGCTTCCTCGGCCAGGCGACGCAGCAGCAGATCGCGCCCCAGGTCAGTGAAGCACTCTCCCGCCAGGTCGAGGATGCCGGCCACTTCGTAGGCGCACAGGCTTTGTACGAAACATCGATGCTCGAAGGTGCTGCCGGGGAAACGGCAGATGAAGCCGTCATCCCAGTTCGTGCACATTCCGATGCTAAGAGCAAACCGTGCAGCCAGGCGCAACAGGGCCTTGTCCTGTAGCAGATGTCCGGCAATTGCCGCATTGAGACCGTGGGAGAGGATGTATTTGCCGTGGTCGCGTTCACGATTGTAGCGACTGTCGTTCCAGAAATTGACGAAGTCATGAATCAGCACTTCGGGTGGCGCCGCTAATGCCGCTTCACCGGCGGCCAGGAAAGGAGAAGACTTGCCCTCTGCCAGCAGGGCGTCATGTCTGCCGCGCAGAGCCACTAGCTCTGCGTCATTGAGCACCAATCCATAGGCAGGTGTAAACCGCGGCTGGAAATCCTCGCTCTTGAGGTATCCCTCCCAGGCAGAATCATGGCCGGCTTGGGTCTTGAGCTTGTGCGCCAGACGTCCCGTGTGCTGCAATCCGAGCCAGTTGAACCAACCTTCAGCGATACCCTCATCACCGGCCTCGATCTCGATGATCACTGCCTCAAGTCGTTGCGCCCCCTCCAGATCCAGAGCCAGCTCCTTTTTCTTAGGACCCGCCGGTGGCGCCTCGAGGCGGCGCGGGCCACGGTCCGTTTCGGCCAGGATACGCACGACTGATCTCTCCGGGGCCATGACGCACAACAGCAACCGGTCGTAATCGCCGCAATCGATGCCGCAGGTGCGGCGCATTCGCAAGGTGACTGCTTGCGCCGAACGACGTGTCCACTCGAAGGTCACCCAGCACCAATCCTGGAGTACGACTAATCCATGATCTGTGCCAGAATCGATTGTCCAATGCTGCAGCTCGTTCAACTCCGGATCCCAGAACGGGGCGATGATCGCTTCGGCTTCGTTGATCGTTGTTACATGCATGTCATGCCTGTGTTGGCGATATGATTCAACATCCGCCAGGAGCTGGTGATCCTTGCAGCCGCCTGGCCCGACTGGAAGACATGGACATTGCGCACTTCCGGCAATACGCGTTGCAGGGAAATCTGACAGTTCACTGTCTTCCTGCCACAGTCAATAGAGGGAGAAGCCGGGTGAACAGTCACACCTGTCGGTGTCGTTGATGCGCTGCTCTGATCACGATCCATTGGGGCTTTCTCCTTGAAAGGCTCTGAGTAGCGAGCAAGATACCTTCTGTGGGATATTCCTGACACACCCACTACAGCTTGCGTCGACCGGAGCAAATCAGGAGAGCGCCGTGAAGAACAGACATCGATCCATCGTGATCCTACCGGTTGTCGTGCTGGCGGCGATCCTTTCTCTCTCGGTCCTGCCCGCCGAGGGGAGGATCGTCGAGGAGACGGTCCATTGCCCCTCTCTGGTGGGGAGCCTTCTGGGGGATGCAGCCGAACGCAACATCAGCGTGTATCTACCACCCGCCTACGACGAGGAGAGCGATCGAGGCTATCCCGTCCTCTATCTCCTGCACGGCTACGGCGGCACGAACCGCCTGTGGACCGGTGGCGGATATCTGGGTGGCGAGATGGATGTGGGCCCTCTTGCCGATGCCCTGATCGGGGCGGGACAGCTGGAGCCGATGATCCTGGTCATGCCCGACACATACAGCGAGTACGTCGGATCGTTCTTTGCCAGCTCGAGCGTCGTCGGGGATTGGGAGGGCGCCATCGTGCGCGACCTCGTCGATTACATCGACGAGGCCTATCGGACACTGCCAAGCGCTGCCAGCCGCGGCGTGGCTGGCCACTCGATGGGTGGATACGGTGCGATGCGATTGGCGATGAAGTACCCGGATGTCTTCGGTGCGGTCTATGCGATGAGTCCGGGATTCATGGGACTTGTCGATCCCGAGAACAGTAGAAATTTCCACAACTCCACGTGGCCCGCGGCCCTGGGCGCGACCAGCTTCAGCAGTGCGTCGGAAACGTCGAAGATCCAGATAGCGTATGCGGCTGTTGCTTCACCCAATCCGGACAAACCGCCTCTGTACGTCGACCTGCCATTTGAGATGGACAGTTCGGGCCAGCTGCATCGGATCGATGCGATCTGGGATCTCTGGGTGGCTCAGACCCCACTGGCCATGCTGGCCCAGTACGGCTCGAGCCTGGCCGGCATGAGGGGCGTCGCCATCGACTGGGGCAGTGCTGACTACTACACCCATGTCGTGGCCGACAGCCGAGCCTTTGCGGCGGCCCTGAGCGATGCGGGAATCGATCACATGTCCGAAGAATACAGTGGCGGCCACGGAAATCGCATCCGGGCGCGGATGGAGAGCCACGTCCTGCCATTCTTCAACGAAGAGCTGTCACACCGCCCTGCTTCAACGGTGGTCGAAGCGACCATTTGGGGCCGAATCAAGATCCAGAGCCCGTAGTTCACCCCGAGCCGATCCGCCGCCTGCCATCGAGGTCCCATCAGGCGAGGGACAGGATATGGACGAGATCCCCGCAGCCAGCACAACACCCTCTCGCATCACTCAATCCGATGCCGGATGATCGCTCCCTTATCAGCTGACTCTGCCAGCCTCGCATACAACGCCAGGTAGCCATTGCTGAACTTCGGCTTGGGTCGCTCCCAGGCGGCGAGCCGACGCTGGATCTCTTCGTCGGATACGGCCAGGTGTAATCCCCGATTGGGGATGTCGACGGTGATCTCATCGCCATCCTCGACGATGGCCAGTGGGCCGCCCTCGGCCGCTTCGGGTGAGATGTGGCCGACGAAGCAGCCATTGTTGGTGCCGGAGAATCTCCCATCCGTCACCAGCGCCGTCTCCAGGGCCAGGCCACGACCGTAGAGCAGCTTCATGGCGATGTACATCTCGCGCATCCCGGGGCCGCCCTTCGGGCCCTCGTAACGAATGACGACGACTTCGCCGGACTGTACGACGCCCGCCAGGATCGCCTGATTCGCCTCCTCCTCGGAGTTGAAGCAGCGGGCGCGCCCGGTGAATGTCTGCATGGACTCGACGATGGCCGCCGGTTTGGTGATCCCTGTGTCGGGGGCAAGGTTGCCTTGCAGAATCGCCAGGCCACCGCCTTCGCTCCACGGGGTATCCAGAGATCGAATGATGCTGCGGTTGCCGTCGCGCACCCCTTCGAGATCTTTGGCGACGGTCTGGCCCGTCACGGTGCGGGCATCTGGATGTAGCAGGGGCAGGATCTCCTTCATCACTGCAGGTACACCCCCGGCGGCGTGGAAGTCGGGCACATTGGGTGCGGCCGCCGGATTCATGCGGGCAATGTGTGGTGTAGACCGGCACAGTTTCTCAAAGAGAGCCATGTCCATGTCGCACTCGGCTTCGTAGGCGATGGCCGGCATGTGCAGGGCCATATTCGTCGATCCGCCGATGGCCGTGCTCAGACGAATGCCATTCTCGATCGATTTCTGATCGATGATCTTCCGCGCCGTCAGATTCTCATGCACCATCTCGACGATGCGACGACCCGTGGTCTGGGCGGCGCGCAGGCGGGCGGCGTGGGTGGCGGGAATGGCTGCCGATCCGGGCAAAGACATGCCCATCGCCTCGGCAACGGCGCACATGGTATTGGCTGTGCCCAGGAAAGAGCAGGAGCCGCAGGTGGGTGTGGCCTCATCCTCCAGCCGCAGGTAGGTCTCTTCGTCGACCTTGCCTGTCTGCAGCATGCCCAGGCCTTCAGTAAGCGACGTCGTATCCGCGGCGCGGCCGTCAAAGTTGCAGCCCCCTTCCATGGGCCCACCCACCAGCACGATGGCGGGTATGTCCAGACGGGCGGCGGCCATCAACATGCCGGGTACGATCTTGTCGCAGGAGCCCAGCAGCACGATGGCATCCAGGCGATGGGCCTGCACCATCATCTCGATGTTGTTGGCGATCAGGTCACGTGTGGGCAGGATGTAGTGCATGCCCTCGTGTCCCTGGGCGATGCCATCGCAGGCGGCGATCATGCCGAATTCGATGGGTGTGCCGCTGCCTTGGTGGATGCCCTGCTTCACATACTCCGACACCAGATTCAGGTTGTAGTGACCGGGGACGACGCGATTCCACGAATTGGCGATGCCGATCAGCGGACGGTCGAGGTCGTAGTCGCTGAAACCCATCGACTTGTACAACGACCGGTGCATGGACCATTTGGGGCGCTGGAGGATGTCCTTGCTGCGCCAACTCGACTTTTCCTGCTCTGCCATTATGCCATCTCCTCGCGGCGGATGATCTCTTCCTGTGCATGGGGCGCCATATCGACGAAGACGGCGCTGTATCCGGTGATGCGGACCATCAGATCCCGGTGTTGTTCAGGGTGCTCTTGTGCTGCGCGCAATTGCTCGACGGACACCACGTTGAGCTGGCACTGCAGGCCACCCAGATCGAAGTAGGTACGCAGGAGGGCGGTGAGTCGATCGAGTCCCTCATTGTCGCGGAGCCAATCCGGTTGCAGTCGGATGTTGAGAGCGCCGGAGTTGACGCCCTGCAGTGGCAAGCTGGCCACCGACTTGAGCATGGCTGTGAGGCCGTGTCGACATGAACCCGGATAGGGTGAGGTGTTTTCACTCAGTGGTTGTCCGTCATGTCGACCATCCGGGGTGGCACCCGTCTCTGCACCGAGGCGAATGTGTCGCATGTCGGTTTCGAGGCAGCGGAAGACGATCACCGCATCCTGCGTGCTCAGACCACAGGCTCGATCGATCTCGGCCTGCACCGCATTCAGCAGCCGCGTCGCATGGCCATCGGCCAATTCGTGGTCCTGACCGAACTTGGGTGCGCGCAGACACAGTTGCCGCAGGGCCTCGTTGCCGTCGAAGTCGTTGGCCAGTGC
Organism: Gemmatimonadota bacterium; assembly: GCA_018673255.1. The sequence continues at coordinate 7,666 of JABHDC010000289.1, forward strand.
CGTCTGCAGATCCGTCAGTGAGACACGCCCCGAGCGCAGCACGAGTTCATCGATGGCGGCCAGAGAATCGGCGGCCGTGGCCAGGCCGCTGATGGCGCAGGTGATGGTTGGATAACGAATGCCACCTGCACTCCACGAACGCGCCTGCTCTATGGGACCGTTGAAGAAGCAGTCGTCTACGTGCAGAATGCCAGGACCCTGGGAAGCCCAGTTCTGCCGCGCCTCGCGCAGTTGATCACAGTGTCCGGTGATCTCCTGGCCGAAACATTCCACCAATCGCTCGTAGAGTGGATCCATGGAAGGCAGATCGTCATCGAGACTGGCCAGCGCATCCAGCAGATACTTCGGCAGCGTGGCCTGATGATAACCGACCTGATGCTGGATCCCCGGGATGTCGGGCCAATTACAGCCGTGCATGGTATAACTGATCGCGTCGTCTGCCTCGATGCCGCAGTGGCGCATGGCGGGGATGATATTCTCGTCGTTGTACACCATGAAACTCGCGTTGGCCCGCATCTTCTCACAGGCCAGACGCCACGTCGCCTCAGGTGCGTTGGCCGTGTAGCGGAAGACGATGACCGGATTTTCGTAGCCCGGATGCACCTGCTCCAGGAACAGGTCGGTCAGTTCGTCGGCCACGGGAGATCCGTCCGCACGGTAGCCGCCCAGCACGACGTATTGCGGCGCATCGTAGGTGAGATTGCGCTGCCAGCCGGTCTCCGTCGCTGACCCACCACTCATCTGATGTTCGCCGCGTCCGAGGATCAGATTGTTGCGCTCGTAGAAGTCGGCGATCAGCGCCCCCGCCTCATCGCAGTTCAGGCGGTTCTCAGCCAGATCACGTCGATAGTAGGGCAGCAGCAACTCATCGAGACGACCAAACGTGAGGGTCGCATTGGCTGCCAGCATGGTGCAGTAGACGTGGCCCACGAGCCAGATCAGTTGCAGAGCCTCTGCAAACGTCTCCGGTGGTCGATCCGCGATGGCCGTGCATCGTTCTCCCAGGTCGCCGAGTCCCGCCTCGCGGGCCTGTTGTCCATAACGATGGGCATAGTGCCGGAAAGCCTGATAGATCCGGATGGCGCCCCGCAGGAAGTCGAGGGTCTCCTGCGATTCATGGCGGGACGTGTGGGTCATCAGGCACTGTTGGGCGGTCTCTTCCAGACCGGCCAGACCCAGCTTCAGCAGGCGATCCCAGGCGAAACACTCGTGGCCGCCATCGCGCATCCACGGCGGGATCGAGCGGCCATTCCACTCATCCACGACGGTCTGCAGGTAGGCCTCGCCCTCGTCGTCGGGGACCTCTTCCAGAATGCGCCCCAATAGCAGATCGGAGGCCTCGATCGGCAGCTCGATATGGTCGAGCAGATGGTAGAGGCCCTCACCCAGTTGCAGTGGCTGGGGCAGGCCCTGCACGTGAAGGTCAGCTTCACGCGTCTTCCTCAGCCGTTCAAGGGTGGTACTGCGAATGTGTTTCACTAACGTCATCTGCTTCCCTCTTCCGATCTACCGCACTTCGCCTGCTGGATGCATGGTGCCCCTCAACAAGAAGACGAATGCAGCGTCCGAAGGCCACCTTGGCGGTCCTTGCCCGCCACAACCGAACTGGTGTTACTCCACCTGAAGAGCACCTGAGCTGGTTGCACATGCGGCCGAGGTCATCGGCATGGATTGGAAACCGACATGACACCACGCGACATCATCACTGCCAATATCGAATGTGCCGACCCGGAGCGGATCGGTTTTCAGTTTGGTGGCAACGAGGGCTGGCGCTACGACATGACCAGTGCCGGTTGCGAACACGGGATCGAGATTCGCCGGTGGGAAGAGGGGGACTTCGAACTCTACACCGACATCTGGGGCAATCTCTGGCATCGTCTCAAGTCACTGTCCCTGGGTGGCGAAATCCGTAAACCGATTCTGGAAAACTGGTCCGATCTGGACAATCTTCAGATGCCGGACCTGACCGATCCCGCTTTCTACGACCAGGCACGTCAGCTGGGATCCTCGGAGGCGAACCTCTTCCGCATCGGCTGGATGCCGGGCTGGCCCTTCGCCGTGTGTCGTTACATGCGCCGCATGGAGGTCTACTTCGTCGATCTGGTCACCGAGCGGGAGCGGATCGACATCCTCCACGATCGGGTAACAAGCCTGCTGGAAGGCGTCATCGATCGTTTCGGTGAAGCCGGTCTGGATGGGATCATGTTCTGCGAGGACCTGGGTGTGCAGGACAGATTGCTTATGAGTCCGCAGATGTGGCGGGATATCTTCCGGCCTCTCTACGAACGACTCACTTCCAGAGCGCACGCGCACGGCATGAAGGTGATCCAACACTCCTGCGGCTGTAACTGGGAGCTCATCGACGATCTGTGTGAGTCGGGGATCGACTGCCTTCAGTTCGATCAACCTGCCGTCTACGATCTGCCCGATCTGGCGGCCAAGCTGCGGCAGCATCATGTGGGGCTCTATTCACCGTGTGACATTCAGCAGGTGCTGCCCACGGGTGATCGCGCGCTCATCGAGGCCGAGACCGAACGCATGGTCAACACCTTCCGCGGCGGTTTCATCGCCAAGAATTACGGTGATCTGCACGGTATCGGTGTCGAACCGGATTGGGATCGTTGGGCTTACGACACCTTTGTGCGTGTGGGGGCGCCAGAGGGTGATGCAATCTGAGCTGGTGGCGATCGCCTGCATGGGCCACCGGCTTCGAGCAGGATCTGGGACTCTCCTGGGTCAGCTACCGACGTGGACCTCGAGGCCATGGGCGCGCATGCGCTGGGCGATGGCTTCCATTTCTGGTGCCGAGGGTGGCTCCAGTCCATCGAGTTGATACGGCATGCCAAGGCGGGCGTATTTCGAGGCGCCCAGCTTGTGGTAGGGCAACAATTCGATCCGGGTAATGCCCTGGATCCCGGCCAGCAGCAAGGCGGTGGCCTCGATGTCCTGGCCGTCATCATTCACCGTAGGGATCACGGGCATGCGGATCTCGATGGGGGTACCGCTCTGCCCCAGGCGCTGAAGGTTCTCCAGGATCCGCTGATTGGGCACACCTGTGTGCGTCCGATGGTGCCCCGAGTCGATGTGCTTGATGTCGTAGAGGACGATATCGATGTAGGGGAGCAGGTCTTCGAAGATGTGCCACGGTGTCTGGCCTGAGGTGTCTACTGCCGTATGCAGTCCCTCCGCCTTGCAGGTCTTGAGCAGGGCCAGGACGAACTCGTGCTGCAGGGTTGGTTCACCACCGGACAGGGTGATGCCGCCCTCCGAGTTCTGGTAGAAGGGGAGATCCTTGCGCAACTCCACCATCACTTCTTCCACCGTCACCTCTCGTCCTTCCATCACAAGGGCTTCGGCGTAGCAGACCTCCGTGCACTTGCCGCACAAGGTGCACAGGTCCCGGTGGTAGACGCGGGTGCCATCCGGCAGCATCTCGTGGGCCTGCTGCGGGCAGACGCGGAAGCACTCACCGCAGGAGATGCACTTGGATTCGAACAGGACCAGTTCGGGTTTTGTGCTCATCGCCTCGGGATTGTGACACCACGCGCAGGCCAGCGGGCATCCCTTGAAGAACACGGTGGTACGAATCCCTGGTCCGTCGTGGATGGCGAATTTCTTGATGTCGAAGATCAGTGCCTTGAGCATGCGATCCTGTTATAGCGTGGCGTGTTCGGTTCGGGAGATTACTTCGTCCTGCAGCTGCTCGTCGAGGTGGACGAAGTAGTCGGAATACCCGGCCACGCGCACCAGCAGGTCGGCGTGTTCTTCCGGATTCAACTGTGCAGCGCGTAAGACATCGCTGCTGACGACATTCACCTGAATCTCGAATCCACCCCGTCGCAGATACGTCCTGACCAGATCGCCCAGTGCCTGCAGGCCCGGCTCGTCGGCGAGGACGGACTGTGAGAATCTGACATTGTGCACCAGGCCGCCCAGGGCGGGTCTGTGATTCCAGGCGGTGGTGGACAGGGCTGATGCGGTGGGACCGCAACGGTCGCGGCCCTGAGCTGAACCGGCGCCATCGGCCAGGGCAGTACCGGCCTTGCGACCATCCGGGGTTGCACCGGTCTCGGCGCCGAGGCGCCCATGCATGACCCAGCAGAAGAAGCCCGGGACGTAGGCGTGGGGGCCGACCTGATGGGTGCCGGTGATCTCGATGAGGATGTGTGCCCACTTTGCAGCCATCGCGTCGGCTGCTTCATCGGCATTGCCATAACTGGGCAATCGGTTGAGGATCCGCTGTCGCAAGGGTTCTTCATCGGCAAAGTTTCGCTGCAGAATGTCGCGCAGCTGGCGCATCGACAGGTCGCCGTCGTAGACGAGATGTTCGATCGCGATCAGGCCGTCGATGAGATTGGCCAGGCCGACGAAGGAATTCTCCACCCAGTTGTATCGGGCACCGCCGCGGTCGAAGTCGAGTCCCTTTTCCAGACAGTCGTCGATCAGACAGCTGGCCAGGGGAAAACACCCGGTGTGGGCCCTTTTGTGCCAGATGGCATCCAGATTCCGGGCGGCCTCGCCGACGATGGCTTCGAAATGCGTCCTCACGACCCTCTCGAAGTCCTCGAAGGTGGCACAACCTGCCTCACCATCAGCGACCTGGTCGATCGCCTCCAACAGGTGCCGGGCGCAATTGACGTAGGGTGCCGTGACCCACATATGGGCATTGCCCACGGTCTTGATCTCCACGCAGGTGGAGTTCATGTAGTTGTAGGAATCGGCTTCACTGACGCCGTGGTCGCGCAGGCCGGAGACGATCAACTCATCGTTGAAGAAGGCGGGATCCCCGATTCCCGTGCGTAACATGCGGCAGGCATAGTCGGTCAGTGCCGCTGGCGTGCCCTCATGCCAGGCCAGCCCCACTGTGGGATAGACCAGTTGTGTTGCCTGACGCGCCGCCAGGCAGAGGTAAGTGAGTTCGCAGGTCGCGTCGTGGCCCTGATGGTCGCGGCCACCGACCATCACCGACAGGGCCAACCCGGGGCCGATGATGTTGTTGAACTGGATGTAGAGGCAGCTGATCAGCTCGAGGGCCTCGTCTGCGTCAATCCGGCCGGCGGCCAGATCGGCTTCGTACAGGCGACGCAGGCTCTGGTCCATGCGTCCCGGTGTCGTGAGGCCGTGATCCTCAGCAAACCACAGAGCGATGATGGTCAGGAACATCAACTGCAGTGCTTCGTGGAATGTGGCCGGTGGCTGCGTGGCGATGCGCCGGCAGATCGGCGCAAGTTCGCCTGAGGTGCAATTCCGGTCACATTCGTCTGCAACCCTCAGGATGTAGAGAGACAGCCCATCGAGGGCGGCGGCGCAGGCTCGGTAGAAATCATCCTGGCCAGGTGTGGCGGCTGCACGCCGCGTGGCGATCTCTTCCTGCAGACCACCGATGCCCAGGCTGAACAGCTTGTCCACATCGGGGTGAAAGTGTCCGGCATCACCACCCGGATAGGGCGGGATCGCCTCGAGCGTGGCAGAGACGGCCTCGATCTGCAGTGACTCTTCGGGCGTGGGGGGGCGCAGTTGTGGTCTGCCGGCGATCCGTTCGCCGGCAGACACATCGATGGGCATCATGGCCAGCCGCTTCGTCGTGCGCCGACCACGCCACACGAGCCAGTCCTCGTCCGGCTCCCGCTCCAGCCAGGCGGCGGCATCGGCCAGGGCCAGTGCGGGCGGGCCCGGGACCCCTGCGCTCTGCCGCGCCAGGGCCCGATCGCGCAGGGCCGAGATCGCCGGGCGCAGGACCGGCTCTGTTCCGGGTCCGGTTGCGAAAATGGATACAGTATCGCTCACGGACCTGAAGGTTGTGTCGATCCGGTCGCTGGTGACAGGTGTCTCGGTCATGGTGTCAGGACATCCGCATAGAGGCCATGGGCGCGCACGGCGGCTGACATGGCATTCGCATTCTCGGGAAGCACATAGGAAGCCAGGCTGTTGCCACTGCTGATGATGTAGCCACCACCCGGTCCGACATGGTCGATCAGATAACGAACCTCCGTCTCAACGTCCTGGGGCGTGCCCATTCCCAGGATATTCAGATCCACGTTGCCCAGGACACAGATCCGGTCGCCGTATTGGCGCTTCACCTCGACGATGTCCATGGCGTCCTTCTCCATCGGGTGCATTCCGGCGATCCCAAGACTCAACAGATCATCCATAAATGGCAGCATGTTTCCGTCGCTGTGGATGATCCAGGGGATGCTGATGTGCTCGGCGATGCGGCGATATCGCGGCATGACCAGTTCCCGGAAGACCTCAGGAGAGAAGAAGGGTCCCGTGTGGAAGGCCATGTCATCGGTCGATACGTAGACATCGAATCCGAGTTCGCAGACCCGCTGTGCTACAACCACCGACCAGTCGACGTAGGCGTCCAGGACTTCCTCGATGAAGTCCCGATCTTCGAAGAGGGCGATGCTGAAGGTCTCCAGCCCCATGCTCAGCGTCGTCGGAAAGATTCCCATTCGTGTGATGAACCACGCGGAGTAATCACCCTTGTGGCGGACGAACTCGGCCGCACCGGCATACAGATCGTCATCATGCGGGTCTGGGAGTTGGAGCAGGTGCAGATCATCGCGTGTGTGGAGCATCCCGTCACCATAGAAGAGCCGCCCGTCCTTGCCCGGGATCTTCTCAGCATAGACAGGCGCACGAAGTACATAGCTGAGATTGTCGAGGCCAAGGTGCTCGGCGACGGCTAAGGATTCCTCGAGGCTGAAGGGATGCGCTTCCATGTTGTACGCCTCGCTGACCTGGGGACCCCAGCCCATCAGTCGCTGAGCCAGGGCCCGGTCGACGGCCAACTCGCACCAGGGGACACGGTCCGGCACCTGGCGGCGCAAAGCTGCGCTGACTCGGTCACGAGAATTCAACGGTGATCCTCTCCTTCCTGCCACACCGGTGTGGCAGGACCGATCAGGTGTGAAGGTCCTGTGCCACGTCTTCCATGCCGAGCGCGATCAGTCTCTGCTTGCTGGGCACGGCCGTGTCGGGATCCCAATCCATGACCTGGCAGTATTCCCGGATCTGCGTGTCGATATCGACGGTGACGCCGCGCAGATTGCCCTCGGCCTGTGGCGGCTCGCCGAGCAGGCGGGTGGGGACATCGAACTCGATCGGGTTCAGACCCTCCCGAAGATTGAAGGCATGCCGCATGTCGGCGACGCGCTCGCCGATGTGGTAACACTCGTCCGTGTCGATCTCCCAGCCCGTGACGGCCGTCAGGAAGTCGGGGATGAAGTCCCAGTCGTAGGACAGGAAGGCGAACATGCAGACGCCGGCCGAATTCACCACGTGCATCATGCCACTGCACTTCTTGTGCAGTTCGGCCTTGCCTGAGTAGGTGTATTTGTCGTGTTCGGGCCAGTTCTCCAGCACGGGCGGCATGTCTTCGTGGCCCTGTGTATGGCGGGCGGGTGTGGCATCCATCTTGTAGGCCGTGGCCAGACCGGGCTGGAACTTCGGATCGTGCATGGGTACTTCGGCGCCCTGCACGTGGATGGCGTATTCTTCGGCGCCCTTGCCAATGCGCTCGGCCGCTTTGCGCACGCCATCGGCGAGGATGTCACCGATGCCTTCACGGCGGGCCATCTTCTCCAGCAACGCGATGAGACCGGCTTCATTGCCCCAGTTCAGCTCGATGCCATCTGTGTCGGCCGTTGTCAGGATGCCATTCTCGAAGCATTCCACGGCGAAGGCTGCCGTGCAACCGGCGGCGATCGTGTCGAAACCATACAGATTGCATAACTCGTTGATCTTGATCAGGGCCGGAAAGTCGTCACTCAGGGTCATCGTGCCCCAAGCGGCGGCGGTCTCATATTCCACCTTGTGGTGAGCCGTGCCCTGGTAGGGCCCCGGTTCCTTCACAGACATGTGACCACCGCAGGCCATCGTGCACTGCCAGCAGCCGTATTTCTTGTCCTGATAGGCGATGACCGTATTGTCGCGGAACTTCTCGGGGCCCGTGGGGAAGTCGACGGGGCCAACGCCACCCCAGTTCTTCACCGGTGAATCGCCACTCATCGCTGAATCACCGGTGATACCGATCGTGCCGTAGTCGACGAACAGCTGATGGGCGCCACCGGTGCGCTTCATGTATTGCTTGCGCAGGGCCTTCGCCTTTTCAAGATCGTGCACGGGAACCTCGGCCGTACCGCGCACGGCGATCGCCTTCAGCTTCTTGGATCCCATCACGGCACCCACACCCGAGCGGCCCGCAGCGCGGCCCTTGTCATTCATGATCGCCGCGATCAGGCTCTGCTGTTCGCCGGCCTGACCGATGCAGGCGATCTCGATATCGCGCAGACCGCGCTTCTTCTTCTGGCTGCCACCGAGGGCTTCGATCAGTTCGTCCTCGGTCTCGTTGGAGTCCTTTCCCCACAGCGCATCGGCGTCGTGCAGTTCGGCTTTGCCTTCGTCGATGAAGAGATAGACCGGCGTTGAGGCGATGCCACTGAAGACGACGCCGTCGTATCCGGCAGCCTTCAGCTTGGGGCCGAAGGTGCCACCACAATTGGCGTCACCCCACGTATCGGTGAGAGGAGACTTACACACGACGACGAAGCGATTGCCTTCGATCGACGGGGAGCCGGTCAGCGGGCCGGTGAAGAAGCCGAGCAGATTGTCAGGGCCGAGGGCATCGACACCGGCGTCCATGCGATCGTAGAGGATTCTGGCGCCCAGACCGTAGCCACCGATGTATTTGCGGCAGAGATCTTCGTCGAGTGGCTCGTCGGAAGTGGTTCGATTGGTCAGATCGACATTCAGGATCTTGCCCATGTAGCCACGTGCCATATCGCTTTCCCCTGTTGGGCCGACCGTGGCCGGCGCTTTTTGACGGTCCGGGTAATGTCCTGAAGTCCTAGGGGGACCGTCAACCAGCGAAGGTCCGCTGTCATCTGGTCGGGGCGCCCGGGCTCCAGTAGATTGCCAGCAGCCAGCGAATCGTCCACCACGAGCCAGACATCGCCACGAGGATGCCATGAATTGCGCTGAACGCGTTTTCACAGCACTCCGAAATGAACAACCCGACCGAGTGCCCATCATCGAGTCCGTCATCGATGTGGGTGTTCGACGGGCCCTGTTCCCCGATGCCGTCGAATTCGGGGCGTTTTCCGATGCCATCGGTCTGGATGCCGTCGGCGCGGGTTGTGTCTTTGAGCGTCGTGACGAGACCCAGACCTCCTACGTCGATGAGTGGGGGGTGACCTACAGAAAGTCAGCAGAGACACTGGCTCACCCGGTGGGCGGGTCCGTCACCAATATGGATCAGTTGCGTGCCTACACGCCGCCCGATCCCAACGCGCCCTGGCGGCTGGGCGATATCCCCGGTCTTGTCGACCGCTACAAAGGCCACAAGGCGATCACCTTTCACCATCGCGCCGCCTTCATGTGGGCCGCGTATCTGGCTGGCCTCGACCATCTGCTACTGAGCTTCGCCGCAGATCCAGAGTTCGCCCATGCGCTGATGGACGTCGTCGTCGAGACGAACATCACCATTGCTCGCAGAGCGGTGCGCGCTGGAGTCGAGGTGGTGATTCTCGGAGACGACTACGCCCACAACTTTGCGCCCATGATGTCACCAGCTCACTTCGAGGAATTCATCTACCCGCGCCTCAAGAAGGCGATCGCTGCAATCCACGAGGAGGGGGCTCTGTGTATCAAGCATTCGGACGGCAACCTGTGGGCGATTCTCGATCTGATCGTGGCGGCCGGTCCTGACGCCATCAATCCGCTGGAGCCGATGGCTGACATGGACATGGGACGCGTGAAGGCTGCCTTTGGCAAGCAGGTCAGCCTCGTGGGCAATATCGATTGTGGTGAGTTGCTCAGTCATGGGACGCCGGCCCAGGTTGAGGCAGCGGTCCGTGACTGTATTGCGGCGGGTGCACCCGGTGGTGGATTCATCCTGAGTTCGAGCAACAGCATCCACTCCAGCGTGGATCCGGCCAACTACCAGGCCATGGTGCAGGCGGGTCTGACCTACGGCACCTACGACTGATTCCCACCCGAGAGGAATGGATGAAACCGTATATCGAAAAACTCGGCACCATCGACTGCGATCTGGTCGAGACGACACCGATCGTCCACAAGGACAGTCTGTATCGATTCGAGTATGTCCGGCCGGGATATGCTGGCAATGACACGGGAGACTCCTACTTCCGTTTCGTCGACGACGATTCCGGTGACGTGAGCAAACCCTTCGCCCATGGTTATCACATGGGCAACGTCTTTGTCGAGGAAGACACGCTCTACGTGACGGGCACCAATATCTGGGATGGTGAGCGGGTCGACATCTTCGCCTCGACGGATATGGAATCCTGGGAGACGTGGAATGCCCTGGATCTTCAAGGGTATGGCATCTTCAACACCTCCATGTGTCGGGCCGACGATCGTTATTTGCTGATGTTCGAGGTGGGCAAACCCCCAGAGATCGCCGGCAAGCGATTCACGGCGCGATTCGCCACGTCAATGGATCTGCGGCAATGGGAACTGACGCCGTCGGACTGCACCTATTCCAAGGATCGCTACACGGCACCCCATGCCCTGCGCTACCTCGATGGGTACTACTACAACTTCTACCTGGAATCGATCGAGGGCGGATGGGATCAGCGTGTTGTACGTTCACCGGATCTGGTGAACTGGGAATTGAGCCCATTGAATCCGGTGCTGGTCGCCTCGGATGCCGATCGGCAGATTGCCAGTGATCGGCTGACGCCTGCAGAATGTGACCGCATCGCCAAAGCGGAGAATTGCAACAACTCCGACATCGATTTCTGTGAGTATCATGGCCAGCTCATCATCAACTACTCGTGGGGGAATCAACACGGTGTCGAGCATCTGGCCGAGGGGGTCTACCACGGCACGGAAGAAGAATTCCTGAGAGGGTGGTATCCGTGATCCGCAACAGCTTCGACCGGGGGCCTCAGGGCTGGTGCTCCTACGATTACCATGGCAGCATCGTTGCCGATGGCACCAACGTCTTCATCCTGGCCACATGGGCGGGCACAGGTGGGGTGAAGGATTCTGGCTATGTGTGGACCGATCATCGACGATGGAGTGCCGACACGCCGGAGAAGCCCCTGTCGATCCTGCCCTTCCTGTTCTACCGGAACTGGATCGATGCAGATCCCATCGACCTTGTGGGGACTCAGGTGAATCTGCATCTGCGGGGAGATGAACTCGAACTGGATGGCGCCGGGTGCTATTTCTGGGTCTACGCGCACGGCACGCGGTGGCATTGTACCAGTCAGCCTCTACAGATCGAGGATGGGTCCTGGAACAACTCGCCTTCGACGGTGGATCTACTGTCTGACGAGAGTCAGTGGCATTGTAGCTGGTCCATGGATCCGGACCGTCCCGCGTCGCTGAGTCGGGTGCTGGGTGATGCTGCCAGCTATGGAATCTCATTCACCGGTTTCTCAAGTGAGGTACACGGGCGCCTGAGCATGGATGAATTCGAGATCTGCAAATCGTGACTGCTCGAAGACATGACATGAGAGCTACCACGTGGGTGAAGGGGCTGGTCCTGTCTGGCGTTGTCTGCCTGATCGCCACAGGGATCGCCCTGATCGGCTGTGGTGGTGGCGTGGATGAGGCCAAACCCGTCCAGGCACTGCGTGTGGCCGTCACAACCAGCACGCGTGATAGTGGGCTGCTTGAGGCGATCGTGCCGATCTACGAAGAGGCGGCCGGGATTCGTGTTGATATCATCGCCGTGGGCACGGGACGCGCGCTGCAATTGGGACGCAGCGGCGATGTCGATGTCGTCCTCGTGCACGCACGTGCGGCCGAAGATGCCTTCATGCAGGCAGGGTACGGGGCTCGGCGCGAGGATGTCATGTACAACACCTTCGAGTTGCTTGGCCCACCGGCCGATACAGCCGGAATCAAGGGGGAAGACATCCTGGTAGCCTTGCGCCTGATCGGGGCAGCGGGTGTCCCCTTCGTGTCGCGTGGCGACAGCAGTGGCACGCATCAGCGCGAACTGGCCTTGTGGCAGGCTGCCGGTGGCCGCCCCGACTGGGAGGCCTTCGTCGAGAGTGGGCAGGGGATGGGGCCGAGTCTGCTCATGGCTCATGAGATGCAGGCCTATCTTCTGGCAGATCGCGGCACATTCCTGGCCATGCGTAGCAAGGTGAATCTGATTCCACTGACAGCATCTTCGTCACATCTGGAAAATCCCTATGGCATCATGGTCGTGACGTCTGATGCGCCAGACCGCCTTGGTCGTGCCAACGAATTCGTCGATTTCATGATATCGACGCCGACGCAACGGCGCATCGCCGACTATCGTGTCGATGGCGAGGTCCTGTTCCATCCGCTGCGACTCGCCCCCGGCGTGGCAGACTGAATCTGGATGGGGTTCTTCCTCGAAGGTCTCGGTGAGGCGGCACGGGCACTGCTGCATCTGGATCCGCAGGTTTATGCCGCCGCCTGGCGATCACTCTGGATCTCGAGTCTGGCGCTGAGCCTGGCGACCTGTATTGGTGTGCCCCTGGGGATTGCCCTG
>JABHDC010000030.1 GCA_018673255.1 Gemmatimonadota bacterium
CCGGAACTCCGGCGGATACGGCGTGTGTGTCTTCGGCATGGGACATCCTCCTTACCCAAGTATCGGGATGTCCACCAAACCGGGGGAACTCCAGCTGATCCGGTTCTGCAGGGCAAGGCCGGTCTTGGTCTGTGTCGACAACGCCCACTTGGCCGACAGTGGGTCGGCGCAGTTGCTGCACTTGGCGGCAGGCAGGACCGCCACGAACAATGGGTTGCTCTTGGTCATGACCCTCGATGGCGACGGCTCCCCGACAACCAAGTCATTGCTTGCCCTCAAGGACCTGAATGCAGTCAGCCTTCTACCAATAGAGCCGCTCAACGCGCTCGCGACGCGTCAACTGGTAGATGCTATGCTCCCCGGTAACAGGCTCTCAGATGGCATGGTCCGGTTAGTCCATCATCGAAGTCGAGGGATGCCTCTGGAGGCCATCAGCCTACTTCAGGAACTGCGGGATGAGGGTTACATCTCCGAAACAGGAGGTGCTTGGGTCGGAAATATGACCCCTGACATTTCCGACGTTTTGGGGACGAGCTTAGAAGACGCTGTGCAGGATCGATTGAAACGCCTCGCAAAGACAGACCGCGAGACCCTGGGCCACGCTGCTGTCCAAGGAATCGTCTTCTTGGCTCGCGTGCTTTCCGCTACTACTGGGCGACCGGGGGCACAGGTCAAGACGAGTTTGGACCGAGTGCGTGAGAAGACCGGCGCCTTCGATCTGCTAAAGCGCGGCGTCTTCAAGTTCATTCAACCTGCCATTGCTGACGCCTGCCTTAGGCTCCTTCCAGATGAGGAGAGGATAGGTGCCCACGGAAAGCTTGCCGAGCTGCTCGAGAGGAGTGGCGCTCATCCCGAGATGATCGCTCGTCATCTGGTTGCTGCCCAACAGCACGAGATGGCTGTACCTCAGTTCGTGGCGGCAGCAAGACAGTACTTCGATTCGGGACTCCTCCTGGAGGCCTCAGATCACTTAGATGAGGCCGAAGCGGCCCAGCAGGAAGCAAGCCTTACCGCGGACACGACAGATGTGCTTCTGCTGAAGTGCGAGATCGGCTTAGGGCAAGGTGACTGGGTGAAATGCAGAGGCATAGTCCCACATCTGCTGGAGTCTGAGCTACTCGGACCACGGGAGCGAGCGGCCGTATTGCACATCTACGCAAACGCTCTGATCGGTGTGGCCGAATTCGACGCCGCTGAGGACAAGCTTCGGCAAGCCATCGCTCTATATGAAGACTTGGGCGACTCAGAGAGGCTATGTGGATGTCTGATGCCCATTGGCAACCTCTGGTTCGAAAAGGGTAACCTCGATCAAGCGGAGAAGGCTTACAAAAGGATCATCTCCGTCTTGGAAGGACAGAACTCGCGAACTCTTGCGTCTGGCTACACGGGCCTCGCCGTTGTCACAACTATCAGGGGAATGCCAGATGCGGCGATTCCTCTATACCAGGAAGCCCTCCGACTGTATCGCGAATGCGGGTCAACGGCCGGTGTTACCCGGGTCGAGCACAACCTAGGCATGCTCTCGATGCAAGTAGGGAATATGGAGCTCGCGCTTCGTCAGTTCTCACTTGCTGCAACGCACGCTGAGGAAATGGGTATGTACGGGGTCTGGGCCAACGTGCAGGTGTCAAGAGCGCAAGCCCAAGTGATCCTAGGCGACATCGATGGCGCGGTAGTCTCCCGCGAACGGGCGCGAGCAGAGATGGCAAGGGTCGACGATCAGTTGGGGCTGTGGGAGTGCGAGAAGGTCAGCGGCATGATCAGTCGCGAACGCGGCAACCATGAAGAGGCGGAAGGTCAGTTGCGCGCTGCTGCTACGGGCTTCTCCAGTGTCTCGAATCCTCTCGGAGAGGCTGAGTCGCAGTATGAGTTAGCGCTACTCTATGAAAGGATAGGACGCATCACCGAGGCCAAAGCCGAAGTGTTGTCAGCCAAGGCTGCCTTTGTCGAGCTGTCGGCAGCTCTGGATATCATACGTTGCGAAGAACTAGCCGCCCGACTTGGGTAGTACGGGCGGAGGATCTGGTGGATCGCTCAGACAGTGATCCTGTGACTCAGCCCGTATGATCCAAGTCGGGCGGAGGCGCTCGCACCGCCCGGCTGTCGGCAGCCCGATTTCATTCTGCTGGCGGGGATCGTGCCGAGTGTCCTCGAACAGAGGCTCGCGTTGAGTGAGCTGTGGTGGGTGTCGTTGCCTCCGCAAGCGACGCCGTGGTCGTCTGCCAATGTACGAGCCGCGGGCACTGTCCAGACGTCCGGCGCAGAGATAAGGTGACAGAGCGCGGCGGCCGGTCCTCCCCGGAACTCGGAGCAGAATGGCTCTGGTGGATCTGGCGTATCGTGCGGCGACGGCCATATCCGGGCGGACAATCCGGCGGATGTGGACAGCGAGGACGCTCGTGAGTTTGCGTCGCGTCCGTGCTCTCCTAGTTTCGGCGGCTTCAAGTCAACGGGATCGACTCACCGTCTACGTCTTGTTGCCCATGGGCGAGGCGAGAATGGACTGCACAATCGATGGCAAGTTATCGCTGGACCTGCGTCAATGACAAAGCGGCTTTCGCACCACGTGATGGTGCTGGTGCCCTCGTCTTTCGGGATCGCATGTGGTTTCTGGGTGGGTGGAATCCGTGGGACAAGGAATTCTTCCCGCAGGTCTGCAATTCGGAGATCTGGTCATCGACGGATGGGAAACAATGGTCCCTGCACGGCCATGCGCCGTGGGAAGGGCGTCACACGGCGGGGTATGTCGTACACGACGATGCCATGTGGATCGTGGGTGGCGACTGCAATCAGGGGCACTACCAGAGTGATGTGTGGCGATCTGCCGATGGCGAGTCCTGGGAGCAGATCATCGATGTGGTGCCGTGGGCGCCACGGGCCCTGCACTATACGGTGGCCTTCGATGGCTGGATCTGGGTGATCGGCGGGCAGACGATGCCGGAGTTTGCGCCGGGAGCCGAAGAGACGTTCCATGCCGATGTGTGGCGTACGAAGGACGGGGCAAACTGGGAAAGGGTCCTCGACGTGGCGCCGTGGACGCCACGGGGCATGATCGGCGCTTCAGCGGTCAAGGACGGGCGGATGTGGATTCTGGGTGGCGGCACGTACGAGACGCCGACCACGCCGCAACGCCTGTTCTATGGTGACGCCTGGTCGACGGCTGATGGTGTGACGTGGGAGCAACACACGACGGGCGGCTTCCCGCCGCGCCAGTATCACGATGTCGCTGTGTGGGACTCGAAGCTCTGGGTGATGGAGGGCTACCACGTGGATGGCGGTAATCGCAATGATGTGTGGTTCAGTGACGACGGGGCCAGCTGGCAGGAACTACCCGATACGCCCTGGGCACCACGACATGCGGCCAGTCTCTACACCTACGCAGATGCCCTGTGGATGGTGGCAGGCAACAACATGACATCGGACGTGTGGCGGTTGGATCGCGCCTGATCCCCGTCGAATGATCCCTGCCGAATGATCCCCGTCGAATGATCTTTGTCGATCTGGCACCCTGCGGACCGCCTGGTGCCAGATCCACAAGCCTGTGCCTCAGCGCAGGGACACCTCCAGGCCCTGATCGTCGACGATCATGTTCACACTCTCGCGGAAGTGAGCCGGATCGCGCATGTAGGCCAGGTAGTCGGTCAGCGCCTCAACGGAATTGACCGAATTGTGGGCCAGCACGAGGCTACCGGGGCGCAGGAGGTGTTCGGCGGCCTGTACCATTTCCAGATAGATCGACTTGCCCTTGCCCTTGGGCCCATCGGCA
The DNA here is from genome assembly GCA_018673255.1 of Gemmatimonadota bacterium. Next base: position 3,767 of record JABHDC010000030.1, read on the forward strand.
TCGAGGTAGAGCAGGTCGATGGTACCGTCGAAACGCTGCAGCCATTCGATGCCATCTTCCCCGAGGATCTCGGCGTGACCTGCCGGGTCGATGGAGCCCACATTACGACGGGCGCGATCGGCTTCCTCCGGGCGGATCTCCAGACCTACGAGTCGATCAGCCGTGTAGGTGGCACCCGGGCCTACGGCGGCGCCGGCATTAGAGATGAAGGTGTTGCCGCAGAAGATGCCGATGGCCACCATGATACGCGGCTCTGAGATCGAGTTGATCGACCAGATCAGTCGCTGCATGCGGTGGGTGATCGCCGTCCACGGGATCTCGAAGTTCTCGGCCACGCCGGCTCGGTGGGCGAGCATCTTGTCGTGATCGTAGTCGGCATGGGGCAGAATGCCGGCGTCTACCAGCACCTGCAGGCCGGTGTCAACGACGGCGATCTCCTGTTCCAGTGGTTCGACGCGTGTGTGGGAATCCTTCCAGTCCATGGTGAATTGCCGCGCGCCTGCTGCCTCGTATTCGGTGGCCATCGTCCCCTCCCATCGCATGAAATGATTGATCAGCGCTCAAGAACGGTGACGATTCGGCTCGGGGCCAGTGGGGCATCGACGGCGGGGCAGATGCCGGTCCGGCGCAGTCTTTTTGGCCAATCGTCTCGAATATGCGGGGCCAACATAGACTTCCGGAACGCGTCCGCTGATAAGGCGTTTTACCCCTCATGGGCAGCGCCGAGTTGTCCTGACCCATCACGCAATGAGGAGCCTGGTAAGTATGGAAGCGATCCGGGGGATCGAGCGGGAACGTCTTGAGCGCGTGGCGCGTATGTATTCGAGCAACGATCTGGCGAGCAAGGCCCTGGGCATTACCGCCCGGAGTTTCAGTCGGCTATGCAGGAAGCACGGCATCGAGACGCCGTATTGTCGGAAACGGCGTCACTAAAACGTGAGGGATCGCTGTCGGGACAGACTTCGCGTCACCTCGTCAGCGATCCCCGCATCGCCAGTCGCCGCTGAGGGGCTCAGCTATACGGCAGATAGAGCTGTTGCTCCTCGACGGGGCCTTCGATCTGGATACGGAATGGCTCGCGGTCTCCAGTTGCTTCGAATCGGCGACCATCGGGGGCCTGTACCCAGATGGTCAGCGGTGTCGGCCACGGCCAATGTACCGTCAGGTTGAGGCCGTCAGCGGTCGGTGTCCATCCGGTGATCTCCGTGGCACCCATCGAGAAGTGGCCGTTCGTGTTCAGCAGTGTCGGCGCAGAGGGTGTGATCCTCTGCACCTTCACCACTTCACAGCCATGGGGCGCGATGGGGCCGACTTGTAACCGGTCGCCCTGGCGCCCCGGTTCGCTGGCCTGCGTCCCGAATCTGCTGATCGACAGCGGCGTGCCGGCGGCGTCTGCGTCCTCGTGAAGCCCACCCAGCATCGTCTCGTCGAGTGTGATCTCGAAGGTCCGCGGCTCATTGAACCAGTTCACGACGCTGATCGTCACCCATGGTGACAGGCCGGTCGCCTTCGGGCCGACGGCCGTAGTGAAGACGGCAGGAAACCGGGCGCCCGTGTGCAGATCCCGCGGGATAGCGGCCGCGTCGAGCGATGGTGCGCAGTGACGCAGAAGCATGAGCCGGTCGTCATCGATCTCAGCTACATTCTCGCTGAAGCAGACGATGCCGCCGCCCAGATACTGATTCAGGGCGCAGGTCAGGGCCTCCTCGTCATTGAGCAATCCGAGGGACAGGGGTTCGTCGCGGGCAGCCTCCGGCCGGCGACGCACCATCAGCGCATCGGGGTCGATGTGCCACAACCGATTCATCCAATAACGCAGCGTGTTCTGTTTGATCGTGAAGGGGCCGTAACCTGCTCCGGATTCTCCCGCGGGTGCCTCTGGCCAGATACTCTTCACGTCCGAGCCGGATCGTTGTGCATCGGCCAGTCCGAGGCTGGGGCCGTAGAATCCACCACACACATTGATGTAAGCATCCTCACCGGCGCCACGACGCACGGCCTCCAGGGCCATGCGGAAGGCATCGGCCCGATTGCACGTCGGGTCGGCGAAGACACCACCCGGTTCGGCGACGGCACGCATGAAGTCGAGCTTGAAGTAGGTATAGCCCAGGGCCCGCAGATTCTGATAGATCCCGGCGATGAAGTCGCCGACCTCGGGGATCGTCGGATCCAGCACCAGGTTCTGCATGCTGTTCATGGGGAAGGTGATCGGCCCTCCCTGGTCATCTCTCAGGATCCATTCCGGATGGGCGTAGCGGGTGCGCGAGCGCGATTCGGCCAATACCGGGCAGGTCCAGATTCCCGGTTGCATGCCGAGCTTCCGGATGCGGTCTGCAATACTGGCCAGGTCGGGCCAATCCGGGTTGGCGGACCAGTCGCCCCAGTGCAGATCCCAGCACTCGTCGATCTGGAAGACATCAATCGGCAGGGGGCGTTGCTCGAGGGCGGTCAGATTCTCTTCACATTCCTTCTGCGTGAAGCCATCGCCATAGTAGTACCAACTGCACCAGACGGTCGGAGGGGTGCTCATTCGTTGACGCGGTGGCTGCACCTTCGACAGGGCCGTCGTGTACGCCTCGATCGCTTCGTGCACATCGCTGGCGAATTGCACCCATACCCACTGACTCTCGAATGACGTCCCCGGCATCAGGTGCTGCCCGTCACCCAGACAGTCCACGCGAAGAGAGTCGAGTTGCCTGCGGTCGGCGGAGAGGGTCAGCACGGATTGCACCATCTGCCGATCGGCGGGCAGGACGCCGAGTACGATGGCAGCAGATTCGGTGAAGATCGCCGTCAATTCCGAGCTGATGAAACTGCGGGGTGGTCGATCGTCGTCGGTCTGGATGACACCACCGGTTTCGGGTGTGCCGCGTGCGGCATCCCAGATGGCGGGCCCCGTGTCGCCGAGTCGGATGCAGGCAGGCATGTCATTCTTCTTACGCGGGGCGCGCAGGTAGTTCCAGTCTGATACGCTCGAGTCACCGAGGGCCAGATCGTTGATGATCAGAGAGGTCGATACCACCTGGATCGAATCTGTTGAGCCATTGTGCAGCAGTATGCGGCAGGCGACAGCATCACCAGAGGCCAGATGGAAAACCTCGCGGACAACGCCGAGGTCGCCTCGTGATGCCCTGGATACTTCGAGTCGGCCAGGACCGAGGCTGCTGTGGTCATCAAGGTCGCAGGGTGTGTCGGCCAGGAAGGGCAGGTTGGACTCAACCGACTCTTCCCTGGATCCGACGGAGATGGATGTCGTGGCCGACAGGTGTGATGTGCCCAGTTCGAGACGGATGTCGTGTGCCATGGAGATACTCTTGTCAGTGAGAAGCGATACGGAGGTGGCTTGCTGAGCCCGGGACCGTGTACGATGTTCCGGCCAACGGACGGTCGTGGCAAAGTATGCGCGATTCGAGGTTCGTCGGCATATCGATGGGTCTGTTTGTCCGTGGGCCCGAGTCCACTCGAGACGAGACTTTCCTGAAGGAGCAGATCCCGTGAGTCGCCCCCGCGTTGCTGCCATTGTCACCGCTTACTACCCACATTCCCACGCCGACGTCATCCTCACCAAGCTGTTGAAGGGCATCCCTGCCGACGATGGCATGCGAATGCCACAACTCGAAATCGTATCCATGTATCTGGATCAGGTGCACGAGCGCGATATGGGTGTCGATACGGCAGCTGAGTGTGACGTTCCGATCTACGCGAGTATCGTCCAGGCCCTGCAACTGGGTGGTGAAGAATTGGCTGTTGATGGTGTCGTCATCATCGCCGAACACGGGGACTACGCGTGGAACGAGAAAGAGCAGCACCTGTATCCACGCCGCCACTTCTTTGAACAGGTGGCCGGTGTCTTCGCTGTGGCCGGGCGAACGGTACCCGTCTTCTGTGACAAACACATGTCCTGGAGTTGGGACCAGGCGAAGTGGATGTACGATCGGGCGCGATCCCTGAAGGTGCCGCTCATGGTCGGCTCATCGATCTCCACGTGTCATCGCGATCCACCCCTCGAGCTGGATCTGGATACACCGATGGAGGAAGCCTTTGCCCTCGGCTACGGGGGTCTGGATGCCTATGGCTTTCACACACTCGAGGCTCTGCAATGCATGGTCGAGCGGCGCACAGGCGGTGAGACCGGCATCGCTGCTGTACAGTGCCTGGAGGGGGCCGAGGTCTGGAAGGCGCGCGACCGTGGGGAGTGGTCGTGGGATCTGGCCACGGCCGCAGCTGAGGTGGTGGAGGAGGGGAAGGCGCAGCGGATCGAGACGGAGTGTGCCGATGACGCGGTTCTGTTCCTGCTGGAATATCGCGATGGTCTGCGTGCAGCGGCCCTGCTGGCCAATGGCTACAAGGGAGAGGTGCACGGCTGGTCCTTCGCTGGACGTTGCAGTGGGGAGATCCAATCGACGTACTACGTCATGGGTGGCGATCCCTATCCGCACTTCACCTATCAGTGCCTGAATATCGAGCGCCTGATCCGCGATGGCATCGAGCCCTATCCGCCAGAGCGAACACTACTGACGGGGGGCGCACTCGAAGCTCTGCTGGACTCACGACACCAGGGCCACGTGCGCATCGATACACCTCATCTGGATGTGGCGTATCGATCGTACGAAACCCCACCCGAGAGGCCATCCGGTACGCGGCCCACCGGGGCCGCCGCCGTGCCTCTGCACGGTGTGGACGATCCTGTCTGGGCGAAGTAGGGCGCCACTGGTGTCTACCAGCTGACTCGAGTTGATTGGTACTGATCTATTCAGGCAAACAGTAACAAGCCACGACGATGGGGGTGACGGATGAAGAGCGTACTGCTCACGGGGATGAATGGCACAGTGGCCTACGTGATGAAAAAGGAACTGGACAGCAAATACGACATCTCCGGGATCAGTATCACCCGGATGGACGACGTGTTGAGTGAAGTGAAGCCGACGGACTGGAAGACCCAGCTGGACACGTATCGAGACCGGGTCACTGAACAGGTGGCCGAGGCGTGTCGGGGCAAGGATGCCGTCGTGCATCTGGGGTGGAATACGCGCGACGACAACTGTGCTGCCGGCATGGATCCGCTCAACGTGCTACAGACCGACTGTGTCTACCGGGCGGCGATTGCTGAGAAGGTGCCTCGCATCTACATGACCAGCTCGGTGCATTCCTTTCACTACGATGGGGATGCCTATGATCGGTCAGAGGCGATTCCGTACACGCCAGATACCCGACGGGATCCTTTCGGCACGCCACCCAGCAGTCTGTACGGGGTGAGCAAGCGCTGGATGGAGATCGCCGGGCAATTCTACGAACCGCAATTGAGCGAGGGGCAGGCGATTCTCGTCGTCCGACTCGGCGGTGTCGGTCGCGAGGAGGGCCCGCCACCACCACAGTGGAGCCACCTGTGGAACAGCCATCGCGACTGTGCCGGTCTGCTGGCGGCCTTCATCGAGTGTGAGGATCCACCCAGATTCTGGATCTCCTATGGCATGTCCGACAATCTCAAGGAAGACGCCCTCCTGTATTTCGACACGACCAATCCCTACGGGTACAAGTCGCAAGACAACGCCTTTACCGATGAAGGCGAGAACGCATGAGCTGGCTTGTAGAGCAATCTGAGAATCTACCAGAGGAAGAGCGGTCATGGCAGAGAGACTGAAGAATCTGATCGGCGGCGAGTGGATCGATGCGACGGGGGATGCCAGCCGACCCATCCTCAATCCTGCCGATGGTACAACGGTGCTCGCCAAGGTGCCCGAGTCTACTGCGGCAGACGTGGATAGAGCTGTTGCCGCTGCGGCAGCCGCATTTCCGGCTTGGCGTGATACACCGGTGGTCAGGCGTTGCAGAATCCTCTTCCACTGCAAAGAATTGCTGGAGCAACGAAGTGGCGAGATCGCCGCATGCATGGTGCGCGAAAATGGCAAGACCATGGCCGAGTCTGAAGGCGAGGTACGACGCGGGATCGAAGTCGTCGAGTTCGCTGCAGGCATGCCGTCACTGATGAAGGGCGACTTCATCGAAGACATTGCTACCCGGGTGGACGGCTACATCTACCGGGAGCCGTTGGGTGTGGTCGCCGGAGCGTGTCCCTTCAATTTCCCCGCCATGATTCCCATGTGGATGTTTCCCGTCGCGATCGCCTGCGGGAACACTTTCATCCTGAAGCCCTCCGACAAGTGTCCGATGACGGGAGCCCTGGTGGCCTCCATCATGAAAGAGGGTGGTCTGCCGGATGGTGTGCTCAGTGTCGTGCACGGCGGGGGAGAGACCGTGCAGCATCTGATCGCTCATCCTCAAGTGGAGGCGATCTCCTTCGTTGGCTCCACCCCGGTCGCCGAGGCTGTGTGGCGCGCCGCGTCACAGGCGGGCAAGCGGGTGCAGGCTCTGGGGGGCGCCAAGAACTACATCGTCGTCATGCCCGACGCAGGCCTCGAAGAGACGGCGGATGCTGTGATCGGGTCGAGTTATGGGTGTGCCGGCGAACGCTGCATGGCATCCAGTGTTCTGGTGCCGGTGGCCGGTGGTGACGCCCTCGTTGATCGCGTCATCGAGATGGCGCAGGCGCTGAAACTCGGCGACGGTCTGGCCGCAGACACAGGTATGGGACCCGTGATCACAGCCGAACACAAGCGGCGCGTCGAGGAGTACATCCAGATCGGCATCGACGAAGGTGCCACGTTGCGCCTGGATGGTCGTGACGCTCGGGCGGAGGGGCTGCCCGACGGATTTTTCGTGGGGCCCACTGTCCTGGACGACGTCACACCCTCCATGCGAATTGCGCAGGAAGAGATCTTCGGCCCCGTCCTTTCGGTGATGCGAGCGGCAACGCTGGATGAGGCGATTTCTCTGGCCAATGCCACGCCCTTCGGCAATGGCAATTCGATCTTCACCGCCTCCGGTGGTGCGGCGCGCAAGTTCCGCAATGAGATCCAATGCGGAATGATCGGCGTCAATGCAGGTGTACCGGCACCGATGGCGTTCTTCTCCTTCGGTGGACACAAGAGAAGCATCTTCGGTGATCTGCGGGTCCATGGTCCGGACGGCATCGAATTCTACACGCGCAAGAAATCCGTTATCGAACGTTGGCCGGAGACCGGCCCCAGTGGCAGCGTGTGGGGGAAGTGAATCAGTCGCCTGGGAAGGTGACGGGCACCGAATTTGGCGCGAGCGACAGGGCACGAGAAATGTGTGGCGCTGCTTGAAGTGGCGACTCGCTGATCCCTTATCAGGGCACTACGTGGCCAGCGTCGTGGCCACTTCGCGCAGGGCTCGCGCGTGTCTCAGCTGGTAGTCTTCGAGCAGGGCCCGATCGGTTGCATCCACCCGACACTTCTGCAGTGCCTCTGGATCGGCGCCAGCCTCCAGGTCGAAGGCGGGAATGCCGTAGCGCTCGTACAACCACGCCGGCAGTGAGCCAGCCGAACACCCGTAGCCCAACCAGCCGGTCTCGTAGCCAAGGTCCGGGTGAAGCCCCCGAGCAAAGGGCTGCAGGAGTGCTTCGGCGTGCTGCGCGAAATCCGCATCCTGTTCAGCGTAGCGTGAGGTCAGTGCGGGCACACCGCAGATACTGGCCAGGCAGTGATAGCTGAAGACGACATCCGGTCGCTGCATTTCGAAGACGGACAGGACGGCGGCTGTCTCAGGGGCACTGGCGGGTCGTGGGCCACGATACGTACCCGCCGTCGGATCGGATGAGTCCAGCCCGTAGCCAAATTCGGTCGTCTCCCAGTGCGTCGGGAAGTTCCGATTCAGATCGACGCACTGCTGGTTCGTTCGCAGATACCACGGGGTGCCATCCACCTGGGCCTGGCGTGCGTCGAGATTGACGGCTGGAAGAGCCACGATCCGCACGTGATCCAGCAGTTCGGGTGCTTCATCCAGCAGGTGTTCCATGGCAGGGATGATCAACTCGGGGCCGGACTCTCCACCATGGATCAATCCCACGAGGCCGATCGTCCGGGGTCCATCACCCAGGGTCAAGCAAGGGATCTTGCGACCCATGGCGGTCTGCCCGCATATCGACAGTGTCGCCCGCTGACCTGCCCGCTCGCAGAGCGCTTCGAGGCGTGCGGTGATGGACTCTTCGGACCACCAGACGTCAGCGTCCCGTATACGGACCGGCAGTGGGCCGATCGGACCCGATGACACCGACTCGATGAAGTAGGCGTAGGTCTGTCCTGATTCTGCCGTGTCATCGTGGAAGGTGTAGCGGCGGCGATTGTGAGCCTCCAGCGGGCCATCGTGAATGACGTGGGCACCCTCTGGACCCAGTCCCAGAAAGTATTCCTGATAGTCCTCGCCGAACACGAAATTCACCTGTTTGCGCAGGATCCGGAAGCGAGCGAACTCACCGTGGACCTCACCCGAGAAGAGGGGTGTACTCTGATACCACGTGAGAATGACGGCGCCCTCTCGAGCGAGAACCTGTGGCTGGGTTATCGATTTACGCATGAGCGGAGTTGTCCTCAAGACTCAGATGTGAATCAGGGGCGGCTGTTGTTCAATGCGGATCAGCCTGAGACCGGCATGTGAGTGGATTCACGCTTCCGCGCGAAGACGTTGCAGGCAGTCTTCGTAGACGTCGAAGTGTTCACCCTCGTGTTCATCCGGATCCACGAGCTTCAGAAACAGGGCACTGCCGGGTTTGCTGCCGGCGAAGTCGCGGTGGTTGGCAATGTGGGACGGGTCAGGGCCACTCCACTTGACCTCGCCATCCTGCAGATAGACGAAGTCGCCGGCATAACGATCGATCAACTCCTTGCTGTGATCCCGGTAGTACAAGCCTTGCTCACAGGCCGTTTCGCGCACGGTGGCCATATGCCCGGCGGAATCCTCAGTGATGGAGTCGAACTCATTCAATGGTGACGTGACCTCGCTGACCCAATCGATCTGCTTCAGATCCACTGTGCCGAAACCGCCCTGGGCAGCGATCAGCAGATGGTTGCGGTCCCGCCGGAAGGGCGGCGACGGCCAGTCAGAGGTCGGATCGTGACCCATCAGGTGCGCACCGACGGCGTCGGTGGCGATGATCTGGTCGCCGGCGATCAGGGCATCGCACACGCGTCCTTCGCCGTCCCATTCGCAGCCCCACTGCCCGGTAAGGGCGTCGATGATGTTGAGACAGGGGTTGGTGATGCGCGCCAGATCCGGCAGCACATAACACAACCGGATCGCATGGTGATAGTAGGAGCGGACGCGTCCCTGTGGCCGGATCGTTGGGGTGATGCCAAAGAGATTCTTTGTACACAGGGTCAGACCCATGAAACCGTGGTTCTTCATCTTGGCCACAGAGATCACCTCGTCGGCCTCGCGGAAGCATTCATTCAGAGTGTAGCGCTGGAACATGTAGCCGCCGCCCGGTACTTCATACTCGGCGAAGGGGGCCAGATTCGATTCGGCGTATTCCACGCCAAATTCCTGCAGCAGGTGCAGATAGTTCAGATACGGAGACAGCTCACCGGCCGCATTGAAGCCATGGGTGTCGGTGGCGACGAGACTCGCCGTCGTGCGCTCGCGCAACAGACGCAGCACGGCCCGGGCCGTCGCCTCATCGACCAGTTCGCGTCGGCGGCCTTCGAATTGAGGCACTTTGAGGTGGGCCATGTTGAATTTGATGGCGATGCGGTCCGCCTTCTGCAACTTGTCCCAGGCTCTCGACAAGGGTGCCGTGGCCCGCACCAGAGACTGATACACCTCTTCATCTGAGGCGCGGTGATCGCAGTGCACGGCGCGAACGCTGAAATCTTTCATCGATCCGCCCATTCTGTCAGCGTGGGGTCAGCAACTGATTCAGTGACGTCACCCGATCCTTCAACTTTGTTACGGCCTCCGTGTAAATCGTCAGCCACGGCGCCAGGGTCGTCGCATCGCCTTCAGTGATCTCGTAGCGCAATCCAGGCATCATCCAGGAGGCATAGCCGCTGAAGGGGTCAGGGCAAGCGTACAGTGACCGGCTCCAGGGCCGCCCCTGCAGACCCGTCTCAAGAAGGAAACTCTTCTCCAGGGTGAGCAACCCCTGATTGAGAGCTCCGAGTTCGGCGCTACCCATCTCACTGCTCTCGCTGCTGGCCAGGTAGGCTTCTGATGCGTCGGTGTAGCCGGTCGTAACTTCAAAGAGGGCTTCGATGGCCAGGTCGAGTCGGGTCCAATCTGCCTCGATCGAGTTTTCGGCCGCCAGGTCACGCAGATCCTGTACATGACGCTGTACGTCTGTGGCATACCGATCCACGGCGTAGGGCAGCAGGTCGGCATTGGCCAGACGCAGAGCGATCAACCCGTCCAGCATGGCTACCGTCGGGCCATAGGTGAAGTCTGGATCACAGAAGCGTTCGTAGAAGGCGAAGTCGTCGTATCCCGAGTGGTAGAGGGATGGGCCGCCCATGCCCGGCCACGCGGAGGGGATCCCCAGGTGAGTGTAGAAGCCGACGTGATCGGAACCGCCCCCCAGATTGCCGATCGGGGGTTCCTCTTTCTCACTGTTCAACAACCAGCGTTCCAGAACTGATCCACCATCATCATCCGGGTGTTCGACAGCAGCGGTGACATCGATCAGCAGTTGTTTGAGACTGGGTGAAGCGGAGCCACCGGGGCGTGGCCCGGCGACGGCCATATCGGCATTGATGTAGGCGACGGCATGGGCGAGTCGATCACCGAATTCTTCGACGAATTCCGTCGAACCGATGATCCCGTATTCCTCGGCGTCCCAGTGGCAGATGGTGATCGATCGCCGAGGGGGATGCCGCTGTGCCAGTTCGCCGAGGGCCCCGGCCAGGGTCAACAGCATTGCGGACCCACCAGCCGGATCCACGGCACCGAAGGTCCAGGCATCGTAGTGTGAACCGAGCACGATCTCCTGCTCCGGCCAGTCAGTTCCTTCGACGGTGCCACACACATTGACAACCCGCACCATCTGGCGTGGCTGCTCGACCTGCAGGCGGACAGTCAGTTCGGGGCCACCTGTGAGGCGGTAGGTGAAGGGCAGGCCGCCTTGCCATCCGGCGGGTACGGCAGCACCCATCATCCTCGACAGAATTTGCTCGGCTGCCCCATACGGCAGGGGGGTCACCGGGATCCGGGGTAGCGCGACATCGGCCTCGTCGAGACGATCGACGGGCGTGGCGCCCGGTGGCAGCGCAGGCGTGAGAGGAGTCAGTGGATCTCCCGGATAAGGCAGGGCCTTGATCGAGCCACGCTGCACGGTGCTCTCACTCCACTGCTTGCCCTCGGGATACACAGGGCCACCGTGATACCCGCCATTCGCCGGATCGGAGAAGATGATCAGACCGATGGCCCCGGCCTCTTCTGCGTATTTGGCCTTGTAACCGCGGAAATTTCCACCGTATCGGGCGATAGCGATCCGCCCCTGAAGAGAGATTCCCAGATCCCGCAATTCTTTGAAGTCCTCTCGTCGGCCGAAGTTGACGTAGACCGGCTCACCTGTCACATCGCCGCTTGCGGAGTACGCATTCCAGCCGGGTGTGAGATCGGCGTGCGATGAGAATGGATCTTCCGGCAGGATGTATTCCTGGTCATTGAGGGGTAGCCGCACCGGTGTCACCAGGGAAACCCGCGAGGTCGGCAGATGATGGGGCATCCATGCGTCGTATTCGTGCCGCTCAACCTTCAATCCAGCGTTCGTCATCTCCTCAGCGATGTAGTCGCCGACAGCGTAGTTGGCCGCTGAGCCACTGGGATGCGGGTCACGGGACAAACGAGCCAGATGGCGACGGTAGTCATCCGGCTGCGGGAGTTTGAGGAATCGTTTCTCGATCTGAAGCTGACGCCTGTGGTGCTGCGTCTCGAATCCGACCAGCGATTGCGGCGGCGTATCTGTGGCCCAGGCAGAGCAGACCATGGCAGTCAGCAAGAGGCAGAGCGAACACAATGAGCCCGAAGATCGAGTCGATGACATGAACCGGTTTCCCTTCCCAGGATGTCAGGTGCCCTGGCGTTTGAGTGTCGATGAAGATCCCCAGATTGGGTGTGTCACGTCCACCCCAACAGTTGTTGCTTGCCCGTCAGCCTGATTGCGGTCGGTATCTGTGTGGTCTGGGAAGGTCACTTCTGGTATAGTACAGTGAACTAAAGCAGCAAAGATCGCATGGGTGGCGCCAACGAAGCAGCCACCTGCCACTCATCCAGCTATTAAGGCGCACACATGACTGATTCGACGACAACCGGCATCTCGTATGCGGCACGCATTGAAGCCCTGCGTTGCACGAAAGCAGAGTTCACGCGTGAGAAGCTGAGTCGAGTCGGTTCGCTCGATATTGATGACCACGGTTGGATCCCGTGGGATGAGCCGATCCCTTTTTCGACGACGCCTAACCATCCTGATGGGAAGGTCCTCGGGGTTCGGGCCATTGGCGAGCACTTCCGCAGATGGCTGCAGGTGCACCCCACCTACATCCATCCGCACAGTGCCCTGGCTGGGGCCTGGACGCGGGCAGGTATCCCCGGCGTGGGGGGCTGGCCCGATGAAGCAAAAGCGCATCATCTGCAACCGGTCTTCGATAAGTACAACGTGCTCATGACCGGGATCGGCGGTATGAATCATATCGCTCCCGATATGAGGATTGGTCTCGACCTGGGGTGGGGTGGACTGCTGGCCAAGCTGCGCTCCTGGCGCCAGCGCAATCGTCCGGTGGACGCCGCCTTCTACGATGGAGAAGAGGCCTTCGTCGAGGGCGTGCAGGAGTGGATTGGGGCCCATGTCGAGGTTGCTCGTCAGATGGCGATGGCCACAGATGAACCCGAGATACGGGAGAACCTTCTACAGATCGCCACGATGAATGAATGGCTGGTGGAAGGGCCACCTCGAACCTTCCGTGAGGCCTGCCAGTTCCTCGCCTGGTTTCAGTCGGTGGATCGCATGTGGGCCGCCGGCGGTGGTCTCGGGCAGATCGACGAATTGTTGCGTTCCTACTATGAGGCGGACGTGGCAGCAGGTGTGTTGAGCGACGAAGAGGCGATCTGGTGTATCGCCAGCCTTTTCTATAACGACACGCACTACTCTCAAATCGGTGGTCCTGGACCCGACGGGCATGATGTCACGAGCCCGGTCTCTTTCCTCGTATTGGAGGCCATGCATCAGCTGCGCATCCCGATCAACATGGCCCTGCGTGTGCATGACGGTCTTGATCCTGCGTTGCTGAGAAAGGCAGTTGAGAACCTGCTGGCCGACGGCACGGGGGTCAGCTATGCCTGCGCCAAGGGGCTCGATGAGGGTTTCGCCCGCAATGGTTATCCCATGGCACTGGCCCGTATGCGGGCCAAGGTCGGCTGCAACTGGACGGCCCTGCCCGGGATCGAATACTGCCTGCAGGATGTGACACGGCAGTGCCTGGTGGCACCCTTCCAATATGCCTTCGAGGATGTCGTCGAACAGAGCAAGGGCGGCGAGGAACCGACGCTGGATCGTCTCTGGACTCACTACGTGCATCATCTGCAGATCAGCGTGGATGCGTTGAAACGTGGCAAGGACTGGCACATGGAGCACCATGCCCGCTACATGGCCGAGATCGTGCTGAATCTGTTCATGCACGGCCCTGTCGAGCGGGGTCTCGACGTGGTGGAAGGGGGCGTCGACATCTACAACCTCACCGTCGATGGCCTGGGCCTGGCGGTCGCGGCTGACTCCTTTGCCGCGCTCGAGCAGCGCATCGTGCAGGAAGAACGCATGACCTGGGCGGACCTGGCGGATCTGATGGGCCGCGACTGGGAGGGTGCTGAGGACGTGCGCCTGATGATGAAGAGCATACCCCGCTTCGGCACAGGGGGGAGTCGTGCCGACTACTGGGCTCTGCGTATTTCGGAGTGCTACAGTGGTCTGATCCGTGATACCCCCACGCCGAAGGGCTTCCGGATCCTGCCCGGGTTGTTCTCACACGGCAACATCCATCTCTTCGGTGAGAAGCTTGGGGCGACCCCGAATGGTCGCCACCGTGGTGATCCCATCTCGCACAGTGCCAACCCGGATCCCGGCTTCCTGCCGGGTGGTGGCGGCGCACCGACGGCGAAATCGACGGCGGTTGCCGCGGTACAGCCCCGTTGGGGGAATACGACACCGCTGCAACTCGATCTGGACAGTTCGCTGGCTCGCACAATTGGCGGGATCGACAGTGTCATGGCCCTGATCAATGCTCACAACGAACTGGGTGGCACGCTGATCAACCTCAACGTGATCTCGAAAGAGCAGTTGTTGGAAGCGCACGAGGATCCGGAAGCGCATCCGGATCTCGTAGTTCGTGTCACCGGTTACAGTGCCTACTTCCGTAGCCTGTCGAAGGAGTATCGTCAGCAGGTCGTGGATCGTATCCTCGCTGAGTCTGCTTGAGGGGACGCTGCGGGAGTGCATGAGCCGCCACCCAACCGAGCATGAAGAAGGGACATCACCATGGCAGAGGGCGAGCTGGCTCGTACTGTCGCTGATTCACGAGAGCACACGAAGATCACGGCCATCAAGGCCATGCAGCTGGATAAACATCCGCAGACACTGATCAAGGTGGAGACGGATGCCGGCTGGGTGGGGTATGGCGAAGCGGGCACGCATGGGCCGATCGTGCGCGCCCATCTTGAGAAAGAGGTCATCCCGCTTCTGTTGGGCCAGGATCCTCTTGAGATCGACAAGCATTTCAGTCGTATGACTGAGATCCAGCACCCCAATCTGCCAAACATGCCGACCGTATCGGGCGTCGATATCGCCACTTTGCGGCGACGGTGCGCGACTTTGTGGCCACCGAATCTCGAATTGGTCAGGGTGTCTTCATCGAAGAGATGGGCGTGGAACCGCTAGAGATCAACCACGGGCATATCACCGTGCCCGATCGGCCGGGATTGGGCATCGAGCTGGTCGAGGATGTGCTGAAGGCTCATCTGGCACCAGGCGAACCCTACTGGGACTGAGATGGCAACCCAGATCCGAATTCCCGCTCAGGAAGTTCCCGTATTACACGAGTGCGACGTGCTTGTGTGCGGTGGCGGTTGTTCCGGCATCGCTGCGGCGATCAGTGCCGCGCGACATGGTTGTCGTGTCACTCTGTTGGAGCGCTGGCCCTCCGTGGGTGGTATGGCGACCAATGCCCTGGTCAATGGCTGGCATCGCAGTGACCGTGAGAAGATGGTGATCTACGGTCTGGTCGAAGAGAGTGCCGAACGGGCCTTCAAGCACGGTTGGATCCGCCAGGCCCGGAATTATCCTCACGGGCATGAGACCCACTGGTTCGAGCCAGAGGGCATGCGCATCATCTGGCAGCGCATGCTCGACGAGGCTGGCGTCAAGACACTCTGCCACCTGGTCGGTGGCAGCGGCTGTATCCAGAGGAGTGCGAGGTGGCCTCTGTTGGCCGGGCGGGAGGCTCCACGACGCAGTCCTTCGCTTCCACCGTGTGGCGACAGCAGGCCAACGACTTTCTCCGAGCCTATGTCGAGGCGTTGCGTGCAGCCGGTCTCGAGGATCGGGTCATCGCCTACCAGGTGGGGGCCGGCAATACCAGTGAGTGGGTGAAGGGCGATCTGTCCATGGATGAGGTCTGCCCTGACTTCAGTGCCCCCATGCGGCGTCACTTCCGTCAGTGGCTGCGCACCAGATACGATGGTGACACCCACGCCTTGCGCGCGGCCTGGGCGGACGCCGACGTAGACTTCGGGTCGGCCGAGGTACCAAGCGCTGAAGCTCAGCTGAATACCTGCGATTTCACCTTTCGTGATCCTGTTCGCGAGATGGCTGTCATCGACTTCTACAGGTGCCTGGCCGAGTTATGCGGGGATCTGATCATCGATTTCTGCCAGACCATCAAGCAGGCTACTGATGGACAGGCGCTCACCGGTGCCTTCTTCGGCTATCTGATGGAGCTGGCCTGGAACAAGAGTTTCTTTGGCGTTGGGACCCAGAGTGAATACTCCTGCATTCAGCGCAGCGGTCACTTGGGCCTGCGACGGGTGTTGCGTTCAGAGCACGTGGACTTCCTGGTGAGTCCATACAGCTATGGGTTCCGAGGGATTGGTGGCGAGGGTGTGGCTATGCCACCACAGGATTCACTGCGTGTGCACGGCAAGCTCTTCATCTTCGAAGAGGACTCTCGCATCCACCTGCACCCCGACGAGACGTACGGCCGTGTGCACACCCTCGAACAGAGCAAGGCCGTCCTCCATCGCAACTTTGCGCAGGTGATGACGCGTGGACAGGCGGTCTGGTGGCATAGCGGCATCGATCCGGCCAAGGACACTGATCTTCAACCCATCATGTCGCAGATGCAGCGCCTGGGCACCTTCGGCCTGAGTCTCGATCGTACGCCTTCGGCCGAGATCGCCGTCATCCTCGATGATGAGAGTTTCTACTACGAGACGGTGCGCAACGACCTGGACCTGCCCCTCATCTTCCAGCAGCGCCTGTGGGGGCTGCCGCGTCTGGGTGCTCCCGTTGATACCTATCTCCTGGAAGACCTCTGTGAGGGGCGTGTACCACCCTACAAGCTCTACATCTTCCTGAACGCATTCCGCCTGGACGACGAGAGGCGTGAAGCGCTCAAGGCGCAGATTCGCCGCAATGGGAGCGTATCGGTGTGGATGGTGGCGCCTGGCTACATCAAGGAGGATGCCAGCCTCGATCACATGGAGGATCTCACCGGCTTCCGCTTTGGCAAGGGGTTGCACCCCTGGGGCCCCATGATGCACATCCTCGATTTCCAGCACCTCATCACGCAGCAGTTATCCCAGGATCTGTTCTGGGGCACGAACAGCAACATTGGTCCCGTCTTCCACCTCGACGACGCCGACGCGAAGATCCTCGGTCAGGTGGTGTTCTCGGAGGGGCGCTGTCTCCCTGGTCTGGGTGTGAAGGAGTTCGATGACTGGCGCTCAGTCTATATCGCAGCCCCCAATGTTCCGGCCCAGGTGCTGCGCGGACTGGCCCGGTATGCGGGGGTGCATCTGTACAACGAGGAAGGTGACGTGCTGTATGCGACGCCGGACTTACTGGCCGTTCACACCGTGGCGGGCGGCGATCGGATCTTTCGGCTGCCCGGGCACGTCGAGGTTGTCCACGACCTGTTCAACGAACAGCCGGTGGCAGCAGATACAGACGTGCTCAACGTCCGCTTGGAGCCGGCTTCGACCTCCCTGTACTACACGGGGACTCGGCAAGGCCTCGAAGCATTAGACATCTGAAGACAGCAGAGAGTTGTCTCAGACAGTGGTAGAGAGATGCACACATGGTGAGCTGAGAAGTATTCAACTTCGCAGCATGGGAAGGGAGCAACAGGCATGAAAATCACGAAGGCAGAACGCATTTGCCTGCACATTCCGTTCTACTCAACCAGGGTCATTCGGGCCATGCAGCGAGCCCAGACGCACGACGAGCGCGTCTACGTGTATCGCCTGGAGACGGATAATGGCCTGGTGGGATGGGGAGACATCCAGGGCCAAAAAGTCGATGTGAGCCATCTGGAGGGCAAGAATCCGTGGTCCCAGATCAACGATGACGGTATCGGTAATCTGGGTGTGCAGATGGCCCTGCTGGATGTGTGCGGCAAGGATGCCGGTGTCCCCGTACATCAGCTGATCGGCCGCAAATACCGCGATCGGTGCCCGATCTCGTGGTGGGATATCGACATGTCGGGACCGGACTGGGCTTTGGAGGCCAGGGAGGCGGTGAAACGAGGCCACACCAGTTTCAAGATGAAGGCCAGACCTTGGCGCGACATTGTCGAGCAGGTGGACACGGTGGCCAAAGTTGTGCCGGCCGACTTCCGCTTCGATGTAGACTTCAATGGGTTCTTACTGACCTCGTCGCGAGCCGAACAGATCCTGTCGCGACTGGACAGGCGTACCAATGTGGGCATGTACGAAAGCCCCTTCTATCTGGGAACGGACCTGGAGGGTGCTCGTATTCTGCGTGAACGAACAGTGAAGTTCATCGTAGAGCATTGGAATGAGGCCTGTCTGCACGCCCACGCGTGTGATGGTTTTGTCGTGGGTGGCATGCTGGGCCAGATGCGCAAGCAGGATGCCCTGGCATCGGCCTTCAACCGGCCTTTCTGGCTGCAACTGGTGGGAGCGGGCCACACCACTGCGTTTGCGGTTCACCTGGGCGCAGTCCTGTCCCACGCACACCTGCCGTACATCACCTGCAGCGAATTGTGGAAGAGCGATCTGCTGATGACGCGGTTGCCCGTAGTGGATGGATATATCCAGGTGCCGGACGCTCCGGGACTCGGTGTGGAGATGGATGAGAAGGCGATCGCCAGATTCCGCGTCGATGAAGAGGAGCTCACACCTAAGGAGAAGTATCGCGCCCAGCGGCGCATTCTGCGCGTGGTGTGGCCTGCGGATGCTGGCAGGAATCGGATGTGGGAGTTCACGGCCGAAGAGAACTACCAGAAGGAGTTCTACAACGGCAGCATCCCTGGATTCCAGCAGGGCGTCCACCTCGAAGTGGAGGAGGATGACGGCACCAAAGCCTTTGAGAAAGAACACGCGAGGATCGAGGCCCGGGAATCGACCCTGGCATCCATCCGCGGTTGAGCCGGACGACAAGAACAACGAGGAGAGTATGTCACCACCCAGGACAGAGACTGAGATCCGCGACTTCAATGGGCGCCCCACCGTGTTCGTCAACGGCCAGCCGCATTCGTTGCCAGGCTTCAACGCCAGCAGCAGGCCCGGCATCTACGAGACGGCCAGCCAATTCTTCTATGCCCACAAGATGGGGGTGTACGTCATCCAGCCGCGGTTGCAACGCTTCTGGCAGGCGGGGACGGTGCTTGAGGAGCCGTTGCCCAATGAGCTGACCAACGGCTGGGATGTGGAGGAGCAGGCCAGGGCGGTATTGGATGGCGACCCCGATGCGTATCTCATGGTGCGTTTTACGCCGCATCCGCCAGTGAGTTGGAAGGAGGCCTTCCCGCAGGAACTGTTCATCACTGAGGACGGCACCACAGTCGGAAGCTCGGCGTCGATGGCATCGACTCTGTTCTGGGACACGATGGCCCGGGCATCGGCGGCGATCATCGCATGGATTGAGAAGCAACCGTGGGCCGATCGCGTCATCGGCTACACGAACTTCCAGGTCACGGAGGGGACCCACATCCCCGTGGATCGGGGTTATCTGTTCGACCACAATCCGCAGATGGTGGCCCAGTGGCGTCGGTTCCTGCAGGCCAGATACGCTTCGCAGGACGACCTGCGTGCGGCTCATGACGATCCGACTGTCACCTTCGAGAGCGTGGATGTGCCACGTGATCGGTTGCGGGGAGCGATGCCTGAGGTGACGGACATTCTGTACTGGCAATCGGCGGTGGGGAACCAGCCCCTGCGTGACTATCTGGAATTACAGCGTGATCTGTGGCATCGGAATTTCCGCCAGGTCTCGGCGGCGATGGACGAGGTCCTGGAACGCAAAGTGATCATCCTCCACGACGCGCTCAAGCTGACGCAGCAAGGCTGGAATCTGGGTGCCTTCTTCGATCTGGACACGTCATGGTCACCCGCCTATCCGGAGGTGATGGCCGGCTCCGGTCACATGAACGTGACCGAGTTGTTCAACATACCCGGTTGTGATGGCCTGATGACACCCCTGGACTATCAAGCGCGCGGCATTGGTGGCGTCTGCCAGACCGAGGGTATCGCCGATTCACTCGTCCTGCGTGGGGGGTACTACTATGGCGAGATGGACCAACGCACCTCGCCAGTGGGAGACGGTGAGTTCGGCACGCCGCGGACATACGACGAGTTCGCTGCTGTGTCCTGGCGCAACTTCGCCGACGCCTGGTCACGCGGCTACAACTCCTACTGGTTCGATATCGGTGGGGGATATTACGACACGCCTGAATTTCACCAGATCATCGGCCGCCAGGTTGAGGTGATCAAACAATCCATCGACTGGCAACACGAGACGATGCCGGGCATCGCCATGATCCTGGACGATTCATCGGTGCTGGAGACCAATGGTGCAGGCAACTACATGAACGATGCGGTCATGTGGGAGCAGAAGCTGGGGCTGGCACGGTGCGGTGTACCGTACCGGGTGTATCTGCTGGAGGATCTGGCGTTGGACCAGTTCCCCGACCACCGGGTCTTCTACTTCCCGAATCTGTTCAAGGTTGACGAGCGCCGCCTGGAAATACTGCGCGAACGCGTCTTCCGCGACGGGCATGTTGTGGTATGGGGACCCGGTTCGGGTATTTCGAATGGCACAGATCTGTCGGTGGACTCGGTGCAGGATCTCACCGGATTCGAGATGAGAATGGTCGAGGCCAACTCGCCGAGACGGGTGGCGATCACCAACTACGACCATCCTGCAGTTGCTGGTCTGCCACCAGGGATCGTGTATGGTGGCAGCATGTCCTACGGACCGCTCTTGTTCCCCCAGGACGGCGATGAACTGGGGCTGGCGTGGACCAAATGGGCGTGCAACGAGATGGGCTTGGCCATCAAGTCCCTCGGGCGTGGTGCCGGCCATCCTGCAGGCGCCGACGATCGTCGAGGTCCTGGTGATTGGGCATCGGTCTTCTCGGTGGCAGCGCAACTGCCGGCCGATCTGTGGCGGTCGCTGGCCCGGTATGCTGGGGCCCATGTGTACTGCGAGGAAAACGAGGTGATCATGGCCGACTCCAGTGTCGTGGCTCTGCATTCGGTAAAATCTGGCTCCAAGCACCTGTCTCTGCCTGGCCAGTATCACGTCAGAGATCTGGTGCGGGATCGAGACGTTGTGCCTGATTGCGACGGGATCGACTTCGAATTGCATGGCCCCGAAACGGCCGTGTTTCAGCTGCAGGCCGTAGAGAAGTAGTGATCGTGACCTGGGCGTGATCCCGCGCACGGGTCTGAGGGGGAGCTTGCCAGAGAGACACACAACAGCCGATACTGGGTCCATGCTGCTATTTCACGCCATGGCCCTGCGCTTCGGATGCCGTCTCCTGCCGGTCTGCCTGCTGTGGTGCTGTGCCATTCCCACACCGTTGGCAGCCGAATCCTTTGGTCTGACACATCTCAGTCTTGAAGAACTGATGGATGTGGAGATCGAACTCGTCTCGCGTAAGGCGGAGCCCCTCTTTGGAGCGCCGGCGGCGACCTTCGTCCTGACCGGGGACGAACTGCGTCGTTCGGGCGCAACGACGATACCCGAAGCGTTGCGCCTGGTGCCGGGCCTGGTCGTGGCGCGAATCGATGCCAACAAATGGGCGATCTCTGCCCGTGGTCTTACCGGTCGTTTTGCCAACAAATTGCTGGTACAGATCGACGGCCGATCCGTTTACACGCCGCTGTTCTCGGGTGTCTTCTGGGAAGTGCAGGACGTCTTCCTTGAGGACGTCGAGCGGATCGAAGTGATTCGCGGACCGGGGGCCACCTTGTGGGGGTCCAATGCGGTCAATGGCATCATCAACATCGTCACTCGTCACAGTGAGCAGACACAGGGCGTCTTCGCACAGGCCGGGACCGGCACGGTGGAACCAGGGCACCTGCAGGTTCGATATGGGGCACGGCTTGGCGAGCACGCGCAGTATCGTCTCTATGCACGGATCGCCTCACATGACGCCTTCGATGATCCGGCGGGAGACGTGGCCAATGACGATTGGAAAGCGTTGCGCACGGGTGGTCGGTTTGACTATTCACCGACACCAGTCGATGCACTGACCCTGACAGGTGATATCTACTCCACCGATATCGGCCAGACCTATCTCTTTGCAGATCTGACACCGCCCTACACACGCCAGGTCGAGGACAAGACGGCCGCCGATGGTGGTCACGCCATGGCTCGCTGGGAGCACTCGACCACGGATGGTGCCGATCTGAGTCTGCAACTCTACTTCGATCACACGCACTGGTCCGATGCCCTCTTTATCGAACGGCGCAGCACATACGATCTGGATTTCCAGCACAGACTCAGTGCTGGGCGGGCCGATTTCGTCTGGGGTATTGGCGGGCGCTATACAACGGACACGAATGACAGTACGTCCGTCACCGTCTTCGATCCCAGGTCTCGCGGCGATGCCCTGTACAGCGCCTTCGTGCAGTACGACAGGTCGTTGCGCCACAGGATGCGCGTCGTGCTCGGCGCCAAGTTGGAACACAATGACTACAGCGGCTACGAGTGGCAGCCCAATGCGCGCCTGATCTGGACGCCTTCGCATCAGCAGGCCGTATGGACAGCGGTTTCGCGGGCCGTGCGGACTCCATCGCGAGCGGAATCAGATGTGCGGCTGATTCAGCAGGCCCTGCCACCGGGTGACGCAACGCCCGTGGCCCTCCTGGCATTTCTTGGCAGTCCCGACCTGGATTCCGAGCCGATGCTCGCCTACGAGGCGGGCTACCGATTCCGGTATGAGGAGACACTGTCCCTCGATCTGGCTCTCTTCTTCAACGACTACGATGGACTGCGGGGCGGCAAAGCCCTGTTCCCCGTCCCTGGAACGGCACCCGGTCCCGTGCATCTGATCGTGCCATTCGTTGCCGTCAACAATCTGAATGCGACGACAAGGGGCCTGGAACTGGCCATCGACTGGCGTGATATCTCGGAGAACTGGCGGACACGTGCCATCTACTCCTGGCTGAGCACGGATGTCACCCTGGGGGTGGACCTCGTGGCCGAAGCTCAGACCGTGGAAGAGGAGACCCCAACCCACCAGGTTGCCTTGTGGCACTCGCGCAATCTGGGGCACGGTCTGCAACTGGATGTTATGGGACGCTACGTCAGCGAGGTCGCCGTGGCGCAGACGGTACGCCACGAAATCGACGCCTACGCTGAAGCCGACCTGCGACTGGCCTGGCAGCCCTCGCCCACACTGGAGCTGGCCCTCGTCGGCCGCAATCTGTTCGGCGGCCATCCTGCCGAATACAAGCCATTCTTCGTGGAAACGCAGCTCAGTCAGATTCCACGCAGCGGCAAGCTGACGCTCTCCTATCGCCCCTGAGAGTTTTCGGCGGAACCGCCGGCTGCATTCCTTCGTCTCAGATTCTACGTTGTTCCCGCCCACCACTCGTGACACGGAGGTTATGAGTCATGAAGCGGCTCATCCTGTTCTGTCTCGCAGCCAGTCTGTCGGCATGGACGCCTGCAAAGGCACAGACACTTGAACTGCGAGCCTCGCACCATTCCCCTGGTCTTCTTTCAATCGATGTAGGCGACACGGTGACGATCGAGGTCTGGACACGTCTCGACTGTCTGGAAGTCTCCGGCATCGACATGCATCTGAGCCTGCCCGAGGGTGCATTCGAGCTCATCGACCAGGAAGCGTTGTCCGCCGGAGTGCAGCCCTTCAGCTCTGGTGAGTTGTTTGGAGGCGCCGTGCAGGTTCATAATGGGATCAGTGACCTGCCCTCAGAAGTTGCCGACAACCGACTGCACTTTCGATTTGCCGCCCTCACCGGGCTCGGGTCGTCGCGCAGTCTGAAGGGAGATGGCAAGGTGGCCTCCTTTGCCATGGTCTCGCGCACTCGCATCGATCAGGAGCAGTTGCGTATCGAGGACACGCCGATCCTGGAGACACGACTGGTCCTGCCTGATGGCAGGACGGAGCGACGCTTTGTCGCGGTTGAAGGGCTGGCGTTGACGGCCGAACTGCCATCCACAGCGGCAGGGACGGCCACGGTCTCCCGGGAGGTTTCCTGGGCCGAGGTGAAGACCCCGGCTACGGACTGATCCGAAAGACCGCTACGCCCTCAGAGTGCCCTGTTAACGAGTAATCCTTGCATTCGGCCGCCGATCCATCTGGCTCACCGAATTGCGCAGGGAGGACTCCTCAACAGGGCACTAGTCACCACGGGTCGTCGGTGGAGACGGCTCCCAGGCGTGGTCGACGCGGGCGTTGAAGTCCCGATCGTCCTGCTGAATCAGTTCGTTCAGTTCGGTCAGGTGCGCTCGTACCTGCGAGGCATAGACTTCAGCGTCCTCGTCGAGGGATCGGAATCGTTCCCTCACGACGCGGTCCTCGTGTTGCTTGAAGATCCGCGCTGCACGAAGGGCCTGATAGCCGCGGAAGCCGAGGTGACGCAGCGCATCGACCCCCATGGACAGGGCTGAGTCGAAGGTTTCGCGATAGACGTCTTCCACACCCTCATGCATCAGATCGTAGCTGTGTTCGACACTGTGACTGCGAGCCAGGATCCGCAGATGGGGAAAATGGTGACGGACCTTGCTGGCCAGTTCTGTCGTGCGTTCCGGATCGTCGGTGGCCAGGATCAGCAAGCGGGCACTTTGGGCACCGGCTGCATGGAGCAGATCGAGGCGCTGCGCATCACCGTAGAAAACCTTCAGGCCAAATCGCCGCAGGGCCGAGATCTGGTCGGGATCCAGATCCAGGACGGTGGTGGGTACGCCATTGGCTCGCAGCAGGCGACCGACGACGTTGCCGAAACGGCCGAAGCCGGCGATGATGACCGGCGTGGGGCCATCATCGATCGGATCCGGATCCCGATCCTGTTGCTCCTCAGTGGCGAAGCGGGGTTGCAGCAGCTTCTCGTTGATGATCATCAGCAAGGGTGTCAACGCCATAGAGAGGGCGACGACGGCCACGAGTGGATCCACGACATGGGCGGGCAGAACGTCGTGTCCGATGGCGAAGGAAAAGAGCACGAAGGCAAATTCGCCGCCCTGGGCGAGGGCGAAGGTGAACAGTAAGCCCTGTGAAGCGGGAAGACGGAAGAGTCGGCCGATGCAGGCCAGGACGACGAGCTTCACGCAGACCAGGATTGCCACGAGAATCGCGATCAGGCTGAAATCCTGCTGGATGAGGGGGATGTCGATGGCGGCGCCGACGGAGATGAAGAACAGGCCGAGAAGCAATCCCTTGAAGGGCTCCACGTCGCTCTCCAGTTCGTGGCGGTATTCGCTCTCTGCCAGCACAACGCCAGCCAGGAAAGTGCCCAGCGCCGGTGAGAGACCGACGGCTCCCATGGCCAGAGCGATGCCGATGACGAGGAAAAGGGCGAAGGCGGTGAAAATCTCCCGCTGTCCCGTCGAGGCGATCAACCGAAAAATGGGCCGTGTCAGCAGGCGGCCACCGATGATGATGGCGGCGATGAGGGCTACGGTGATCAGGCCCTGCTGCCAACCGGGCAGGTGGGCGACAGGGCTGGCGTGCGCATCTGTAGCTGTGGAAATGGATGGTGCCACTGCCAGCAGAGGCATCACAGCCAGCATGGGGATCACGGCGATATCCTGAAACAGCAGCACGGCAAAACTGCTCTGGCCGCCCTGTGTCGGCATCAACCCTTTCTCATTCAGCGTCTGCAGGACAATGGCCGTAGAGGACAGGGCCAGGATGAGTCCAACGGCCAGCGCTTGCTGCCAGGGCAATCCCAGACCCAGACCGATGGCGGCCACGACGAGGGTTGTGAGACCCACCTGAAGCCCGCCCATGCCGAGGATCGGTGCCCGCAATCTCCAGAGCAGGGCGGGCCGCAACTCCAGCCCGATGAGGAAGAGCATCATGACGACGCCAAACTCGGCAAAGTGCATGACAGCCTCGACGTCATTGATCAGCCCCAGGGCGAAGGGCCCGATGATGACGCCCGCTCCCAGATAGCCGAGGACCGAGCCGAGCCCCAGGCGCTTGGCGATGGGGACGGACAACACGGCTGCAGCCAGATAGATGAAAGCCTGAAACAGGAAGCTGTCACCGTGCATGGTTGTCATCCTCTGCCGTGCGTGTGAGTGTGTCGTTCAGGTACGTGCCCCGTGCGGCATGAGACAGATCCAGGGTCCCGTCCCGAAGGCCCTCGAGGCAGGTGCGGTAGTCTGCGGCGGCCTGACGAAAAGGTGTCTCATCCTTCTCCAGCGCGTCATGAACGACGAAGGGAGGCAGATACGTCATGCCGCAGAAGCTGGCCGTCTGTTCGAAGGGGGTCAGCAACTGGCAGAGGTGGTAACGATTGATCCCATCAGGATGATAGGCCTCGCTGCTGCCACCCGTCGTAATCACGGACAGCAGTTGCTTGCCTTGCAGCGCGTTGCCCGTATCCCCGTAGGCAAAGCCGTATTCGAGGACCAGATCCTGCCACTCCTTCAGCAACGCAGGGGCGCTGTACCAGTAGAAGGGGTGATGGAAGATGAGGATGTCGTGTTCGCGCAGGGCCTTCTGTTCAGCGGCGACATCGATATTGAAATCAGGATAGACCTCGTAGAGATCCTGGATTGTCACACCCGGAAGATCCCTCACTGCGTCGACGAGATGTCGATTCACACAGGATCGGTGGAAGGCGGGATGAGCGAACAGCAGATAGAGTCGTCTGGTAGTCATGGCCGATCTCGGCGAGCATGAGAGGGGAACAGGTAGTAGTCGATGAAGATAGAAAGCGGGCAAGAGGCTGCCCTGGTCTCTGCACCAAAACAGGTAGCGACCAGGACAGGCGCCGGTAGGGACGGGCGGTCAGTGACGGCTGTCTGCCGCAGCGTCAGTCCCAGGTGGGCCCATCATAGCTGGGCTGGTTCGCGAACCGCCGCACATCGAGGCGCAGTCGTGTCTGCGCCCCGGGGCCGAGCTCGATCTTCACGTGTCGTGAGTCAACCCGAATCGATGCCGACTCGCCATCCGTTGTGGCCGTGCCACCGGTGAAGGTGTGTTCGCCAAAGGAACCGGCCTGCAGGATGACGGAGTGAGAGCGCAGATCGTCGGTGTTGACCAGCGTTGTCTCGACCGAATCGGCATTGACGTGTTCAGTGCATGCCGCGACCCCCTCCGGCAGACCGGTGCGCCGCCGTTCAGGGTCGAGGAACAGCAGGTGGCTTTGCAGCATGCCACCATTGTAGAGGGCGGCGGGTGTTCCCATCGTCAACTGGACGAGTCCCTCCGGCACGACCGGGTTCATCCGCTGAAAGTGATAGCAGTGGCGCGTCTCCGGATCCGAATCGTCTGCCTCCAGTTGTTCCAGGGCGTGCTGCATGGAGGACTGCGTCGTCTGCAGCACCTGCTGTGGGAATCCGGGATTGGCACCCTCATTCCAGGCGTGCCACGCCCGTGAGGGACAGATCCCGGCCTTGCCCGCGCCCCAGTTCTCGGGCAGGGCAGCGAAGTCACTGCGGTCAGGGAAGACCTCATCGAGACGAGCGCGGTCTTCGGCACTCTGGCTCAGATAGGCGAGGTGGATGTAGAGGGAGGCCTCCGGTGGCCGATAATCATACCAGCCCTGGCTCCCGTGACGGGCAGGGACCTTGATGACGCCATCCTCCTCGCGGCGCTGATCCCACAGCTGATCCAGCTGTGAGCGGCACAGATCCAGCCACGACAGATCACCCGTCATCAGGGCCGCACAGCTGCCGGCCACATACGCCGGTTCGGTGATGTTGCGGGCGCCGTGTGGCCAGCGCCAGCCGTAGTATCCACCCCACCACCGGCCGTCCATGCATTCACCGATCTGACCGGTAGGACCCACGTTGTCGGGCACGATCCCGCCATTGACATCGCGCCGATCGATCCAGGCCTGCAGGTAATCGAGGACCCAGTGCTTGTAGCGATCATCACCCGTGTGCAGATAAGCGTGGGTGACCAGACTCGTCGAACTCAGATTCAAGGGTACGTCGCCGTGTGTCATGCGCTTGTTGATGAGTCCCAGAATGCGATCAAGCATGGCGTCATCGGTCCAGTCGACTCGGTAATGCAGGTCGCCCGCTTCGCCACCGGGCAGATCCTCGAAGGGAGCCAGGTAGTCGGAGAGGATCGGGCGATGGTAGTCCCAGTCGGCGACGGTCGTGTCGAATCGCGGGCCACGGCTGCCATTCAGTGGCGATCGCAGCATCCGGTGCTCGGCATCCCAGTTGGGTGCGAGCGGGTCGTCGCCGGTGTACATGGCTGCATAGGCGCGGGCCCGGTCGAGGTCCTGGGTGTTGCCCGGCTCACAGAGCGACAGGTAGTAGATGTAGGTGATACTCTCGGAGGCATGGAACCAGTCGAAGCCGGCAACGAAACCGCGTTCGACCGTGCCGTATCCCTCGTATTGCCGGGTGATGGCATCCCACTGGCGGCGGCCCGTGGCGCGGATGTGGTCGCCACCCCCGATGAGGTGGAAGAGCGGGAAGGAGAGGAACGCCTCGTAGCCATTGTCGGTGCCATCCATGCTGGTCCAGACCGAGCGCTGCACGAGCGAACCATCTTCACGGGTGGCGTGATCGACGAAAGGTATGGCGGCCTGATCCATGGCCTGGATCAGATGACGCTGGCCGATCGCCCAGTCAGGGGTCGTCCGGCGCCCCTGGGCGATCACATGAGGTTGGGATATGGTCTGCGACATGTTGTGCTCCTCAGGGCAGGCCCTGGTACGAGACGGGTGCTGCAACGTCCAGCATGTCTTCCGTCGCCAGGGCAAGACGATAGGCGGTCGAGCCGGCCAGGTGACCATCGGCGCAACCGGCTGCTTCAAAGGGTTCGACTTCGAGCTGTTTCGAGTGCCCGTAGAAAAAGGCGTCGACGCCCAGCCTGTCAAAATGTGGCAGAATCTGGCGTGAATAGTCGTAATGGCAGCCGACCAGGCGCCAGCGTGCCGGCCGGGTCGCGGCGACCCCGTTCACGAAATCGAGTTGCTCGTTCGTAAGACGCTCGGGGCCCATCTCATAGGATATTTCGTCATAGTGGACGAAACCATCCAGTTGTACGAGCTGCACAGGGCCGAGGGTAACGGCGCTGTCATCGGTGGGGCCGGGGGCGTGTCCCACGTGGGCGGCCCAGCTGGCCCGGCAGCGATCGAAGGCGACATCGTGATTGCCTGGAAGCAGGAAGAGGGGAGCCGTGAGGCGCCCGAGCAGATCATGGGCGCGTTTCATCTGCGACTCGATGACGGCCACCGGCTGTGGTGCTTTGGATGGCAACTGATAACGAGTGATGAGGTCGCCCAGGTGCACGATGGCGTCGAGACCAAGGCGATTCAACTCATCGACGAGGGCCTCGAGGCGAGGTGTCTGGTCGCGCTCGGATCCATCCGATGACACCTGCAGCAGATGCCAGTCGGACGTGTAGGCGATACGGACCACAGCGGGTGGACTCGTGTCGATGCGTACCGCCCGAGGTTGTCGATGGGTGACGCCTCCCATCGACATGACCAGATCATACAGCCCCGCCTGGATCTGGGCGGGTACAGGGGCAACGAGATGCAGGAGAGTCGTATCTGCCGCGGCCGAGGTGTCGGAAGCAGCCGTGTGAGTCGCCAGGTGAATGACCGGCCCGTCCTCGCATTGCAGGCTGACATGGTCGGGCTTGCCTTCGACGCAGATACTCAGCTGATCTTCGGGCAGCAGAAAGGTCGGTCGTGACCAGCGGGGTGCTCGGATCGGGGAGGCTTGCACAGACATGGGCAGGATGAAGGGATCAGCTCCGCCAGCGGGGTGGCGACGCTACGACGTCAGCGGCCACCAGATGAGATCCGGTGGCACACCCAGTTGCTCACAGAAGGAATAGATCGGCTCGGCTGTGCCGATGCTGTCGGGATGATGGGCATCGGAGCCGATGGCGATCTGTACGCGTCGCTCGATCAGCTGCTTCATGAACCAGAGATACTTCGGCTCCTCGAAGAAGGCGATGTTCTTCGTGTTGATCTCGCAGGCTGTACCGTGTGTAGCCAGTGCGTCGGCCCACTCGTCGAGAAAGGCCTCCGGGATGAGGTCAAAGGACCAGTCTCCCTCCCAGCCGGCCCGCTTCAGCCGCTTCTCCTGCGTTGTGTAGGGATGCACGATGACATCGATCCAGTCGTGGGCTGTGGCCGCCATGCGGCATCGGTGATCGTACTCGATGAAGTCCTCGACTGAAGTGATCTCTCCGGGTGTGGAACTGGATTCGGCCAGGACGAAATCCAGACCCACACGCTCGCGATCCTCCTTGGTGCCATCCATTGTGCCATCTGTGTCGCGGGTGTTCACCTCCATGCCCATAGCCACAGCGATCGGCGGATCCAGTGTGCGGAATTCCGTCATCATGTCGTGCAGGCATTCGACCGGATGGCGCCAGTTGCCCAGATGCTCGAGGATGCCCGCATGGGTGATGCCCTGCGCGACACACGCATCGATACTGGCTGCAACGGTGGCATCCATCTTCGGCCCATCGGTGCGGTAGCGGCTCGCATGGATCTGCGTGTCGACACGTGGAATCGTCATTGTTGTGCCTGCCGGGCGGCCAGCACCTCGGCGCGCGTCTGAGCGTTGGAGGTGATCGCTTCTTCGGGAAGATGTTCGGTGTCCATGCGTCGCAGCAGATCGACGCGGCCCGTGCTGCCATCGCAGCGAAAGGAGGTGAGAGCCGCATTCCAGCCCGGCTCCGGTGGGCCGATCTGATCTGGTGCACAACGCCGCAGCAGGTGATGGATGACACCGCCCGTAGAAGCACCGTGACCGACGAGCAGGCAATCGGGTGCGCCGCCAGCGGCATCTCGCTGGATCAGGGCATCGACGAAGGGTGCCACGCGGGCTTCAACTTCATCGTCGGTCTCTGCCGCCACCGTCCACCAGTGAGAATGAGGACCATCAGGAAAATCATCGGGTGGCTGCACGCGAGGGTGCAGTTTCCGCAATCCGTTGGCTGTCAGCCCCGTGAAACCATCCATCTGCCCGTCGCGTTTGACGATCTCCCGCATGGCAGGGGCGGGTACGACGACCGCGTCGATGGCATTGGCTACACCACAGGCGGTTTCGATGGTGCGGAGATAGGGTGACGAATAGATGAGGCCCCTGAAGCCGTCATCTGCAAGTCTGAGGCCCAGCAGATGGGCCTGTCGCCGACCCAGGTCGCTGAGGGGCATGTCACCGGGCGGATAGTCGGCGTGCGACCAGGATTCCGGCCCGCTGGGCAGGACCTGGCCGTGGCGTGTAATGTGGATGTTCATCATGACATCGAGCCTATAGAAAATCTTTGGTCCCGTCCACGGACACTGTGTGACATCCTGGTGACAAGGTTGCTGTCTCTCGAGGGATAGCGATAGTTTCATCCTGTGGAACGGTGCGGTGCGGCGAGCGTCTGCCAACATATCCCACTAGTGAAGGAGATTGGTTATCCATCTGCTTGTGCTGCTGATCCTCCTGTTGTTCGCACTACCCGCTGCAGCCAGTGCCCCAATTCTGGTCGTTGAGGTCGTCGACGATCTCAGTGACGATCCTGTTGAAGATGTGGAAGTGACAGTCGCGCCGGGTGACGCGAAAGGGGCACCGACGGTGACCTCGTATACCGACGGCAGGGGCATCACGCGCCTGTCGCTGGAACCCGGTCGCTGGACTCTTCTCCTGCGTCAGGGCGCATTCGCGCACACGACCCACCGCCTGCGCATGACACCGGAATCCGACACCTTGCGGATTCGCCTTCGACGCATCGCCTACCACTTACCTGAACGGCTGGCCATGGCTGTGGCCGCCCCAAGTCCACCGGGTGTCACGGCGTTGGCACCGGTTGAGTTGCAGCGTTATCCGGCGCCCACAGCCGATCCGGCGCGGATCGTCAGAATCCTGCCGGGCGTCGCGTCGGCCGGCGACCAGTCGCCCAGTTCCTTCTACGTGCGCGGCGGCAGTTTCGACGAGAATCTCCTCTACATCGAGGGCGTGGAGATCGAAGCGCCGTTGATGCTGCGCAATGGACTGGGAGAGACCATGTCCCTCATCAATAGTGATCTGGTGGGTGACATGCATTTTCACGCCGGGGTCTTGCCAGTTGACCTGGGCGATCGGCTTAGCAGTGCCCTCGACGTCGGCTACCGGCGACCGGACTCGCTGCAGATCGGTCTGCGAGCCGGTACACAGCGGCAGGCGGCAACCATCAGCGCCCGCCACGGTCGGCTGAGCTGGATCGTCGGTGCCCGTCACGCCGATCTGACACGCCTGACCAAAGATCTGCAGACAAGCGGAGAGATCACGCCCGATTTCGGCGATGTACAGGGTCTGGCCGCCTGGCGCGGGGAGCGTGTCGATGGAAGCCTGTTTGCCGCCTCGGCGCGTAGTGGGCTCGCCTTGGCGCCGGACACTCGGCATCTGCGCAACAAGTGCACCGATTTCAGGCCATCCAGAGGCGAAGTCCGGCGTTGCGGATTGATCGGTGAGGCGGAGGGGCTCGAGCAGTTCGAATACGATATCGATGTCCTCGGCGCACGACTGTCGACCCCTCTGGCTCGATGGCGCATGACCACTCGTGGCAGCATGGTCCGGCGAGAGGAGCGCGAAGATACCGATCTGTCCTTCTTCGCCGACTGGAATCCCTCCTCCACCTTCGCGGCATCTTCTCCCAATTGGCTCCAGCAGCACGATGTGGCCGATGGTCGCCTGAGGCAGACACGCTGGGAAGGTTCCGTCGCCCTGTCGCCATCCGTGGGTGATTCGTGGGAGGTCGGTGCTGGTGCGCAGCGCACACAACTGGATGCCTCCCGAACGGCAGCTGACACGCTCTGGCTGGATGGACGGTCTCTGCCTGCGGATCGCACCGATATTGAAGTCGATCGTGATCCGGTGAATCGATTCGGTTACCTGCGCACACGATGGCAGCCGGGCGCCTGGTGGACCCAGTGGGAGACACGGGCCCTGCACGTGGGCGAGTCAGATGAGTGGATGCTGCTGCCTCGGCTGCGTCTGGGATGGCAGCACGGAGACTGGCGCTGGACGAGTGCGGCGGGACTGGCGGCGCAGGCTCCCCATTACAAGGAATTCCTCGCTGCAGGTGATCAGACGCCTCTTGCGCAGAAGGGGGCCGATGGTTTCATCGAGGTCGAGCACCAGCGGCCACGATGGCGACTGAGGGGCACTCTCTTCGCGCGTCGTGGCTGGGATCGGATCTCGTGGACGATCGATGACGTCGAGATCCGTTACGCACCGATCAACGACAGCCGAACCCGCGCCTGGGGTGCAGAGTGGATGCTGCGCGGGCAGGTAGGACGTGCCGTGGGACTGGTCAGCTACAGCTTGCTGCACTCGCAGGAGAATCTTGAGGGTGACGGCCTCGGCTGGGTGCCCACGGCCAGCGATCAGCGACACACGGCCACGGTCTTTCTGGAGGATCAGATGAATCTGCGTGTGGGCTGGATGCAGGCATCCCGATTCCATATCCGGTTGCTCTATGGCTCCGGTTTCCCCTACACGTCTCTGGAACCGGTCGTGGATGCAGAAGGGCAGATCCTGCGTCTAGTCGAAGGTGAACGACACGCATTGCGCGACGATCCATACATCCGTTTCGACATGGGACTCACCCAGGTCTTCCGTGTGGCCGGGATCGAGGTGGAGATACGCGAAGAGGTGGCAAATCTCTTCGACGAATTCAATGCTGTCGGCTTCCGGCAATTGCCCGCGCCGGATGGTACGATGGCCCTGTTGCCCCGGGGCCTCGGGCGTCGCGTCTTCAATGGCGAAGTGAGCGTCCTGTTCTAGCAGGCAGCAGAGGACGCTGCATCGCCGTGGACCGCGACGCCGTGCGGGCTGGCTTCGGTCTGGATTCGCAGCGATGTTTGCGCCGGTCACTGTCGGCCGCCCCTTCGTGGGAGAGATCGCTGTGGACGCAACCAACACCCTGTTCATCCTTTCAGATCAGCACACACGCTCCGGGCTCGGGTGCTACGGCGGTCCCGCCACGACGCCTCATCTGGATCGTCTGGCCGAGCGCGGTACACGCTTCGATACGGCCTACACCAATTGCCCCATCTGCGTCCCCGTCCGTGCCAGCCTCGCCACGGGGCGCTGGGTGCATCAGGCCGGCTACTGGGACAACGCCTTTCCCT
The DNA here is from genome assembly GCA_018673255.1 of Gemmatimonadota bacterium. Next base: position 37,415 of record JABHDC010000030.1, read on the forward strand.
ATGAGGGACGTGTTCCCAGCTGGCACCAGAGGCTGCGCGATGGGGGCGTACACGTCGACTCGATCGGCAAGCTGCATTTCAGCCGCCTCGAAGACGACCACGGTTTCACACAGGAGGTGGAACCATTGCATGTGGTGGATGGCATCGGCGATGTCCTGGGTTGTCTGCGGGACGATGGTCCATTTCGCCTGAAGCGTAGTGGGATTCTCGAGGCGGGGCCGGGTGATTCCACGTATCTGCAATACGATCGCCGCAATGCCGACAATGGCATGGCGTGGCTCGAACAGCACCGTGACGACGACAAACCCTGGGCGGCGATGCTCTCCTTCGTCTGTCCTCATCCGCCCTACATCTGTCCGCCTGAGTGGTTCGAGCACTACATCGATCAGGATCTGCCCATGCCACCGCAATGGCGGCAGGACGATTGGCCGGCCCATCCCGTCATCGACCATTTCCGGCGATTCTTCGACTTCCATCCTCAATTCGATGAATCTCAGATCCGTCGCCTGCTTGCCGCCTACTACGGGGCCTGCAGCTTCCTCGATGAACAGATCGGCCGCGTCTTGCAGCAGCTGGAGTCGCTCGGGTTGTCCGACCGTACCCGCGTCATCTACAGTTCCGATCACGGCGAGCATCTGGGCGGGCGGGGGATCTTCGGGAAGTTCAGCCTCTATGATGAATCGGCGGCGATTCCCCTCATCACGGCGGGTCCGGATGTGCCCCATGGCCATGTCTGTCGTACGCCTGCGTCTCTCATCGACATCCACCCATCGATGGTCGAATCGGTCGGATTGGCGCGTCACGAGGAAGATGCCGGTCTGCCGGGTCGGTCCCTGTGGACGATCGCCAGCAATCCGGATGCGCAGCGCACAGTCCTGAGCGAGTACCACGCCGTTGGCTCCCGGCACGCTTCATATATGCTGCGCGACGCTCGATATAAGTACAACCACTACATCCAGGCATCCCCACAGCTGTTCGACCTGCAGGCCGATCCTGACGAGCTCGTCGATCTGGCCGACGATCCCGCCTGCGCCGAGCAACTCGTCGACTGCGAGACGCGACTGCGGCGAATCCTCGATCCAGAGGCCGTCGATCTTCGCGCTCGATCTGATCAGGAGGCCCTCGTCGAATCGATGGGCGGCGCTGCGGCCGTGCGCGATCGTGGGGCCTTCGACAATTCACCGGCGCCCGGTGAAACACCCACCTTCCGTCAGCACTGAGGTTGTCAATGCAAAGCAGATTCCTGTACGTCGGATCCGCACAGAACGATCTGGTACAGGTCGCCACTGACTGTGGGATCTCCATGTTGAGATGTGTCGATCTGGCCCAGGCCATCGACACGGCGCCCGGCGGCGGGGCCGTGCTCTGTCTGGCCGATGACTATCCCGTGCCTGGCGCCATCGTGTCAGAGGCGCTGCTGCAGCAGGCGGTGACTAAGGGTGTGCGGTTATACCTGGAGTATCCGGCCGAATTGCCAGGTATCCAGTTGGGGGAGCCCCAACCGACGCAGTGGGAACGTGCTGTCGTGGCGTCAGACTTCTTCGCCCCCGATCTGACAGCGTCCCGGATCCTGGCCTTGCACGGTTGCTGGTATCTGCCCCTCGACGGTGTCGATTCGACGCCCCATATGGCTGTCGCACGAGTCGCCGGCTACCACGAGGCCGTATACGGTCTGCCACCAGAGGCTGAGCCGCTGCTGTTCGAGTATTGCGAACACACACTGGTGGCGACGACGAAGCTGAGCCAGTTCGTCACCGGTCGATATGGACCCTCACCTGCCTGGGCGGTCATCTGGCATCGATTGCTCAGCTGGCTGCAGCCGGATGCAGTCATCGGGCCCCTGACCTGGGAGCCGGCGGTGGGTCTGAGTGCTACGTCGGGTACGACGCTGCCCGAAGATGCCGAGATGAGGGCCTTCGATCGATCCGTTGGCTGGTTCAATGACCATGCCCTCTACAGCATCGACTGGAAGAAGGGGGTCATCGAAGGATTCGAAGCCGGCATCGACCACTGTGGACGCCAGCTGAGGCGGACTTGGCCGCGGGGTGATTGCATCGGCGAGTCGGCCATGCTCTTCGCCTGGGACTGGGCCGTGCGGGGGAATCCGTCCTCGCGACAACGCGCCGGACAGGTCCTCGACTACGTCCTGTCCGCGCCGGACTTCTACCACGATGACCCGACCGATCCGGCATATGGGATGACGAACTGGTTTGAACGGGGTGGTGTCTTCTACGGCGACGACAATGCACGAGTGCTCATGCCAGCGCTGACCGTGGCGGGTCTCGTCGATGACGATCGCTGGGACGAGCGCATCCTGCGATCGATTCTGTCGAATCTGCGCACGACGGGCGCGCTGGGATTTCGACGCCCCCGGATCAATCTGGAGAATCTACACGAGCAAGGCGGTTGGGCCTTCTTCCAGGACGAAGAGCACATCCACTACGCCCCACACTACCAGGCGTATCTGTGGGCGACCTTTCTCTGGGCCCATGCCCTGACCGGAGACGATGAGCTGCTGAGCAAACCACGGGAAGCCATCGGTCGCACGATGGCCCAGTATCCAGATGGCTGGCGCTGGACCAATGGGATTGCCCAGGAAAAGGCGCGCATGCTGCTGCCACTCAGCTTCCTGGTCCACGTCGACGACACACCCCAGCACCGTGGATGGCTACAGCAGATGTGCGATGAGATCATCGGTCTCATGCATCCCTGTGGAGCGATCGGTGAGCAGCTCGGTGAGCTGGGGCAGGGTGCCTATGGCCCGCCCGCCTCGAATGAAGCATACGGCACGAGCGAGGCCCCACTGATCCAGAAGAATGGAGATGCCGCGTGTGATCTGTTGTACACGACGAACTTCGCCTTCCTCGGATTGCACGAGGCGGCCGCCGTGCTGGATGATCCCAAGGTGTCTGCCGCCGTCGACCGTCTCGCCGATTTCCTCTGTCGCATCCAGGTGCGATCGCAGGCTCAGCCGTATCTCGACGGAGCATGGATGCGCTCCTTCGATTTCGACCTGTGGGAGTATTGGGGCAGTTCCGCCGATCTGGGCTGGGGTGCCTGGTCGGTGGAATCGGGATGGACCAATACGTGGATCCCGTCCGTGCTGGCCATGCGCAGCACGGGACGCACGCTATTTGATACGAGATTGCGTGAACGCCTATCGAGGCGATGGCCGGCCCTGCGCGACGAGATGTTCGACCGTACCCGGCCTCTGACGTTGACGACATCTGCCGGGGAGGCTGGGCCGGCGCCCGGGTCAGAGTAACACGGGACGCTGGTCAGCATGAGGTGACGCACACTCGTGTCGTGGTGGATCCGCGTCGAAGGCTGGTCCCGCCTCCAACGCGGATCATGTTGGCCTGTGTTACCGGGTGAGTTGCCGGTACTTGATCCGGTGCGGCTGATCCGCATCGGTGCCCAATCGGCGATGGCGATCCTCATCATAGTCGGTCCAATTGCCCTCCATGAATACCGAATTGGATTCACCCTCGAACGCGAGGATATGCGTGGCCACGCGATCGAGAAACCAGCGATCATGGCTGATGACGACGGCGCAACCGGCAAACCCGATCAGGGCTTCCTCCAGGGCGCGCATGGTATTGACGTCGAGATCGTTCGTGGGTTCGTCGAGGAGCAGTAGGTTGGCGCCTTCCTTGAGAATCCGTGCCAGGTGGACGCGGTTGCGTTCACCACCGGACAGGTTGCCGACGAGTTTCTGCTGATCGGCGCCGCCGAAATTGAAGCGACTCACGTACGCACGGGAGTTGATCGTGCGGTCGCCCAACTCGATCTCTTCCTGGCCACCTGAGATCTCATCATATACTGACTTGTCCGCAGTCAGCACTTCGCGGCTCTGGTCCACGTAGGCAAGGGTCACCGTTTCACCGATGCGCAGTTCGCCCTGGTCGGGCGTCTCCTGGCCGGTGATCATGCGAAAGAGGGTGGTCTTACCGGCGCCGTTGGGACCGATGACACCGATGATTCCGCCTGGGGGCAAGGCAAAGGTCAGATTCTCGAATAGCAGTCTGTCGCCAAAGCCTTTGCTCACGCCCTTGGATTCCACCACGACATCTCCAAGTCGAGGTCCCGGTGGAATGTAGATCTGCAGGTCCTGATCCTGCCGCGAGCGATCCTGATTGAGCAGTTCCTCGTAAGCGCGCACACGAGCCTTGTTCTTCGCCTGGCGAGCTTTCGGCGCCATGCGAACCCACTCCAGTTCACGCTGCAGCGTGCGTTTGCGATCGCCCTCGCTGCGTTCCTCCAAATCGAGACGCTGTTGCTTCTGCTCGAGCCACGAAGTGTAGTTGCCCTTGAAGGGGAGCCCCTCGCCGCGATCCAGTTCGAGGATCCATCCAGCCACATTGTCGAGAAAGTAGCGATCGTGTGTGACGGCGATGACGGTGCCCTCGTACGCCTGCAGGTGGTGCTCGAGCCAGGCGATGGAGCCCGCATCCAGGTGGTTTGTCGGCTCGTCCAACAACAGGATGTCTGGCTTCCTGAGCAGGAGGCGACACAGGGCCACGCGGCGCCTTTCACCACCTGAGATCACATCGACGAGTGCATCCTCGGGTGGGCAGCGCAAGGCATCCATCGCCTGTTCCAGACGGGAATCCAGATCCCAGGCATGGGCGGCCTCGATCTTCTCGGCCAGCTTCGTCTGCAAGGCGATGAGATCATTCATCTCCTCGTCGGACATGGGCTCGGCGAATTTCTCATTCACCTGCTCGTATTCCTTCACCAGGTCGACCGTTTCCTGCAGGCCCTCTTCCACGATCTGGCGCACCGTCTTGCCTGCCGTCAGATCCGGCTCCTGTTCGAGGAAACCGATCGTGTGACCGGGGGCGATGTGGGTCTCCCCATCGAAGTTGGTGTCGGCACCGGCCAGGATACGCAGCAGGGTGCTCTTGCCGGATCCATTGAGGCCGAGGACGCCGATCTTGGCGCCATAGAAATAGGAGAGGGAGATGTCCTTGAGGATCTGCTTGCGGTTGATCGTCTTGGACACCCGCACCATCGAGTAGATGATCTTTTCAGCTTCTGACATGCTCAGGATGCTCAGTTGGCGAAGAGTTTCTGGGTGGAAAAAGAGTTTCTGGATGGGAAATGGGGCAGCCCCAAAAGAAAAGCCCCCACCTGCGAATGCGGTAGGGGAAAACGATATGGTGCGTGGCCCGCCGGGTTGGGGGTCCTGTGCTGCGGCCTAATCCGAGGGGGCCGCCATACTGTCGAGCCGGACACTGCGGCCGAAGGTGCTCTCCACCAGAGGGAGTGCATTGCGTTCGGTTTCCCAGATCTCGACGGCGGGATGTTCGTCGGCCACGAGTGTAATGCGCAGCGACTCGTCGTCCCAGCCAACGATGACATCGTTGACGGCCGCATTCCGACCGCGCTCGAGGAACTCGGCCAGTCGCAGGATGGCGGCCAGCGAGCGTAGTGTCTTCTCGTCTGCTGGACCGAGTACCGATTCGTAGCCGTCGATGCTGGGCGTGCCCTTACGGTGGTATCGTGCGAGCAGCGCGATGAGGCAGATCTCGCGCCGCGAATAGCCGGACAATCCATTGTAGTGGATGAGGGTCTGCGAGTGCTTGTGATGACCGTCGTAGGCGATGATGGTGCCCAGATCGTGCAGCAGTGCCGCCGCGTCGAGCAATTCCCGCTCACACGTCCCGCCTTTGTGCAATGGCATCAGTTGATCGAACAGGCGGCTGGCCAGATACCGGACGTGATTCGCGTGGGTCTTCTGGTAGCCGTACGTGCGGGCAAGATTCAGTACCGCAAAGCGGCGCACATCGGGAATGACTGGATAGGGCAGGTGATCCCAGAAGTGTTCGAGAAACAGTCCCTCTCGAAGGCCACTGGCCGAGATGGCCAGTTCGCTGACGCCGAGCGTGTCGAGCACACCGCGCACGACCAGGGCGCCGGCGAGGATGATATCCGCACGGTCTGTGCTCAATCCGTCCATCCGTTGCCGCCTGGCCAGCGTGAGCTTGCGGAAGTTGGCGATGCTCGTATCGAGAGATTCTCGCGTGAGCAGGAATCCGTGCAACGTACTGAGTGGGCTCTGCTGCCGGACCGTCTCGATCTTGGCCAGATTGCGGATCGTGCCACCCAATCCCACCAGGTGACGGCCTCGTACGGATGGCAGCCAGGTGATCGTCGCCAGCTGCCGTGCGATCTCCTCCTCCAGGCGCGCAATCTCCTTGTCGCCGGGAGGATCCTTGCTGATGAATCGCTCTGTCAACGCCAGCGATCCGAGTCGCAGAGACGTGCCCTGTCTGTATTGCCCGGCGTCAATCTGGCTCAGTTGAGCTGAACCACCGCCGATATCGAGAATGACGCCGTCATCCACGGGGATTTCGTTCAGGGCGCCGATGACCCCGTAGAAGGCTTCTCGTTCGCCATCCAGAATTCGCAGTTGCAGACCCAGTTCGTCGCGCACGCGCTCAACGAAGGCGGCGCCATTGGCTGCATCACGGACAGCACTGGTCGCCGTGGCCAGAATCACATCCGTCTTCGTGCTGTCGCAGAATCGCCCGAACAGACGCAATGTCGAATAGGCTCTGCCAATGGCCTCATCGCTGAGGCCTTCCTCCGTCATGCCCTGGCGCAGGCGCACGACTTCACGGATCTCGTCGATGAGGCGATACGAGTATCCCGGTATGGCCTCCATCACGATGAGGCGAGCCGTGTTGGAGCCGAGATCGATGACGGCGACGCGTTGCGGTGTGACTGAATTCATGTGAGGATCCTACGTCGTCGGATCGAAGACGACAAGCGGCCCGTCACCGATCGCTGAACTGGATGACGCCGAAGCGGGCTGGTTGCCGCAGGTCGTGGAAGGTCGGTGACCAGGCCTGGAGCCCACCGCATCGACGCGCGTGTTCTGCCCAGATCTGTGAACCGGGTGCACCGTGTTCCTCGTCCAGCTGCCAACTGCGCTCGTGGACGAGGTCTTCCCAGGCAGCGGGAGTGAGACCGAGTTGCGCCTGCGCTTCTGCTGGCGTGTAGTAGGCGGGCAGCGGGCCCACCGGGCGCGGGGTCTCCATGCGGTAAAGGCCGAGTCGCCATTGCTGGTCGGGGCGTGGCGGCAGCGCAGCACGAGCGCTATTGCCTGAAGGGCTGCTGCCAGCGCTCAATACCTGCCAGGGGATGCGGATCTCTGCCTGGTAGCCGACATCGACGGTGCTTGTCACCGGTTCAAGTGCCGAATCGACCCACTCGAGGGTGCCGTCCACGTGAATGGCATGGCTGACCTCGGGGGCGTCGAAGCGGATCCAGCTCATGGTGGGTGACCACGGGTTGAAGTCGAGGGGTGCCGCCGGGACCAGCTGCAGCACATCGACCATGGTATTGGCCGGGGAGAGGCTGAACTCGTAGAACAGCACTTCGTCACCCCCGTCATCCACGAACAGACGGATGCCTTCATCGGCCAGCAGTGTGGTGCTGTCGCGTGGTAGATCCCGGGCCCATACATCCGGATCCTGTACATCCAACAGAATGTAGAGCGCCTCAGTCGACCACAGGACACGTGCGTGTGTTGCGGCCAATGGCTGCTCGTGCGCACAGTCCGCGGCCCGGTCCAAACCCGTCACATTGTCGACGAAGGGGCCCAGTACATTCGCCTGCTGCCAGGCGGGTTCGTCCCCCATGCCATCGATCCTGATCGCGGCGTCCCCAATTCGGTGTACGCTCGCCACAGGTACTTGCTCGTGCACAGGTGTGCCTTCGATGCGCGAGAAGGGCTGAATCGCCACGCCGATGAGCACGGCACTGATGGCCAGTGTCGTCACCGTCAGCCCTCGCCGCACCGGATCCAGGACACTGCCCACGACCAGCAGGAAAGCAGGCATCAGCGGGATGCCTTCCTGCGGTGTGACCCAGTGCACGGCCTTCAGGTTGGTGTGCTCGTCCCAGAAGGGGTAGTATGGATAGCTGCCAAACCAGCTGGACAAGGTGACGGGATCCACCAGGAGCAGGGGCAAGAGGATCACGCTGGCGGCGAGGGCGGCAACATGCACAATGCGAATCTGCGAAGCGCCCTCTTCGCGCAGTCGCAGCCAGCTGGCTGCCGGCAGTACGCCGGCAAAGGCACCGATGCCGTTGAGAAAGGGATCGGAGAAATCCAGGTAGTGTGTGCGTTCCTCGAGAAGCCAGGCGTGCAGCCCGTAATGCTGCCAGGCCTCGTCGATCAATCCCAGGACACAGGCGATGACGAAGGCCAGTTGCGGCCGGCGCCCGCGTCCGATCGCCACACTCAATAGAGCGCCGATCAACGCATACTGGGCGAAGTGCACCAGTTCCGTCGTGTAGACGATGATGATCTTCCAAGCCAGCCAGGCCAGTGCGCCACACAATGCCCAGGCGGGAATGAGACCAATGAGGGCCAATGCGCCAAAACGTGAGGCCCGGCGCAGGATTGTGATGAGTGCAGCCAGGAACAGGCCCCCGAGGATTCCGGCCAGGACCCGTTCGCCGATCATGAAACCCGTCTGCCCACCTTCTTCACTCAGAGAACCGGGCAGTCGCGCCCATTCCACCATGACGCTCACGATATCCAGACCGGTCCCGTGGCCCAGGCTCAGCAACGCCCATACACTCAGGGCCAGCACGAGCCAGAGGCGCTGTACGGGGGGATGGGTCGAGGTGGAGTCCTGCATGAATGGTTGCCAGTGTCGGGTAGATGGCAGGAAGAAGGCAGGCCAATGAGGCGCACCGGGCGGTGTGGGTCAAGTTGGCCAGTGGCGATTGTCCTTCTGGGCATCCTCGCCTATCTACCCAGCCTCGAGGGCGTCTTCGTCTTTGACGATCTGCCCTGGATTCTCGACAACGAGGATCTGCAGCATCTGTGGCCACCCTGGGCGGCTGCACGCGGTACATCACGGCCCCTCTTGTTCTTCACACTTGCTCTCAATCACGCCATCAGCGGGTTGCAGCCCTGGTCCTACCATGTGGCCAATCTCGGCATCCATCTTGGGACGGCCCTGCTGCTATTTGGTGTGCTGCGCAGAAGTCTGTGCAGCGAACGTGTCGCTGCGAGTCTGCCACACATCAGTGGCCAGACACTGGCTGGAAGCACGGCACTGTTGTGGGTCGTGCATCCTCTCACCACGCAGGCTGTGACCTATGTCATCCAGCGCGGCGAGTCGCTTGCCAGTCTCCTGATGGTGCTGTCGATCTACGCTCTGGTCCGTAGTCGCTGCCGCGGTACATCGGCACCGACCTCCGAGCGGGTGTGGTGGGCATTGGTTGTGGTCAGCTGGTGGGCCGCAATGGCGACGAAAGAGATCGCCGTCACCTTGCCGGTGCTGCTGGTCCTCTTTGATGGTCTTGTTCTCACCGGGTGTTTCGAGACCACCTGGCGGGAACGGCGTCATCTGTATCTGGCACTCTGGTTACCGATCGGGCTCGGCATCATCTCCCTGCTGATTCTGCGTCCCCAACATCTGCCTGGCCTGGTGCGAGGAGACGCGGAGGCCTTCGGCCGCATCGACTATCTCATCAGCCAACCGGGTGTCATCCTCCAGTATCTCCGGATGACCATCTGGCCACGAGGTCTGCAGGTGGATCACGGCTGGCCCGTGGCGTCCCTCACGCAGGCCCTGGTCCCGATCCTCATGGCATTCTTGGCGATCGGCGTGACCCTCGTGGGTCTGGTCCGTCGCCGCCCCTGGAGCTTCGGCGGGATCTGGTTCCTCTGCATACTGGCGCCCACATCGAGTCTGGTCCCCCTGCGTGATCTGCTTGTCGAGCACCGCATGTATCTGCCGCTCGTGGCCCCGCTCTTCGGGCTGAGTTGGCTGGTGGCGAATCTGCGAGACTCGCGCGTCCGGTGGGGAATACTCGGTCTGGCTGTCTGCATACTGGGGCTCACGACGGCGGCCCGGAATCGGGACTACCACAGTGAACTGGCCCTCTGGGCACAGGCGACGGGGGAGACCCACAATGCCCGTCGCTTCTACAACCTTCAGCTGGAGTTCGTCGTCGATGAGGGGGGCGTACTCGATGGTCCGCTGCTCAGTGCAGTCGAAGCTGCCGCTGACCTGCGTCCGGCGGCACGCGCGCTGCAGAGCGGCGATGCTGCCGGAGCGCTGCAGCTGCTTGCGGGGTCGCAATACCCAGTGGCGGAGTATCCAGCTGCAGCGAATCTGAGAGGTCTGGCCCTGTGGATGTCGGGACACACCGATCAGGCCGTCACACAGTGGAATCGACCGGATGCTCTGCCGGCGGCAAGAGCAAATCTCGCCGTCGCTTCGTGGCTGTCGGGTGATTTGATGCAAGCCGAGAGGCTGCTCGCCGGTCTGTCCGCAGAGGCCACGAACATCCCCGAGGTCTATTACAATCTGGGAACACTGTGGGCCAGACTCGGCAGACTCAGCGATGCTCGTCAGCCCCTTCAGCGTGCGCTGGCCCTGCGGCCGACGATGGCGGCAGCGATGAACAATCTGGGTGCCATCGAAGAGGGGCTCGGCCTGACAGGAACAGCCATCGTCTGGTACGATCAGGCCCTTGCCCGTGACCACGAGACGGGCCGACTCAACCGCGGGCTACTGCACGTACGGCAACGGTACTACAAGCTGGCGCTGCCATTGCTGGACCGGCTGATGGAGGTCCGCCCCGATGCGCGCACGGCCAATGCGCGCGCGCTGGCGCGATATTTCACCGGTAAACTGGAGGGGGCCGCCCAGGATCTGCAGTTTGCGCGTCAGCGAGGGGTGACGGCTGCCCTCGACAACAATCTCGGGTGTGTGCAGATGGCGCTGGGTGATCTGGAGGGCGCTCGACGACTGTTCGAAAGTGCGCTCTCACAGGCCCCGGCGCACAGCGCGGCACATCACAATCTGGGCAAATTGCTGGTGAGTATGGGCCAGCCTGAGCGGGCGATCGAACACTTGCGGCAGGCAGCGCGAGCCCGTCCGGATGATGCGGGAACTGCCGCAAACCTGGCAGAGGCCGAGAGGTTGTCGCGGCGCTGAGGCCAGAAAATGCTGATTCGTGCCCACGAGGGACCAACCAGTAAGAAGAAGGACAAAGAGAGACGAATTGGTAGAGGAATCACACAAGTGGCCGATGTACTGAGAGCAAAGGGCGGTGTCGGCAACGACGGCGATGTCGCCCACGGACCGAAAGCCGCCTTCAAGCGGCTCAAAAGCCGCGTCCTCGCGGCTCCTTCACTCCCCGAAGGGATGTCCCCATGGCGAACTATGCCGGAAACGAGAAGGACCCGAACCTCGAAGAGGAGGAACTGCCCGTTCTTCAACGTGTGGCTGTTCTGATGGTCGCTCTGGGTGAGGATGCCGCCGGACAGGTCATGAGATTTCTGTCCGACTACGAGATTGAAGAGATCACCCAGGCGATTGCGAGTCTCGGGACGGTCAGTTCCAAGCTGATCGACACGGTCCTCGAAGACTTCGAAACGCACCTGTTCGCTGGCGAGTGGCTCGCCCAGGGTGGCGCCGACTTCGCCCGCGAGATCCTGGAAAGGGCAGTGGGACCCCGCAAGGCGCAGGAGATTCTGGACCGCGTCAACACTCGCGTGAGTTCTGGATTCTACATCCTGAAGAATGTGGCGCCTCAGCAGATTGCGCCTTTCATCGCCAACGAACACCCGCAGACGATCGCCCTCATCCTGTCGCAGCTGGAGGCGGATCAGGCGGCGGGGATCCTCTCGAATCTACCCGAATTCATGCAGGCCGAGGTCGCCTACCGGATCGCCTCCATGGAGAATATCACTCCGAATGTCCTGAAGCAGATCGAGGAAAGTCTCGAGGCGTCCCTAAAGGACATCCTCGGTGGCAATCAGGACGTGGGTGGCACGAAGGTCGTAGCAGACATCCTCAATCTGACGGGCTCATCGGTCGAGAAGAGTGTCCTGGATATCATGGACGGGACCGACCCCGAAATCGCCGAGGAAGTGCGCAATCAGATGTTCGTCTTCGGCGATCTGGTCAAATTGACGGACCGTGAGCTGCAGGTGCTGATGAAGGAGGTTGAGCAGAAAGACCTCGTCGTCGCCATGAAGGGGGCTGAAGAGGAGCTCAAGGACAAGATCCTCGGTAACATGTCCGAGCGTGTCCGCAACTTCATGACCGAAGAGATGGAGTTCCTCGGCCCCATGCGGCTGAGCGAAGTCGAAGAGGTGCAGCTGAGAATTGTACAGCAGTGTCGCCAACTTGAGGACCAGGGCCAGATCGTCATCACCCGAGGTGACGCGAGCGAAGAGTTCGTATAGCCTGGGTATCGACTGAAGAGGCGAATGGGCCGTCGCCGGCAGAGGGCCGGTCCGTGAGGTGGATCTACTCCGGGTGAGGTGGGGGGATCGGGCAGGTTGGGACGCGGCGTGACCCGTCTGGCTGGCTGCGCCCGGATCTCGATGGCGCTCACGCCGGCGGACAAGCGGGTCCGGGCGTCTGGCGTTGTTTCACCAGCGTGTCGAGCCCCGGAAACTGCCCCGGGTCTGAAGAGTCTGCCTGTGCTGTCCGGGAATCTACCGGCGTGAATGCGCCACTCGACCGGGCTGCGCCGGCCAGACGGTCGAGCGACGTCACCGGTGACCCGCCCATCGCTTCGGCTCCCCAGGATTCCAACTACATGCTGCCTCTACTCGCTGCCCAATGCTCAGCGCATTGGCGAGTCTTTCGAGGTCTGGGCACCGGCTTGGCGAGAGGCAGCTGGCCCGGCCTGACCCCCATCGCTGCGGATGGAGAGCAGAGAGGACATCGTTGTGCCCGCATCACAGTCGCCAACGACTGTGCCGACGGCGGCATGCTCGCGGCACGTTCTGAACCATCAGGAAACGACCGCTCATCCAGTAGCTGCACGTCTCGGCACTGGAAAGCCCCTTGCGCAGGGCACACCAGACTCGCGGTAATGCCACTTGTCGTTACTATCCGCTCGTACAGCGTAGGTGAGAGCGGTTCAACGGCGATGCGAGGCCCCGGGCGTGCACATCCCGTTGCTGTCCCGCTCTGATAGATCTATATTCGAACCGTATTCAGCTCCACGCGAAAGGACGTTGGATGAAACTCAGCCAGGCCGTACGTCCCATCACCTACCTGAAAACCCACGCGGCGCAACTGATCCGCCACGTGGCTGAGCAGCGGCAGCCCTACGTCATTACGCAGAACGGCGAGGCTAGGGCCGTCCTGCAGGATATCGAGAGCTACGAAGAGACACAGGAGTCGCTGGCCATGCTCAAGTTGCTGGCCGTCGGCAGCCAACACGCGGCAGAGGGGCAATCCAAGCCTTTGTCGCAGGCAGCGAAAGACATCCGGGCTCGAACCGCCAGTCGGCAATGACCTACCGGGTTCGGCTCGTCGTTGACGCAGAGGACGATCTCGTCGACATCCACAGATACGTGTCGGTTCACGACTCGCCCGGACAAGCCGACCAGCTTCTCGACAATCTGCTCGAGTGCTGCGCTTCGGTGTCCGAGCTCCCGGACCGTGGTCACGTCCCGCCCGAACTGGACCGCATCGGCGTGACGGTGTTCCGAGAGGTCCACTTCAAGCCATACCGCATCATTTACCAGATCGACGGCCGTACCGTCTTCGTGCATGCCGTGCTCGACGGCCGTCGCAGCCTCCAGGACTTGCTTCAGCGCCGGCTAACTCGCTCGTAGCGTGCAGGCGGGAGGGCCGCTACATTCTGGTCTCCCCTCGCTGCCATGCCTCCCAACGACGAATTGCCCCGATGTCGACGAATACATTGCCTGATGTGCTTCCCCTGCGGCCCTATCTGCGCGAGATGATCTGGGGCGGTCGACGGTTGGGTGAGTTGTATGGCAAGCCTTTGCCTGATGACCAGCGCATTGGTGAGTCCTTCGAGGTCTCTGCTCTACCCGAACGCGACAGCGTCGTTGCCAGTGGGCCGCTGGCGGGCCGAGGCTTGGCCCAGCTGCTGACTGAATACGGTTCCCAGCTTGTGGGTGACGCCGTCACCGCTCGATACGGAGCGGATTTTCCCCTCCTGATCAAGCTCATCGATGCCCAGGACGATCTGTCGATCCAGGTCCACCCGGATGATGCCTACGCCCGAGAACACCAGCTGGGTGTCTTCGGCAAGACCGAGGCCTGGGTCATCCTGCAGTCTGAGGGTGCCCGGATCGCTCTGGGGCTGGAAGACGGTGTCGACCAGACAAGCCTGTCGACGGCGATTGCCACAGGCACCGCCGAGCAGGCCGTCTGCTTTCAGACCGTGTCCCCAGGGGATGTGGTCAATCTGCCGGCCGGTACGGTGCATGCCCTGTGCCGTGGCCTCGTCATCTACGAGGTCCAGCAATCCAGCGACATCACTTTCCGGCTCTACGACTACAATCGACCGGGTCTGGATGGGAACAAGCGCGAGCTGCACGTCGACCACGGGCTGGCCGTCACCGATTTCGAGGCTCGTCCGCAACCGGTCAAGCATATCACGTCACCGGGCCGGACACGACTCATCGATGCTGAGTACTTCTGCCTGGATCTCATCGAGGATGCTCCAGGTCAGATCGATGCCACCCACACCTTCGCCGCTGTCACCGTCGTGGCAGGCGAGGTGACGATCGAGGCGGGCGATACCCCCTGTACGCTGGGCATCGGCGACAGTGCTCTGATTCCAGCGGGACGCACGCTGAAAGCTGATCCCGCCCCGACGGGAGGTCGCTGTCTGGTGGCGACACCGTCGATCTGAACGCTCCACAGCGCACCTGATCATGTTTCACACCAAGGGGGAATCTTGGCAGAGGGGTTGAAGTTCGTCATCCGCGCCGGAGGCGTCGGCACGAGGCTCTGGCCATACAGCCGGCAGTCGCGGCCCAAGCAGTTCCATGCCATGGCTGGTGAGCGCACGATGCTGCAGGATGCCGTCGAGCGCATCCTGCCTATGGCCTCCATGGGCGACATCTTCGTCTCCACCGGTGCTGCCCAGGCAGATCTCGTGCGGCAACAGTTGCCCGACCTGCCTGCGGATCAGCTGATCATCGAACCGGCCCTGCGAAACACCGGGCCTGCCGTTGCGCTCGAGTGTGCTCTGCTGGCGGCGCGGTGGCCCGGATGCACGATCGCCTCCCTCGGATCTGATCACTACATCGGCAAGCCGGACGAATTCTGCGGATTGCTCGAGGCGGCCAATTCCGCTTGCGAACAACATCCGGCCTATCTCTACACCATCGGTGTGAAACCGGTGCGGCCCGAGACCGGCTATGGCTACATCCGCAAGGGTGCCATTCTGTGTCAGATCGATTCAACGCCGGTCTATGAAGCGACGGAGTTCACCGAGAAACCCGATGTGGAGACGGCGCAGACCTACGCCGACAGCGGCGAGTATCTGTGGAACACGAATATGTTCGTCTGGCGAGCCGACACGGTGATGGATCTGTTCGCCGTTCACGAGCCCGAGATTCACGAACGAGCCCTGCGAATTGGCGCTGCCGCGGGCAGTGCCGATTCACTGGATGAGGCGTTGGCGCGCGAGTATCCCGAGATGCCCTCCATCGCCGTGGACAATGCCATCATCGAGCCGGCACCGCACGTGGCCACCCTCGAAGGCGAGTTGAACTGGGGTGACATCGGCAGCTGGGCGGCACTGACGGATGTGCTGGCCGCCGATGCAGAAGGCAATCTGCTCAAGGGCAATGTGGTGGCCCTCGACAGCAAGAATGTCACCGTCTATGGCGGGGGAGACGAGAAGGTGGTCGCTCTGGTGGGTGTGGATGATCTCGTCGTCGTCGACACAAAGGACGCGTTGCTTGTCTGCCGTAAGGAGGACGCGCAGCGTGTGCGTGACATCCTCGAGCGTCTCAAGGAAGACGGTCAGGATCGGTACATCTAGCTGCGGGCGTGTCGACCGGCTGTGCCACACCGGCTTCAGGACATGAGAAAGGGGAGGTCGCCTGCAAGGTGACCTCCCCTTTGTTGTGCTCGTAGCTGCTGTGCTGACTGCCTGGTCCGGTCAGCGTGCGGCGGCTCGGTCCTTCACCATTGTGCAGATCCGCTCGATGCCTTCGCGAACCACGTCGTCCGGCGAGGCAATCGATACACGCACGTGGCCGGCGCACATCTGGCCGAAGGTGCTGCCTGGCGCGACGGCGACCTTGTGTTCGCGGATCAATTCCAGAGCGAAGTCCTTCGATTCCATCCCTGAGGCAGAGATGTCGATGAGCAGGTAGAAAGCGCCGCCCGGTGTGTAGCGATACATGTCGTGGTCACGCAATACCTGCAGGGCGACGTCGCGACGCCGCTGATACGCATCCCGCATCTGGAGCACGCAGTCCTGCGGACCATCGAGTGCATCCGCTGCGGCCATCTGCGAAAATCCCACGCCACAGGAGACGAGGGGTTCCTGCAACTTGCTTGCCAGTTCCACATACTCCCTGGAGGCCCGCGTGAAACCGACGCGGTAACCGGTCATGGCATAGGACTTCGACATCCCCGTCACCAGCAGAACGCGGCCGTCAGGGTCGTGGCTCGCGGCACTCACATGCCGGACACCATCGAAGATGATCTCACCGTAGATCTCATCGGCCAACACCCACAGGTCGTGACGTTGGGCCAGATCCATCAGTTGTTTGATCATGGCCTCATCGTAAACCTGCCCCGTCGGATTGGACGGGCTGCATATCAACAACAACTTCGTGCGGTCGGTGATGAGGGATTCGATCTGTGCTACATCCGGCAGGAAATTGTTTTCTGCCGTCAGGCTGTAGTAGACATTGCGCCCGTGAAACAGGGGAACGGCCATGGAATAGTTCGGCCACCCCGGGTCAGGCAGCAGGACTTCGTCACCTGGGTCCAGCAGCGACAGGAAAGCCGTGGCGACACTGAGTACGGCCCCCTGCGTGACCAGAATGTGCTCCGGTTCCGTAGGAACACCGGTCTTGCCCTGAACATAGCGCGCCGCAGATTCGCGCAGTTCGTTCGTGCCGGCATTGGGCACATACCGTGTATGTCCCGCACGGGCATGGCGGCATGTGGCTTCGACAATGTGAGCCGGTGTGTCGAAGTCGGGTTGACCGACCTCGAGATGGATGGCGCCGGGTGTGGCCCAGGCGATATCCATGATCTCGCGGATACCAGATCGCGGGATGTCTGATGGTGCTGAGGCAAATGGCTTCATCAGCGCAGGTGGATCCCCGGCCCCGTGGAGCCGATCATCTGAACCGTGTTGTAGATCGAGGCCGGCGTGCTTGCACCCGTGACGCCGGTGATCGTCTCGACGCGTTCGACCTTGAGGTCGACACCCGGTGCCTTGGCACGGATAGCGACGGTCGCCTCGGTCCAGGCAGGATCGACGATCAGGATCGAGTGGGTCCGATCGAAGCCGATGCCGGCATAGGCGATGGCAGCGTGCGTATTGACGTTGCGCGGAAATTTCGGACAGATCCCGCGAGTCGGACCTTCATACAGACAGGTTTCCTTGGTGATGCTCTCCGGATCCACGCCAGCTGCAGCGCAATCGACATTCTTCGGTGGTTTCTTCATGACCACTTCCACGCTCTCCCAAATATCCCTGTTCTCGAGCAGGGCATCCATGCCAACCACGCCACCATGTGGAACGAAGGCTCGCGTGCCAAACTTGGCCGTGGTCTCTTCGATGCCGGTCTCGATGGCCTGATCCGCCAGAGCGGTGACGGAGATGAACATGTAGTTCGTCTTCTCGAGAATCTTCGTCCCCCACTTCCTCGTCACATCCGGGTGCGCCATCTCGACGATGAGATCGGCGCCGCGACCGTCAAACTGACCCAGATCTTCCAGGGCCAGATCGCCGAGATCCGCCAGGCGGCTCGTATCGGCATCGTGGATGAAGGCGACCTCCATCCCATTGTCACTGGTGTCGATCATCTCTCGCACGGCCTGACCGATCAGGCCGTAGCCGACCAGACCGACGCGTGTCGTCGTCGCTGCCATCACTATCTCCTCAGATACAGTCGTTTTTTGTGATGCGAAGGATCCGCGGCAGGTTGCCGTGGTCGTTCGGCATCGGGATTGCTCAATGCATGAGGGCTGTGGAAATATAGGCGCAGTCCTCGGCTACCGTCGAATCCTGGTGGCCCACAAGATGTAGTGTTCGACCTCGTCACGATACACAAATGCGTATCGTAAGTGTAAAGACTGCAAAGCCTTAGCCGATATATGGAGCGAAGGTCCGACGACTGTGTCCTTCAGACAGAAACAGAAGATGGCTGGTGCCATCGGTGCATTGGGTGCCCTGCTTTTGCTGGTCGCCGTGGGTGGTCTCGTGGCACGAACGGTGAGTCGATCACCGGCTGACCGGCGCATCGACCACGCGGCGGAAGAAAGGTCCGGCGGCGGGCAGATCATTTCCCCTGCCAACCTGTCGATCGCGCCAGCTGTGACCGATCGGGCGACGACACTGGCGACTGCGGCGGTACTGCAGGATTCGCCAGACGAGGCGCAGGCAGTACCGGAGCAGGTTGAGCCTGATGCGGGCGGCAGAAATGAAATCCTGGCCCACTATCCTCTGGCAGTGGGTCGATACTGGGTGTATCGCTACCACGAACGTGACAGCGATGTGATAACCCAGGTTGAGAGAAGCATTACCCGGCGAGAGCGCCGGGATGGAGCAAGTGATCTCTTCTTCTTCGCCGATGGCACGATCGCCTACGTCGAGGCAGGGAAGATCTACGAAATGGGATCGAATGGCGGCGTGAATATCATCCCCGTTCAAGCTGAGGTTGCCACCGATCCCGTCAGATATCGCAGCCAAGGGCTGCAGATTGAGAAGTGGCTCGCAACGAGTGACACGGCGGTCGTCATCGACGGCCACCGTTTTGAGCAGTGCCTGGAGGTGGTCACCCGCTTTCGCCCCGCCGATGAAGTCGATAGGGCCGCGGTGTCATACTCCTCGTTTTACGCCCCCGGGATCGGCCTGGTCGGGCGACAGCAATGGCCAACGGATGCCTCTGGCACCCTGGCTGTGACCTTGAGCGAGTACGGTACTCGCGCCTCGCCATCCATCGCCGACGGACAGCTATGACGTCACATCTCCCCCCCCCAGTTGCCAGGCCCCCGGTTCGTGGCACGACTGCGATGCGAGCTGGCTCCCCCTGGTCTCGCTTTGCAGGATCTGTTCACCGCCTCAAACATGCCGGCTATCTCGGTGCTTGTCTGGTGGCGCTTGCCATCGGCTGGATGCCCGCTGTCGTGCAGGCGTCAACGGCCATCGCCAAGGTGAGTATCGTTGAGGGCGCTGAAGTCGTGATCGATGCCGGTCACGAAGATGGCCTCACGGTAACCGCCAAGGTGACCCTGCTCCGAGAAGGTGAGCCCATCATACACCCCCTGACCGGTGCCGTGCTGGGCATGCCCCAGGAGCCGGTGGGTACGGTCCACATCTACGAGGTCGAAGCGCACAGTGCGCGTGGTGGTCTCGTCAAGATGTACTCTGATCCTCTCGTCGGCGATCTGGCCGAATTCGAGCCCAAGGTCGCCGCGACCACTGCACCGGCGCCGGATGTGGCGCAGGTGAAGGAGCGTGTGGAGCAGCTGAGCCAGCATGTGGAGGAATACCAGCGCCGCAGTGAACGGCGGCTCGGTACGTATCCTGACTTTGCCCGGCGTGTTCTGGACGAGATCGCGGCGATGAAGTCGTATCTGGTCTCCCTCGATGAACGCATGGTGGAGCTGGAGGAACAGCAGAACGAGCATCACTTCCGCCTGTCCTCCGTCCTGTCGGGGGAATACGCGCAGGAAGATCTCAAGGAATTCACGATCCGCTACTCTCCTGACACGCAGGTCCGCCTGCGGGCGGCAGGCAAGACGCTGATGATCGACGTCGTGGCAGACTCGATCCACTTGACGCCCGTCGATGGTCAGCCTGTCGCGATGGCGACTGACGTTGCTGTCGAGGGTGAGTCGTCAGGGTTCATGGATCTCTTCGATTTTGGCGGTGATGACGAGGATGGGGCCCAGGAGATTATGGCTCCCGAGATGCCGATGGAAGACGAAGAGGGAGAGCTCTGGTATACGAGTGTCTACCATCTCGCCGCAGGCGTGGGCCTGATTTTCGCATTGCTCATCATGGTCGTCCTCGTCATCAAGCGTCGTTATTCTGACGTCATGGACGGCCTCGACGACTTCGATGAAGACGAATATGAAGGTTATCTGGACGATGAAGAAGAGGAGGAAGAAGATGAAGACTGATCGCCCCATCTTCTCCTGTCGTTTTTTCGCCATGATGCTGTGTGCGAGTCTGCTCGTTGCAGGCGCGGCTCAAGCCGACGAAATGGCTGGCGACGGCGAAGCGATGCACTACGTCATCAAAGTGACACCGACGCTGGCCTACATCGATGTGGGCCAGGCGGCTGGTGCCACGATTGGCGCCGAGTATACGGTGCTGCAAGCCGACGACGGCGAAGAGATGATGCTCGTTATCGGCGAGGTGCGTGTCCTGCGCGTCTATGCCGGCTTCTCCATCGCCGAGATCACCTCCGTCGAGCCTGGCCAGGAGTTGGCCATATTGCATCGTGTTATCCCACGGGCTGAAGCGGTATCCATGGATATCCTGTCCGGTGGCGATGGTGCCGAGTCGGTTGAGGACGGCCGGCCGTCAGGTGGCCGGATGAACCGATCTCTCGTCTTCATGGGTGGCATCGATCTGTCCAAGAGCACGGATCTCACTTGGGGGACCAATAGACTGATGAAGGCGGGTGAGGTCTCCGGACCTGCCATCGCAATCCGCCTGGGACGGATGTTGACCGAGAAGCTTCGTCTGGCCCTGACCTACCGGTTGTCCGGCGAACCTCTGGGACCGTCTGATGCTGAGGTGACGCAACTGTCGGCAGAGCTGGATGCTCACCTCCTCCTCCGCGGCGTCGGCAAGCCGGGGCCCTACATCGGCTTTGGGGGGTCCGTGCATCTGCTGTCGTGGGATGCACCCAGTGGCACGGGCGATAGTACCGTCAAGAGTGGGTTCAATGTCCTGGGTGGGCTGGAGATTCCCATCGCGAATGGACGTTGGAGTCTGTTCGCTGAGGGCGGTTACCAGGGCGTGACGCAATGGGCTTCCATGCTGGATGCCAGTCACGTGCGGGCCTATGTCGGACTGGGGCGGAACTTCTAAGCGCCGCCAACGTCAGCTATAGTAGCAAGTTGACGTCTGGTTTCGACCAGGCACAGATCTGGTTTCGACCAGACACAAAAGAGCCCTCCGGAGCGTGACCCTGCACGCTTGGGAGGGCTCTTTCTGTATGCGATCCCCGGGCAGGTCATCGCAGCATCGTAGGCAGGTCTCAGTCAGACAAGGTATCCGGCGTCCGGGTTGTCTTGTCTGGCCTCTCGTATGGGGTTTCGTCGTCACCGCCACCGCCACCGCCACCGTCGCCGTCGCCGTCACCACCGTCGTCATCATCGTCGTCGTCGTCGAAGGAGACGGGTTTTCTCTGCGCCAGATGGGATATACCGATACTGATCTCGTACAGGACCAACAATGGCAGAGCCATGAGCAACTGCGAAATCGGGTCAGGTGGCGTGAAGACGGCGGCAAGCAGGAAGATGCCTACCACCGCATATCGCCTGATGCGGCGCAGGTAATCGGGAGTCAACAGACCCAGCCGTGACAGGAACAGGCTGACCACCGGCATTTCGAAGACGATGCCAAAGCCGAGAAGCAGTCGCAGGACGAAACCGATGTATTCATCGACCGCCCACTGTGAGGTCATGTCTGTCGGCTCGAGGCTGAGGAAGAAGCGCAGACCGAGGGGCAGAACGATCTTGTGGGCCATGGCGGCGCCCAGGAGGAAGCAGAACACGCTGAGGCTGATGATTGGCAAGATGAGGCGACGCTCGCGACTCAACAGACCCGGTGCGATAAATCTCCACAATTGGTAGAAGACGATCGGCGAAGCGAGGATCAGCCCGCCAAGCAGGGCCACCTGAAGACTCACGATGAACCATGTCATCACGCGCAGCGACTGGAGTTGGCGCCGGTAGGGAATGCCCTCCTTGATCGGTGCTTGCAGGGCTTCCTCGGGCACGCCGCTGATCGCGGTATCCGCCACGGCAATTTCGGGTGTCTCAGCGAATCGCAATCGCAGCTCTGCCACCCAATACCGGATCGCCTCCGCCGGGCCTGGAGAATTCTGCTCCTGAAGGCTTATGACCGCTTCCTCGTAAGGCTCAGTCAATAACTGCAGGATGGGATCCGTATAGGCGAAGCAAATGACAGCACCCACCAGCAGGGCGCCGATGCCTTTGAGCAGACGCCAACGCAGTTCCTCGAGATGATCAAGGAATGGCATCTCGGGTGCCGCGCCGCCGTCGCCGATGCGACGCGACGACTCGGTTTCAGTCGGCGCAGTCGTCGGCTCGTCGGTGGAGGTCTCAGGCGTTGGTGTGTCGTCGGTCATGGACGTGGGGTCAGACGCACGATGGTGAGAGATGGGAGACAGCCGTCGCCAGGTGAGTAGCAGACTCACGGCGGTCAGGAGCAGACAGGCTTGGGCGAACCAGTCGCCGAAGCGTGTATAGAAGGTCGGCCCTTCTGCGGACAAGGCAATGCTGCCGACCCGTACCGCTGCCGAACCGAAGGTTGTGTGACCTCTGCTGCGTCCGTACGCATCGACGAAGAGGCTGACGCCATTGGTGGCGCAGCGCGCGATGGGACGTCGATTCTCCACAGCTCGCATCGCTGCAATCTGCGCGTGCTGAAAGGGACCGGATGACGCACCGAACCACGAATCATTGGTGATGATCACGAGCACGTCGGCGCCGTCGACTACGTGACGTCGCACGAGATCAGGGAAGACCGATTCAAAACAGACGAGGGGGCCGACCAGGCGCTGTTGTCCGTTCGTAGTCTGTATCGGAAACATCGTGCGTTCGCGGCCGGCGGCGAACTGGGCCGGGGCCAGATCACCTGTGAGGGCAGTCCAGTCGATCCCCCGCAACAGGGGCAGAGAGTCGAGGTAGGGCGTGCGTTCACCAAAGGGCACCAGGTGCATCTTGGCGTAGGTGAGAAGGTCGGGCGTGCCCGGCTGGACGAAGTAGACGCCATTCATCGGATCGCCACTGACGTCATCGCGATCTGAGCCACCGGTCAGGATCGGTACGCCATACTCGTCAGCCAGGGAGCGGATGTGGTCACGGCATGACTGGCGACGCCTCAGATCGCAGGGGATGGCCGTTTCGGGCCAGACGAGAAGTCCGACACCCCCTTGCCCCAGGGCCTGTCGCGACAGCGAGTCGAGGCTCGTGAAGGCCGCCTGCAACCCGCCGGCCCGCCACTTGGCCCGCCCCAGATTGTTCTGGATCAGGGCGACGCTGAGGTCGGGCTGGGGAGTGGGTGCGCCACGCAGTTGCCACCAACCCGTGCCTGCCAGGACGCCAAGAATCGCAAGGGCCGCCGCGATCCATGCCGTGCGACGCTGACGGATGAGGACGGCCGCACAGAGGCAGGTGTTGACGGCGACGATGGCAAAGCTGACGCCATAGGCTCCGGTGAGGCTGGCAAGCTGGATCAGCACAGGCTGATTCGCCTGGCTGTGCCCCATCAGGAGCCAGGGGAAACCCATTTCCCCCAGTGACATGAGATACTCCATCGCCGTCCACAGGACGGGTACGGCCACCAGAGCCCGATGTCCGAAGTGTACCGCGAGTCGATGGTGAGCGACTGCAAACAGCCCTGTGAACAGGGCCAGATAGAGTGCACCCAGGCCAGCGCCGGCGATCACGGCGGGTCCACCACCGGCGGTGTAGCCAACCCAGTAAAGGCAGAGGAGGAAACCGACCCAGCCGGCGAACCAGCCGCGGCGAAAGGCTGATGCCGACGTCGGCGCCGCGTGGGTTGCCAGCAGGAGGGGAATCAGCGCGACCCAGCCCCAGACCGGATGGAACAGCGGGGCAAGCACATGGTCCGGATGGCACGGGAAGGCCAGCGCGAACATCACCCCCGCCAGGAGGCACTGCCCGAGGACGGGACGGAGCGCCAGTAGGCGCAGGATGGTGAGGGCTCTCTTCACGGAGCGCCGAATATACCGCGACACAGCGTCACGCGACAGATTGGCACGTTACGTGCATCATGCAGTCCCTTCGCATCGGGCACACTGGACCAACGACTTCATTCACGTGGGTGAGTTTGGAACCAGTCCTGTCACCCGTGCGTGACACGCCAGCAAGAGGATAGGCTGATGAAGGGACCTGTATCACCAGATCCAGCTGGGACACCCAGCAGAACGCACGATCTGCCCCGCGAACGACTGGCTCGCTGCGGTGCACCTGCGTTACGTGACGAGGAGTTACTCGCCCTCGTGTTGGGTACCGGCGTGCGAGGAGCGAATGTGATCGATGTGGCCGGTGATGTCCTGCGGCACCATCCGCCCGAACAACTGGTGTCGATGGAAATGCTGCAGCTTCAGCGGCTGCGTGGTCTGGGTCGGGCCAAGGCGGGGACGCTGGTGGCGGCCTTCGAACTGGCGCGTCGCGGGTTGGGACAGGGCCTGGGGCTGCTTCCCAGCATCTGCGCACCGGCTGATGCAGTGCCCTTGCTGACGGAGATCAAGGATCAGCGCAAGGAGTTCTTTCTGTGCCTCTATCTGAATGCGCGAAACCAGCTCATTCACAAGGAAGTGGTCTCCATCGGCTCTCTTTCCGCCTCAATCGTGCATCCTCGTGAAGTATTCCAGCTGGCGGTCTCCCAGTCCGCGGCCAGCATTGTGTTGGCACACAATCACCCATCCGGAGATGTGACGCCGAGTCGTGATGATGTCGACCTCACGAGACGTCTGCAGCGTGCCGGTGAAATCATGGGTGTTGATATCCTCGATCATCTCATCATCGCAGCCGATCAATTCCTGAGTCTCAAGGAAGAAGGCTACATGTGAGCGTGTCGAGGGTGATTGCCCACCTTGATTTGAAGAGTCGATCAGGTATATTTGAGTCAGCCGCAATCAAACCAGCGGCAAGAAAACCTATGCGCAAGGCAAAAAACGAACATCTGATCCCAGTCCAGATCTGGCGGATCTATCCCTATCCGGATGTGACGCCGCCAGAGACCTTTCTTGTCGTTCTAAAAGGCGAGGAGGGCAAGTTCGTACCGATCTCGATCGGCTGCCCTGAAGGCCAGTATCTGGTCATGGCGATGCAGCAGGTCTCCTTCCCGCGCCCGTTGACGCACAATCTGATCCAGAATCTGCTCAGCAAGGTCAAAGGCAAGGTCCATCAACTCGTCATTCATACGTTGAAGGACGAGACCTTCCACGCCTACCTGCTGATCCAGACGCAGGACGAGGTGTTCTATCTCGATTGCCGCCCCAGCGATGGCATGATTCTGGCCACGTTGATGAACATCCCCATCTTCATGAGTCCGGAGGTCATGGAGGAGGCGGGGCGCGAGTTGAGCAGCATGCTCAATCTGACCGAACTCGGCGAGGAGCTGTCCGGCGTCGATGACGAGGGCCATGAAGAAGGGACGCTGGAGAAGGAACAGGAGCAAGAGCAGGACCTGTTCCCTGAAGCGACCATCGACATCGCGCCTCCCGCTGAGCCTCCCGAGCCGGCTGTCCTCGAAGAAGAGGCACCCTTGCTGCCGGTGATCAGTCAGGGCGCCGCCGAATTGACACAGATCGATGCACTGCGGGCGCAACTGGATCGTCTCGTCGCCGAAGAGGCCTACGAAGAAGCGGCCCGTGTGCGCGATCTGATCACCGAACTCGAAGCAGGCGACGGTAGCGCCCTCTGATCTGAGCCTCTGATCTGAGTTTGGCCGACATGCAGACGAGATAAGGCCCACCTGGAGTCATCCTCCGGGTGGGCCTTTCCATTGTTGGTGGATCGAGATGGCCTCATGAGACCTGGGTGATCTCAGCGTTGCGCCAGCTTCCACTCCCGGCCAGGTGCCTCGACGCGGAAGACCTCGACATTCCCTTCATCCTGCAACATGACATATGCCGTGCAGCCATTCGGGCCGCCGAAGGCGATGTTGCTCGGAAGTTTGCCGGTCAACTCGACCTCGAGGAGCACCTCTCCTGCTGGCGAAAGCTTGGCAATCGTACCCTTGCCATGCCGTGTGATGTAGAGATTTCCCTCCACGTCGCATCGCATGCCATCCATGCCAAAGTCCGGGAATTCGATCAGCAACTGCTTGTTCGTGATCTGCCCCGCGCTCAGGTCGTATGCCCAGACAGTGCGTTGCACTGACTCGTTCACATACAGACGGTCTTCGCCCGGACTGACCTCGATCCCATTGGTCGTGCCCATATCAGCTTCCAGCAGGTGGACGGATCCATCGGTGTCGATGCGCCATATCTGCCCCGTTGATTCGGCCCAATTTGGATCGCTCGCATAGATGCAATCATCAGCGCCGATCGCGATATCATTGGGCTGATTCATCGTCGCTTCGTGGGCGTGGACATCGATCGCCCGCGTCTCCATGTCGACTCGCAGGATATTGTGTCCCGTATAGTCGGCGATATACATCCTGCCCTGTGAATCGAAGCGAATCCCATTGCCCGTGCTGCCATCAGACAACTCAAGGAAGATGCTGCATTCGCCTTCTGGCGTGACGCGGCCGATCGTCTGCTGACGCTCAAAGTTCACGGCGTAGAGATTTCCCTGGGCGTCACACCCGGGCCCCTCTATGCCTCGTGTGAAACCGCCCTGTTCGGTGAAGACACTGCTTGTGTACAAGTCACTCATCGGTCCCCCTCACTGTTGCTCGATTCCAGACTGCCGGATACAATAGGTCCACGGCTCGTGGGGATACTCCTGAGCCCGTCCCGTTACCACGATGACACATCCAATCCATCCAGGAGACACTGTTATGCGCGGACTGTTTCTGCCTCTGATGCTGGCCTTCGTGCTCGCTGCCAGTACGAGGGCCCAGGCCCACTGTGAGATCCCCTGCGGGATCTACGGCGATGATCTGAGATTCTCCACACTGCAGGAAGACATCACGACCATCGAGAAGTCGATGAAGAAGATTGTCGAGTTGTCTGTGGACCCGACGGCCAATGCCAATCAGATCACGCGCTGGGTGCTCAACAAGGAAACCCATGCGGACCACATCCGTGAGGTCGTGACGCAATACTTCATGACGCAGCGCATCAAGCTGCCCGACGTGAGTGATGCCGCCGCCGTCGCCTCATACCAGGAACGCCTCGGGTTGCTGCACAAAATGCTCGTCTATGCGATGAAGAGCAAGCAGACGACGGACACGCAGTGGACGCAGAAATTGCACGATACCGTCCATGCCTTTGAGGAGGCGTACACCCGGTAGCTCTCCACATGAGAGCGTTGTCAATCGCCTGACCCGGCCTGAGTTAGCCGCCGATGGCAGCCGTCACATGAGAAGGGCCCGGTGATCTGATCACCGGGCCCTCTTTCATGAACTGCCTGTCACTGGTGGATCGCAAAACCTGAGTGCCGACTCAGAAGCGGCCACTCAGCGAGATGCGGTGCACGTCACCCAGATCCGGGAAGGACGAGAAGGCGTAATCGACGCGGTAGCGCTTCAGTTCCAGACCGCCACCGGCCGACAGACCCAAGGTTTCATCACCGGCCTGCCCGCCCTGCTGCATGCTGTAGCCCGGACGCACGACCAATCCACCACCAACCTCAATCTCGGCACCGAATGTGGCATAGGCGTCGTTGTCATTGGGTACGGTGAAATCGGCCACGATCAACACCGGCACCGGGAAGTGGGCCGGCTGGTGGGACAATCCGGCTCGCAGCAATACTGGCAGGGAATCGTCGAAACCGTCGGTATAGCCACTGTAGACGGTGCCGAGATTCGCGATAGAGGCGGCCAAGGCCATACCCTCGATGGGGCCGTCCAGGACGACACCGAAGTCGAAGGCCAGGGCCGATGCCGAGAAATCATCAATACTTGAATGGATGCTCTTCACACTGGCGCCCGCACTCAGACGTCCATCGAACAACGATTGGGTCGCTGTCAGGGCGGCAGCCAGATCGCTGGCGCTGAAGCTACCCAGGTCCTGCCCGTCGGCGTCGGTGCGCGGCAGGTCGCCATAGGTGAAGTAGTTGAGACTGAATCCATAGGTGCGGCTGCCACGTGGCAGCGCCACGCTGGCGAATCCGGCCTCTGTGTCGACCAGATAACTTGTATACGTGATCGATGCTGAACGATCTCGTATTCCATGCAGACCTGCTGGATTCCAGCCGGCCGCCTCGATATCGCCCTGAATGGCGGTGTAGGCCCCGCCCAGAGCCGCGGCGCGAGCGCCGACGCCCACCTTCAGGAAGCTGAAACCGGTGGTGCCGGCACTGTCGTTGATCGCCATGGCACTGCTGGCCGTCATCATGATCCCAGCGGCGAGAATGGCCGGTAGTGCGCGGTACTTCCTCATCGATTCCATCCAGTGTTTACCCGTGTCGGGCTTCAGGTCAGGCCGTCTCTTCGAGGCAGCTGGCGGCTCGCAACAACGTATCCTCGGCGAAGGCAGGGGCCAGAAGGTGCGCGCCGATCGGCAATCCATCTTCGGCGACACCGACGGGCACCGAAATTCCGGGCAGCCCCGCCAGATTCGCCGTGACGGTGTAGATATCGTTCAGATACATCTGCAGTGGGTCATCGATCTGCTCACCCACGGGAAATGCTGTTGTCGGTGCCACCGGTCCTAACAGCAGGTCGCACGAACCGAAGGCCTGCGCGAAATCGTCACGAATCAGGGTCCGCACCTTCTGCGCCTTGAGGTAGTAGGCGTCATAGTAGCCTGCACTCAGCACATAGGTCCCGAGCATGATCCGCCGTTTCACTTCAGCACCGAAACCTTCGCTGCGACTCTTGTGGTACATCTCCTGCAGGTCCGCCGCATCAGGCGACCGATATCCAAACCGGACCCCGTCAAAACGTGACAGATTGGCGGAGGCTTCGGCCATGGCCACAACGTAGTATGCACCGACGCAGTAATCGCCATGGCCGGCAACGGGCAGGGACACCTCTTTCAGAATGGCACCCGCCTGCTCCAGTCGTTTGGCCGCTGCATCGATGGCTGCATGGATCTGCGGATCCAGGCCCTCGGCAAAATACTGCCGAGGCAGTCCAATCGTTAGACCCTCCACCCCCGTGCGGAGTTTCGCAGAATAATCGGGAACGGGGCGGTCGACGCTGGTGGCATCCGCCGGATCGTGGCCAGAGATGACGCTCAGCAGCAGGGCGGCGTCCTCCACATCCTTCGTGAGGGGACCGATCTGGTCCAACGAACTTGCATATGCCACCAGT
This sequence comes from Gemmatimonadota bacterium, assembly GCA_018673255.1. Next base: position 66,587 of record JABHDC010000030.1, read on the forward strand.
CCGAATCGGGACACACGGCCGTAGGTGGGCTTGAGACCGACGACCCCGCAGTATCCGGCCGGCTGACGCACGGAACCACCCGTATCGGAGCCCAGCGCGGCGATGGCGGCATCAGCCGCGACGGCGGCGGCCGAGCCCCCACTGCTGCCGCCGGGAACCCGATCAAGATTTCGAGGGTTGCGGACCGGACCGAAGTGAGAATTCTCGTTGGACGAGCCCATGGCGAACTCGTCCATATTGGTCTTGCCGAGCAGGACGGCATCAGCCTGTCGCAGCCGGGCGACGGCTGTCGCATCGTATGGGGCCGTGTAGTCGGAGAGAATCCGCGATCCGCAGGTCGTGCGCCCACCACGAACGCACATGACATCCTTGACGGCGATCGGGACGCCGGCCAACGGACCGAGGGCTTCGCCTCGACTGCGACGGGCATCGATAGCCTGCGCCTGATCGCGTGCAGCGACGGTGTCGACGTGGATGTATGCGTTGATCCGGTCGTTCTCGGCCTCGATGCGTTCGATCACGGCATCGGTCAGCTCGAGGGAACTGACCTCACCTGTCGCCTGTCGCTGCAGCGCCTCGTGCGCCGTCCACTGCGCCAGCGACACCCTCAGCTCCGCGCTTCGGAGCTGCTTTCGGTCTCCGTCGGCGTCGCGGCGACAGCCGGCTGGGGCTGAGGCTGAGCTGCCTGTGGGGCAGGAGCCTGGCGCGCGACCTGGCCACCAGGAGGCGGAATGGTCTGTGTGGTGCCATTCATCGTGCCGGTGACGTCGACTTCTTCCTGCACATCCTTTATCGCCTTGCGGAACTCCCGAATGCCCTTGCCCAGACCTTGTGCCATCTCGGGGATACGGCGCGCCCCAAAAAGAAGCAGGACGACGAGGAAGATAACGAGAATTTCCCAATGACTCGGAAACATGATACAGCTCCTTGGCGGCGGTTGGTGCGATTCAGTAGGAGTATTTGAAGTAGTACCAACCGACGAACAGGCCGAGTAGTGTGATGACGTTGAAGTTCAGGGCCAGTTCGAACTGGAAGGACAGGATGATGAGGTTGAGCATGTGGGGCCCGATGTCGTACTGAAAGAAGTCGAGCAGGGCCCGTTCTACGATGCTGCCATCGCCGGCGACGAATCGCAGGATCAGTCGCAGCGATTCACCGACGACCGAACCGCCGATTGCACTGATAAAGAGAATGACGACCAGATGACTGATCGGCTTGTCTCGAAGCATGTGGCGGCGGCCTCAGGCGTGCTGGGTAACTTCGTCGCTCAACATGCTTGAGATCCAGCGATAGAAGCCGGAGGCAATGTAGAGCATACCGAGTGGGAAGAAGAACTCAGGGGTTGTGGCGGGATGGAGAATCAGTACGATGCAGCCGAGAAAGTAGAGGACCTTGATGCGATCCCGCAGGGCACTGGAGCGGAAATTCGGCACGGCGTCGTATTCGAGACGACTCACCATGAGCAGAATCAGCAGCCCCATCACTGCTATGCCGAACTGAGCGGCATGCATTGTGTCCCAGGTTCGTTCCGTATAGACGATGTACTGGGTCATGACGATCGCTGCAGCGGGGATCGGCAGACCCATGAAGAACTCGCCTTTGCCGCCTTGCTCGTGGCTGATGACATTGAACCGGGCCAGCCTGGAAGCACCGGCCAGCAGGAACAGGGAAGCGACCATGGCCCCCCAGGGCGAGTGGAGCAAGCTGTGGTAGAGCATGAAGGCAGGCACGACGCCAAAGGTGCACACGTCGGCAAGAGAATCGAACTCGATGCCGAACTTGGAGTCCTTGCCGATGAAGCGGGCGATCCGGCCGTCCATGTTGTCGAGGGCGGCTGCGAGCACGACAAGCCAAGCCGCCGACACATAGCGTCCTTCAGCGACGAAGCTCAGTGCGACGAAACCGCAAACCAGATTGCCCAGCGTGAACAGGCTGGGTATGACGCCACGATCGATCACTGGATGACTCCCATCACCGTGTCGCCGGGACACATTCGGTCACCGACGTTGAGGCGGATCTCCACATGTTCACAGCATCAGTTCACTGGCATTTGCACGCCAGCAGAGGATGGCCAATGCATGCCATCCATCACTCACTCCAAACGAGATCCGGCCCGTGGCCGTTCCTCGACCCTAAAAGTAACCAGTCGCGGCTTGCCACTGCGAGAAATATCGATAGTGCAAGTCTCCGAGACCCTCAACTGCGTCAGAATGCCCCGCGCCTCATCGGACGAGTGGACGGTCTCACCGTTGATCGCCAGGATCACATCGCCTCGTGTCAGATCAGCCATGTAGGCTGGACTGTCGACCGCAATCTGATGAATCAGCGCGCCATCGGTACTGTCCAGGTCCAGATACTGGGCCAGGCGGGATGTCAGATTCTGTAGGTCGATGATGCCATGCCATGGGACCCGGACCCGCCCATGCGTCTGGATCTCGTCGAGGAAGCGCTGTGCAGCATCGATGGGAATGGCGAATCCAATCCCAATCGAGCCAAAATCATGTCCACGTTCGCCGCCACCGGGAATGATGAAGCTATTGATCCCGATGACCTCACCCAGGGCATTCACCAGCGGACCACCACTGTTGCCGTGATTGATCGCGGCATCCGTCTGGATCATGTCGCGGTAGTGGTAGTTGCCTTGCGGCTCCTCGAAGTCTCGGTCTAAAGCACTGATAACACCAATACTTACGGTCGGGCCAAGGTCCAGCGGGTTGCCGATGGCGATAGCCCATTCTCCGACCAGAATATCGCCTGAATCCCCCAGAGGTGCAACCGGAAGTCCCTCCTCGGCCACCTCGAGAACAGCCAGGTCGAGCATATGGTCCACACTACCGTCCGTGGCCTGGATCACGCGACCATCGGGTAAGGCGATATCGATGCTAATTCGGTTCTTCGGTCCCAGCACATGCGCATTGGTCAGGATTCGCTGACCTTCGACGACGAATCCGGAGCCACGTGAGATGCGGTCCTGATCCACGCCATACAGCCGACGTGACAGAGGGGAACGAGGGCCGAACAGGAACTGGTAGGTCGGATCGCGGTATTCGTAATAGACGCGTTCCCGATGCACGACATGAATACTGACGACCGACGGTTGTACCCGCTCCACGGCACGCACCACGGCGTTCCGTCTCGTCGAGGAGATATCCTGCGACTCGTCCGCGGCATGATCCTGAGACATCCCAAGCAGGGGTGTCAGCAGGAGGCCCCAGGCTGCCACCCCAAACCGTATGGATCTCGTAAGCGTCATAATCACCTACATGTTAACACGTATAGGTGATCACTTCAATCCATTGAAACTCAATCTCGAATCAATTCGGCTGGATCGCCGTCCCGTCTGAGCGCAGATCACCAGAGGGGCCACCATCAGCCGCATCATATTGCACGCCCTGCAGGCACAGACCGCGCGATGGTGCCGTGGGGCCTGCGTCGGAGCGCTCGCCCGGGGCTGCAAGAAGTTGCTGGAAGTCGGCGACAGAACGTTTGCCTTCGCCGACCTGCGTCATGGTGCCGACCAGGATTCTTACCATGTGACGCAGAAATCGATTCCCCACAATCTCGAATCGCCACTCCTGGCCGACTCTGGACCAGGTGGCTTCGCTGATTGTGCACTCGAAGTGGTCTGGGGGTGGATGATGGTTGCAGAAGGCACTGAAGGCGTGGCATCCGATCAGTGAGGCGGCCGCCTGCTGCATCGGCTCGAGGTCGAGATGGCGTGGCAAGACCCAGACCTGCCGGCGGTGGAGTGCATGCCGTCGCTCGCTGAGGCGGTAGCGATAGCGCTTGCCCAGGGCGCTGAAGCGGGCGTGAAAGTCATCATGGACGGCAAGGGCGCGCAGAACGCAGACATCCGGGGGCAGAAGCGCATTCAGTGCACGCCGGAATCTCTCCGGCTCGTGGTGGCTGGTGGTTCGTAAGTGTGCGACCAGGCCTTTGGCATGCGTGCCGGCATCGGTGCGACCGGAGCCGACCGGTTGCACATCCTGCTGCAGGAATCGCGACAGGGCGGCACGCAATTCTCCCTGCACGGTTCGTCCGCGGGGCTGCTCCTGCCATCCGAGGAAGTCGGTGCCCTCGTATTCAAGATCCAGACGGATGATGCGCTCGGCCGTCATGGCGTATCTCTCAGTGCCAGCCACAGCTGCCCTGCCACGGCGAGCAGCACGAAGATGGCGGCGAATCCATCGACTGCTCGCCACTTCAGTGGATGGAGGCGCGTGCGGCCTTCACCACCTCGATACCCACGTGCTTCCATGGCGATGGCGAGTCGATCGGCCCGTGAGAAGGCCGAGATGAATAGTGGTACCAGCAGAGGAATCAGCTTGCGAGCGCGCCGGATCGGCCCACCGGTGAAGTCGGCACCCCGAGCCATCTGCGCTTTCTGCAGTCGCTCTGCCTCTTCGGCCAGCACGGGGATGAAGCGCAGAGCGATCGATACCATCATGGCCAGCTCATGGGCAGGCACGCCCAGGCGTCGGAAAGGACGCATGAGGCTCTCCAGGCCATCCGTCAGTGCCAAGGGCGTCGTGGTGAGGGTCAGCATGGATGCGGCGGTGACGACTGCTGCCAATCGCAGGCTGAACAGGGCAGCCGAACTGGCACCCTCGTGAGTGATCACGAGTGTCACGTGGGGGATCACCCACCGCGGCGTACCTGGCGTCATGAACAAGTGAAGCAGGGCAGTCACGCCGATCAGCCAGGCGAAGGAGCGCAGATTCCGCAACAACAGCGGCAATGGCAGGCGCGCCAGCAGCGCGATCAGGACGACGAGGATTGTGAACATGGCCACCGGTTCCAGTCCCTGCGTCATCAGGGCTGTCACCATCAGAGCGATGAGTGAAACGAGCTTCGTTCGAGGATCGAGTTGGTGCAGGAATCCGTCCCCCGGAACATACCGGCCGATGGCAATGTCACGCAGCAGAGGCAAGGTCGATCTCAGCTGCCCAGGGGGAGTCCGACGAGCAACCCGTAGAGCCAGGCCGATGGCGGATAGATCAGGCCGGCGATGAGATACGTCCCCGTCAGGCTACCCAGCAGGATCAGGGCGAGCAATCCCCAGCTGAGCCAAGTGGCATTAAAGTATCGACGGGCGAGAGGCTCCGGAAGCAATCCGCCCAGGACCTTCGATCCATCCAGTGGTGGCAGGGGGATGAGATTGAAGAATGCCAGCAACAGACTCAGCAGCACCAGCGCCTGCAGTGCGAGGAAGACGAAGGTTCCACCTGGCGTCTCCAGCAACCAGGGGGCAAGCCACCTGAGGATGAGACCGACGACGAGGGCTGTGGCCAGATTGATCACCGGTCCAGCGGCGGCGATCAGGACCAGATCCCGTCGCGGCTGACGCAGATATCGGGCATCGACCGGCACGGGGCGACCCCATCCGAAATGAACCAGGACCAGAAGAATCGTGCCGATCATATCCAGGTGTGACAGCGGGTTGAGCGTCACACGGCCCAAGGCACGCGGCGTTGGATCTCCCAGAGCATCGGCAACGGCGGCGTGAGCGAATTCGTGCAGGGTCAGCGCCACGACGATGGCAGGAAACCACAGGAGGAATTCAATGAATTCGGAGGACACGGATCAGGCCCGCGGATGATAGGTGCGATGCAACTGCTGAAGATCCTCGTGGGTGGTGCGGGCATAGACCTGCGTGCTGGCAATGTCCGCATGGCCCAGCAGATGCTGTACGTCCTGCAGTAAGGCGCCGCCATCCAATAGATGAGCGGCGAAGGTGTGCCGCAGGGTCTGTGGACTCACCGGACGTTCGAGCCCGGCTGCTGACGCTGCGGCACGGATGATCTTCCACACTCCCATCCTCGACAGTGACCGTCCCTGCGCATTGAGAAACAGGGTGTCATCCGTGTCGGCTCCAGCCAGATGTGGACGGCCGATCTCCACATAACGCTCCAGTGCCACCACGGCAGCTTCGGTGAGAGGCACGATGCGCTCCCGTGCACCGCGTCCGTGGACGCGCAACAAGCGTGCTGCCGCCATGAGATCGGCACCATCGAGGGCCGTGAGTTCGGAGACCCGCAGACCTGCCGCATACAGGGTCTCGAGCATGGCGTGGTCACGAAGCGAGCGGGGATCGTCGCCGTGAACCGCACTGACAAGGCGCTCTGCTTCGACCACGGTCAGCGGGTCCGGCTCGCGGCGTCCGACTTTCGGTGGTGAGATCCGGGTCGTCGGATCCCCGGGGCAGGTGCCTTGCTGCAGAAGGTGATCATGGAAACGACGCAGGGAGGACAGATTTCGCGCGATGGTTGCCGAACTCAGTTCAGCGCCTTGCAGCGCAGCGACCAGGCCGGTTACATGATCTTCGGCCAGATCGGCGACGCACTTTGCACCCCCAGCATGGGCGGCTGCGAGGTAGCGTTCCAGATCGCGGCGGTAGGCATCGAGGGTGCTGGCGCTGGCTTCTTCGACCTCCAGGAGGGCGAGGAATTCCTCGAGGGCGTCAACCAACTCCCCGGGGAGTCCGGCGACGGCAGCAGGCCCGTCGTCATTATGACTGGGAGATTCGGACACGATTCCCGTCGACGGCGACGCCCTCATGCTGGAGCAGTGCCTTCTTCCAGTGAGGGCCGGCACAGAACCCGGTCAACGCACCCGTTGAGGCGACGATGCGGTGACATGGGTAGATGATGGGCAGTGGGTTCTGGGCAACCGTATTGCCGATGATACGAGCCCGGGCCTCTGGGAGGCCAAGACGTTTGGCCAACTCGCCGTAGGTCTCGTAGCTGCCGAAAGGCACCTGGGTCAAAGCCGTCCAGACGCTGCGCTGGAAGTCGGTTCCCACATTCGGTGGCAAGGGTATGTCGAAGTCGGTCGTCTTGCCCATGAAGTAGCGCATGAATTTCGCGATCAGTTCCTGGCCCGCCGGATGGGGTGGCAGGAATCTGCGAAGTGTTGTGCGTCGATCCTCCGGTTCGTAGGAGCCGATGACGATATTGATGACCGTTTCGTCGCTCCAGCAGATCCGGACCGTGCCGAACTGTGTGATCACATCTGTTGAGGCCGTCAGCGAGTTGTCGACCTCATCATAGAAGGAAGGGCGATAGGGCTGGCGGGCGCCGTCATCGCTGCTCATGCGGTGACCCCTTCCGTCCGCTGCTCATCTGCCGCGTCACCATCCGTTACCCTGTCGTTGTCCTGTGCATCGGCTTGCGCAACATCGGTCTCTGCGTCGATGGATTCTGGCGTTGTGTCACCGCCGGTCGGTTGCAGGTGTTCCTTGAGCTGGAGAGCCAGCTTGAGGCTGAAACCTTTGACTGTGGCGATCTGCCCTGGTTCCGCCTCGCGCAATTGCCGCACGGAGCCGAACTCACGCAGCAGGGCCTGGCGCCGCTTCGGACCGATCCCGGGAATGTCATCCAACTTGGAAGTGATCGTGCGTTTGCTGCGCAACTTACGATGGTGAGTGATGGCAAATCGGTGCGCCTCATCACGCAGCACCTGCAACAATCGCAGGCTGGCCGAGGCCCGCGGCAGAAGAATCGCCTGGGACTGGGCGGGTACGAAGATCTCCTCCAGTCGTTTGGCGAGTCCCACGACGGGTAGATCAAAGACCTCGAGCTGCCGCAAGGCATCCATCGCACTCGACAGCTGACCCTTACCTCCATCGATCATCAGCAGGTCGGGCAATGGCTCTGAGCGTCGCTGGAGACCGCTGATCCTGCGGGTCACCACTTCATGGATGCTGGCGTAATCATCCGGGCCGTGGCCACTCTCTGAGCGGATCTTGAAGGAGCGGTACTCGCTGCGCTTCGGCTTGCCGTCCACCATGACCACGAGGGAGCCAACGGTGTCAGTCCCCTGGAAGTTGGAGATGTCGATACCCTCGATCCGGCGTGGCAGGATGGGGCTGTTGATGTCTCGCTGCAGTGCATGAACGGATTCAGGCACTCGGTCTCGCAGGGCTTCACGCTTGAGGCGGCGCTCTTCGAGCATATGTGCCGCGTTGCTGACAGCCAGTTCCTGTGCTCTTGCCTTGAGTCCCCGTTGGAAGGCCGTCACCGTCACCTTCACGTCGTTCTTGCTCGTGAGCCAGGCTGCCAGTTCGTCGCCGTCGGTCAGGTGGGTGCTGACGAGGATCTGCCTCGGGATGAAGTCTGACTGCAGGTAGAACTGGCGAATGAATGCGGAGATGATCTGAGCATCGCTGGCCTCGATCACGCCTCCCAGGAAATGATGCTTGTCGCCAACGAGTCGGCCTTCTCTCACTTCCAGCACTGTGCAACAGGCTTCATCATCGTGACGGGCAAGGCCGATGATATCTCGGTCGACCTGCTCTTCGAGGACCATTTTCTGCCGGTGCTGGTAGGTCTCGAGGGCCTCGATCTGGTCGCGGCATCGGGCCGCGACTTCGAATTTCAGCTCCTTGGATGCTTGCGCCATCCGTTCACGCAATTCGCGGATGACACTCGTCTTGTCCCCACGAAGGAAACGCACCGCCTGATTCACGCTCTTGCGGTAGTCCTCCTGGCTGACGAGGCCTTCACAGGGGCCCTCACACCGGCGAATCTGGAATTCCATGCACAACTTGACCTTCGGATCCGGCAGATCGTAACGACAACTGCGCACAGGGAAGATTCGGTGCATCACATCCAGCATCATCCGCATCTGGCGGGCGCTGCTATAGGGCCCTATATGGCGGGAGCCGTCCTTCACGATATCGCGCGTCCAGAAGATCCGCGGGTAGGGCTCGGAGGTGATGCGGATGAAGGGGTATTTCTTGTCATCCTTGAGGTTGATGTTGTAGCGCGGCTTGTGCGCCTTGATCTGTGTCGCCTCGAGGATGAGGGCTTCTTGCTCCGTCTGCGTCAGAATGACATCGAGGTCTGCCACACGGCGCACCATGAGCTCGATCCGCGCCCCCCGCTCGGAAACGCCTGATTCCTGGAAATAGGAACGCACGCGTGAGCGCAGATTCTTGGCTTTGCCCACGTACAGAATCCTGCCCTCGTCGTCCTTCATCAGGTAGACGCCGGGCGCATTTGGCAGCGTATCGAGCTTCTGCCGGATGGCATCCGAGAGGGAGATTTTCAAAACAGGTAGACAAATCCGTGTTGGTGGGATCGTGGGGGTGCCGAACTGTGCTAAAGGTATGGTCTGGCGGGAGATAGCGTAAAGCGGATCGAGGGCGGGGCGACGTGATCCGGCGTGCAATTGGACTCACGAATCGTGATACTTGTCACTGGTAAAAAGCCCCTGACTACCTATCCTTTATAGGCCAGTTTGGCAAATCACACCGCTTGATCGACGAACCACCTACTTCATAGACATCAAATCTCCACCAGGTGGGGCGCTTACCGCCACCACCTCGGAATCCTGGGAACGACACCGCCATGTCATTCAGATATCTGCTCCTGGCTGCCGTCATCCTCTTCCTCGTCCCGCAAGCCGATGCGCAGGATCCCTGCGACTTCAATGCTGATGGTGTCGTGGATCAATTTGAGGCCGATACGTGTGGCGACCCGCCTGATCCGGTAGACGGAGATCCGTGCGACACGGATGGCGACGGTTTTGTCGATGACCTTGAGGCCGGTGCCTGCGGGGAACCCGCGCCCCCCTTCGAGGAGTGGCAGATCGGCCCCGAC
>JABHDC010000031.1 GCA_018673255.1 Gemmatimonadota bacterium
AGAGCAGCTGTCAGCAGTGGACTTCATCGTGATCACGACACACCGGACCGATGCCTACGGACGTTATCTGGCAGATGTGCGGTATCTGGCGGGAGAGACAGATGCTGAAGTCGTGCGACGGCGGGGCACCTATCTGAATCGGGCACTCCTGGACCAGCGCCTGGCGCGGCGATACACGTAGGCACCACCGCTGCGCCGCTCCCACTCAGCGCGCCAACCACTCGATCACATTGAGTGTCCACGTCGCATTGGCCGCACTCCCATACAGATCCGTGTGCGAGTCATCCAGACTGGCGATGTGTCCCGCGGATGTCATCACCACCACCCGCCCCTGAGCCGCCGCCGCCCGCTCAATAGCCACCGCGAAGACACCGATCTCCGGATCTTCATTACGCACCAGGACAGTGGCTGAAGCATCCTCACGCACGTTCAGCGTACAGGAAGTGCGGATCCGCAGACCCTGAGCGCAGTCTCGCGAAATGGGGTGACCCGACGTCAGCACCAATCGTTGCTCCGCCTCCGGAACCCAGTCGTCGTTGAGCGTCACGGGCAGATCCAGCGCGCGCGCCACCTGGTCCTGAGGTGCCACGAAGTGTTTGTGATTGCCCATGAGCAACAGACCGCCGCCCCTGTTGTGGAAGGCGACGATCGCCGCCAACTCGATCTCAGAGAATGGCAGCGCTTCATTTCTGCCCGCGATCACGAGGACTCCAACGCCCTGGAGCGTCGTATCGTTCAGGCCATCGATAGCCACGGCATATCCTCGGGTGGCGAGTGCATCATTCAACCCGCTGAGCCGGCGCCCACGCCATTCCTCGTAGGGTGGTGCACCTTCATAAAACTGCGGCTCTGTTCCCTGATGCCGGATCGCCTGATGGCACTTCGAATCGAAGAGCACCTTCACCGCGGGTTGCGCCATGAGAGAGTCGCCTTCTGTGAGGGAGTGCCTGTCAGGCTCGTCAGCAATACTCGCACACGTGCACATGAGCATCGCCAGAGAGAGGATGGGCCATCTCATGCTGAGATTTGCCCTGGAAGCGGAAACTCCATGCGCGCGTCGGTGGCTTCAGTCTGTCTCATCCGCAATCTGTGAGTGCGCACTGCTCACGGCCTGTCACAGTCACCGCCCTGAACGACGCTAGAAAAGTCATGTTGCGACGCCAGAGACTGAGAGAAGTCCACCTGTTGGTCAATCGTCGCTGACCCCACCCACGCGTCTTCCGTGAACTGGAAACCCGCGATCTGCTCCCGACTCTGTGTCGGCACGTAGAGCGTCGTCCCATCATCGCCTTCGGTGACGACGGACAGACACAGATTCCTCTCGCCAATGGCGTGATTGCTGAACTGCGATACCTGAGCCAGCACTGTCAGCTCGCCCGCCGCAATTCTGGCCACCTTCAGGATCCCGCCGATGTGTGGCGTCTGAACCCAGGCCAGTTCCATGGTGCCGTCGCCATCCAGATCGTACAACGCCGCAATGTTCAGCCACCGTGAGGACGTGCCGATCTCGTCGACCCACGCGAACTCGGTGAGCGCACCGCCGTCGATCTTGTAGATCATGATGCCGGCGCCCTTCCCTACATGTGTCCGGATCGTGACGATTTCCGGGTCACCATCACCATCGACATCGACCAGGCGCGGACGCAGGTCCTCGTAGACATACTGCGTCTCGAGCGTGTGTACGTGGCTAGTCCCGTCTCTCAAGACGACGAGTTGTCCCGCCTCGATTCGATCACCCAGAATGCCGTGACCGTATCTGTCGGTCGGCTCGGCATACTGCGCGTAGATCGAACGGTCTTCACTGATGGCAACCAGGCCCTCGGGCAAGGTTGTGTAGTGGTCGGCCAGGTACTTGAGCGTGGCGTCGTGATTCAAAGTAGAGTCCCTGTTGGTGGTATCCGTCGCGTCCGGCTGACCGTCGCCTGCAACGGGATGGTCATCTTCCAGGTCGATCTGCTCCGGATTGTTGACACCCGAGTCGGTACAGGCAAGAAGAAAGCAGGATAGCAGAAGGCACAGCGCGATCAGCGGCAACCGGCAGATGCGAACCAGAGGTCGGAGCTGGCGCACACTCATCGACCGAGAAGATCCAGAGTTCGCTCGTCTCTTCTGCCATCGTAGTATGACTCGATCGCCTCGGAGAAGGGCGCGTCAACTTGCGCCACCGTCTCGAAGAGGGTCATGGACGAGCAGAATTTGAGATCGTCCGGATCACCGAAGATCTCATTCGCTGTACGATCATTCACAGACAGAGCCGCATTCGTGCACTCGATCAGACGCTCACCAAGAACCGGATGATCCAGGTAGGCGCGCGCCTCCTGCTGACTGCTGATCGCGTAGCGGGTCGCCATCGAACTGCTCCCCAAGCCGGCCAGCTGCGGAAACACGAACCACATCCAGTGGCTCTTCTTCCTGCCAGATCGAAGCTCCTTCAGGGCACGATCGTACACCCTCTCCTGAGCCTCAAGGAAGTGAGACAGTGCCGAACTGCCGGGACTGGGACTCATCTCGGATCCTGTCGATTCTCTTCGATCACCGCTCGGCCGAGCATGTGGAATCTGGGTGGCATTCTCAGCCCAGCACCGAAGCTTCCTGCAGTGAGCAAACAACCAGTTGCCGCCCTGTCCCTTCGCCGAAGGGCCCACGATCGAGATTGCCATACTTGTGCTCGATCTGGAGCCCATTCGCCTCCAGCAGAGCATCCAGTTCCTGCGGGAAGTACATACGCATGTCCAGCGTCCCGGCCACCTCGTGGCCATCCTCATGCGTGTGGTATGTGGTGATGCGACGGATCTGGGTGTGCCCTTCGTAGTGGTAGCTGTGAGTCACCACCACATGGCCACTGCCATCCGGCGCGTCGTACTCGCCCATAGGAGATCGCTCGTCGCCCTTGTCGGTGAGCAGGTCAGGGGCAGGCACGAAGACATCGATGACAAAGTGTCCCTGTGGGTGCAGGTGTTTCCTGACACAGGCGATGGTGTCTGCGAAATCTTCGCGGGTCAGCACGTGACAGATGGAATTGTTGGGGATGAAGATCAGACCGAAGCGTCGGTTCAGGTTGAAGTCGCGGATGTCTTCACAACTCAAATGAATGTCGAGGTCTTCCGCTCGAGCTTTCACTCGAGCCTCCTCCAGCATGCCTTCGGCCACATCGATACCGGCCACCTTGAATCCTGCACGGGCCAGGGGAATGGCGACGCGCCCCGTACCACAGGCCAGTTCGAGAATCGTGTCGTCCACCTGTGCGGCAAGATCGCGATAGAATGAAACCTCGGCGTCACGCGCGAAGCCATTGCCACCGAACACACGGTCGTAGTGAGAGCCACTGTGATACAAGTGATAGATGGGAGCGGTCATAGCCGATTTCCGATGGTGTGAGTGAGTATCACCATCTAGGCAGTTGCCTGTCACAATAGCAACTGAAAATGTCACTCTTCTATGGTGCTCTTGGCTCTGAACCGGCCGAAGTGTCTGTCGTGCCTGACG
>JABHDC010000032.1 GCA_018673255.1 Gemmatimonadota bacterium
CATCGCTTCCCCGCCCCCAGAAAAGACCCATGGATCGTCGCTCTGTATCTCTACCGCTCTTGCTGGGCCTGAGCCTGCTGGTCGCCTGTGACACACCGGATACATCAGGATCGTCCGCCCCGAAGGGTCCTCGGATCATGGCCGTTGTTGGTTCCGACTCGATCGCTGCCGCCCAGTTCGCCCTCTACAGTGCCTCTCTGCCCGATGCCATGAGATCGGGTTCGACCCCTGCTGCCGGTCGTCGCAGGGTCCTGGAGACCTTGATCGACAAGACATTGCTGCTGACCCAGGCACGTGCCACCGGCCTCGACCAGGACCCCGAGTTTCTCGCGCGAATGGAGGAATTTCGGCAGTCTCGACTCCTCGAGGGTTATCGCCGGCAGCACATCGCGTCACAGATTCGGATCACATCGGCAGAGATTGAGCAACGATGGCGCGAGACCCATCGTGACCGGTCCCTGCGCTTCGGCGGCGTCATGGTCGAAACGCTTGCTCAGGCGCAGGAAATCAAGGCGCAGTTGGAGGCCGGCGCCGACCTGGGAGAACTGGCTGCGGCTCGATCCCTGCATACACCGTCCGCCGCAACCGGTGGGCAAATGACGGAGTACCTGGCCAAGAGTCAGGTCGTTTCTCCCATCGCCGAGGCGATTTTCCATCTCGCCGTCGGCGGCGTGTCTGATCCGGTTCCGGTGCGGGGCGAAGGTGACGGTCCCCAGCAACTGGCCGTCTTTCAGGTGCTGGATGAGGTCGAAGCACCGCTGGAATCGGCGCGCGGGGCGATTCAGAAGGAACTGGCCACGGAGAAGATGGGCGTCCGGGCTCGGACCCTGCGGGATTCGTTGATTGCTACCTACGGTGCCCAGCCGCATGATGATGCCGTGCAGCTCGTGGCCGCCGCTGCAGCCCGGGTTGGCATGGGGGATGTCGCCGTGTCAGGCGCCGATTCTGCCCGGCCAATCGCAACCTATCGGGGTGGCCAGGTCACGATCGGGGAATTCCTCGAGGCCTCCGCCGCCCTGCATGCGGCGGCCAATACCTTGCTGGATCCAGTGAAGGTCGGCTATATCCTGCGAGACAACATCCTGCCAACCCGTCTCTCGTTGGAAGAGACGTACGCCCAGGGCCTCGACCAGAATCCCGCCCTGCTGGAAGTCCTGGCCCGCAAGCAGGAAGAGTTGCTCGTGAGTCTGCTGCGTTTCCGCCAGGTGGATCGTTTCGCCACCGCCTCTGACAGTGAAGCTCGCGCGTACTTCGATGCCAATCCTGAACTGTTCAAGAAGCCGGACATTACGGAGATCGTCGAGATTCGCGTCGCCTCTGCCGACCTGGCGCAACAGTTGAAGGATCAGATCGAGGCGGGTGCTGACGCGCAGGCATTGGCTCGAACCCACACCGTGCGTGAAGAGTTGCGCACCACAGGGGGTGTAGTCGACGTCAATCGGGCGCAACTGGCGGATTACAAGGATATCTTCGTCGGCGCCCAGCGGTCGCCGATCGGATCGATACAGGGTCCGGTGGCCACACACGACGGTTTCCATGCGGTCTACAAGATCCTGCGCCGTACGTTTGTGAACCCGTCCTTCGAGGAAACTCGCGTCCGTGCCGCCGCCTTCGTCAGAATCCGGAAAGCGAAGACCGGATACGTCGAGTATCTGCAATCCCTGCGAGATAAGTATCCTGTCCAGATCCTCGATGAGGAGTTGGCCGCCGCCGGGCAGAGCACCGGCTGAACCAGACCGGCCCGCGCTCTGGCATGAATCTCTGCTCTGACACCCTCATGCCCCCGGGGAGGAATCCATGATCCGTCCGCAGTCTCGCCTTGTCACGTGGGCGATGGCGATCCTTTGCGTTGGCCCTCTCGCGGCACAGCCAGCGCAGGACGCGGTGACCTTCGTCGATCAGGCGGCCGCCGCCGGCATCGCCGTCCGCAGCATCTCGGGTGCACCGACACAGGACTACATCGTCGATGTCAACGTGGGGGGATCCGCCTTCTTTGACTACGATCAGGATGGCGATGTCGACCTGTATCTTCCCAATGGCTCGCGGCTGACCCCGGCGATCTCGCCACCCCACCCCGAGAATAAGCTCTTCCGCAACCTGGGCGATGGTCGGTTTGAGGACGTGACAGCCCTCGCTGGCGTGGGTGACACGGCCTGGACCATGGGCTGTGCCGTCGCCGACATCGACAACGATGGTCACCAGGATCTCTACGTGACCAACTTCGGACCGAATCGCCTGTACATGAACCGTGGTGACGGCACCTTCGTCGAGCGCGGCGCGGCGTCGGGCACCGATCACGCCGGCTTCTCAACGGGGGCAAGTTTCGGTGATGTCGATCTCGACGGCGACGTTGACCTGTATGTCTCGAACTACCTGATCTTCAACCTGGACTACGAATCGCCGATCCCGTGCCTCTGGCGTGGTGTCGATGTATTCTGCGGCCCCCAGGGGCAACGTCCCGAAGCCAACGTCTTCTACCTGAACAATGGCGACGGGACCTTCACCGACGCCACCCAGCAGGCGGGTCTGTCGGGGCCTCGTCATTTCAGCTTCGAGGCCATGTTCACGGACTTCGATGAAGACGGTCACATCGATCTGTATGTCGTAAACGACCAGGGCCCCAACTACCTCTACAGAAACCAAGGTGATGGCACCTTTGAGGACCAAGCGCTGATCTCCGGCGTCGCCTTCAACGGCGAGGGGGGCATGCAGGGATGTATGGGCGTAGCCCGCGGTGACTATGACGGCGACGGACGCCAGGACTACTTCGTCACCAACTTCACCGATGAACACAACACGCTCTACAAGAACGACGGTGATGGTTTCTTCCTCGACCATTCCTTTCCGTCACTGGCCTCAACCATGGGCGAGCCCTTTGTCGCCTGGGGTACCGTTTTCTTCGACCGCGACAACGACGGCGACCTGGATCTCTACATCGCCAATGGCCATGTCTATCCTGAGGTGGATCTACCGGAGATCGGCATCGGCTACGCGGAACCCAACTTCCTGCTGGACAACAACGGCAAGGGCCGCTTCGCCGATGTCAGCCAGGCGAGTGGTCCGGGACTCGAGATCGTCAAAGTCAGTCGTGGCGTCACGGTGGCCGATTACGATGAAGACGGCGATCTCGACCTGTTCGTCTTCAACCTCAATGACACGCCCAGTCTGCTGCGCAATGACGGCGGCAACAGACACAACTGGTTGCGGATCAAGCTGATCGGAACCCGGAGCAATCGGGATGGGATCGGCGCCTGGGTCACCGTCGAAAGCGCTGAGCGAATCCAGCGACAGGAGGTCCAGGGAGGTGGCGGCTACATCTCTCACAGCGACATCCGACGTCATTTCGGACTGGGCACCTCGACCCTCGTCGATCGCGTCGAGGTGCGCTGGCCCAGTGGCATCACCCAGACCCTGCGCGATGTGGCCATCAATCAAACCCTCACCGTGGTGGAGCCGGCCGAACCGTAAATGGTTCACAGGACCGTTGCCAGCGTCCCTGCACCTGCCGAGTATTCAGCGAATCCGGTGGCACCCTCGACAGGCTCTGCCGCCGGGCGATGAGAGGAAGTTCGATGCGTCACAGTTGCGCACAGAATCACGGGTCCGGACAACACCGATGGGCCGGGCTCGCCCGCCGGCAGCCGGGGTGGGTCATAGGCCTGATCATGTGGCTACTCATGTGGCTGATCATATGCCTGAGCCTGTGGGCCTGTCAGTCTGAGGATCCACTGGCGGCGGGGCGGCGTCTGCTGGCCGAGGACCGCTTCGAGGCCGCTCTGCCCTTGCTGGAAGGCGCCGGTCCCGAGGCCGATCGCCACCTGGCGCGAGCCTATCTGGGCCTGGCGCGATACGATGCAGCTCTGGCCGCCGTCGAACGAGCCCTGACCCGCGAAACAGAGGACGCGGAACTGCACGAAATCCACGGTACGATTCTCACCGCACGCGCCTTCGCCCAGAACGAATTCCGCAACACCACCGACGCTGAGACCGCGTTCCTGCGAGCCCTCGAACTGGACCCGAATCGCGCCCACTCCCACTACAACCTCGGCGTCATCTACGCCCATCACGATCGACCGGAGGATGCCCGCGCGGCGTATCTGGCAGCGCTCAGCATCGATTCTACGCTGGTCGCGGCACACAAGAAGGTTGCCGAACTTTGGCGCAGATCGGGTGATTCCCAGGCGGCGCTGGACCACTATGTGCGGGCCACGCAACTGGATGATGATGACGCCCAGGCTTTCTATTACGTCGGTGTCATCCTGCGAGACAGTGGTCGTCATGAAGAGGCCGTGACCGCATTTTCTCGGGCCGCTGAGCTGAACCCACACTCCCCACAGATCCTATGGGGACTGGGCCAGGCCTATATCAGGACGGGGAATCGTGAGGAGGGTCGGCGAGTCCTGGAGCGCTCCAAAACGCTGCGGCAACAGGACCGCGATCTCGGCTCGGACGTGACCCCACCGGCCGCGGGCGCAGTACCCGTAGGCCCGGCCAAGGCCCACCACGGCCTGGGTCTGCACCGTGCCGTACGGGGAGATCTGGAAGGGTCGGCGCGCGAGTATCGCAACGCGATCACCATCGACTCAACCTACGTCGACGGCTTCAGTGGGCTCGGCATCGTGTTGATGATGCAGGGAGACTACGACAGTGCCATCGATACCCTCCGGCGGGCGGCCTCCCTGACCCCTGACGACGCCGTCATCCTCACCCGGCTGGGACTGGCGCTTCTCAAGGCCGGCCACCTGGATCAGAGCCGGAAGGCTCTTGCCCGAGCGGCCGCCAATGACCAGGCCTTCCCGGAATTGTCCTACACGCGAGGGCTGCTGGCAGCCCGCATGGGCAATCTGGATGAAGCCCGGGCACACTTTGGCCGCGCCGTCGAACTGCGACCAGGCTACCGAGATGCCCTGCTGAATCTGGGCGTGATGAGTATGAAAACGAGGCGCTACCAGATGGCCGCTGATGCGTATGCCAAGCTGGTAGAACTGGATGCCTCCGACGCCCGCGCCCACCGGTACCTGAGCGACGCCTACCAGAAACTCGGCCGCATCGTGGAGAGCCAGACCCACCGGCGCCATGCCGAGCAACTCCGGGCCGGCGAAACCCAATGAGGTCTCTGCCGTCGCCGAGATCTGCCGCGGGTTGCTCGGGTTCCAGAGGTGACGAGTGGCGAGGCCGATGACC
>JABHDC010000033.1 GCA_018673255.1 Gemmatimonadota bacterium
CCGAAGGTGCCGACACGGCCATTGCACCAGGGCTGCTCAGCGAGCCACTCCACCGAGTCGTAGCCGTCCTCGGCATCCCCTGTGTCTTCAACTGTGAAGGGAACGAAATCACCCTCGGAGGCATAACGACCCCGACTGTCCTGCGTCACCACGGCATACCCGGCACGAACATAACGCTCGTAGCCGGCTTCGGGTTTGCGATAGGGTGTGCGCAACAGGAGCCCGGGGACCGGTCCGGTGGTGTCGGGCCGGAAGATGGTGCAGGCCAGGTTCACCCCGTCGCGCATGGGCACCATGACGTCTTTGTCGACGAGAATCCCGAGAGCGCCAGACTCAGTTGTGCCGGCGCTGGTCTCACGTGGTGGCGTCATCTCTCACTCCTGCCCAGTGGGCGTTTCTGTCGTCGGCTCGGTGGGGTAGGATCCTGCGATGGCCCCATCTTCCACCCCGGCCCGTGCCACGCAATCGTCTAGATGATGCGGCCCAGGCTTGGGATCAAGTACGGCAAACCTACCGGCACCCTTCCACGGACTCAACCTGCTGCCTTGAGCCCCTGTTGCCACCTGCCTAGTTTCGCAGCCAGAACCTGTCATCGTGCCACCCACTTCACCCGCCGGGCCGTCCGCTTGAAGAATCTGCGCACCTTCCTTGATGTGTTGCGTCGCGAAGGCGAGATCGTCGACATCGAGGCACCCGTCAGCGCCGACCTCGAGATCGCCGAGATTCACCGCCGTGTGGTGGCCAGCGGCGGCCCTGCCCTGTTGTTCCGGAATGTGGAGGGTGCCGACTTCCCCTGCGTCACGAATCTGTTCGGCACACCCAAACGAGTCGATCTGGCCTTCGGTCCGCGACCCGGGGCCTTCATCAAGGAACTGGTCGAACTGGCCCAGGAACTGCCCCGCATGTCACCAGGTGCAATGTGGGGACATCGCTCACTGGCACGCGAGGCGCTGCGGGTGGGGATGAAGAAGGTGTCCAGAGCCCCCATTACCGCCCATCGGCAGCAGCCCGTTGAACTGGAACGTCTGCCCCTGTTGAAGACGTGGCCCGAGGATGGCGGCCACTTCATCACGCTGCCCCTCGTCTACACCGAGCATCCCAACACGGGGCATCACAATCTGGGCATGTATCGCATTCAGCGATTCGATCAATCCACCACGGGCGTGCACTGGCAGATCCAGAAGGGCGGTGGCTTCCACTATCACGTCGCCGAAGCACAGGATCGTCCACTTCCCGTCACCATCTTCGTTGGCGGTCCACCGGCGTTGATTCTGGCCGCCATTGGCCCGCTCCCTGAAGACATGCCGGAGCTGATCCTGGCCTCCTTGTTACAGGGAGAGCGTCTGCGACGCACATCATCTCCATCCGGCCATCCGCATCCGTTGATCGCCGAAGCGGAGTTTGCAATCCAGGGACACGTTCCACCGCATCGGCGGCATCCGGAAGGCCCCTTCGGCGATCACTATGGCTACTACTCACTGGAGCACGACTATCCATTGCTCCAGGTGGATGACATCTTCCACCGACCCGATGCGATCTTCCCGGCCACCGTCGTGGGCAAACCACCGCAGGAGGATCTGTATCTGGGGGACTACATCCAGAAGCTGATGGCCCCGCTGAGCCGGTTGGTCATGCCATCGATCCACTCGATCTGGAGTTATGCCGAGACGGGATATCACAGCCTCTCGTCGATCGTCGTGCAGGAGCGGTATCCACGCGAGGCCATGAAGTTTGCCTTCCGTATTCTCGGTGAGGATGGGGGGCAACTGAACCTGACGAAATTCCTCATCGTCTACGACGATCCCGGTCTGGATCAGAATGACATTCGGCAGGTCCTGGAATACGTCCTGGCTCGCTGCCACTTCGAGACGGACCTGCTCCTGCTGGCCAATCTCGCCATGGACTCACTGGACTATGCTGGACCGGCAATCAATGAAGGAAGCAAGGGCATTCTGCTGGGCGTCGGGGATCCGTGGCGTGAATTGCCCCGCGAATTTCGTGGCCAGCTACCCGGTGGGATCAGACAGGCAGAGGCCTTCTGCGGCGGTGTCCTGGCCGTGTCCGGTCCGGCCTATTCAGACGACGAAGCCTTTGGTGCCCACCTTGCCTCTGACCCGGCCATCGCTGACTGGCCTCTCGTCTTCCTCGTGGACGATGCCGGCGTGGTCGAACGTCAGGTCACCTTCCTGTGGTCGACCTTCACGCGCTTCGAACCGGCCGCCGATGTACATGCTGCCAGCAGCCGCATCCACCGCCACCACGAGATGCTGGAAGGGCCCATCGTCCTCGACTGCCGCACCAAGCCCGGGTATCCGGATGAATTAGTCGCCGACCCCGACACGGTGAAGAAGGTCAGCCGCCGCTGGAAAGAGTACTTTCCGCAAGGTGGCATCGAGGGAGACGAAGATCCCTATGGTTACGCCGGCTTCCTGCGCCTGCCCTGAGTCGACATTCGCCCGTGCCACCTGCCAACCTCGTACCCTGTGTCCAGTGACGGAGTTATCATGCCCGATCGCCTGAATGTGGCCGTCATCGGCTGCGGCGGCCACGCCCAGCATCACTTCCGCATGATTGGGGCTGAACCGCGTCTGCATCTGACCGCGCTGTGCGAACTGGATCCGACACGACTGGAGGCGGCGGCCGAGACGCACGGCCCTGTGCGAACCTTCGACGACTATCGCCGCCTTCTGGACGAGGTCAGTGATCTGCATGTCGTGCATGTGACCACGATGCCCGGCCACCTCGTCGACATCGTGCTGGATTGCCTCGATCGCGGCCTGCACGTGCACGTCGAAAAGCCACCCGGCATGAGTTCCAACGATACGCAGCGGATGGCCGACGCAGCCGCGCGGAGCACCGGCAAGGCTATCGTCTCCTTCAACAGACGGTACATGCCGCAGATCCTGGCCGTGCGTCGACTGGCTCAATCGGCCGGTGGTGCGGTGCACGTTTCCGGCACGTACAACAAACCGCTGACCACGCTCGGTACACCGGCCATGGCCGGCATCACGCCGGATCCCGTCGTCTGCGACGCCCTGCATCACGTGGACCTGATTCGCTGGCTCGCCGGTGACGGCGACACGGCAGCTCGTCCGGTAGAGGTGCATTCGATCGTTGCCGATGGCCCCCGTGATGGCAGCCATCGGCACAACGCGATCGTCCGATTCGAAGGCGGCGCCATCGGACAATTCAGCAGCCACTATGGTGTCGGCGCGCGTATCCAACAAGCCGAAGTGCATGCAGAGGATCTGTCCGCGTATCTGGATCTGTCAGGCACACCGCGTGTCGAGTTGTTCCAGGCCGAGTCGCAGCCTCAGGGAACGACCCAGACACGTCCCGACCCACCCCGGCTGGATCTGGATGCAGTCGGTGGCGAACACTTCGACGAGGTGCAACACTTCACCGACTGCATCTTCGAAGACCGCCAACCGTGGTCGACCCTGGGTGATGCTGTTCACAGCATGCGCCTGGCCGAGGCCATCCGCTCAGGCCATCAGGGCGCCCTGTCATGAAGCTGTCTCTGTCAGTTCGCGTGGCGGAGAGTTTCCGCGACAAGCGGGTGGCGACAATGGAGTTGGAAGAGCTGGCAACGCTGGCCGCCGAGTGCGGTTACGATGCAGTGTGTCTGCGTGCCTCCCAGGTTGGCATCGATTCCACCAAGGAAGAGATCCGCGCCGCGGCAAAGATTCTCGACCAGCACCAGCTGACCGCATCGATGGTGACGGGCGATTTCGCCATCCCCGAGAACTCGGCAGAGGGGCCGGCGGCCTTACGCAACATCACGCCCTACCTCGATCTGGCCGAGTCGCTGGACTGCGAGCTCTTGCGGATCTCGATGAGAACACCTGACGATCTGGAGTATGCGCGGTATGCGGCCGACGAGGCCTCGGAACGTGGAATCCGTCTGGCGCATCAGTGTCACACCCAATCCTTGTTCGAAACCATTGACGAGACACTGGAAGTCCTGCGCAGCATTGGCCATCAGAATTTTGGCCTCATCTACGAGCCGGCAAACCTGGAGCTGTGCGGCCAGGAGGTGGCCGGCGCAACGATCGAGGCGTTGGCTCCGTGGATCTTCAATGTGTACGTACAGAATCAGCGCCTGAACCCGAATGGCGCTGACCAGGTCACGACCTGGTGCCGGGGTGGTGTTCGATTCGATCAGATTCCGTTGTGGGAGCCGAATGGCTTGAACTTCGAACGGATCATTGCCGATCTGGCCGAGGTCGGCTACGACAGCTGGGTTACGGTGCATCAAGCCTCGGCCGGTCTCGGCGGCGGCGTAACCGCCACCCGCAGATCAGCGGAATTCCTTCGTACAACAGGTCCTTTCGACACACGGAGTTCGACCGATGGCTGATGACGAACTGGCCTTTGCCTCCCTTGCCTACCAGAGCCAATTGCTGCGGCGCGGCGAGTTGTCGCCGGTGGAACTCACCGAGCTGTATCTGGATCGGATCGATGCCTACGACGAGCATCTCAATGCTTACCTGACCCTCACCGCCGAACGCGCCATGGCCAGTGCCCGTGCCGCCGAGGCCGCGATCCATGGCGGCGACTGGCGAGGCATCCTGCACGGCATTCCACTGGCCCTGAAGGATCTGTTTGATGTGAGGGATCTGCCGACGACGGCAGGTTCGATCATCTTCCGCGAACACATGGCAGCCCGCGATGCAACTGCAGCCCGGCGTCTCTTTGAAGCGGGGGCGATCCTGCTGGGCAAGACGCAGATGGTGGAATTCGCCTTCGGTGGCACCGGGATCAACCACCACTACGGCACACCAGTGAATCCATGGGACCTGGAGGAGCACCGCCTGCCTGGCGGCTCCAGCAGTGGATCCGGTGTTGCTGTTGCCGCCGGGCTGGCCAGTGCCGCTCTGGGCACCGACACAGGTGGTTCAGTCCGCATCCCATCGTCGATGTGCGGCCTTGTGGGCTTGAAGCCGACCTATGGTCGGGTGAGCAATGCAGGGGTCGTGCCCCTCGATACAGGTCTCGACAGCGTGGGCCCCATGGCCCGCACCGTCGGCGATGCAGCTCTGCTGTACGACGTGATTCGCGGCCCGGACCACGAGGATGCCGCCACGCTGGATCAGCCCATCGACGGACCCAGCGACGAGCTGGAACTGGATCTGACGGGTGTCCGGCTCTGTGTACCGCGTGAATTTTTCTGGGAGGATGTGGATGCGGAGACGGAAGCTGCCGTACGGGCCACGGCGCAGGTCTTTGCCGAACTGGGGGCCCACGTCGATGAGATCTCTCTGGAGCCCCTGGATCAGCTGGGTGAGCTGCGCGCCCGCGGTACGCTGACCAATGTGGAAACGTGCGTCCACTTCGCCACCGAACTGGACGAGCACTTCGAGGACTTTGATCCCATCGTCTCGGCTCGAATGATCGAGGGGCGTGACGTGAGTGCCGTCGACTACCTGGCACTGCAACGGGCCTGGCAGCTGCTGAGGGCTGAGGCGCAGGAGGCATTGGTGGATGTGGATGCCCTGCTGACACCGACCACTCCCTTTCCAGCCCCGACAGTTGCCGAGACAGATGACCCGGCCGGTCCGTATTGGCGGATCAATGGATTGTGCCTACGCAATACGAGCGCCGCCAACCTCCTGGGATTGTGCGCGATCTCCCTGCCGTGTGGCTTCACGCACGGTGGTCTGCCCATCGGTCTGCAGTTGATCGCCAAGCCCTGGGAGGAGGCTCGTCTGCTGCGTCTGGCCCA
>JABHDC010000034.1 GCA_018673255.1 Gemmatimonadota bacterium
CCGCCGATCAGGAACGAGAATCGCCGGATCTGTTTGTCCGCGTCTCCGAAGATCCGACAACCGGCATACGCCACACCGTTCTCGACCACGCGCTGAAGCTCATTGACCGTGACAGGAGCGGGTAGCTCGAGAACGGAGAAGAACTTCCTCTCCGCAACTGTTCTCAAGTCCGCGATGCCAAGTGCCGCAATGGCTTGATCACGCACGCCATCGCCAGCGAGGGCATCCCAGTTTGAGTGGCTCCGGTATATGACGAGTTCGTGTTTGTCCAGCAGGGCACGGCGGGCAGCATTGGCATGGATGTGCTGTGGCTCAGGGGCATCATACCACGGGCTTGTCTGCTCGGGCATCCAAATCCCTTCGTGGCAGATCAACAGGTTCAGGCCTCGATCAACACACGCTGCGAGGCTCGCCGTATGGATGTTCCACAAGCACGCGACTCCCGTGATATCGGCCGAGGGATCGCCATGTATGAAGCCGAGTTGATCGCCAGCAACGCCAAGTGTCTGTGGTGCGATCGACTCGAAAACACCTGCTACATCTGCAGCAGTGGTCATGTGGTGGGTCTCCTCAGGTGATCACCTCAATGAACCTGCTGACGAAAGGGGTCATTTGCTCAGGCATGCCTGCGTCTCCGCCACAGCACCGTGTTTGCGCCGGCGATCGGGAGGGCGGCAGTTTCGATTCCCGGCGCCAAGGATGCCAGATAGTGGGGCCACTCCTCCCGCGATCTCTTCACGCCGTCCATGGGGAACACACAACAGGGGACAATGGCAAAGTCCATGTCATGGTCCAGAGCCTGCCTCAGTGCCGGTTCGGTCGCTTCGTCCGGGTGCATTGCTACCAGCAGATCGAAGCTGTCCAGGTTTACCTCTTCGATCGTCTTACGCAACCGCGGAACCTGTACGAGGCGTCCCTCGCGGAGAGACTGCTTCCTCAGCTTTCTACGAAGCCAGCTAGGCAGCCGGGTTTCGCAGGGATCGATGATGGTCGGCTCCTTGCCGAGCTCGTGCAACCAGAAGGAGAGCTGGCCACTGCCTCCGGCGATGTCCACGACGCGTTGCGCCTGAGGAAATGTGTCCACAACAAAGGCAGCAAAGGCTCTGCTCCTCCGGCTATCTCCCATCTATGACTTTTCGCCTGGTGACCCGGCCTTCGTGCGCTTGGCATTGAAGTCGAGGACCTCCTGGTCTTTGACCAACTCACCGCGGTAGCGAGGAGCCGAAATCAACGCCTGCTGATCCTCGGTCAACTCCTCCCAGAAGGGCGGTGGCGTGTAGGTGCCCATCAGCCCCTCACCCACGACGCCCGAATTGTAGATGATCCTCAACGAACGACGCTGATTGTCACCGGACCAGGGCAATGTCCCGTGCATCAGGCATTCGAAAAAGAGGATCACATCGCCAGCCTGGGCAGGGATCTGGGCGAAGCGCTCCTGATGATCTTCGTAGAGCCGGATGTTACCCGGGCAGGGGTAGTTGGCTTTGTGGCTGCCCGGCATACACGCAAACCCGCCCGCTCCCGGCGCCACATCGGCCAACTGGATCGCCATGTTGGTCATGCCGCCATACATGCGACCGTTGTGGTAGTGGTAATTGCGCGAACGATCGTACGGCGTGGCCCCTTCGTGGAACCAGAACCCTTCGGCCCCTTTGTCCATGGTGATGAGATGCATACCCTCGAGGCGGAGTCCCGGCCCCAGCAACTCTTCCAGATAGGGCGTCAGTTTGGGATGAACCGTCATGTGGCGGAATACATCGCAGTGAGGCTTCTCCCAGGTCATCATACCGCTCAGATCACCTCGTCCGCACGTGCCCTGCAGCGTCCTTGATTCATGCGCCAGGTCATTGGGCCGGATCTGGATCTGGTCGGCGTGATGATCGATCGCGGCGTTGGCCGATCTCACTTCTTCTGGAGAAAGGGCACCCTTGATTACCAGGTAGCCGTGCAGGTCGAGAAGGTATTTTTCGTCGTCATTCATGTGTTGGTCGGCCGATTTGTGATCAGTTTCAGGGGGTGACTCCGAACATGCTCGCGATCCAGTATACACCAGAGCAGACCCGAGATACAACGCCTCGACAGCGACTTGTGTGGCACCACTCCGAGAGACCTTTCGGGCCATGAGCACATCGATCAGAACTTCTCATGAGTTCCGCAGTGCCCTGGACGTGACAGCGCTCACGAAGTCCGTCTTCGCCTGTGTGTATCGCTCCCGGTCGTGGTGGTAAGCGACTGCCAATTTCCGCTTCAGCTCTGCGTATTGATCCCTTTCTTCGGCGTGGGATCGGAGGTGATCCCTGAAGGCGAGACCATCCCATATGGGATGGCCCTTCGGCGCCATGTGGATGTGGTGAGTGCGTTGGCCCATCAGCTTTTCCCGTCTGACAAAGACCATGTGACCGGCGTGCCACCAGTAATCCCATGTCTCGTCGTCGAAGCAGGGGATTACCTGCGGCTTGGCAGCGGTGACGGAGGGGATCTCCACCAGGATATCGATCACCGGTTTGGCGGGTAAGCCCGGGATGGCGGTGCTCCCGTAGTGCTCGACGCGGAGGGCGATGTCGGTGCCGAGTTGATCGCGGAGCCAGTCGGCCATCTGGGCGTACTGCTGTGACCAGGATGGGTCGTGGTCGACGAGTTCGACCTCATCGCTGCTCGCGTCCTCTGCGGTCAGACTCACGTATGAATTGGCGGAGATCCAGAAGTTGTGGAGAGTCGAGGCGGGTGGATGGTTCGCCAGGGCCGGAAGAGGGCCGGTGAATTCTCCCGTGTATCTTTCGGAACCGGATCTGGATGCGGAGGGGGCGAGCCATTGCCAGGTGATGTCGTCCTGCGAGACGACGGTGGTGCGGCCTTCGCGGGTTTCCCGAACGGTCCGGGCCCTGTTGTCGAGGGACCAGGATACCATTCCCTCCGGGATTTTTTCGATGTGCTCTACTTCGATGCCGAGGAAGTGTAGGCGGCCTTCTGCGCCGACGGGAGACTGGAAGCCGACGTACCGGGTCAGATCGCCGGTGTGTTGCACCTCTTTTGTCAGACGGTTGAAGAGACCTCCATAGAAACTCATCATGGCTTCAAAGTCGTCTTCAGAGAGTATCTGCTGACCTCCGACCAGCTGGATTTCCGCTCCTTGTCGAGTCTGTCACGTAGCGCACCGTCCTGTCCAGCCATGGCTGTAGAATTTCCGGTGGTCAGAGTACAGGGAGAATGAAATGGGAGCTACCGTCAAGAATGTGCAGGAGCGAAAGTGGTTGCCCTCACGACGGCCGCTGAACTATTCCTCTTTCCTCGGCCAGGGCCGCAGGCCCAGAAGAATTTCTGCACGTTCGGTAAGCGGCCTGGCCGCCGCTTCCTCCTGTGTGAACTCGGCGAGTTGCTCGACAACCAGAGCGTAGACCGTCTGCCTGTCCTGGCTGGTATCTACCTCGATGCACTTGCCCTCACCCTTGAAGAACTCAACGGTAGGAAGCGTCTGGGCCTTGAAGGTGTCGAACCTCGATTTCATGCTTTCGACGTTGTCGTCGCTTCTGCCCGAGTACTTCGCCCGACCCAGAATGCGTTGTTCGAGCACCGGATAGGGGCACTCGAAGTACAACATCTTCGGCAGCTCAGCTTGCTGGCCGAAGACCTCGTTCCAGCCTTCCAGGTTGTTCAACGAACGGGGGAATCCGTCCAGCAGGAAGTTGTTCTTGCCCGTTGTCCGGGTGGTCGACTCCATCGAGTCCTTGAGCAACCTCACCATGATCTCGTTCGGCACCAACTGACCGGCCGTGATGAACTGGTCGATGACAGCCGCCGTCTCACCGCCCTTGGCTTGCTCTGCTCTGAGCAGATCTCCCATGGACAGGTGAGTCCAATCCAACTGCGACTGGGCCAGTTCGCACATGGTGCCCTTTCCTGCTCCTGGGCCACCCAGCACGAAGATGACGTTCGGCGCAGGGCAGAGCGCCCTCGGATCGTAATGATGAATCACGACCTTGGGTGCAGGTGCGACCCCCTTCTTGTAGACGTGCCATTCCCGGTCCGTCGGCGGCATATCCAGGTCGAAGGTCGCGTCATAGGCAAGATGCCCGTCGAGACGACAGATCCGCCAGGATGAGTAACTGCTGGAGTACGAGAGTGCCGGGCTTCTCGCCGATTTTCCGTCGGCTCGGTCCCACGCCATCCTGCC
>JABHDC010000035.1 GCA_018673255.1 Gemmatimonadota bacterium
AGTGTGGTTGGGCTTGTCGAGCATCCGGGGATCGTGGACGGCAGTGGCGTCGAGCGTGTCAGCGAATTGATCAGAAAGGCCGGTGGTCTTTCTGACGGCGCGTCGAGGCGGAATATCTATATCGTGCGGGCCAGCGAGTTGACGCCAAATGAGATTATGCAACTGCGACGGGGTCTGCAGGACGACAGCATCCTGGAGCGTCTCAAAGGACGGGCGCGGCGCGTGGATCTGGCCCTGTATGAGGTCACCGGCACATCCGATCTGAATCCCTTCCTGGTCGATGGCGATATCGTCATCGTCCCATCCCGCCGCTACATTCTGCGAGCCATCGAAGCGGTGCGGCGAGGCGGCACATATGAGTATGTGCACGGCGATCGTCTCAGTGATCTGATCGCCCTGGCCATGGGACCGTCGTCGCACTACGACGCGAACAATGTCTACCTCTTCCGCTACACACACAGCGGTACGCAGCACGAACGCATCCGTGTGGATATGGACGCGGCCATCGCCGGCGATGCAGCTGCAGATATATCTCTTGAGCCCGGTGACTGGCTCGTCGTGAAGTCACGGGCCAACTTCCAGCGGCAGTCGACGGTTCGTCTCATCGGTGAGGTGGAATACGCGGGGTTCTATGTCATCGATGACGGCGTGACGAGTCTGCGCGACGTCATCGACCTGGCGGGCGGGATCACGGAACTGGCTTCCTTGCCGAAGGCCCGGATTGTGCGCGAGCTCGACGATGAGGAACAACTTGACCCGGAATTCGAACGCATCCTGACGATTCCGCCTGCAGCATGGAGTGAGGAAGAGAAGCAATACTTCAACATGCGCAGCCGTGAGAAGCGAGGGCAGATGGTCGTCGATTTCGTCGCCCTCTTCGCCGATCCCATGGACCCGGAGCAGAATATCTTCGTTCGACCGGGGGACGTGATCGTGATTCCCAGTTCGCTACGTACCGTGCTGGTCAGTGGCCGTGCCGCCTTCCCTGGCGCCGTTCCATTTGAACCGGGCTTCTCGGTCGATGACTATATCGCACGCGCCGGTGGGTTCGGCTGGCGGGCCTCGCGGGATGTGCGCGTGATTAAAGCGCGCACCGGCGAGATCCTGGAAGCCGACGACGTGGATCAGGTCGAACCAGGCGACAATATCTGGATCAAAGAGAAGCCAGTACGTGACTACTGGCTCGGACTCAGGCAGGTGATGAGTGTGGCCGGAGAGGTGGCCACCGTCATCCTCTTGTTCAGGTTCTGAAGGGAACTCTATGACAGACGAAGTATCCTCCGACGGACATCTTCTCGACTACGTCTACGTTCTGGTCCGATGGCGCCGGCTGATCGTAGTGGGAACACTGCTGGCAGCAGTGGGGGGGGCGGTGATCAGCGTCCTGCTGCCCGAACGCTGGACGTCCACCACGACCTTGCTGCCTCCTGAGGAAGAGCCGACGGGCCTCGGTTTGTCGCTGCTGGCCGGTGCCGGCGGCGGGATTCCCGCCGGCCTCGCCGGACTCGTGGGGATGTCGACACCCTCCGAGCGGCTGCTGACGCTGCTGGAGAGCCGTCACCTGTTGGGCCTGGCTGTGGACCGGTACGAACTGGTCGAAGCCTATGACGTGCCTCACCGTGACCAGGCCATCGAAATCCTGGCCGAACAGGTAGAGCACGAATT
Source organism: Gemmatimonadota bacterium (assembly GCA_018673255.1). Next base: position 1,666 of record JABHDC010000035.1, read on the forward strand.
GGGTCGCGATGGCTCGCTGAAGATCGAAGCCACCGCCGCCACGCCGCAGATCGCCGCTGATCTGACCACGACGATCGGCGATCTGCTGGACAGTCTGAATCGAACCTATCGCCGCCACCAGGCGGCTGCGACGCGTGGATTTCTGGAAGAACGCTCGCGCACGACACAGATCGCGCTGGCCGCCACCGCGGCGAGGATGCGGCAATTCCAGGAAACCCATGACGTCGTCGACATTGAGGCCCAGACTCAGGCGGCCGTGGAGGTCGTGAAGGGCCTCGTGCAGGAACTGGCGCTGCGCCAGGTCGAACTCGGCGTCGCCCGCCGTTCGGTCTCTGAGGATCACCCCGAACGCCAGCGTCTGCAGTTGGAGGTCAGTGAACTGGAGGGGCAGTTGGCGACCCTGGTGGGTGAGGCGACTGAGCAGATCGCCCCGTCCTCGACCGCTCTGGGCCCGCCGCTGCGGAAGTTGCCGGAACTCCTCCATGAATATGCCCAGCTGACCCTGCAACTGCGTGTACAGGAAGAGATTCTCGGATTCCTTGCAGGCAAGCTGGAGGAGGCCAAATATCGCGAGGCTCGCGACACGCCGACGCTCCAGGTGCTGGATGCGGCGACACCACCCACGACGCGAAGCGCTCCCCGACGGGCCCTGCTGACCCTGGCCTGTGCTGCGGGGGCCTTCTGCCTGACCATCTTGCTGGCATTCCTGCTCGAATCGTGGCAGCGTCAGCGTCAGACGCAGGCGGCCAGAGTCGACGCGATTAAACAGGCGTATAGAGGTTGACAGGCGGGCGAAAGGCCTTCTGGGACACAATGTGGCCCTCTACGGGCCTTTGTCGTGCGTCAGGGTGACAAATCGGGTGGATGGTTCCGGTCTTCTGCCGATATGAAGGGTAGGCCCATATGAACTTCAAGACACCCTACATACTACCCGAGCACCTGAAGGAGTCTGACGCCTTGCCACGCAATCGCGAGGAACGGCTGTTGTGGATCAAACGGAAGGTGGAAGAAGGGTACTACGACCGAGACCGCGTCCTTCGTGCGGTGGCTGAAGCCTTCCTGGAGCCGACGGAGGTCCGCCGTGCTGGTGACCGCAGCTGGCGAGGAGAAAAATCTTAGGGTCGTGGTATGACCTGAACTCATTCGGCCCCACCAAGGCAGTGCTTCTCAAAGGAAGTGCTGCCTTCTGTCTTGGGGACAACACCCAGGAATCGGGTCATCGACAGTTGCCTGCTTTGCCGGGTTTCTCTACATTTTCTGGCTGTGTGAAATCGGCAGGGGGGGTTGAGCAATTGGTTAGCTCCCCAGACTGTAAATCTGGTGCCTTCGGCTATGTGGGTTCGAGTCCCACCCCCCCCACCATTTCATACCTGGCAGCAAGTGCCCACGGCCGCATCGGAGTCATCCGAGGTGGCCGTTTCCGTTGGCGGCCGGCTTGTGTAGGGGTGGGGGAATCCTCACATTCTGCCCCTGACGAGACCTTTCACGTCGAGTGAGTTTTTCACCTCGGCGTTACCAGCATTCTATCAGCGAATCCCATCAGCGATCAGAGGAGTCACCCATGGCCCGCACTGTGCGAGTTGCTGTCACCGGCGCTGCCGGACAAATCGGATATTCACTGCTGCCACGCCTGGCCTCGGGGGAGGTCTTCGGTCACGACACTCGGATCGAGCTGAGTCTGCTCGAAATCACACCTGCCCTGCCGGCACTGGAGGGTGTGGTGATGGAATTGGAGGATTGCGCTTTCCCCCTCCTCGACTCCGTGTGCATCTCCGATTCTGCCGAGGAAGCCTTCGACGGGGTCAACTGGGGGTTACTGGTCGGCTCCAAGCCGCGTGGCAAGGGCATGGAACGAGGTGACCTGATCCGTGAGAATGGCCCGATCTTCGTGGGCCAGGGCAAGGCGCTGGCCAAAGCTGCCGCCGACGTGCAGGTCCTCGTCGTCGGGAACCCAGCCAACACGAACTGTCTGATTGCCAAAGCCTATGGCGAGAAGAGTGGCGTTCCGGCTGAGCGTTTCCATGCCATGACACGCCTGGACCAGAATCGTGCAATGGCACAACTGGCGATCAAAGCGGGCACGAAGGTCGAGAGTGTGACGAACATGACGATCTGGGGTAACCACTCGGCCACTCAGTATCCTGATGCTGAGAACGCCAAGATTGGCGGTCGCCCATGCACCGAGGTCATCGGGCATGTGGGCTGGCTTCAGGGTGAGTTCATCGAGGTGATCCAGCAGCGCGGCGCCGCAGTGATTGCGGCACGTGGACTGTCTTCGGCCGCTTCGGCTGCCAATGCGGCCCTCGATCACGTTCGCAGCATGGAGACGGCCACACCTGAAGGCGATTGGTTCTCGGCTGCGGTTGCTTCGGATGGCAGTTACGGAATTGAAGAGGGTCTGCTCTTCTCCTTCCCCGTGCGCAGCGCCGGTGCAGGGAAGTGGTCGATCGTGCCGGGACTCGAGTTCAGCGACTTCGCCAAGGAGAAGATCCGGGCGACGGAAGCCGAACTCAAAGAAGAGCGCGATCTCGTCGCGGATCTGCTCTGAGTCAGCTTGTCTCTTGACCACGATTGCGGATGAAGGAAGTCCTCCCGAGCACGAATACGACGGGCCGCTGGCGCGCTACTATGATGCGTATTTCACTGGTCTGGAAGGGGAGGATTCCTTCTACCGCGATCTGGCGATTCAGTCACGGGGGCCGGTCCTCGAGTTGGGCTGTGGCAGTGGCCGCACGCTGATTCCCGTTGCCGCGGCGGGGATCGAGATCACGGGGCTCGAGCGTTCCGCTGCGATGCTGGATCTGGCGCGGAAACGACTGCCATCGCTCCCGGCACCGACTCAACAGAAGATCGATCTGTGTCTTGGAGATATGTGCCAGTTCGAGCTCGAAACGAAGTTCGCTCTGATCAATCTGCCGTATCGCACATTTCAGCACCTGCTCAGCGTCGACGCGCAGCACCAGGCTCTGGAGTGCATCTGTCGGCATCTGGCCCCGGGTGGCCGCATCGCCCTCAATGTCTTCGATCCCACCCTGGACCTGGCCCGCCTGCTGATGAGCCCGGACGCCCCCGAGCCCCTGGCCGATGGCGAATTCACCGACGTCCAGGGACAGCGGGTCTGTGCGCGCTATGTCCGGGGCTACGATCCGGAACGACAGTGGATGATCCAGCACTTCTGGTTCGACGAGATGGTTGGCGAACAGATCACTGAAACGAGGCAGGCACGTCTGACCCTGCGTTACGCCTACCGGTATGAGATGGAGCACCTGTTGCAGCATCACGGATTGCAGGTGGAATCACTGGCCGGCGGGTTTGACGGTGAGGCGTATGAGGGCTGGGGGGAGCAGGTGTGGATCGCGAGTGCGCCCTGAACCAGACGCATCAGCTGCCCAGTTGGTGCGAGATCGACCTGTCGGCCCTGCGTTCGAACATCATGCAACTGGCTTCCCGCCTGTCTCCTGGCTGTCGTCTCGGCGCCGTGGTCAAGGCGGATGCGTATGGGCATGGGCTTGTGCCGTGTGCCCGCGCGGCACTGGACGCCGGCGCTGATCTGCTGATTGTCAACGACCTGTCAGAGGCATGTGTTCTGCGCGACGAAGGACTCACCGCGCAGATCTACGTCTGTGGCCCTGTCCTCAGATCACAGGCAGCACTGGCTGTGACCTGTGGCGTGTCGCTTGTCGTCCACGACGCGGGTCTGGTCGAGTCGCTCGCTCAGGCGGCTGTGGCTCGCGGTCGCCAGGTTCCCCTTCACCTGAAGGTCGAGACCGGCACGCATCGACAGGGGATCGCCATCGACGATGTGGTCGAGTTTGCCCGACAGGTGTCGAATCGAGATGGCGTTCAACTCGAGGGACTCACAACGCATTTTGCCGATCTGGAGGACAGTCAGGATCGCCTGTTTGCCAGGCAGCAACTGGCCTGCCTCCAGGACGCCCGGCAACGACTCATCGAGGCCGGATACGATGTGCCCTCGACGCACGCTGCCAGCTCAGCCGCCGCGCTGCTGCTGCCTGAAGCGCAGCTCGATATGGTGCGCGCGGGATTGGCCATCTACGGTCTGTGGCCCTCGGCGGCGATGGCAATGGAACTGTCAGGCCATCTTGAATTGTCTCCCGTCCTCAGCTGGCGTGCCCGGGTATTCCCCGGCGTTGCCGTGGAGGCGGGGCAGAGCGTCGGCTACGGACGAACCTACCACGTCGGGGCCGGCCCGGCGCGGCGGCAAGCGGTTCTCAATGTGGGCTACCATGAGGGCTTCGATCGGCGTCGATCGAACACAGGCCACGTCCTGGTCGCCGGGCAGCGCGCTCCGATTCGGGGGCGGATCTGTATGAACATGAGCATGGTGGAGCCCCCATCCGAGGTTGGTCCCGGCACGGTGGCAACACTCATTGGGCGCGATGGTGAGCAGGAGATCAGTGCTGACCACTTTGCCGCCTGGACAGCGTCGATCAACTACGAGATCATCTCCCGCATTCACCCTCGGATTCCCCGGATCTACGTCTGAGCGATTCCTGATGGAGCGCACTATGGCCGACACGATCGAAGGTATCGTTCCCATCATCGTCACACCCTTCGATGAGGGTCTGGCTCTCGACGAAGCCAGCCTGCAACGTCACGTTGAATTCTGCCTGGCCGCTGGTGCCGGGGGCCTGGTGGGACCTGCCAATGCGTCCGAATTCGCGACCCTTTCAGATGACGAGCGCCGGCGCTGGATTCAGGTCGTCGTCTCATCCGCCGATGGGGCCCCCGTGGTTGCGTCGGTGACCTCCGGTCACCTGATGCCTGCCATCGACCTGGCCCGTTATGCGATCGATGCGGGCGTCGCGGCGATCATGTCCATGCCGCCCCCCCTGCTCAAGCCGGACACGGCCGGTTGCGTCGATTACTTCACACGACTGGCTGAGGCGATCGCTCCGATCCCGTTGATCGTGCAGAATTATGCGCCCCCGCTGGGTACGCCGCTGACCTCAGCAACGCTGGCGCAATTGTGTCAGCGCGTCGACAACATCGAGTACATCAAAGAGGAGCTGCCACCCGAGACGCGCATGATCACCTCCACACTGGCTGCAGTCGGGACGGCATGTCGAGGCATCTTCGGCGGTCAGGGCGGGATCTATCTGATCGATGAGTTCCGGCGTGGGGCGATCGGCAACATGCCAGGTGGGCACCTGACGGATGTGCTCGTAGATGTATGGCGGCAACTGCAGGAGGGCGAGGAGTCGGCGGCGAGGCGGATCCACCATCAGCTACTACCGTTGATGACCCTGGAGCGACTCTATGGTGTGGCCATCTACAAACAGATCCTCCAGCGGCGCGGCATCTTCACTACCGCGCGGCGACGGGCCCCTGGCGGCGTGCTTGATGCTTTCGATCTGTATGAACTCGATGCAGCCCTGGCGTGCGTGGAACCCCTCTATCGGATCGGGAAAGGTAACTGAACCCATGTCCAAGCCGAATGTCCTTTTCATCATGGCCGACCAACTGCGGGCTGACACGATCGCAGCACTGGGAAATGGGCACATCTACACGCCCAATCTCGATCGCCTCGTCGCCCGGGGTGTGTCTTTCCACAATGCCTACTCACAGACGCCGGTCTGTGTTGCGGCGCGTTATGCGATTCGCACTGGCCGCGATCCACTCACGACCCGTGTCTTCAGCAATGGGAGTGTGCCACCGGTGGCGGGGCAGTCCGATTGCATGACCGAACGCTGTGGGCCGTATCTGGCGCAAACCATGCGTGATCTCGGCTATCGAACATTTGGCATCGGGAAGTTCCACGCTCATCCCTGGGACGAAGATCTCGGATACGACGTGCACCTGCACAGCGAGGAAATCGTCGCTCACCCTGAGCGCCGCGCCGCCGATGCCTATGGCAGCTACATCGCGCGCGAACGTCCGGCCTACGATTTCGTGGAGGGCTTGCACGGCGAACGGACCGAGATGTATTACATGCCGCAGATGAGTCCCATGCCTGCTGAGTGCACGGTGGAGGCCTGGGTCGCGGACCGGGCGGTTGAACAGATTGGCCAGGAGGGTGAGAAACCCTTCTTCGGATTCTGTTCCTTCATCGGACCGCACCCGCCGTTGGCTCCGCCGATTCCATTCAATCGACTCTACGATCCGGACCGGATGCCCGACCCGGTCCACGGTGATCGCCACGTCGACCACGCTGATGAACAGATTCCCTGGATGAACCACGGTGTCTGGGCAGAGGATGTGAGTGATGCCCAGGCGCGGATGGTCAAGGCCCGTTACTACGGGGAGATCACCTATATCGATGACTGCCTGGGGCGGATTCTGGATGCCGTGGAGGCCCGTGATGATGCGGACAATACGGTGATCTGTTTCTTCGCAGATCACGGTGATCATCTGGGAGATCACGATGCATGGCAGAAGGAGAGTTTCTTCGAGGCTTCATGCCACGTGCCATTCCTTGTCAGCTGGCCGCAACAGTTACCCACAGATACCCGTAGTAACGAGCTCGTCGCGCTGACTGACTTGTTTGGCATCGCCACATCGGCGGCCGGCAAGACTCAACTGCGAGATGGCAGTGACGTGCTGGGAATGTTGCGGGATCAGGTGCCTGGTCGAGACCGGGTGATCGGCCTCTATGGTGCGCCCGGCAGTCAGCAGTTCAAGGTCATGGTGCGGGAGCAGAGGTGGAAGTATATCTGGCTGGCCAATGGTTCACGCGAGTTGCTCTTCGATGTCACAGCCGATCCGCAGGAATTGCGGGAACTGAGCGCCAGTCAACCCGACGTGACGGATCGTCTGCGACAGGCGGCGGTGGCGCACCTTTCACAGCCGTCAGGCGAGGGATGTCTGGAAGCAGACCAACTGGCAGGGCACCGGTTTGAGGCGCGCCCCCTGAAGCGGATCTATCAATTTGGTCACTGGCCGCAGGAGGGCCATGGTTTCCCGACCGATCCGGGGCAGGCTCTGCGCCAATACCAGAACACAGTGCGGCGCGAGACATGATTCCACGTCCCGCGCCGGTAGGGTGCCTGTGATGCGAATCAGGTGTGTCTGATGGCGTGCCCCGTATGCACGCTGTCAGCGCCGCAGATCAGCGTTTGGGGATCTGGCCGGCCGTATTCAGCGCCCGGGCGCTGACGCCGAGGACACCGAGGAATCCCTGTGAATCCCGGTGGTCAAACTCACCCACGTCTTCCATGGAGGCGGTGTCCTCGCTGTAGAGACTGTGGGGGGTATCGCTGGCACTCTCAAACTGCATGTTGCCCTTGTAGAGACTGACGCGGATCGTGCCTGTGGCCAGGGCATTGAAGTGCTCGATTGCTGCCCAGCACGCCTGCGTGGCCGTATCGAACCAGTACCCCTGATAGATCTGCTCAGCGATGATGCCGCTCATCTGCTCGAAGACGCGGCGTGCCCGGCGATCGAGGGTGAGTTGGGTCAGATACTCGAAGCTGTTGCCGATCAATTCAAGACCGGGTGCCTCATAGATGCCGCGCGACTTGATGCCCACAAAGCGGTTCTCCACCGCATGCAGCCCGATGCCGACACCGTGGGCCCCGGCGATCTGGTTGGCGCGACTGATGATCTGGAAGGGTGACCCGGATTGTGAGTCGATCGCAACGGCCAGTCCTTGCTCGAAACGAATCTCCACCGACTGAGCCGTGTCCGGTGCATCCACGGGGAAGACACCCATTCCGGGCTCGATGCGGCTGGTGGGGGGGGAGAGGGCTTCCAGTTCACCCGCCTCGTGCGTCAGACCTAGCACATTCGAGTCGGTGGAGTAGGGCTTGTCGAGGGTGGCCTTCGCAGGCAGCGAATGCGCCTCGCAGTAGGCGATCATTTCGCGACGTCCGCCGAAGGACTCCAGGAAGGTGTCATCGCGCCACGGGGCGTAGGTCTTCACCTGCGGGTCGAGCATCTCCGAAGCCAACTCAAAGCGGACCTGATCGTTGCCGCGCCCGGTTGCGCCATGGCCAAGAATCTGGATGCCGCGAGACTGCATCTCGGGCACCATCCCGGCAACCACGACATGGCGTCCGATACCGGTCGTATTCCAGTATCCCCCTTCGTAGCGGGCCCCCGACTGCACCAGCTGCAAACCGGCAAGAGCCATGTCTTCGCGGAGGTCACCGACGATCATCTCTCGCGCGCCACAGGCGATCATGCGCTGGCGTACATCCTCGATGTCATCTTCATCCGGCTGCCCCAGGTCCGCTGTGTAGGCAACGACATCGACGTCATGCTGGGTGAGCCAGTGGGTGATGGTGCAACTGTCAAGACCACCGGATACGGCCATCAGTATCGTCTGGCCCTTCAGATCCTGCAGCTTCATGTCCTCGTCCTCTGTCTGGAGCCCCGATGTGGGGATCGCACGCATTGATATAGGCTGGTGCTGGAGAACGTATGGAATATTTATTCCATATGCAATGGTGAATATTCGAAATACCACTGCCTGCGGCGAGGATCAGGGCGAGCATAGTCCCGACGACGGCGCGGTGCCCTGAATGGGATGGGGGAAGCTGCTTGACGACCCCGCAGGTACCGACCACAGAGAGATCCGCCCGAAGTCAACCGGGAGCAACCCGGCCAGTTCGGGGAACGACTGTGTCATGTGGAGTGTCGAACTGTCCCAGAGGGGACCGCGCCGCCAGTCGAGACGAATCGCTCAGGCGGCTGTTACAGGTTACCGAGTGGCCGAACAGGGCACGAATCGAGTGCCCCAACAGGGCATCAGCGGAGGCTCTCGCCGTAGCCGTTGAGTACGCGGCGCAGACGGCCAAGAGATGCGTCCAGTGTCTCACTTGCGCATGCACGGGCGGCGGCTGGGGCCGAAGTGGCCAACTCCCGGCTGCGTCCCATCGCCTTGTGGTAGGGCTGGGTCAGCTTGTTCCACAGGGAGAGAGAGGGAGCGGGTGCGGCAGCGGCTGTGGCGAAATGGCCGAAGGCGGGCGTCGGCGTTGGACGACGACGGGAGCCCAGGTAGAAGTAGGTGATCAGTCCGCCCAGGTTCAGGGCAATCACGACCTGCAGTGTCGTTGTCAGGAAGTCATTGAACATGCTCTTGTCCCGCGTCGTTGAGGAACGGAGTGACACACCCGCCGTGTGTATCAATTAGTATCACATTACAACAAGATCGGCACGAGCGCCAGATTCTTGACTGTTTTTTTCAGAACACCTTAGATTTAGTTCGAGAATCGGATTGGCTATAGTGTGGTAACTTATTGACTATGATTGAGATAGGCGTCGTTCTTGTCTGTTTAACTTGAAGGCGAGGTGAAGTGATCGAAGCTTCGACGGCTCCCGGAATGGGGCTTGTATCGGCCGTACTGATGATGGTGGCTGCCTTCGTCGCCCTCGCCAAATGCGCCGACTGGCTCGTGGAGGGCGCCGCCGATCTGGCTCGCCATCTGCGTGTGCCACCGATCCTGATCGGGATCGTCATTATCAGTATCGGCACGACGACGCCCGAGCTGGCCGTCTCTATCCAGGCGGCGCTGGATGGCAGAGCGGACATCGCCCTGGGCAATGCCGTCGGTTCCGTCATCTACGACGACGGCCTGGCTCTGCCCCTTGTGGCCCTGCTTTCGCCAGTGGTGGTGATGATTGATCGGACCGTTCTGCGTTCGGCGGCGATCTTCCTCATCGTCGTGGATCTGCTCGCTTACTACATGGCCTGGGACGGCACGCTGTCGAGAGGCGAGGGCGGCGTGCTGGTCGGCTGCTTCGTCATCTATCTCGTCTACACGTACTGGGAACAGCGTCACGGTCGTCAGATCGTGGATGAAGAGGAACTGGATCACCCACCCCGGCCATGGAACCGGACCCTCCTGCTTCTCGGTCTCGGCCTCGTGGGGGTTCTGATCAGCAGCAAAGGGATCGTTGAGTCTGCCCCGGTGATCGCGAGTGCCATGGGCGTGAGTGATATCATCATCGCCCTGGTACTGGTCGCCCTGGGCACTTCCATTCCAGAGGTGGCCACCTGTGTCGTGGCTGCCCGCAAGGGGCAGGGGGCACTGGCCGTCGGCAATATCCTCGGCGCCGACATTCTCAACATCTGCTGGATCGCTGGCGCTTCGGCGGCGGTCAGCTCGCTCAGTGTGGAGCGGGACGTCATCCACTTCATGTTTCCCGCCATGCTCATCATCGTCTTCACGATGCTGGCACTGATGCGGATGGGCCATCGGTTTGAACGATGGAAGGGGATTGTCCTGCTCGTGCTGTGCGCTGTCTACCTTATTACACTGATGAGCATCAATCCCGGTGCGATTGCGGCCCACGAACTTCCGTGACCGAATCGGCAAGATCACATGAGCAAGTCACATCACCAAGTCACATCAATCGACAGGATGATACAATGGATCTGGGTCTGAAGGACAAAGTGGCACTGGTGAGTGGTGCCAGTCGTGGTATCGGGTTGCGGATTGCCCGCGCATTGGCCGACGAGGGCGCGAAGTTATGTCTCTCCGGACGCACGGCCGAGACCCTCGAGGCAGCCCAGGCTGAGCTCGCCGCGGCGGGTACCGAGGTCGAAATCTACGTGGGGGACATGACCGACACGGAGGCTGCCAATGCGTGTGTCGCCGCCGCCGTGGGCCGTTTTGGCAGTCTGGATATTGTCGTCAACAATGTCGGAGGCTCCGTGTGGACGCCCTTTGCCGAGGTCACAGACGACGAATGGTTGCACGTCTTCAATCTGAGTTTCTTCTCTGCTGTGCGCGTCTCACGCGCTGCTTTCCCTCACCTGGAGGGCAGCGAAATCGGCAGCATCGTCAACATCTCCTCGATCTTCGGACGCGAATCGGGTGGCCCCATCAGTTACAATGCGGCCAAGTCCGCCATGATCAGCATGAGTGCGAATCTGGCGCGCGAGGCTGCGCCCAAGGGAATCCGCGTCAACAGCGTGGCCCCTGGTTCCATTGCCTTTCCAGGCGGCAGCTGGGAACGCCGCCAGAAAGAAGATCCCGAGGGGATCGGCAAGTTCATCGATGACAACATCCCCTTTGGTCGATTCGGCACACCGGAAGAGGTCGGTGCCGTCGTCGCATTCCTGGCCTCGCCCAAAGCCGGCTGGGTCACCGGCGCATGTCTCAATGTGGACGGCGGACAGTCCGGCTCCAATATCTAGGCCGGTTCCAATGCCGGGCCAGCCCCGATCGCCAGGTCCGCGCCAACGCCAATGGAATGAGTATGGATCGTCGTGTTTACCAGATGGGCACACTTGTGTGTGTCGCGCTCTGCCTGATCTGTGTGGCCCAACTGCAGGCACAGGAGCTGACTGACGGCGTCAATTTCGTCGACGAGCGTATGCTCATACCCGATGCCGAGCGTTTTGTCGATGGTTCGTATATCGATTCTGGCGTGGGGTTGAAGTTCGGTGTCGACAAGCGGCTGACCTATCTGGCCGGTGACTATACGGAGGCGGTGAATGCCTTCGAAGAAGCGGTCCGAACCTATCGCTACAAGGCCGAAGTCTGGGTCTATCTGGCGCGCGCCTATTTCTACTCCGAGTCGCCCGAACTGGCAAAACAGACGCTGCAACGTGCCAGCCAGGTCATGCCTGATCTGGACGACCGGCTATGGAATCCACTCATTGCCAGTCTCCTGTCAGAGATCCGTCAGCGGGCAAATCAGCAGCAGATTCGGGTTGACTTCTATTCACCCAGCCAACAGGAGTTTCTCTCTCTCTTCCGTCTGTATTTGTTCCTCGAGGATTCGAAGGCGGCCAATGGTGTCATCGAAGCTGCCAGACAGCGCAGCCGGTCGATGCTGCAGCAATCCACAATGGTCGCTGGCACGACACAGGGCACGTACATGGACCAGTCGGAGCAATGGGAGGCGCTGGCTCAATCGCTCTCGATGGAACTGGAGATGCTGGGCGTGGCAGTCACCTCTGTCCCGGAGCCGGTTGGCAGTGACAGTGTGGTTGTACCTGTGGATTCGGCCGCCTCACAGGCGGCCGAACGGGAGCGGTTATTGCAGCTGCGTATCGACTTCTACAAGGCCGGACCAGAGGAATTCCTGGAGCTATTCGATGGCTATACCGCACGAGGTGATGTGAGGCGGGCCCGATCTGTGGCTGAACGCGCCGGCCAGGAGGCGGCCAGATTGACTCTTGTGGCGTCCGTGGCAGCAACGGTTCAGGACGAATTGGCCATCAAGCAGAAGGCGGCGAGGATGGATTCGCTGGTTGAGGTCTTTCTGCAACAGCTTCCGGCACCGGAGCCTGGGCCATGAACCGTGCGCAGTCGCGAAGTTGGGCTGGATTGATCATGATGCTGGGTGCGCTGGCCCATGTGAGCATGGCGGGCGCCGTATCTGACGAACCTGCCGTCAATGGCCGCCTGTTGGCCATGCGTCAGGAATACAATGATGTCACGGCAGCGATCGATACGCTCATGCACGTGTATGGCGCAGAGCGAATCGCGCGTCTGACAGATCCCGGACGAGCCCTGCTGGCCCTGCCGCCTGATCACCGGCTCGTGCTGCTGATCTGGGCAGATGACGAGGCCAGGATCTATCTCAACGGGGCACCCGTTGGAGAGACGCGGCTGACACCGACACGAATTGAGATTCCACAGATTTACATCGAGGATAGCAATGAGTTGTCGATCCATGCGTGGGACACGGATCGTGTCGAAGCGGCGGTGATGCTCGGTTTCTATGTGGAGGATCCGGCGGGCGCACTGCATCCCATCGTGACGACACTGGAGGATCACGGGTGGGTGACCGACTCTGGAGAGCAGGCGCTGGAGATCTTCTATACCCACACCATCCCCGATCTGCCGGGCGCACAGGTGATGTGGGGCCCGCAGCTGTTCGGGGAAGTCTGGCTCTCGACGCGCTTTGAAGCAGCGCAGGTGATCGCAGCCGTTGTGGCAAACGCTGTCGCCATGCCACAAGGGGTGATGGAAGAGCACACCATGGATTTTCACCGCAATGTGGGTCGTTTGACGGGGCTTCATGAACGCCGGCAGCGTCTTATGGATCGGCTTGATCGCATGGCGACGAGGCCTGATCCCCATCTGCGCACCCGCGTAAGTCGGCGCGTGTCGCCCCTGAGTTACACGTTGGGCGCCGCGTCGGCCTTCCTTGACATGAGCTCACTGGAGATGGCACTGGAGCCGCTGGAGCCCTGGAGGCAGCGACTTCCTGCTGAGCAACGGGAGTTGCTGCTGCTTGAAGCGCGGGTTCTCAAGGGACCGGAAGCGGCCACACCGGTGGCTCCCATGGAGTTGGTGAAGGCAGCATCCGAACCTGCCCAGCGCACCACCCAGTATATCCCGCCAGCCGAACAAGGCGCCGTGCCACCATCGACGCATGGTGCCGATAGCCGGCTCGTGCGACTGGCAGGACCCTCCTCAAGCTTCCTCTGGCGGATGGCGCTGATCAGCCTGGCATTGGCGGTGTGGGCAGGCCTGGCTTGCTGGCGGTGGTGGTCGATGTATGACAGTGTGACGTGGTCGTTACCCGGACGGAGTGCTCAATGAATTCGTGGTCCATCGTCGTTGGTGTCCTGTTCGCTCTCGCCTGCGGCGCGACGGGGGGGGCACTGTTCCTTCATCGAGCACGCAGACTTCACCAGGATGAAGCACGCTACGATCTGCACACACCGCATCTGCCACGAGTGGCGACAGCGTTGGGTGCCGTGACGGGGATCGCGATCGGTTTCCTGTTGGCGTATTTCGCCTCCTACAGCCGCGAATTCGATCTGGTCGCCTGGATTGGCCGGTCCTCATACATACTGGTCGTCGGCAGCGTCGGTGTACAGTTGATGATCCTGGGACGGATCTTCTTCTTGTTGCGACGCGAAGAGGCGAGTATGGGACGTAAGCCGGCACCCCATACGCTGAGTGTGAAGCGGCAGGAACGCTGGCGCGCCTTGCGACAGCGTTATCGTCATGATGTCGATCTGCGGGCCCATGACGATGATGTGGTGGGTGAACTGATCGGTGTGTTGGGAACGCCCCTGCTGAATGCCCGCCGCGACCAGTCACGCATCCCATTCTACGGCTATCTCGGTACCGTCTGCGGGATCCTGTTGATGGCGCGCGAACTGGGTGGGATCAACGAGGCGACCGAGACCTTCCGCGTCCTGCAATCGATGGCTGTGGGGCTCGTCCTGGCCTTCCAGACGACGCTGGTGGCACTTGTCGCTTTCCTGCCACTGCGCAAGGTCACGGATCTGCTGGCACAGCGCCTCGACACGATCGAGGAATCCTGGCTGCGTTCACGTGACGACGAGTCTCGTTCCCGAGACGACGACGAATCGAAGAAGGGATAGAGGCGTTGGCACGCCGACGATTCTTGCATCGCCTCGAAGAGGAGGCCGAAGAGCATGACATCAGCAAGGAGCTGTTTCTCGGGATCATGATGCTGATGCTGTGCCTGGGGATCATGATTCTCAATGTGGCCAGTCCCGTGTGGCGTGTGCACCAGCACGATCCACAGGAAGGGGATGTGGTCGTCGTCTACAACTCGCACGGCTTCGGTCTCTCCGCTGATGGCATCGTCATCGATCGGGCGTTGACCCAGTGGGACTTCCGACGACGTGTGAATGCCCTGGTGGCCGAACCGGAGACAGAACTACACCTGATCCTCAAGGGCGGCAGTCGGGAGCGCGTCCTGCGGGATGCTGCCTACGCGGATTCACTTCTGTCGACGGGAACAACCGGTCGCAAGATTCGGACAGCCGTCTATGTGCACGGTTGGTGATCGACCGGCGGTGACTACCCGTCGTCAATGGGCCCAGAAGCAGATAGAAAACAAAGAGGGGGATCATCGACTGATGATCCCCCTCTCTTCATTCCTGCAACTGATGACGGACGTATGGTGACACGCCCGTCTACTTCATCGCATCGACAGTCTACTTCAGCACGATCAGAACGTCGGCACCACCGAACAGCTCATCGGTGAAGGTGATCGAGGTCATGCCGGATTCGAGTTTCTTCCGCGTGTAGGCATCCTTGCTGACCTTGCCGTAACGGTCGACGAACACGTCGATCTCGCCCTCGATCTCGATGGACTCACCGATCGGGGCCAGGCGTACGCGTGGATCGGTGGCATCCAACGTCTGCCGCAGGGAGTAGTTCTTACGGAAGCCGCCACCGAAGGGTCGCTTCACCTGCAGGTAGCCACTCTCCTTCAGGTAATCCTCCGAGGCCGCGTAGAGTCGGACCGACACCTGGGCTTCACGCAGGAGGGCGACCTCGTCACGTGACTTGCCCAGTTCCTGTTCCATGCCGCGGATGTGGTCTTCCTGACGGCGGATGGATGTATGGGCATCAAGCAAGGCAGAATTGATGCTGTCGGCCTGGGAGCGCAACTGAGCAATGGAGCGCTGATCGGCCTGCTTGTCGCGCTTGAGGGTCTCGATCTGGCGTGAGAGCTGCTCATTCTTACGCTTATGCTCACCTGCCAGTTCACGCCAGTGGCGGACCTCGCGATTCAGTCGCTGTACCGACTCCAGCAGCTTCGCGTCAACCGTGTTCAGACTGTCGACGCGATCTCGCATCTCATCGATCAGCAGATTCGTCGATTCGACGGTGAAGTTCAGCGAGTCGATGGTGCCATTGGCGAGGTTGAGATCGACATGGAATTGCTCCAGTAGCAACTCCTCCTCGCTCGGGCCACAAGCGGCCAGCAGGGTCAGGGCGCCTGCCAGTGCCAGGACGCCAAAGGATGTCAGACCGTGACGGCCCGAATGGATGCTCATGTTGCTACTCGACTTTCTTCTCGGGGCGATGATAAGAGAAATCATGATGGGGGCGTGCAGACGCGATGGGGCGCCTACTTCGTTTTCCATGTATAGAGGCTGTCCACCTGGGCCATGGCACTGTTGAGGTCGTCATACAGCGCAGCATGGCTGCGGGACAGGGCATCGAGTTTCTGAGCGTTGAGCTCGGTGATCTGGCGGCTCGAATTGACCTTGCCCAACAGGTTCGTCTGGTTCGTGGCGATCGTGGTGGCCTGCGTATGGAGGCGGGTCACATCATCCTGGACGCTTGCCAACTGTTTCTGGATCCCGGTGACTGTCCGGCGATGGATCTCGAGGAACTCGCGGATGCCATTGTATCGCTCGTCCTCGGCGGCGAGACGTTCCTCCAGCTGTCGATTGATCTTTTCCTGGTACGCGCGTCGAGCAGAGCGCTCCTGTTCGAACCGGGACTGCAGTTGCTCGTGGTTCTTGACACTTCCGGCCAGATCCTGACGGGTACGCTCGTGGTCGGAGCGCTCCTTCTGAAGATTGGCGCGAATCTGGAACTCGCTGGCCGTCAGTTCCGACTTTTCTGCCAACTGAGAGACCAGTCGCTCGCTCAGGTCGCCCAGCTTCTGGGTCACAACACCCATCTGCGTCTGCAGGTCGGCGCGGTGCTGCTTCTGACGTTCATTGGCATTGAAGAGCACGAGCCCCATGACCAGGCCGGCAACGAGAGTAGTGTAGCCTCCGAGGGCCAGCACGTGCTTGCGCTCGAAGAGTTCGACCATGCGTAGCAGAGCGGCGATGCCACCCCACAACAGCAGGAGACCGACGACGATGGCGGCAATAATGGTGGCCAAGATAGACCCGTCCCTTAGTTGGTTAACTGTCGACGCAGTTGGTGAACTGTCGAATCGGGGATGGGTGGGGCAGAATCGAGTCGGTGAGTAGAGCAGGTCACCGCAGGGGAGCGGCGCTCAGTCGACCGATCAGAGCCAAAGATAACACATGCCCCCCAACCGGCAACCAACGATTGAGCCGGCCGAAACCAACGATTGAGTTGGTCGATGGCGGCCGGGCAGATTCCGACCGTTCTTCCGCAGCCGCGAGGGCGAGTTGGATCCGGTGCATGTGTCCGACCGCCTGTCCTTCGCGTGTTGCGACGGGACTTGGCTTCTACCGCACACTGACTGCAGCCATGGGCCAGATGGCGCCGTGGGTTTCGAGGGGATTTGAGGATGGAACGGATCGTCGCGTGTATCGATGGGTCGGGGAGAGGGATTCTCGAAAAGCAGGAGGCGACGGCGCCTGAACCGGGGCAGGTGCAGGTTGAGGTGAGCGCTTCGCTGATCAGCCCCGGCACGGAACTGGGCAGAGTGGCACAGATGCGTCAGACACCGAAGCCAGATGCCGAGGCGAGGGCATTCGGTTATGCGTGTGCGGGCAAGGTGATCGGCGTGGGTGATGGTGTCGATGAGGCCATGGTGGGTTCCCGTGTTGCCTGCATGGGGGCCGGATACGCACAGCATGCGAATATCGACAACATTCCGGTAAATCTGACAGCCCTGGTGCCGGAAGGCGTCACGGATGAGCAGGCAGCCTTCGCGCATCTGGCCGCCACAGCCCTGCACGCGATCCGCCGGGCCGCACCTGTTTTTGGCGAGAATGCGATGGTTGCGGGCCTGGGGCTGGTGGGGCAGATGAGCTCACAGTTCGCTCAGGCCAGTGGTGGACACGCGATGGGTGTCGATCGCCTCGCCATGCGGGTCGAGGTGGCCCGTGCCTGCGGTGTCGAAGTGGTCGTGGATGCCAGCCAGGACGACCCGGTTGAATGGGCTGCTACCGCCAGTGGTGGCTGGGGGATGGACTATGGCATCATTGCCTTTGGTGGCGACGCCACGCCTGCCTTCGAACAGATGGTCTCCAGCCTCAAACTCACACCCGACGGACACCGCATGGGGCGAATTGTCATCGTCGGTGGTGCAAAGATCGAGCACGGTTTTGCTGCAGCGCTGGGGAATGTCGATGTGCGCAGTGCGGCCCGCACCGGCCCCGGCTACCACGATGAACCGTGGGAGCACGGAGCCGACTATCCGTCCGTTTTTGTCGAGTGGTCAACCCGACGAAATCTGGAGGAGTGTCTGCGGGCAATCGCCCTTGGCAAGTTGCGTGTCGATCCACTGATCACGCATCGGTTGCCATTGACTGAGATCGGCCAGGCCGTCGATGAACTGGTCGAACGCCCCAATGGTGCACTCGGTGTGATCCTGAAGCCGTAAGCCCAGGTAGCCTGAACGTGCACTGGTGCCGGCGCACTGTGGCGGCACCAGTGCGCCGGCTACCATGGGGATTCCCGCCTACTTCAGGCCGGTCCGCCCTTGATCATGTGCAGAGGTCCTTCAGGACGGAACGTGACGGGGGGCTGATCGATCGCTTCACCAGCGATCATCGCTTCGAGGATTCGGGTGACACCAGCGATAGCCGGCTCGATGAGAGCTTCACCCTTCTGGGCCGTGGCGCTCTTCGAAGGCTCGTTGTCGATGTCATCTGCATGCACCCGCTCGGGGGCCAGCACCATCATCGTTGACGTCTCGTATTCATCGGCGTGTCCGGGCAGGCGGCCATTCTCCATCGTCGCCTGCACCAGATCGGGATCGTAGACATCCCAGTAGGACTGGAAGCGCAGATTGATATCGGCGCCGAGACGATCACGGAATTCGTCGATGCGCCGCATGAGGGGTTTCACATTCCCCCCGTGGCCGTTGAGGATCAGCAGATTCTTCACACCGGCCCGGGCAAGGGAATTGCACACGTCGAAGACGTATTCGCTGAAAATTTCGGGCCGTACCGTCAGGGTGCCGATATGACTCATCCAGTGTTCGGAAACACCGATACTCACAGGTGAAGCCACGACCACCTGCGGGAACAGACGCAGGGCAGACTGCTCAGCCATGTAGGTGGCATGCAGTGTGTCATGGATCATCTCCAGGTGCTCATTGTGCTGTTCAGTCGCTGCCGTGGGGATGATGCCGGCCTTGATCGTGCCGGCCTCCATCTTCTCGCGAAATTCTTTGCGTGTGTGGTCGCCGACGAAGACACGTCGGTCTCGATCGCCAGTGGTGACGAGATTCATGACGGTTCAGCTCCTTGGTTGGGTGAGTGTTGGTCGACCAGGATCATTCTGAGCTCAGCAAGGACACCGGGCCCATCAGACCGGATGGATTCTGGGTGCCTTCGTATTCATTGGCCATGCTGTTGGTCACATGGACAGCCAGTTCGTGCGAACCGGGTGATATCTCGGTGCGCACAACGTAAGGTGGCCAGAGGGCGGCGCCCACATTCTGCCCATCGAGATAGACTTCGGCCAGATCACCGACATGGCCCAGATCCAGGCCACTGGCAGGCTCGTCCAGTTCGATGTGGGCGTGATAGATGAGGGTGCCGGAGAACAATTCCCACCCGGGCTGTCGCGCCCAGTCTACCTGCGCCACGACATCCACCCGGTTGCCTGAGCGATCGGTGATGACCCAGTCCGCCTGCAATGGCCATTTCGAATCCGGTGCTGCCACGACGGGTGCGGCCGTGTCCTGTGGCCGCCATGGATCGATGATGAGGACGATGCTCTCAAAAGGGGGCAGCTGGAGATCCTGAATCCACTGGCCTCGGGCATCTGGTCTGAGGTTCAGCTCTCGTCGCTGGCCGCGCAGCGCGTCCCAGGCCTCGACCACTCCCAAGACGGGGACCCAGAGGTCACCGGAGACCGAACTGAGCCCCTCATTGACGAGAAGCAGGACATCGAGGCCGGCTTTGCGGACGTGCCGCAGCCGGATGTCAGTAGAGGCAGGAGACCATCGAGGTGTGTCGGAATCTGGTGTGCCCACCTGAGCCAGCAGCTCCTCATCCGTCGACCACCCATCGATGACGCTGATGCCGGCCTGGCGCGCTCTGGTGAGTGCCGCCGGCAGATCCGGGGGGCGGTCCTCCTGAGGCAGATCGATGACGAGCCGCCGGAAGCGCGCGCCGCCCCCAACGATCCACTGACCATCGCGGGGCCGCCCCCGGGCAAGATCAGCTGGGGTGAGGTAGTCGAAATCGTGCTGTCCCTGCAGCAGGGCAGCCGCGGCCCGCCAGGGCAGGTCACCGCCCAGGCCGATGATTGCCGTCTCGCTGAGACTCTGGGCATCGGCAAGCAGCCAGCTGATGCGCCCGGCATATCTGAGTACGTGTCCCACACTCGGCCACCAGACATTGTGGATCCCGAGATCCGGCTCGCTCTCGTAGGCTCTGCGACCGGCAATCGAGTAGAAGAACGCATGGGGGTTGATGAGGTTGTTCCCTCTGACCAGATGCCAGTCAAAGAGCCACTTGGTCTCGGCAAGGGTCAGATGCCAGCCATAGGCTCCACAGACCTCGGTCAGACATCTGCGGCTGCCCCGTCTCCGGGCGGCGGCAGTGGCCGCCTTTGGCGCCGCCGCGTGGTCGCCCACCAATGCGGTGGGGGCGCCAGGCAGGACCCAGCGCCAAACCATGTCCTGCCCAGGCAGATGAAAGCGTTCGAGGGAGGCCGTGTCGTTGCTGGCGCCCGGATGACCGGTCAGTGCCAGCCCGTGACGCTGGCACCAACTGGACTGTGCTTCGTAGAAGACCTCGTGGAGGCGTTCCTGGATGGCTTGTGTGTAGGATGTACGGAATTCATCCGTCCTGGCACCATACCCGACCCACAGAGCAGGCAGCCAGCACCCCAGATCGAATCGTTCACCCGCCTCTGCCCCTGCCGATGTCCGGTCGAAGTGCTCCTGAAGCCATGGCAGCAGGCCAGGCGAAAAGGCGTGGGGCTGCGCCGGTCGCTTTGCGCCCTTGCCGAAGATACTCGGCTCGTCGGTGAACAGGCCGATGATCGTCTTGCCGAAATGATCGCCCAGGACTTCGGCATATCGATCATGTGTCAGTCGCAGGAATGCACCTACGGCATCGGGGTTCAGAATGTCGCCTGCAGCGGGTGCCAGGGCACTGCCACTCTCCTCATACGGGTAGGCACCGCGGATGTGGCCACCACTGTCCGTGTTCCAGACTGACATCAGGAACCAGTCTCCGCCACCCAGATCGTAGGGCAGCACATCATGGTCTCGAGGTTCGAGGCAGATCACCGACTGCGGATCCACCTGGCCGTCTAGGAGACGACCGGCGCAACTCAAGACATGCCGATCTCGCAGAGCGCGGCCCACTGGAGGTCGCCAGAAACCTGCCTTCGGTCCTTCTATCTCTTTCTGCCACAGGCCAATAGCCTGACTCACGTAATCTGGATTCTCGGCCGCCACAGCGCCTCGAGCTGACCCCGAGGGATAAGAGGCCTCGTCGTAGAGGATGATCTTCATGCCCAGAGAGGCGGCTTCTTCCACGACACGTCGCATGAGGTGCAGGAAGGTGTCGGAGAGATAACCAATTTCTGGAGACAGGCCGATGCGGGCGTGGGGGATGACACCACCACAGCCGGCCCCGTGGAAGGCGTGCAACTGCCGCAGCAGTTCAGCCTCCTCAAGGTGGTCATTCCAGAACCAGAAGGGGATCGGCCCGAAATGGGTCGGCGGGGTATCAAAATGTCGGTAGAGCAGATCGTGGGCTGTCTGACCTGTCACGTGATCTCTCAAGCAAGCGGTGGAGGCAACACATGTCGATTAATCGGACCTCTGGCGCATCGGTTCACCTGAGTACGGGCGAGACTGATGGTCGAGGGCCGGGACAACTAGAAACCGGCCGAGTCACCGGGTCAAGGGACGCGTCCCGGTGCGTGTGGGCAATCCCACATTCCTTGACGCAACTTCGGCCCTGACCCTACTTTCCAAGCCCTTGTCACCGAACACCGAGCCCCTGTCACCGAACACCGAAAGCGATTGCGCCTCTGTGCGAGATACTACGTCCTCCAAGGGCGAGAATAGGGTCGTGAGAGACCCGGGAGCGGTCAGTGTCCGCTCTCTGATCGCCGGCGGCCTGCTGGCGGCTGCTCTGGGTGTAGCGGCGCCATACGAGAATCTCATCATCTCGGGTTCGCCCCTGCATTTCGACTACAGCACACCCGCTGCCGTCTTCTTCTTTCTGCTCTTCCTGCTCATTGTCAATCCCGCAGTTGCACTTCTGAAGTGGCGGTGGCGATTCTCGTCGGCAGAGCTGGCCACGGTCTATATCATGGCCGCTGTCGCATGCACGCTCCCGACCAATGGACTGATGGGCAAGCTTCTGCCCCACATCTCGGCGGGCACCTATTTCGCGACGCCGGAAAATGGCTGGGCTGAGGGGATCCTGCCCTTCATCCCCGAGTGGATGCGGGTTACTGATCCTCGTGCAATCAAGTGGTTCTACGAAGGGCTTCCGTCCGGCACTGCTCTGCCCTGGGGAGCCTGGACCGGGCCCCTGCTGGGTTGGTTGCCCATGCTGCTGGCCATCTATGGCACCATGACAGGTCTCATGGTGCTGGTGCGCAAGCAATGGATACAGCACGAGAGATTGACATTCCCGCTGGTACAGGTGCCCATCTCGATGATCGGCGCCGACGATTCTGGTTCGAAGCGGGGGAGCTTGCTGGGCGATTTCTTCCGCACGAAGGCGGCGTGGTTGGGAATCGCGATTCCTTTTCTACAGTATTCACTGAGAGCGCTGCATAACTACTACCCGGCCATTCCCGAGGGTCTCCCGATCTGGCAGTATTTCTACTTCTGGGACGGGAAATTCGCACTGCGGTGGTCGATCAGCCATGCCGTGGTCGGCTTCGGCTATCTGTTGAGCACGAAGCTCGGATTCAGTATCTGGTTCCTCGGACTGATGACGACCCTGGAACGAGCGGTATTGCTGCACTTTGGCATGCCGGGCACACAGAAGGTGGAAGCGATCGCTCTGGGGTCTGCGTATCTGGCCTATCAGGGATTTGGCGCACTCCTGGTGCTCTCGATCAGCTCCTTGTGGGTCGCCCGACGTCACCTGCACGATATCTGGCGCAAGGCGATCTTCTCGGCCGAGGATGTCGATGACAGTGACGAGATCCTGTCCTATCGTCAGACCCTGGCGCTGCTGGCGATCTGTGCTGTGACCATGATGGTCTGGCTCCATATGAGTGGGATGACCTGGTGGCTGGCGCCCTTCTTTCTGGCCATCGCCTTCGGGGTCATGTTCGGGGTCACCCGCATCGTGGCAGAAGGCGGCCTGGCGGTGACCAAGACGCCGCTGGTTCCCGTCGATGCAGCGATCGGGACATTCGGAGCCAGCCAGTTGGGCCACGCCAATCTGGGCGCCCTTGGAATGACTTTTCCGTGGGCCGGTGGAATGCGGATTACGCTGATGGCGGCCGTCATCCACGGATTGCGCCTGGCCGAGCATTATGTGACCGCACACCGACGGCGGCTGTTTCTCGCCGTGATGATCGCCGTCGTCGCCGGTGGGGGGGCGGCGATGGTCACGATCCTGAAGTTGGGATATGAGCACGGTGCGCTTAATCTGAGCGCATGGTTCTTCGGCCAGGGCGCTGCAACTGCCCCCTATACCTTCGCCACCTACCATATCGTCAATTCGTCACCGGTGACCTGGGAGTTCCTCGGGGTGAGCGGGATCGGAGGCGGCATCCAGTTGCTGCTGACTCTTGCATCCAAGAGATTCCTGTGGTTCCCGATCCACCCGATTGCCTTCCCGGTCAGCGCTATGTGGACAGCGCATCATTTGATGCCCAGTATCTTCGTTGCCTGGCTCGTGAAGGTCGTCGTTCTGCGCTATGGTGGCGTGGGACTCTATCGGCGCTCGCGCCCCTTCTTCCTGGGTTTGATTCTCGGCCATTATGGGGCCGGGGGGCTATGGTGTGTGATCGACGCATTTACGGGCATGACAGGGAACTATCTGTTCTTCTGGTGACGCCCCAACTACACCCGCTGGGCGTCGTGTGGTGACAGCCGACGATCCTGCGGGCATTTGGCCTGGTGAAGTGGACCCGAACAGGGACAGAGGAGACGGCCTTCGATCGATCCGGTAATCGACCGTAAACCCAGTAAAACAACAGAGATAGATTCAAGGGATACAAGATTGACTTGTATCTCCGGTGGGATCTATATTCTGCCTGATGTGATGGATATCACGAAGCCACGTACGCGCTCAATGATTCGCCGAGCACGTGGGTCGTTTGGGTGACCTCGATCACATGATCTCCCAAGTTGGGAAGATGAACAGCAGAGCTGTTTTCAACAGCAGACTGTTGACAGTAGTAGGCAATTCACTGTCGGTGCGGACGTGCCTAAACCGTGTTGTGCACGTCCAATCTCGGAAGAAGCACATTTTTCGAGCACTGGTGAGGATTCACCACGGAGGAGGAAACATGCAGGTGCTGCGAAGGACCGTTCCTGTGCTGACCCTTGTTCTTCTGGGTCTGGCGCTGGTAGCGAGCCCGGCCTTTGCCGGAAACGGCAAGGTCGCCGGCACGATCACCGATGAGTCTGGTCAGACTCTTGTCGGTGCCAGCGTCAGTACAGAAGTCGGCGGGGTTCGTGTTGGAACAACCACCGACCAGTCGGGTCGGTACTTTATTCTCAACGTCCCCCCGGGGGCGTACACCGTTCAGGCCAGTTATGTCGGCCATCAGACGGTACGTAAGACGGACGTAAATGTCCGTCTTGACTTGACGACAGATCTCGATTTTGCGCTGCGAACGGAAGCAATTCAGGGACGCACCGTTACGGTCGTTGCTGAGGCGCCGGCGGTCGAGCGTAGTCGCACGACGAGCCGCTCGACCATCTCGGCGCGCGAGTTCAACAACACGATGCCCGTGTCTGATCTGCAGGATCTGATCAACACGACGCCGAGTGTGTTCAATGGCTATATCCGCGGCGGTCGCAAGGCCGAGACGAAGATCCTCGTGGACGGAATCGACGTGTCTGACACGTTCTTCCGTGCCGGTGAAGGGTCGCAGACCTGGAGCCCTTACACGGGACTGAATCGTAGCAATGGCAACGAGTATGCTGCCGTCGGTGTGAACTCCAGCACCGTGCAGGAACTCGATATCATTGCCGGTACCTTCAACGCCGAGTATGACGCGGCCAGTGCTGGCGTTATCAATGTCGTGACGCGTGAAGGTGGCGATGAGTTGAGCGGACGCCTCTTCATCCGCCAGGGCCTTGGTGGCACCAAGAATGCCGGCCCGGATGTCTATGGCAGTGTCGCCGACACCGCGACAGGTCAAAGCTATTTCGACCTGTATCAGGAGGCAGGTGCTGGACTGGCCGCTTCTGAGGATGCCGTTGACCAGGCCAAGGCGGCGCAGTACTACGTCTTCAACCCGAACGATGTCACCTATGGTGACAATGGCGCAACGGAAGTCGAGTTCTCGCTGGGTGGCGCATTGCCACTGCCGCGGACGAACTTCTACTTCACCACGCGTTATGCGAACGATGAAGGCACGCTGCCGAACGAACTCGACAAGTCGATGCGTCACACGTTGAAGTTGACGCATCAGGCGACCAACAGCATGAAGATCACCGCCAATCTGATGATCGATGACGGTGGTCAGCTTGGTGGTTGGGTGAACCGTGGTTTCAGCGGTCGCTACGCCTATTATCCGCAAGGCGGCGCGGCGAACAAGAAACTCGGCACCATGGCGTATCTTGGCCTGAACCACGTGCTGTCTGACAACAGCTTCTACGACCTGAAGATCTCGCAGGTTACCCGTCAGAGCGAGTTTGGCTATTCTGACGACAATGGTGACGGCGTGGTCGGCACAGGCGAAGATGGTGACTTCATCATCATCGACTCGCAGGCCGAGGCTGAGTTGTATCTGGGCGTCGATGGCAGTGGTGCGGATGCCGATGGCAACTTCACCTTCTTCAATGCCAATCCGGGCAACTCGGTCAACTTTGACCTGCCCTTCGGTGGCAACCAGTATCGTCTCGCACAGCCGGGCTTCTACTACGAGGACCTGCAGCGTGACGTGACGCAGTTGAAGGCTGACTACACGAACCAGATCAACTACAACCACCAGTTGAAGACCGGTATCCTGTATCGCGCGCATACGATTTCGTCTTTCATGCAGCGCAATCAGATCACGGTCGGCTACTCGAATCTGCCGTTCGAAGTTTCTGACTTCGAGCGTTCGCCGACAGAGATGGCCTGGTATCTTCAGGATCGCATCGAGTATGGTGGCGTGATCGTCAACGTGGGTCTGCGTGTTGACGGTCTCAATGTTGATGCCGACATGATCGATGATCCCTTCGCGCCGTCCGAGATGGGCACCTACACCTACAGCAATGGTACCGTCCAGGACATTCGCACGCCGATCCGCGACAAGGCGGTCGACACGAAGTGGTTCGTGCAGCCGCGCCTGGGTGTCTCGCACCCGATCAGTGAAACGGCGGCGATGCACTACTCGTGGGGCAAATTCTACTCGCCCCCGTCGTTCTCGAATCTGTACCAGGATTACAACAGCTTTACCAATCCTGCCTGGCCGACGTACTACGATCCGGATGCAGATCCGACGACGGCCACCGCATATGAGATGGGCTTGCAGTATGCCTTCCGACCGGGATACCTGCTGGATGTCACGGCCTACTATCGTGACATCGAGAACTACAGCCGTCTCGGCCTGGTCATCTCACCTGCGGATGCCGGTTTCGCGAACTACACCTTCAACACGACGGGTGGCTACGCGGACAGCCGGGGCATCGAGCTTGGCGTAGAGCGCCGCAGCAACACGGGGATTACCGTCCGTGCGAACTACGCCTACAGCTACATCAAGGCGTCGTCGAACGGCAACGGCGCAACACCCTTCCCGAATCAGACGTCCTTCTCACACACAGCCGCAGTGGACGTGGAGAACTTTGCCACGACGCTGGACACGAAGGAAGCCTTCAACACCTTCGAGTCGAATGTCAACGGTGGTGGCAATCCGCTGACCAGTGGTTATGATCGTGCACATCGCATCGGTCTGACCCTGCAGGCTGTGTTGCCGGCCGAGGTGAATGTCTCTCTCATCAGCACCGCCGAGAGTGGTTTCAACTACCGCCTGACGTCGACGGGGACCGATCCTCGCGCGCGCGAGACAGATCGGGCGCCGTGGAACCTGCAGACCGATCTGCGCCTGAGCCGTGGTTTTGCCATGGGCGTGGGTGCATTCCTCGAGGTGAGGAACCTGTTCGGTCGTGAGAATATCCGGACTTGGGATAACCGCAATATCGCCAGTACCGCCATTTGGGAGAATGATCAGAATCCAGAGGGCGACCTCAACCGTGGTTTCACGCAGGAGGGTCGGCCCATCTATGACATGCCCCGCATGGTCAACGTCGGCCTCTCGGTCGATTTCTAGGCGCATAGGAGAGCTATATAATGCTTAAGAACCGTAGCCTGCTTCTGCTGGCGGCGCTCGTCGCGATCAGCGGCAGCCAAGTCGCTGCCAAGGAGGGGGGCGTCTTCACGGCCGGTGACATCTGGGAATCATTTCTGCCCAGTAACGCCGGTGCGTTCTACTCTGAAACTGCAGATGATGTCACCCGTCTGGCCGATCTGATCCGAATCGGTAACTGGGATCGTCAGTGGACGACATCGTCGATGTCCTATCCCGGTGGTGAAAATATTCACCTGCCCTGGGGTCAGGATCTACAGATCACCGAATACAGTCCAAACCCGATCAACACCATCACCACGAGCACGGCGCCGAATGCGGCCAACTATGCTCATGGCGTCTACACCAGCACCCTGAATGGTGCCGGTGATGCCAATCGGGACTGGACGTCCGATGGCGCAGTCTGGACGGATGCCGATCGTGACGAAATGCGTTACGAGGGTGGCATGCCCACGACTCTGGGTGTGGATGTGAACTGGCGCATGCGTCAGTACACGACGAACCACGGTCATCCCAATGACTTCATCATCATTGAGTTGGAGTTGACCAACACGGGTGTCCTGGACATCAATGGTGACGGCACGGCAGATGCGACGGGCAACAAGATCAATGCCCTGACTCTGCACATGCAGCACGAGCCGATCAACAGTATGACCAACAGTCGCTCAGGTCGTCGTGGTGGGTCGGGCTGGTTTACCGGCCCCACGTCCGGTTACGACGCCACACCGGATGCGGATGGCAATCCCTGGGACGTTCCCGTGATCTTCTCGGGTCCGCCTCCGGCCAGCCTGTCTACGCCGCATCCTGTGTTCGGCGGCACCGGTGGTTGGGCTGCAGATGGTTCGCGTCGTCTGGGCGTGACCATGAACCGCTGGGGTTATTACTACGACATCTATGCCGGTTTCCAGTGGATCAGCGCCAAGCAGGGAACCATGCCTGCTGACGGCGGCAGCACCTTCGACCAAGCCGACAAGATGACGATCTATGATTCTCATGGTGTCGGTGAAGGTGCTCAGCGTGGATGGTTCACCTCCGTCCTCAAGGACGATGGTGGCCGCACCGATCCTCGCGCGAACCACATCTACTCGATGGCTTCTTTCTTTGATGGTACCACCATCGGTAGTCGGACCTGGGACAAGGGCACTTCCATTCAGAATGCCAGCAATCTGGTCCCGGATCCGAACTGGTTCGATCCGACCCATCCGGACATCGTGCCGGGTGACCCACTCTCCTTCGTCGCCGCCGTGCGGCCTGAGGGTGAGCGCGGTCAGCCGACCGGTGACATGAAGACGAACGACACGTTCGTGCAGAACTGGGAAGTCGATGCCAGTCAGTCGATCGACAACCAGCCGGCTTGGGCCTGGACCAAGGGCTACAGCATCGCGCACGGATTCGACGGTAACATCCAGGCTGGTATCGGACCGTTCAGCCTCGACGTGAACGAGACCATGACTGTCGTCATGATCGAGTATGGTGGCTTCCGTCTGCAGGGCGTGCGTGAAGCACGTCGTGTGGCACAGTGGGCATATGAGAACGATTACAATGTGCCCGAGCCGCCGCCGTCGCCCGAAATGGCGATTGCGCCGAACACGAATGTGAAGATCGATATCAAGTGGGACGATCGCGCTGAAGCAGATCCGAACTTCGCCGGTTACAAGGTGTATCGTTCGGCCCTGTTCCCGCGGGTTGACTCGCAGGAGATCGGCATTCGCATCGTCGACAATTACCACACACAGACGATCGAAGAGCCGACGGACGCGCAGTTGGCTGCCCTTGGTGAGCCCAACAACCCCAACATCAGCTCCGCCAGCTACAAGGATCAGGAGTCGAGTGCATGGGGTCCGTACAAGCTGATCAGGATGATTCCTGCCAGTGAGTTGGCCTCTATCCGGAACGATGGTGATGACAGCGGCACCTATCAGTACAAGATCGAGGATCCAAGCGATCTGGTGACGTTCGGCTTCACCTACTATTACTACGTTTCGGCATACACCAGTGAATCGGGTGATGTGGCCGGCGTTCCTTACACCGGGTTGGAAAGCCATCGTCAGAACTTCAATGGCCGATCTGGTGTTTGGGAAGGCACCTACCACTACGCCACGGCCAGTTCTTTCTGGCCTGCGACACTTGAGGGTGAGAAGGACATCGGTGCTGCCTTTGTCCTGAAGGCCCCTCTGGTGACCCCCGATGCATTGGCGGGTGACCTGGATGTCCGGGTCGTGCCCAATCCGTATAAGAAGGGCGCGCTCCACGACACCGGTACCGAGCACAAGATGTTGTTTATCAACCTGCCCCCCGACGCGACGATCACGATCTTCGACGTCTCCGGTCAGGTAATCGATGTGCTGCGGTTTGAGGGTTCCAACCCGTTCGATGGCACTCTCTTCTGGGACATGTTCTCGAAGGATGGCATCGAGGTGACCAGTGGCCTGTACATCTACAAGGCTGAGTGGAGTGGTGGGTCGCAGACCGGCCACTTCGCCATCCTGCGGTGACCGGCTCCCAATGACGGAGAATCAAACGATGAGTAAGTGGAGATTCACCGCGGTCCTCGCTCTGTCGTTGCTGCTGGTTGGGCAAGCGGCGGATGCGGGGGTGCGCAAGTCGGGCCTCACCGGCGCGGCATTCCTGAAGATTGGGGTTGGCGCACGTCCGGTGGCGCTGGGCTCTTCCTACACGACCGTCACCGGTGATGTCAATCAGCTCTTCTACAATCCCGCCGGCATTGCTCTCGGTGCGGGTGAATCACAGGTGACACTGTTCTACAATCAGTGGATCGCCGATCTGTCGCACAGCGCCGTTGGTTTCACCAAGGACATGGGTGATCTGGGTACTGTGGGTATCGGACTGGTGACTCTCGGTCTGGGTGATATTCCGGCCGATCGTGATGCCGTACCAGACTTCGTCCTTGCGGCGGGCACATTCGAGCCCAACGACAAAGAGACGTCGGCTGCCTACGACTATCGCGATATGGCGCTGGGTGTGTCCTGGAGCCGTAGCGTCAGTGATCGTCTTGACCTGGGTCTGACAGGCAAGATCATCACGCAGTCCATCGACGGTGAGAGTGCCACTGCGTTTGCTGCCGATTTTGGCGCCATCTACAAGATTGGCTACAACAACACGCGTATTGGTGCCCGCATCAACAACCTGGGTAGCGATCTCACTTTCTACGATATCGCTGCGCCGTTGCCTCTGATCTTCAGTGTCGGTGCGTCCATGGACGTCGTCGACATCGAAGGCACAAAGGTGACGATCCTGGCTGATGCCACCAAGCCTCAGGATGCTGAACAGTTGGTCTATTCTGGTGTAGAGATCGCACTGTTCGACATGTTGCAGGTGCGCACAGGTTACAAGTTCAACTACCTGGGTGTCGAGGACGAGAAGGTCGACGAGATCACCAAGACGACCTTTGACGCGCCGACCACCGAAGAAGGCTTCAGTGCCGGTATTGGTGTCGATGTGCCGGTTCCGGGTCTGGATGTCACGGTGGACTACGCCTACACCGACTTTGGAATTCTTGACAGCGTGCACCGCATCTCGGTGTCGCTGCAGTTCTAGAGTCGCCTCAACCTGAAGTGGCCTGTCGGGGGATCACCCCTGGATAGGTCGTCGAATACAACAGGAAGGGCCCCCGGAAGAGATTCCGGGGGCCCTTTTTGTTAGTCCGATGTGTATGGATAAGGCTACCGACTCATCGAGCACGGATCTATGGGCTCGTAGCAGCCTCGCCAAAGGGCCACTGGCCCGCCTTCCGCATGCGATTCTCCAGCCCCGCTGATCGGAACAACTCGGCCGTTTCTTCTTCGTTGTATTGTCGCAGGCCGGATGAGGTGTCGTTGGCCAGTTCGTGGGCCAGCAGTGCGACGATGGCACTGGCACGGCCCAGCATTTCAGCATCGATCTTGTCGAAGGTGTCGGAAGGATCGTGGTAGTAGCGAACCTGATCCTCGCCGATGGGGGCATTGAGTGTGATCGCCGGGACGCCGTGCAGGATGAAAGGGTGGTGGTCGCTACCCAGCCAGGTCTTGTTGGCGATCTTCGGCTCCAGAGACCAACTACCCAAGCCTGCAGCAAAAGCGCCGAGCATGGGGAGCATCTCAGCGAATCCCATGGCATTGATGGCAATGGGGCGGCCCACCATGTCGAGATTGAGCATAACCCTCACATCTGTCAGATCGTTACGATCCACATAGTCTCGAGATCCCCACAGGCCCCATTCTTCCGCATTGAAGAAGACAATCTCCACCGTGTGCTCATTCTCCGCACTGTGGGCCCACAGCAGCCGGGCGGCCTCAAAGAGCTGGGCAATGCCGAGGCCATTATCCATGGCCCCCTGGCCCAGATCCCACGAATCGAAGTGGCCTCCGAGCACGATTTTCTGCTCGGAACGCCCGGGCAAGGTGGCCACCAGATTCTCGACCGAGAGATCGACGCAGTCAGAGGTGGTCTCCAGTCGAAGGACCGGGTCGGCATCCGTCTCGTGCAGGCGGCGAAGCCACTTGCCGTCCTCCATGGTGATTGAGTAGACCGGCAGGGGACAGGGGTATCCTTCATGATTGGCGGTTCTGGCCAACAACTGTCCGCCATCCACTCGATTGGTCAGCAGGACGCCGACCAGGCCAAAGTCCTGGGCAAGACGTTCGTACTCGCCGTGACTGAAGCGGATATTCGGCGCCGCCAGGCCGATACTCCCTCTGGTCTGTTCAGGATTGAGCTGGTCGAAATCTGTGTTGGCGATGTAGGCCAGTTCGGCCTCGACCGCCTTGTGTGCGGCCACGTAGCCCAGAGCCGCAGCCCTCAGAGGCCTCTCAGCAGGCTTGCTCACCATCACGCGGTCCGTTCCACGGCGCCACCCGGGTACATCGAATCGCTCACGATGCGTGGCGATGCCCAGTTCCTTCAGCAGGTCTTCGAGGTAGTCCATGGACTGTGTGTTGCCCGGGGTGCCGGCCATCCTGCCCTGGAATTGCGTCGTCAGGTGTTCGAGGAGTTCGTAACCCTGGTTCCCAAGGACGGCATCCCCAACGATATGCTGACGCGTGGTGGCATCATCTGTCTGCGCCATGGCAGAAGTTGTCAAGATGGTCACGGTGATAGAGAATACCTTTCTCAGAGTCATGGTGTGATTGATCTCGCCTCTGAATGCTCCGTTGACGAGCAGGCCCGCACACTCTTAGTCTCTATTTCGGGCCTGACATCTGGTTCGTGTCGCGTGCTCACGTATCGGTTCACTCCTCCTCCATCGAACAAGGGTGTAGATGCTGATCGCTGGTGTCCTGCTGGGTGCCATCCTGGTGACGAGTACGTCTGTCTCGGCCGCCCCACCCAAAGGGCCTCTCGATCATGCTGACTATGGTCTGTGGCGCTCGATTCAGGGAGAGATGATCTCTGATCGGGGCGGGTGGGTGGTCTTTGAACTGAATTCATCTTTCGGTGATACGGGAAGCGAACTGGTCGCCCAGTCGACGAGCGGCAGACAGCGTCACACGGTCCCCAGGGGTACTTCGGCGCAGGTGGCGCTGGACGACGAATGGCTCATCTGCCGGATCGAGCCGGACACCGCAATGGGGGACCAAACACCTGGTCTGGGGCTGCTGCGGCTCAGTGATGGCCAACTCACCACCGTAGAAGCCGTTGCTTCCTACGAACTTCCCACGGGCGCAGCGGACTGGGTTGCCTGGCTGCATCACGGTGTTGAGGATTCGACCCAATCGGCTGACAGCAGCCCTGCTGGACCCGACGCCCCAGAACCTGACGTCTCGGGTGCCGAGAAGAAAGACGGTGCACAGTTGGTCCTG
Organism: Gemmatimonadota bacterium; assembly: GCA_018673255.1. The sequence goes on from JABHDC010000035.1 coordinate 34,502, forward strand.
CACAACCTGCGCACTGGTATGCAACGCCGATTCGAGCACGTCGTGAACTACGTATTGAGTCCCGATGGGAGGTGGCTCGCCCTGAGCAGAGGGGGACGGCAGCCGGGACTCTGGGTGATTCCTACCGACACAGGCGACGAGATCCCCGTCGTGGTTGGTGATGGACAACATGAGCACCTCATTTTCGACGAGGGGAGCCAACGTCTGGCCTTTCTGAGCACCCCCGAGGGTTCTGAGCAGCCCCCGCCGGAGTGGTCGCTGCATCTATGGCAGGGCGAGTCTCAGGCCACAACAAGGTTGGTGGGCTCCGGTAGTGCGGGGATGAGACCCGGGTGGCATGTCTCCAGTCATCGGCGTCCCTCATTCTCCAGTTCGGGCCAGCGTCTGTATTTCGGTACGGCGCC
>JABHDC010000036.1 GCA_018673255.1 Gemmatimonadota bacterium
CAGGCCCGGGAGGCCCGCTATCGCGATGAGTGTCGCTGTCAGGAGTGCGGCATCACCGAGAAGGAACTGGGGCAACGTCTCCACGTTCACCATCGGATTCCGTACCGCCGCTTTCACAGTAATGTGGAAGCGAACAAACTCGAACACCTCATTTCAGTCTGCCCGGCCTGTCACCAGCGCCTTGAGGCACGATTGCGCACGGAGATGCCGCTGTTCGCAGCCGATCCGCGCTGACAGGGAGGCTTAGGCGATGAGCCATTTGCCCAACCTCGAGCTCAGTGTGTGTCTGCCTGCCTACAACGAAGAGGGCGCCATTGCGCCTGTCCTGACGGCTCTGCGTCAGCGGCTTGATCAGGAGTCTGATCTCCGGGAGCGATACGAGATCCTCGTCATCGACGACGGATCGACAGACAACACCGCCGACGAGGCTCGTCGGGTGGGTGGCGAGGTCCGCGTGGTGCAGCATCCCTACAACATTGGCAACGGTGCGGCCATCAAGACCGCGATTCGCAGTGCCCGTGGACGGGTGCTTGTGTTCATGGATGCCGACGGTCAGCACGATCCGGGGCTCGTGCCGGAGTTTCTTCGGGGTTGCAGCCGGTACGACATGGTCGTGGGGGCCAGGGGGCGCGGTTCCCAGGCCGGTCTCCATCGGGCTCTGGCAAATGGCCTGTACAATGCGCTGGCTTCCTATGTGACGGGGCGACGAATTCAGGATCTGACCTCCGGTTTCCGAGCGATCCGACGCGATGTGGCTCGCCGCTTCGCCGGACTTTTGCCCAATGGCTACTCCTATCCCACGACGATCACGCTCTGCTTGCTGCGGGCCGGACACAGTGTGAACTATGAGCCGATCCACGCTGCCAAGCGCGTCGGAAAAAGCAAGATTCGATTGGTGTCGGATGGCGCGAAATTCCTGATGGTGATCGCCAAGATCTGCATGCTTTTTTCGCCACTCAAGATCTTCCTGCCTGTCAGCATCTATCTGTTCCTCATGGGGCTGGGGTACTACGGCTACACATTTCAGACTGAACACCGCTTCACCAATATGTCCATGCTTCTGTTCACGACCTCCGTTGTCATCTTCATGATGGGATTGCTCGCCGAACAGATTGCGCAATTGCGATTTGAGCGCACCGAGGAGGCTCCCACCGATGCATGAGGGCGGGTGGGATGAATGACGGTCTGTCTATTTGGGTCTTATACGACGGCCGAGGGGTATCCCGTCAATCGGGTTCTACGACAGGGACTGCGCCTGAGCGGTGTGCAGGTCGTGGAATGCCGGGCCGAAGTCTGGGGGCGATTCGTCCACGAATTGCTGGCCAACGCGACGCCCTGGCGTCTGGTCATGACCCTCTGGCGCATGGCCCGAGGTCTTGTGCAACTCAGCCTTCAATACGCCCGGACTCCGGCCCACGACTGGGTGCTGATCGGCTACCCCGGCTACCTCGACGTCCGGCTGGCGCGTTGGCTGATCGGTCGTCGTCGGCAGATCGTACTCGTCTCTTTCATCTCGCTATTCGATACGGCCATCTGCGACCGACGCAATGCATCCGAAACGTCGTGGATGGCTCGGTTGCTGAAGTGGCTCGACGCATCCGCCTTCCGCGCTGCCGACATCGTTCTGGTCGACACGGATGCGCAGGGCGACTACTACGCCAAGCTCTTCAGCATCGAGCGACAGCGTTTTGTGCGTTCTTTTGTGGGGGAGGACGATGAGCAATTCGCCTCCCGGCCGCTGCCACCTCGCCTCGAAGGTGAGCCACTGCGGGTCCTCTTCTTCGGCACCTATGTCCCCCTTCACGGAATCGAGACCATCATCGAGGCGGCTGCTCTGCTGCAGGGCGATGAGGTCGACTTCACCCTCATCGGCTCAGGGCAGGAATTCGATTCCCTGCAGGCCCGATGTCTCGAACTTGGCGGGCGGGTTCAGTTCATCAGTCAGTGGCAATCATCAGATCAACTACACGACCACATCGTCCATTCTCACGTATGCCTGGGAGTATTCGGCACGACGGCAAAGGCGGCCCGCGTGATTCCCTACAAGGTCTTTGATGCACTGGCCGTGGGGCGGCCTGTTATTACGCGTGATTCCCCGGCGATCCGGGAGTTGCTCGTCCACGATGAATCCGTCGTGCTGTGTCCGCCCGGCGACGCGGCGGCACTGGCCGGTGCAATCACTCGGTTGCGAGATGAACCGTCCCTTGCCCGCGAGATAGCCGCATCGGGCCACGAGGTGTACACGCAGCATGGATCTCCGGCTGCAATCGGGCGCCAGTTACTGTGCCGCGTCGAGATGGTGAACTGATGACAGAGCTGACGATTGAGCCCACGCCCTGGGGCCAGACCGAGATTCGTGGCCCGGTGCATCTGTTCCGGGAGCGACTGCTCATGCGGCTGTTCCAACCAAGGCTCGATGAGGGGCGCGTGCTGGATGCGGGCTGTGGCTCCGGGTCACTTGCCCTGGAACTGGCCAAGTGTGGTTTTCGAGTCGACGCGCTGGAACGGTCGACGCAATTCGTGGAGATGGTGCGTCACAAGATCACCCGCTACGGCAACGAGAGCCGGATCAGTGTTCATCAGGGGTCAGTCACAGCGCTGCCCTTCGATGATGCCGTGTTCGACGGCGC
>JABHDC010000037.1 GCA_018673255.1 Gemmatimonadota bacterium
AGCAGGAGACCAGGTCCGTTCCCCAACGGCGCGCCACGTCGCAGGCGCGCGGCAGCAAAGACTCGAGTCCCTGTGCCACTACTGGATCGGTGACCGATTCCTTGAACAGGCCCGGAGAGACACCGGATACGATCAGTCCGAATGTCTCGATCCAGCGCCCAAATTCCTCTATCTGATGATCACTGGCACGAGGGAAACGTCCACCGGGCATGCCGCGGATCTCGACCGCCTCGATACCCCACTCGCAGGCCAGGGCCATCGCCTTCTGCGGATCCTGGCGGTTGATCTCGTCGGTGAAAACGGCGACTCTCACGGCGACTCCACGGGATGAGGAAATGACGGTCTCCCTAATATAGACCGGCAGCGCCATCGTCCTGCCGCAGAAAGGTTCGTCTGTGTCGGACAATGATTGGGTTCTCCACAATGCTCGTATCCACACGCAAGCGCCGACGCACCCATTCGCGGCGGCCGTGTGGATTCGTGATGGCCGCATACGGGCAGTGGGAGATGACCGTCTTCTGGAAGAAGTGTCAGCGGGTCGACGCATCGATCTGCAGGGACGCTGCATTCTGCCTGGACTCACCGACGCCCACCTGCACTTCGAGTGGTTCTCGCTTGGGTTGCAGCGGATTGACGCGGATCAGCCGGCGCAACAGCACGTTCTGGATGCGGTTGCTCGTCAGGTCGCACGGACCGGGGTCGACGAATGGATTCGTGGTCATGGTTGGAATCACAATGCCTGGGGTGATGGCGGGTGGCCCACGCGCCAGCAACTGGACGGCGTTGCACCCGATCACCCAGTCTATCTGACCGCCAAGAGTGGCCACGCCTCCTGGGCCAATTCACGGGCCCTGGCTCTGGCACAGGTCACCGCTTCGACCCCTGATCCGACCGGTGGCACGATCGTGCGGGAGTCGTGTGGTGCCCCAAGTGGCGTCTTCCTGGAAACGGCATCTGATCTGATCAGCTCTCATCTACCACCCGTCAGCGTGACTGAAGTGGCCGCAGCCATGCAGCAGGGGATGGCACGTGCGCACGCGTTGGGAATCACCGGTGTTCACGACATGGACGGTGTCCGGGCCCTGCGTGCCTGGCAACAACTGCGCAGCCAGGGTCGACTGCAGTTGCGGGTCTGCAAGACGATCCCCGTGGACCATCTGGATGACGCAATCGGCTGCGGGTTGACCTCCGGCTTCGGCGACGACCATCTGTGGATCGGTGGCGTCAAGATCTTCACCGATGGCGCCCTGGGTCCGCAGACGGCATGGATGCTGGCACCCTACGAGGGTGATGCGGACAATCTCGGCATGCCCCTCATCGAGGTGGAGGACCTGAGGCAGGTGATGACGAAGGCCGCCGAGGCCAACCTGGCCAGCTTCGTACACGCCATCGGTGATCGTGCCAATCGAGTTGTCCTCGACGTCATCGAAGGACTTCGCCAGCGCCAGCTGGGGCAGCAAGAGATTGGACGACGCGCGCTTCGTCACAGGATCGAGCATGTACAGGTCATCGATCCGAGCGACATTCCCCGGCTGGCATCACTGGATGTGATCGCCTCCATGCAGCCGATCCACGCCACCAGCGATCGAGAGATCGTAGATCGGTTCTGGGGCCCACAGCGAGCCCCCTACGCCTATGCATTCCACAGTATTGCTGCGGCAGGCGCCACACTCGCCTTCGGATCGGACACCCCGGTAGAGACGATCGCACCGCTGTCCGGGTTGCATGCGGCCGTCACCCGTCGTCGTGCCGACGGCTCACCCGGTGACCAGGGCTGGCAGCCGCAGGAGCGGCTCTCGGTTGCTGAAGCGATCCGGGGCTACACGACGGGGGCTGCCCGAGCGGCCGGTGTCGAGGACCGGTTGGGTCGTCTCGCGCCAGGATACCACGCCGACCTCATCGTCCTGGATCACGATCCGCACAACGTGGATCCTATGTTCATCCGCGATCTGCAGGTGACGGCGACGATGGTGGGAGGAGAGTGGGTCTATCGGCATGTGGATGCCGCCCACCTGCCGGACGCCGTCACAGCCGACTGAGGAGCGTTTGCCGCCGCCCCCGCACACACTCGATACTTGAGTTGGATCTTCACCTACCAAAAGGACATTTCGATCATGATGGAGTTGGCCCTGGCCGTGGGAGCCGCTGTCGGCATCTCGGCCATGTGCTCTCTGTTTGAAGCGGTTCTCTACTCAGTGCCTCTGGCGCATATCGAGAATCTGGCCGAGTCCGGCAGCAAGACCGGCCTGATCCTGAGACGTCTTCGCTCCAAAGTCGACGAACCGATAGCAGCGATCCTTTCCCTCAATACGATCGCTAACACTGCCGGTGCCGCTGTGGCCGGTGCGGCGGCTGCGAGAGTTTTCGGCGACGAGGGGGTGGGCTATTTCTCAGCTGCATTCACCCTCGCCATCCTCATGCTCTCGGAGGTCATCCCGAAGACGGCAGGTGTCATCTACAGCCGAGCGCTGGCACCGGCCATCAGTCGGCCACTGCTGGTGATGATCTTCATCTTCCGTCCACTGATCTGGCTCACCGGCGGGGTCACACGGCTGATGGCTC
>JABHDC010000038.1 GCA_018673255.1 Gemmatimonadota bacterium
CCTCGGGCAAAGGTGAGCAGACCCTGGGCGCTGGCCCGGTATTCGGGTTCGCTCAACTCTTCTACGGCGATCACGAGGCCGATGAAGAAGAAGGTGAAGATGAATCCATGGACACCAATCGAGCCGATCACCAGCCAGGAAGGGCCACCCAGCGCAAAGGCACCGAAGCGTATTGCCTGGGCGCCGATGCCCACCAGGAGAATGCGTTTGAGTCCGAGTCGACGCAGGGACGAGGCCAGGCCGAGGAGGACGATGATCTCGATCAGCTGGCCAAGACTCTGTGCCCAGTTGGCCGTGCTGGGGGCCAGATCCAGTGTGGCCGGATCGGTGAGGAAGAGGAAGGAGAAATTGTAGAAGAAGGGACTGACCGCTGAAGAGATGAAGGCAATGCCGACGATGATGGCGAAGTTGCGCTGGCGCAGCAGACCAAAGGCCGACAGGAAGGCGAATGGTTTCGGAGGGCCGTTTCCATCCCCTGCGGCAGCACCCGGTGGTGTGTGCGGCAGACTCAGCGAATACAAGCCGGATATCACGAAGAGCACTGCAGCGACGAGCAGTCCATCACCGAGGTGCACCGACTCGTTCTCCCACAGTCGCAGATAGAGGCTCAATGCCCAGCTGACGAGAAGCCAGCCGATCGTCCCCCACACGCGGACATAACCGAAGCGTTCGGCCCGACCCAGGTGGTAGAAGGCCACCACATTGGTCAGGGTCATCGCCGGCAGGCGGATCAGGGCAAAGAGGAACATGGCCACCCAGAAGCCGGTGAATCCCGTCTGCAGCCAGGCGATGAAGAGCAGGGGGGCACTGATCAACTGGCAGACGGCGAGGAATCGCTGGCTCGACCAGTAGCGATCCGCCAGGTAACCGGCCACCATGGGCGAGATGAAGGAGGCCAGTGCACCGGTGGCGAAGACGTAGCTGATCTGCTGACCCGTGAATCCGAGGGCGCCCATGTGGCCACTGAGCAACACAAGGGCAGCACCCTCGGCCGCTTGAGCCAGGCCAAACATGAGGGAGAGACGCGCGGACAAGTGCGGTGTGGTCATGGGATCTGGCATTCGCACATGGGCAGACAGGGCGAGCAGTACTGGGAAGCAGGTGATTCCAACTAGGGCTCGATCTGGCTGGCCCACAGGGCTGGCAAGGCGCCCGCTGGTGTGTCGGTAGTGGCCGTGAAGAGCACCGAATCGCCGCGGGCAATGTGCAACTGCAGGTCTGGAGCGCCTTCCATCTCATAATGGTCGAAGCGAATCCACTCAGGGATCTCGTCGAGTTGCACGGTGACCGAGGCGACCTCCTCGCCACGCACGGCCAGCAGGCCATCGGTCACGGAGGCCACGACACGGCCGAAGCCATCGACAGCTGCGGGCTCAATCTCGAGCCAGAGAATTCGCTTGGCCTCATCGGTGATCAGATCAAGTTGCGGATAGAAGCGAGTGCGCCAGCCTCTCAGGCCCACGTTTCGGTGATGCTGCAATTGATCCAGAACCCACGAGGGCGGCAGGTTGATCGGCAGATGGCTGGCGCCGCGCAGCCAGTGGGGATCGGGTTGGTATCGATCATACTGCTGGATGGCCTGGGCCAGCCGTGCGGATTGCTCGGGTGGAGTGATCTCATCGAGTGTGCCGTGCCAGAGGATCAGCGGTACATACTGCAGATTCGAGGCAAAAGTCAGGGCCGAGTGGGACACGTAGGCGTGGGCCGTTTCCGGTGAGAATGGCCCGCCCAGTTCTGCTGATAGAAGCGAGTCGACCTGATCTCTCGTCGATCCGGCGGTGGCAGATTGAGACAGGGGTAGTCGCCATTCCCGCCATGTGCGGAAATCGTAGACACCCTGGCCGGCGACGACGGCAGCGAACCGCCCGGGATACTTGGCCGCCGTTACCGCCGACAACATGCCGCCCATGGAACGACCGGCCAGGTAGATACGGGATTCATCGACGGGGTAGTTTGCCTGCATATAGTCGAGGGCGTCGATGAGATCATGCTGGGCCTCGATCGCGCTCAGCGAAAAACGGCCATCTGTATGTTTGCCGTGCAACTCGGGCACGACCAGCATCCACCCGCGTTTCTCGATCTCAGGATAGTAGTAGGACTGTGAGTGTCGACTGCCCCAGGCGTGGTGGGCCAGGACCAGCAGGGGGCGAGGTTCGTCGTCAGCCAGCGAGTCGGGAATCAGCGCGAAGGCGAGTTGCTCGCTGCCGTCGTAGGAACTGGTGAAGGAGAATTCGAGCTGCTCCGCCCCTGCCATCGACTGAGCAAACGACTGGGCAAACAGCAGCGCGACGAGCGTGCGTGCCGACCATCTGAGTGTGGTGCGCATTCAAGTCCTTCAATCAGGTGGGAGTATCCGCACCAATGTGTGGCGACTCGGGAGGTGCCGGCAAGAGCCCATCGTGTTCGAGGGCCGAGGATCTGAGGACTCATCCTGGAGGCTTGCACGCAATCACGATGGGGGGCATGCTTGCGGGAAACCGCACTGAGGCAGTGAACGCAGATAATGTGAGACCTATCGTGTACAGAGCATTCGTGTTGACGCTGGGCCTGTTCATCGGCTGTAG
>JABHDC010000039.1 GCA_018673255.1 Gemmatimonadota bacterium
GCTGCAAGGAACTCTCGACGACTGACCATGGAAATCTCCTTCGACGATCAACGCTTGTGGATAGAATGGCTGTACATGGATGATGCGCCCGAGCCGGAGTGGATCACGACCGGCAGCGGATCTCCATCGGATATTGTGACAGATTCTCCGGACCCGACGCGGTGATCAAGTACATGTTCTCAAGCCGCACGCCGCTGCGAGCCTCCGGGATATAGGCCCCGGGTTCAATCGATACGACGTTGCCGATCTCGAACACGCCACCTCGCGTCACATTCACATCTGGCATCTGATGGGCGCGCAGACCGATCGTGTGGCCCCCGTGGTGACCCAGACCGACCTCTGCCAGGGCGGGGAGTTCACGGATGTAGGCATCCATCGCCCGGGCACACTCGCGCGAGTCCTTGCCCGGCTGGAGGTAGTCGCCGATTCGATCGTGAAAGGCGGCCAGATGATCGTAGATCGACTCCTGCAACTCAGTCGGCTCTCCCACGGCGAAGGTCCGGCACAGATCCGCCCAGTAGCCTCGGTAGATGAGCCACGCATCGATGATGTAGAGTTCGCCATCCTCGATCTTCCGATCTCGCGCGAATCCACCCAGCTGCCCGCACTGGTAGTCCCCATCGTGGAAGACCTTTTCACCTGCCGCCAGGTGTGCTGCCTGCTGAGCTGCACCGAGCACCTGAAGTTCACTCACCCCGGGTGCGATCGTCGCCTGAGCCGCATCGTAGGCGGCCAGATCGACCTGCACGGCCTTGCGAATCAGTGCGATCTCATCCTCGTCCTTGATCTCCTGCATCTGGTGCAACTGTTCGTCCATGTCGATCCACTCGACGGTCGCACCCAGACCCTTGTCTACGTGGTCGGCCAGCATCTTCACCATGAACTCACGCTGATAGCCCACCCGGGTCGCCGTAGTGCCACGCAGACGATCTGCAACCAGTTCACTCAGCTGCGTCCGCATGTAGGAGTTCATCGTGTAGCCGACGCTGCACTCGTACGTGTAACACGCATCCACCAGCGGCTCCCCAGCATCACTATGTGCCGCCAGCCAGCTGCTGCCATCGGTCTGGATCCAGAGCAACGCCGGCTGGGCCGGGAAGGTCTCGGGCAGCAACACCCCCGTGAAGTAGTAGATCTCTACGGGATGCACGATCGCAATGGCGTCGACGCCCGCGTCACTCAGTCGCTGGCGTAGACGCTCCTGCCGCTTCTGGCACCCTTCTTTGGTCAACAATTCGGTCTCTCCTCAGATAGGGCGCCGGCAAACTGCAGGATCTTTGGCGCCGCATAGGTCACATTCAGCTCGGGTGTTTGCAGATGCCGATGTTCAGCCTTGGGCAGCATGTTCACTCCTCTGTGTTCGAGAGGCGCCCGCATCAAAGAGGAAGGACAGCAAGGTGAATCGCCGACCCTGCGTGACAGGCACGACCTCGTGCAGCATGGAACAGGCAAAGACGAGAGCCTCACCGGCAGCCGGTCGATAATGCGCCGGCCCGAATTCGGGAAAGCACAACTCACCGCCGGCGAAGTCGTCGTTGAGATTCAGCGACATGGCAAGGCGCCGATGTGCCGTGGAGGGACTCAGGTTGTCACGGTGGGCATGGAAGAAACCACTCGATGACGACTCGTAACAGGAGATCTTGAATCCCTCAAATCGATCGGCGGCGTAGTTGAAGCTACGCCGGATCTCCGGGAGCACTCGACGGCCAATGGTCTGCGTCAGGGCCCGGATCAAGTCCGGATCCTCCACGACATGATCCTGTCGACGCTTGGATTCTGCCTCGATGATCTCAGCCCGTGTGGCATCGACAGACCGTTCGACGCCGGTCTCGACGTGCGAGGCAGACCAGATCTCTTGCAGATGGCGACACAGGCCCGGCTCCAGTACACGCGGTATGAACAGGACGGGAGCCTGCGACGTGATCGTCTGTCCGGTCTGGCTCAGCTCGGACTCGCGGATCGACTCATCCTTCAAGACTCGCTCGAGTTCAACCCGGGCCGTCGCACCCTCGAAAGGTATGCTGGTAAGGACGCGGAGATTGCGATCCAGCAGGACAGCGTGATGGGATCCATCATCAGGGAGTCGGAACGCCGTACGAACGACACCGTCGTCGAGGAAGATGTCGAGCCCCTCAATGGGGGTCGCACCTGAAGCCTCTGGCACGACAAAATGCAGACTCGCGACCTCATCGAGGTCGGCAACCATGGTTCGCACGGCATCGCCCACCTCAGCGGCGAAGACCAGCAGCGCCACCCGCCCGCCAGCGCGAGCGTAGAAGCGTGTCTCCATGCCACCAGACATGGGCGCCACGAAATCCGGGCACCGTTCACCTGCACTCAACCCACCTGCGCGTTTTTCGGTCATATCAGCGATCCTCTCCTCAGGTTTCCAAGGAAGGGCAACCATCGGGCCGCCTCAAGTAAGGACTCACGTGAGTGGTTGGCGGTCTCGGTCCATATCTTCAATCGAGCACCCCATCATCGCTCACCCCCCATCCACACACCACCCGCCCCGGCCCAAGTGACACGACACCCCACAGATTCTTCTCCGCAGGCCGACACGGACCACGACTCGGCCATCCTGCACGCATTGGGCGCAACACCAGCGGCAGGCTGCAAGCTCCCCGATGTGCGCTACGCCGGACGCTGCCCCGTGACGGGAGAGGAACGCGCCCTGGGGCCCAGTGACGTCGCCGTGGCCGAAGCCGAACTCCTGCGCGTAGAACTCAACCAGTGCAGAGAACCGGGCGATGGTTTCAGCACAAGCCATCTCCTCGAAGCAGCTGCCGGAAAGATGTTCGGCGTCATGGTCTGTCGGGATGCGGCCGGTTCGCTGGGTACACTTCGTGCCTTCTCAGGCGAGTGGGACACGTGGGAGACGCCGGCCGGTTGGGTGCCGTCGAGCGGATTCCTGGAGGAATACGCCGCGGACCGACTTGAGACGGAAGCGCGTGTCGCCGAATTCACGCAACAGATCGACGAACTCAAGAAGCTGCCCACGAGCAAACCGATTCGGCGACAGATCGAGATGATCAAGATCGAACGCGGCAAGTGGTCCCGTGCCCTGACCGAAAAGATCCATGCCGCCTACCGCTTCGAGAATGTGCTGGGAGAAGTCCTGCCATTGACCCAGGTCGAGACCGGTGGACTGCGCCCGCCGACGGGAATGGGTGACTGCTGCGCACCGAAGTTGTTGCAGGCCGCCATCCGCAACGACCTGATCCCGCTGAGCATGGTGGAATTCTGGTGGGGGTCGCCCTCTGCAAGGCATCCCCGCGCAGAGGACGTCTACTACAGCTCCTGCCGCGAGAAGTGTTACCCCATCCTGGGGTTCCTGCTGCGCGGCATCGAGGCGGCCCGGGTTACGGCAGCACCATGAAATTCATGCCACCCGATCTGCGGCATCGTCCGTTGTCGATCGTGCACCAGGAAGACAGTTTCGTCGTCGTCGACAAGCTGCCCGATTTCCTCTCCGTGCCCGGTCGGGGGCCGGACCTCACTGACTGCGTGGTGAATCGCATTCGGGAGCTGTTCCCCCGGTGCGAAGGATCACTTGCAGCTCACCGGCTCGACATGGAGACCTCCGGACTCATGGTCCTGGGACTCACCCCCGCGGCGCATCGCCATCTATCCCGGCAGTTCGAGGAGCGACATGTTCGCAAGGCCTATGTCGCCCTGCTGGAAGGACACGTCGCCGAAGACGCCGGGCATATCGAGCTCGCCTTCCGTGTGGATATAGACAATCGGCCGCGGCAGATTCTTGACCCCGTGCACGGCAAACTGGGCATCACCGACTGGAAGGTCGTCACCCGTGAGACCGACCATACGCGGGTGCGATTCACTCCCCTGACCGGTCGAACACATCAACTGCGCGTGCATGCAGCTCATCCAGATGGCCTGGGACATCCCGTCCTGGGTGATCGGCTCTATGGCAATCCCCGCCTGGCCGATCGCCTGATGCTGCACAGTGCGCGCCTCGCCTTCCACCATCCCGAGACGGATCAGTGGCTGGAATTCGAGTTGCCAGCGCCATTCTGACGGCTCAGACTGAGTCGTCACCCTCGGAACCCAACTCAACGACTTCTATCGCATCAAAGGATGAGAAGTCGGCGACATTCGTTGTGATCAGTCGTCGAATTCCTTCTTCAATCATGGTCGCTACAATGTTGGCGTCGTGGATGCGTTTGCCGACGAGTTCGTTGGCTTGCACAAGTTCGCGCAGGCGCTGTGACACCGCCTCGGTTTCATCGCAGAACACGAATGGGGGCCGCGCGAAGACGTCGATGTTCTGTAGTGCCAGACCTGTCGACAGGCCCAGGCCGTTGACGTCGACCGGCCGTGTCGCGACAACGAGGTACTCACGAATCACCTGACCGCTCAAGGCGAGATGATACCCGCCGTCAATTCCCCCTCTCAGCAGATCGCGGGCTTGATCGTGATTCGATCGTGAACGATCAGTCGCCGAGAGAAACACGTTGGTGTCAACGAACAGCGTCTCACCGACCATCGTCACCGTACATCTCGCTGCGAGACCACGATGCTGCAGTCGTTCCGGTCGCGACAGTGTTCCAGAACATCTCTACCGGCGTCTCTGGGGGTGCACATCTGGCCGCTCTCTCCAGAATCGTCTGCAATTCGCCCTGGAGAGATCTGCGGTGACTCGTGGCCAGTCGTTTGAGCGCAGCCAAAGTCTTCGGTTCGACATCCCTGATATGTATCGATTTCATACCAGTATCAAAATGATACCATCGGGATCTGTCAAGAAAATTGGGCCTCCCAACTCGAGAAGTGAGTTGCGAAATGACATCGGGAGTCCCTGTTTGTGCACATAGGACTGCCATTCAACACGAATCCGAAGAGAAGGACACCCCGATGCAGCGCGTTGCCCCGCTCACATGGCTGATGATGGTCTTCGCCCAACTGGCTGTTACAGCCCCGATGCGGGCCGA
>JABHDC010000040.1 GCA_018673255.1 Gemmatimonadota bacterium
AGGCCGTGCAGGACAACGTCCGCAAGACACTGTCTCAGATCTCCGAGGGCCGCACGCGTCGGCGTTATGATCGCACGACGAGCACCGAGGACGGCGGAGAGGTCACGACCAACGAGCCCGAGATTCTGCACATCAACGAGTTTGCCACCTTGGGCGAACTCGCTGAGGCGATGCACTCACGGCCGGCGGAAGTCATCACCACGTGTCTCCAACTGGGCGTTGTGGTGACCATCAACCAACGTCTCGACATGGACACGATGGTGACCGTCGCCGATGAATTTGGTTTTGAGCTGCGCGCCCTCGAAGAAGCCGAGACAGACACCGATTTCGACGACGCGATTGGCCAACAGGAGAATATCGGCGAACAGCAGCCTCGACCGCCGGTGGTCACGGTGATGGGCCATGTCGATCACGGGAAGACGTCTCTTCTCGACTACCTGCGTAAGACGAAGGTCGTTGATGGCGAGTCCGGTGGTATCACGCAGCACATCGGTGCTTACTCCGTCAAACTCGAGAATGGTCGATCGATCACCTTCCTCGACACCCCGGGTCACGCGGCTTTTACCGCCATGCGTGCTCGTGGCGCTCGGGTGACGGATCTGGTGATTCTCATCGTCGCAGCTGACGACAATGTGATGCCGCAGACGATCGAGGCCATCAACCACGCCAAGGCGGCGCAGGTGCCACTCATTGTGGCTATCAACAAGTGTGACCTGCCAACGGCCGATCCCGAGAAGATCAAGCGGGAACTGGCTGAGAACGACGTGTTGATCGAAGACTGGGGTGGCAAGGTGGCCTGCGCTCAGATCTCAGCTACGACAGGCGATGGCATTGATCAGTTGCTTGAGTCGGTCATCCTTGAGGCAGAGGTCCTCGAACTGAAGGCTTATCCCGAGAGTCGCGCCCGTGGCACCGTCGTGGAGGCCCAACTTGACAAGGGACGTGGTGCTGTTGCTACCGTCCTCGTGCAGGAAGGCACTCTACGCCGTACCGACCCCTTCGTTACCGGCATGTATGGTGGGCGCGTTCGAGCGCTGATGGACGAGGCCAACAAGCGTATCGATGAGGTTGGCCCAGGTTGTCCTGTTCAGGTTCTAGGGCTGGGCGGCGTACCGCAGGCAGGGGACACATTTGTTGTTGTCGCCAGCGAACGTGACGCCAAGGACATCGTTCAACGGCGACAGCAGATCAAGCGTGGTCAGGATGCTCGACGCCGCTCCGTGACCCTCGGCGATCTGCAGCACCAGATCATCGAAGGACGGATTCGAGAACTCAATGTCGTCGTCAAAGGTGACGTCGATGGTTCGGTCGAGGCGATCACGCAGGAACTGGGTGGGATTACGCATGAAGAGGTGCGGATTTCCGTCATTCACAGTTCAGTAGGTACCGTGACCGAATCTGACATCCTGCTTGCATCGGCGTCGAATGCGATCATTATCGCTTTTCATGTGCCCATCGATCCGACCGCTCGCTCCGTCGCCGACGACGAGGGCGTGGAGATCCGTGAATACAGCATTATCTATGAGGTCATCGAAGAGCTGCGTGCGGCCCTGTCAGGTCTGCTTGCACCATCACTCGACGAACGTATCGTCGGCACGATCGAGGTGCGCGAAGTCTTTTCTTCATCGAAGACAGGCAACATCGCTGGTTGCTACGTCCTGAATGGCAACATCACGCGCAATCACAAGGTCCGGTTGCGGCGAGGCGAGGAAGTGTTGTTCGAAGGGTCTATCGCCTCCCTGCGACGCTTCAAGGATGATGTCAGAGAAGTTGCCGAAGGGTTCGAGTGCGGTGTGTCCCTGGATGGCTTCAACGCGATCGAGAATGGTGATCTGATCGAAGCGATCGAGATCGTGGAGACGGCGCGCACACTGTGAGGCGCATCGATCTTTCTCCATGGTGGTTATAGTGAGCGAGTTGCAGTTGCATTTTCCTGAGGCACAGTCGTTGAAGCAGAAGCGGCAGGTTCTCAAGAGTGTGAAGGATCGTCTCCATCAGCGGTACAATCTGTCCGTTGCCGAAGTCGACCATCAGGATCTCTGGCAGCGCTGCACACTGGCGATGGCGATGGTCAGCAACGACGGTCGGCACGCTGATGAAGTGATGTCAAAGGCGATCCATTTTGTCGAGCAGGATCTGCGTCTGCAAGTGTTGTCCGTGGATCTCGAGGAGCGATAGCCGGTGGCAAACTACCGAGTAGGTAAGGTTCGGGAGATGCTGCTGCGCGAGCTGACGGATATCATCCCACGCTTGCGGGATCCGCGAATCGGCTTCGTCACCATCATGGATCTCGAGGTCACGCGGGACCTGAAGCGGGCCACGATGTATATCAGCGTTGTCGGTGATGATGAAGCCCAACGTGGTGCGACTGAAGCCTTGCAGAAGGCTCTCGGTCACATCCGGCACGAGATGTCACAACGGATTGCCTTGCGATACACTCCGGAGTTTGAGGTCGTCTATGACGATACCTCTGAACGCGCTGCCCGTGTGACTGCGTTGATCGACCGGGTCGCAGTTGAGTGTCCTCCGGCACCACTGGAGGAGAGCGAGGATGGTGCCCAGGAGTGAAGAAGGGCGAGGGCACGACGCTCGCAGGAGTTATCGCCATCGACAAGCCGGAAGGCCCGACGTCTCACGATATCGTCCGCCGCGTTCGTCGAGCGATGCAAACACGACGTGTGGGACACTGCGGGACGCTGGATCCACTGGCGACGGGGCTTTTGTTGGTCTGCGTCGGACGGTTGACCAGATTGAGTGCCTGGCTCACTGGCGCCGACAAGAAGTACACGGCGCGATTCAGGCTGGGTGGCACGAGCGATACGGCGGACGCGCAGGGGCAGATCACGGCCGTTGACGGCCCGGTACCGACGCGTGAACAGCTTGAGGAAGCGATCGCACAGTGGCAGGGCGTCATCGAGCAGGTGCCCCCGTCGCATTCGGCGATCAAGGTGGACGGAGTACGAAGCTACAAGCGGGCTCGACGCCAGGAGGTGGTCGAATTACCCGCACGAACGGTCACGGTGTCGCGTTTCGATGTCGATGAATACGAGTATCCACTCGTAGACGTGAGCGTTGATTGTTCGAAGGGGACCTACATTCGGGCCCTGGCGCGTGATGTGGGTGAGATACTCGAATGCGGTGCGTATGTCGAGGCACTGCGGCGCACGCGCATCGGTGCTGTCGATGTTGCCGAGGCCGTCGAACTGGACGAGATCGATGCTCTTGCGGCCGAGGAGATAGGTGATGGCAACTCGCGACTCTGGGTAGACCCTGTCGAGGCCCTCAGTGACCGAATGCCTGCGTTGCGTATCGATGTCGACGGCGCCCGCGATTTCACTCGTGGACGCATGGTAGAGACCACGGCATCGGCTGGAGAAGTGGCAGTCTGCTTTGGCGATGAATTGCTCGGTATCGGTCGAGTCGATGGCGAGCAACTGCATGCGGTGAAGGTCATGGCGGAGCCGACGCCGTGACAGTGATTCTCCCGGTGAAGATCAGGGGATCAGTCATTGCAGGAGATGGTCGCGGCCGGGGAATCGGCTATCCGACGGCGAATGTCGAAGCGCCAATTGATGCGCTGGCTGGCCTGCAGGTTGGCGTGTATGCCGCGCAGGCTTGCACTGCCGACGGAGAAAACTACACGGCGGTCGTCAATCTGGGATACCAGCCGACGTTTGCCGGCAAGCAACTGCGCCTTGAGGCACATTTGCTTGACTATTCAGGTGACCTGTATGGCACCGAAGTATGTGTTTGCTTGATACGCTATCTACGCGAAGAACGAACATTCGCCGGTGTCGAGGCACTGGCTACACAGATCGAGTTCGATATTGATGCAGCTCGCAGCTGCGTCGACATAGAAGAAGACAGTCAATCACGGTAAGCTTGATGAAGGACAGGAGAAAACAAGTTGTCGATCACCACTGAGCGTAAGAAAGAACTGGTCGTCAAGTATGGTGAGAGTGAAGCCGACACAGGGTCGGCGTCAGTGCAAATTGCCATCCTTTCGGAGCGGATTCGCAATCTCACCGAGCATCTGCGGTCGCACCAGAAGGACTTCGCCACCCGGCGTGGCTTGCTCATGATCATCGGCCAACGCCGCCGGTTGCAGAACTTCCTGCACAAGAAGTCGCCGGAAGTCTACGCCGAACTGATCAAGGATCTGCAGCTGCGTCGTTGACGCGATCAGCCGCTTTGGTGCAGTAAAGGCCTAACGCCAATACTGTGGCAGATGAACAACCGGGCCGATGGCACAATGCCGTCGTGCCTGTGCGTATGCGTGTGTGCGCTTACGTGATGCGCCCAACCACGGGCGCAGATTGCTGTACCTCAACGAAGGCGCCAGAAGGGCGCAACGGAGAAAGATGAGTAACAAAGTCGAGATGGAATGGGGAGGACGAACATTCTCCATGGAAACCGGCAGAATCGCCGGTCAGGCCAATGGCGCGGTTTGGATCCAGTATGGAGAGACCATCGTCCTGGTCACCGCGTGCCGCTCGAAGCGGGCCGGAGATCGTGACTTCCTTCCCCTCACGGTCGAATATCGTGAGAAGAGCTACGCCGGTGGTCGAATCCCCGGTAACTTCTTCCGTCGTGAAGGGCGGATGGGCGAGAAAGAGACCCTCGCCGCACGGCTGACGGATCACATGATCCGCCCCATGTTCCCGAAGAAATACCGCTACGAGGTCCAGGTATTCATCACTATCCTGTCTTACGATGGTGAGAACGATGCTGATGTGCTCGGCATGGTGGGTGCCTCGGCATCGCTGGTCCTGTCGGACATGCCTTTTGATGGCCCGATCGCCGCTGTACGCGTCGGTCGCGTCGACGGTGACCTGGTCATCAATCCGACGAACAGCCAGCTCGAAGAGAGTGACATGGATCTGATTATCTCGGGCGACCGCGATAGCATCGGTTCTGTCGAAGGCCACGCTGAAGAGATCTCAGAGGCCGCTCTCTTGGAAGCCCTCGAGTTCGCTCATGAGAATATCCAGGGCATACTCGAACTGCAGGATGAACTGCAGAAGAAGGCTGGTAAGGAGAAGCAGGAATACATTGCACCGGTCATCGATCCTGAGCTGGCCAAGGCAGTGGAGGAATTCGCGGGCAAGCGTGTCTCGGAAGCCAACCACACTGACGATCGCTCCGATCGGGCCCAGAAGCTCGACGATGTCGAGGCCGATGTGCAGGAAGCTCTGGCCGAGAAGTTCCCCGAGTCGTCGAAGGACATTGGCGAGGTGATGTACGACCTCATCAAGAACGACATGCGCCGTATGGTCCTGACAGAGAAGCGTCGGATTGATGGCCGCAAGGTCGACGAGGTTCGGCCGTTATCCGCCGAGGTGGAGGTTCTCCCTCGTGCACATGGCTCGGCGCTGTTTCAGCGTGGCGAGACCCAGGCACTGTGTGTTGCCACGCTGGGCAACAAGATGGACGAGAAGATGGTCGACGACCTGCGAGGCAAGGCCTTCAAGTCGTATTACCTCGACTACAACTTTCCCAGCTACAGCACCAACGAGGTATCCTTCCCGCGTGGGCCGAGCCGCCGAGACATCGGCCACGGCCACTTGGCTGAGTCGGCGATCTCGCCGGTGATTCCGACGGTGGCGTCCTTCCCATACACGATTCGTCTCGTTTCCGATATCCAGTCATCCAATGGATCCAGCTCGATGGCCACTGTCTGCGGTTGCTCGATGGCTCTGATGGATGCTGGTGTGCCGATCAAGGCTCCCGTCACCGCCTCAGGTGTCGGTCTGATCAGCGAAGGCGATGAATACGAGATCCTGACCGACATCCAGGGCGCCGAGGATTTCCTCGGTGACATGGATCTGAAGGTCGCCGGGACTGAGGCGGGCATCACTGCCGTGCAGATGGAGAACAAGATCCAGGGCATCCGCTTGGAGATTCTCGAGGAGGCATTGCAGCGTGCCCGTCAGGGCCGCCTGCAGATCCTCAAGGTCATGACGGAGGCTATTCCTGCGTCACGCAGCGAGCTCTCGCAGCACGCGCCGAGAATCCAGTTCATCAAGATCGACCCGTCCAAGATCGGCGCCGTCATCGGACCGGGTGGCCGCATGATCCGTGAGATCGAGACGACCGGTGCAAAGGTCGCCGTCGACGATGATGGCACGATTACGGTGTCCGCCGTTGAGGCTGAGGCAGCTGCTGCTGCCATGGCCATGATCCAAGGGATCACTGCTGATGCTGAGATTGGCCGGGACTACGATGGCAAGGTCAAGCGCATCATGCCCTTCGGTGCTTTCGTCGAGATCCTTCCGGGCAAGGAGGGACTGTTGCACATTTCCGAGATCGATCACACCCGTGTGAACGAGGTCGAGGATGTGCTGTCGGAAGGCGAGGCCGTGCGCGTGAAGGTCCTCGACATCGATAACTCCGGGAAGATCCGACTTAGCCGCAAAGCGCTCCTGCCGGAGAAGTCTGACAGCTAAGATCGGGCGTTTCCGCAGAGTCGGTAACAGAGGGTGCTCGTGAGCGGCCTCTGAGTGTTAACCAAGACTACCGGATCGGAGACGCGACAATAAGTTCGCGTTGACGGTTCGGTAGTCTTTTTTGTATAGAGGAATTACAACTCGGTGCTTGGTGATTCGGGAGGGTATCAGCGGTGAGTGAGGACGGCAGAGGGGCATCCCTCATCCAGACACGTGTCGGGGACATTGCGGCCCATGAGGGTGGCTATGTCGAGCTGCGTGGCTGGCTCTACAACATGCGTTCGAGTGGAAAGTTGCACTTCCTGCAGTTGCGGGACGGCAGCGGTGTCATCCAGTGTGTTGCCTTCAAGGGCGAGGTCTCCGATGAGACCTTCGCGCTGTGTGGCGAGTTGGCTCAGGAGTCGGCGATCATCGTTCGCGGCGACGTGCGGGCCGACGATCGGTCGCCACTCGGATTCGAACTCGGCGTGCGGGAGGTCGACCTGTTCAGCGCGCCATCAGCTGAGTATCCGATCTCTCCAAAAGAACACGGCGTTGCCTTCCTGATGGAGCACCGCCACCTGTGGTTGCGCTCCACGCGCCCCCATGCGGTTCTGAAGGTGCGGAACGAAGTCATCTCCGCGTGCCGGGAATTCATGGCCGAGGGCGGATTCACTCTCGTGGATGCACCCATTCTGACCCCGGCGGCATGTGAAGGCACAACGACACTCTTTGAGACTGACTATTTCGGCGACACAGCCTATCTGACACAGAGTGGTCAGCTCTATATGGAGGCCGCTGCCATGGCCTTCGGCAAAGCGTATTGCCTGGGCCCCACCTTCCGGGCTGAGAAGTCGAAAACGCGACGACACCTCACCGAATTCTGGATGATCGAACCGGAAATCGCGTATTGCGATCTGGCCGGTGATATGGAGGTCGCCGAAAGCATGGTCGCCCATATCGTGGATCGCGTGCTGGAGAAATGTGGCGACCCGTTACGGGTTCTGGAGCGTGACACGAAACCACTGGAGGCGGCTCGCAAGGCCCCATTCCCACGACTCAGTTACGATGATGCCATCGACATCCTCAAGGCGGAGGGGAGCGACATCGAGTGGGGGAGTGATCTGGGTGGTGATGATGAAACGTTGCTGTCGGCGAAATACGATGCACCCCTGCTCGTCCACAGATATCCTGCTGAAGTCAAAGCCTTCTATATGAAGGGAGATCCCGAGGATCCCCGCCTTGCGCTGTGCGTCGACATGCTGGCACCTGAAGGCTACGGTGAGATCATCGGCGGCGGCCAGCGGGAGGACGATCTCGAGATTCTCCAAGGCAAGATTGCATCCCATGGTCTCCCACAGGATGCCTTTGAATGGTATCTCGACCTGCGGCGCTATGGCACGGTCCCTCATGCCGGATTCGGCATGGGGATTGAGCGCGTCGTCGCCTGGTTGTGTGGTCTGACGCACGTGCGCGAGACCATCGCATTCCCGCGGACGTTGCAGAGACTGTATCCATGACTTCGGCAGACAACTCACAGGCGGGAACACCACGTACTGAACGAGCCGGTTACTATGACTTCCGTACCCTGGAAGCTCGGTGGCGCGAGCGCTGGCTGCTGGATAAGACCTACCGGACAGCGACGCCGGGAGAGACCGGTTTCGATCCATCACGGCCGAAGTGCTACATCCTGGACATGTTTCCCTACCCAAGTGGTGATGGTCTGCACATTGGCCATCCCAAGGGTTACATCGCCAGCGACATCTACAGTCGTTACAAGCGCATGCAGGGTTACAACGTTCTGCATCCCATGGGATTCGACAGCTTCGGTCTACCAGCGGAGCAGTATGCCATCGAGCACAACATCCATCCCGCCGCTTCGACGGATGAGTGCATCGACAAGATCCGGGGGCAACTGCAGTTCCTTGGACTCGGATACGACTGGGATCGAGAGATTGCTACATCGAAGGATGACTACTACCGCTGGACGCAATGGATCTTCCTGCGGCTCTTCGACCACTGGTTCGATCCTGATCACGACTGGACCGATGACGCGGGACGATCAATCCAAGGCAGGGCTCGCCCCGTTGCCGATCTGCTCACATCCTTTGACGCGGGCAACCGGCAGCTGACGACAGCAGACCTTGATCTGCTACAAGACATGGGCGCTTCCGTGTCAGCAGAAGACTGGGCCAATCTGACGACGGCCCATCAGCAACAGGTTCTCAACAACTACCGCCTGGCTTACCAGCAGGAGGTCACTGTCAACTGGTGCCCCGGACTGGGAACGGTGCTGGCCAATGAAGAGGTGACGTCCGACGGCAAGAGTGAGCGGGGCGATTTTCCAGTGTACAAACGCCCGCTGAAGCAGTGGATGTTGCGCATTACCGCCTATGCAGAACGCCTACTGGATGATCTGGATGCTGAGAAGCTGCCCGATGGTCGAGGTGGGACATACACCCTCCAGTGGCCGGAGCCGACGAAGCTCATGCAGCGAAACTGGATCGGTCGAAGTGACGGAGGCGAAGTACGATTTGGTGTTCTTTCCGCTGACGGCGAATCGGTCGTATCCTCGCTGATGGTATTCACAACGCGCCCAGATACACTCTTCGGTGCCACCTTCATGGTTGTGGCGCCAGAGCACCCGCTGGTGCAGGCTGGCCACGAAGACTGCGCTGTGCCTGCAGCCTGGCCGGAGGGAACCGACCCACGCTGGCGTGGTGAAGACCCATCTCTGGAAATCAGCGATGCGATCGCATCGTATGCTCAGCAGGCGGCCAGCTACAGTGCAGACAGGTCAGAAGCCGACAAGGAGAAGACCGGGCTCTTCAGCGGGATCTGGGCCCGCAACCCCGTCGACGACCAGCGGATTCCCATCTTTGTCGCTGACTACGTCAGCATGGACTACGGCACGGGCGCGATCATGGCCGTGCCGGCTCACGATGACCGCGACTTTGATTTTGCCACCAAGTATGGTCTGCAGATTGTCGAGGTCGTTGAGGCCCCTGAGCCTGCCGACGACGGCACGTGCTACACGGGTGATGGCACTGCAGTGAATTCGCCGGCAGAAGGAGTGGAATCTCCCTACGCCATCACAGGACTGAAGACGCCAGAGGCAAAGCAGAAGATCATTGCGGCGCTTGAGGCTGCAAGTATTGGTCGTGGTGCGGTAACCTACCGCCTGCGCGACTGGGTCTTCTCGCGCCAAAGATACTGGGGCGAACCCTTCCCATTGGCCGAACACCCCGATGGATTTCCCGTGGCGACTGAATTGCCGGCATTGTTGCCAGAGATGTCAGATTTCCGGCCCGTCACCTCGGAAGATCCGGATACGCCCGTGTCGCCCCCCTTGGGAAGAGCAGGGGAGGAGTGGTCACTGATCGACGTGGATGGGACGGCGTGTCATCGAGAGCTGAATGTTATGCCACAGTGGGCCGGCTCCTGCTGGTACTATCTGCGATTTATCGATCCGAAGAACGACAGTGCCTTCTGCGATGCTGAGCGCGAGCGATTTTTCATGCCTGTGGATCTCTACATCGGCGGCGCCGAACACGCAGTTCTTCATCTGCTCTATGCACGATTCTGGCACAAGGTCCTCTTCGATCTGGGGGATGTATCATCGCCCGAGCCCTTCAAGATGTTGTTCAATCAGGGCATGATCACGGCTGATGCCTTTACGGATGCGCGGGGGAGTTATATCGACATCCGCAAGGTTTCCTTTGAGGGCGACACGGCAAGTCATGCCGAAACGGGTGAGGAACTGAATCGGTTCCGCGGCAAGATGGGCAAGCGATACAAGAATGGCCTGCCGCCGGAAGAGGTCGGAGAAGAATACGGCGTCGACACGCTGCGACTCTACGAGATGTACATGGGGCCTCTGGAGCAGAGCGCACCGTGGAGCATGGAAGGCATCCGCGGCATGCAGCGGTTTCTGCAGCGTGTCTGGCGCAACTTCATCGGTGAAGATGGAGAGATTCTGGTGGGGGAGACGTCAGACCCGAAGCTCGACAAGGCCTTGCACAAAACGATCGCCAAAGTAACCGATGACATTGAGGGCCTTCGATTCAACACGGCCATCGCCGGGTTGATCGAGCTCAACAACGAACTGGTTTCCCTCGAGCATATCCCGCAGACGGTAGCGCGCACATTCATCCTCCTCATGCATCCCCTGGCCCCACACGCAGCGGAGGAGTTGTGGGTTCGTTGCGGTTTTGGGGATGGTGATGTCAGCCAGCAGGCTTGGCCAGAAGTTGATGCGGCTTTGCTGGAGGAGACGACGATTTCTCTTCCTGTGCAGGTGAATGGGAAGGTCCGGGGGAATGTCGAGGTCGCCGTCGACATCTCGGAGGATGAACTGCGCACGCAGGTACTGGCATTGGAGAACGTCCAGCGATTCCTGCCAGATTCCGGGCAGATCAAACGCTTCATCCTGGTGCCGGGGAAAATCGTCAATATCGTCGTCTGACAACCCGCCATGGGTCGAATAGACAGCGACCTCGCGCAGCAGGCAACCGAGAGCACGGAAAAGGTTGGCGACAGGCGAGAAGCACTCATCTGGTGTAGGAGTTTGCGCTGCGCTTGAGTGCCTGGTATATCGAGTAGAGCGGCGCCGAACCAGGCTGCGCGAAGATATAGCCACAAAGCCCGACCTCCGTGCGCGCAATGTGTGTCTTATGTCACCTTCGTGAGTCGTGTGTGATCATACTATATGAGATGGCGGTGTCGGATGATCCACCACCTTCGGCATTACAGCGCGCATCACGAAACTTATGTCAATCATCACCTGTTGGTTAGGTCTCGATGTGTCAGCTCTTGATGTGGATATAGTCCGAGGCGTTGTCGCTCAGGCGTTCACGATTCTCGTAATAGAGCATGGTTGTCTTGAGGTCCTTGTGACGCAGATGCGCCTGCACCTGCTGTGGCTTGGCGCCGCCTTCAATGGACAAGGTGCAGCACGTGTGGCGGAACATGTGGGCCGTGACGGGGCGCGTGATTCCAGCCAGCCGCGCATATCGTTTGGCGATCAGGTTGATGGACTGCGGCGTGATCGGCTGTCCATGAGATTCGTTGCGGGACAGCGAGATAAAGGCTTTTCCTGTGAGTGAATAGCCTTGCAGTTCGAGTGTGTCACGATAGGCGAACAGATACTGTAGAACGACGGGCTGCAACTTCACGTCCTGGGTCACGCCGGACTTTGTGTCAGGCAGTCGCAGGATCTGGAAGACGCCTTCCTGGTCCAGGTCATCCCAGTCCATGCCGGCCAGTTCGGAGCGCCGCAAGCCTGCGAAGGTTAACAGGTGGAGGATGGCCAAGTCCCGTGAGCGACGCAAATCGTCTTCTTCGGCGGCCGCTGTATCGAGGATTCGCTGCAGGTCGCGTTTCTTCAGGGCCTTGCCACTGACCGTATCGTCGACACGGTAGCCCCGTACGAGCGCTGAGTCGGCCGGGTTCTTGTCGATGATATCTGCGGCGATCATCATCTTGAAGAATGCCTTCAGCGAAGAAAGCTTGCGGTTGATCGTCGTGCGCTTGCGGCCCATGGCAGCCAGGGCATTTCGATACTCGATGATATCGGCGAAATCAACGGCCTGCACATCTTCGGGCCGAATCCGGTCACCATTAAAGAACTCGCAGAGATCCGAATAGTAGGCCTTCTTCGTGCGCTCAGTGAGTTGACCCGATAGGAATTGGGCCAAAGGGTCCTCGTGCACGGTGCGAACCAGGTGATGTCCTGGGCGGATGACGGTCAGGTCAGAGGGCATAGGCTTGGGCAGGTATCATCTGGTCAATGAGAGCGAAGAGTAGGTGTTCTGGAATATAACCCGCGTACTGGATGTCTGTCAGTAAGAATCTTCATAACCAAAGAGTGATGTACTGAATAGTAACAGAAGATAGCAGTTCGGTGTAGTGTTACTCTGTAAATGATTGTTGAACTGATATATGTGTATCTCAGACTGTTCACACCTTTAACTAACTATAACAGGTATTATCGATAGTATAAGATAGTATCAATTACGTGTATTGGCAGCTTGTTCTCTCGTAATTGCAGCTGGCCACACCGCGCACGACCGTCGGCTTAGGACTTTACAGAAGTGGTGCGATGCGTGCTTTCATCTCGCTGCTCTATCCATACAGTTTACAGAAGACCTGCGACAAGCGGTTCTTGGCTTATCGAGTAGTTCCACCAGGGGTCTGTGCGCGTGGATGGACTTCCTTGTCTCTTCCACTATGATGCGGGAGATCAGCGGCCGAAGAGCCTGTCAAATTCGGTGAGCGGAAGGCGCACGATGATGGGACGCCCATGTGGGCATGCGAAAGGATTCCTAGCTCGCAGC
Source organism: Gemmatimonadota bacterium (assembly GCA_018673255.1). The sequence goes on from JABHDC010000040.1 coordinate 12,761, forward strand.
AGACGTTGGACGAGCGTCTCGATCTCTGCGCCTGCAAGCCTGCGGCCCGCACGAATGGATGAATGGCAGGCCATTGTGGCAGCCAGCGCCTCCCGAGCTTCAGAACGGATGTCCAGTTCCTCGATTAGGTCGCTAAGCAGCTCGTAGAAGAGATCGCCCTCAGACCAGGTGCGCAATTCCGGTGGCAGGCCTTCGACCAGAAGGGTCGCAGGGCCGAATTCTCGCACATCAAATCCAAGTCGACCGAACAGATCACTCGCCTGCCGGTACACGGCCATTTCGACTGGATTCACATTCACAGTCAGCGGCATGAGAAGGCTCTGGGACACAACCGGATCCTGGCCAAGAATGTCCAGGACCTCCTCGAAGCGGACCCGCTCATGGGCGGCATGCTGGTCGATGACGAGAAGCCCATCGGCGACGAGGAGGAGGATGTATTTGTCGTGGAATTGCCACCACTTGTCACTCTTACGCGCGCTGGCGAGCACTTCCTCTCCTGCCGGGCCACTGAGTGCCTCTCCCCGTAGTTCACCACCCGATACCAGATCGAGGCTGATCTGTTCAGCATCGTCCGTGTCATCAAAGAGGGCTGGCGAATGACTCGAGGGGGTCCACGCGGGGGTCTCAGTGGCATCGGCTACAGCGTCGGCCCCGGTTGCTCCCACACTATCTGCCCGTCTCTCAGCACCTGCTGGCCTCTGACTCGCCAGTTCGGTATCTGCAGAATCCGGGCCTGTATCTCGGTCTTCTGAGGGGGCTCTGTTTGCGACCGGCGGCGCTACGGGCGTCCCAGAACCGGATCGCCAGTCTGAGCGCCGAGGCGGTTGCTGGGTGTAGGTCGTCGTTTCGGGCATTTGCAGCGTCTGACGTATGACTGTCTCCACCGCTTCGCGGACCACACGATCATCCGCAAAGCGGACCTCGCGCTTTGTTGGATGGACATTCACATCCAGTTGCCGGGGATCCAGATCGACCCAAAGGACATACATGGGATGCTGGCGCTGAGGTAACAGTCCGCCGTATCCAGTATAGACCGCCCTCTGCACCGGCGGTGATGTCACCGGCCGCTGACGGACGACGACGAATTGTTTGCTTCTGGTGCGTCGGCAGAGGTTGGGTGGACTGATCAGTCCCTCGACACGGACCCCTGAGATCTCCCCCTCGACCCACAGTAGTTCATCGGCTGGCAGATTCAGTAGATCCGCCGCTCGCTGCCGCCGATCTGCCGGCAGCAGTTGCAGGCCAGCTCGGTCCTGGTGCGTGAGCTGAAAGGATACATCGGGATGCGCTGCAGCCAGAGAGACGATCCCCTGGGTGACATAACGCGCCTCTGTCTCCACGTGGCGCAGAAACTTGCGCCGTGCCGGCGTGTTGAAGAAGAGATTTCGCACCTCAATCGTCGTTCCCACATCACGGGCAATGGCGCCGAAGGACCTGCGGACCCCCCCCTCGATAACGAGTTGAGTGCCCTCATCCGTCTCGGCCATTCTGGTGTCGATCGACATTCTGGCTACGGCGCCGATACTTGCCAGCGCCTCACCGCGGAACCCGAGGGTCTCGATAGTGAACAGGTCGGTCGGCGAACGCATCTTGCTGGTGGCGTGGCGCTCAGTGCAGACATCGACATCCACCGAAGCCATGCCATGGCCATCATCACTGACCCGGATTCCCTGCCGTCCCCCATCGCTGATCTCGATATGGACGCGATCAGCAGACGCGTCCAGAGAGTTCTCAACCAGTTCTTTGACCACACTGGCCGGCCGCTCGATCACCTCACCTGCGGCGATCTTGCGGATCATGTTCTCCGACAGCTTGTGGATTCGTCCTGCCACTATTCGCCTCGCTCTCCCCTACAGCTCAGTCGACAATTGTTCGACTTCGCGGCGATATCGGTCAGGATCGATCTTCCCCTGCTCCAATTGCTGCTCGAGATCAGCGATTCGCTGTCTTGGGCCGCCATCACGTCGATGACGCCGGGCTTGATCAACCAGGTGCCAGCCGCCGGCGGCCAGCAGCATGGCGACGACGACCATCCACGTATAGGGTCCGAGCGCCCCATCGGTCGTCTGTGTCCGGAATTGTACAGGCAGGCCTGCCTGTCGCCAGGTTTCCAACTGCGATTCATCTATCTCATCTCGAAAAACACGAATCGCCTGCGCATATCCAGGTCGTCCCGCGTCGAATTCCTGCACGAGTTGCGGATCCTTGAGATAACAGACGATGGCCGTCTCCCCCACGTCGACTGCGGCGATCTGGTCTGCCTCCCAGAGACGAGTCATCTCCGTTCGGGGTACCGGCGTGCCGGTGGGAGCCAGATAGCTGAGCAGGCTGAGCAGGAGAATGATCGCAGCCCCCAGCATCAGAGCCAGGCGTGTTGTGGGAATTACATCTTCTTCTTCTGGAGTGTCTGCCACCACTTCCTGATTCTTCGTCATCCGCGGCGTGCCTCTCGACGGCTGAGTGATGTGTCCAGGCGGCCTGACTGGCGAATCCAGCGGGCCAGGAACAAGGCTCTGTGTGCATCGGCCGACGCTGGTGCAGCGTGCTCACCCAGTTGTCCGTAGAGTCTTGCCAGGCCCTGGACACGCTCGGCCCGCAAGTCACCGCCGCAGAGAATCGGCCCGTCGTCACCGATCAACTCTACCTGCCAATCTGCGTGCTCACCGAGAGCGTCGATTTCGATGGTTCCTTCTGTGCCGTTGGCAAAACTGACGAGGGCCAGAGCGTGGTCCTCCCAGGCCCCTGGGTGTCGGTGGTTCATGGTCGTGGCCCGGATCTGGTCGATGACACCGATCGTGCGTTCCAGCATCACAGGCAACCATGCCCCCCATCGCACAAGCACGCCTTCTCCCGTCAACCAGCCTACCGGAACCCGCATCCGGCCCCGAACGAATCGGATCCTCCCGGTGACCTGCACCCGATGTTGGATCTGTGCCTCTGCTGCCGTCCAGCCAAGGGGCACGTCGATGAGCCATCGCGTCGAAGACCTGGCCTCCGGTGGTGAAGGATCCGCTAGCGGCGACACGACCCATCGCCCTGTGCCAAGTCCGGCTTTGATCCAGTATGCTCGCTCATCGGGCGGCGTGCAGACGACGAGTACATCGCTTGTGCCCTGCTCGAGCAGTTCCCGTGGATCGTCCACGATTGAGTGAGGCGTTCCCTGAATCCTCTCGGTGAAGTTGCCGTCGTGAGCCACCGACCGGGCCAGAGCCCCCACTCTCAGGTGTGGCGACTGATGGATCGCGGCAAGGTGCTTGGATCGATCATTCTCGCCGACGATGGCAACGGTCAGAGGCTGCAATGAGGTCAAGAAGGCTGCCAGATGTTGTCGTGAGGATACTTCAAGAAGTGAAAGCAGGATACGTGCTGAGACGTGACAGATCAATCCCATCTTGCCTGGACGTTGCCCACTGGCGTACACTCGAATGGATGCTACCAAGGCCACGGACTGTGGTCTCCCCTCCATTCTCCTGCAAATGGAATCGATGACCGGCTATTTCTGGGTTGTGCTGGGCATTCTCGTCGTCGCGATTACGAAATACCTGACATCCGTCCGTCTGCGTGGCCTCACGGATCGGATGTACCGTGAGCACGCGAACACGAGTGAATTGCGTCAGGAATTGGTCCAGGTAGAGGAGAAGGAGACCCAACTCAGCAAGGAAGCCGAACGCCTCGACCGCAAGGTGCAGGGGATGCGCAGCGTCGTAGGCAATCTTGAGCGCTCTCTGCAGCGTCATTCGCGCAGCTCTGACTGAGTGCTCATACAGCATCGCCTCTACACAGAAACGACCCGCATCCGAGACGGAAGCGGGTCGTTTCATATGTACAGTGTGCGTGTCGTCCTGAGTGTCAGTTGGCCTCCCAGCGCTCCAGGATATCGTCTCGAATCTCTCGACGCAACAGTGGCTCCAGACGATCCTGCGCTGTGAGCCTGACCTGAGCGTCTCGATCGTCGAAGGCCAGCAACATCAACAGATCGCGATCTGCGTGGGGATGGGAGGCCACAGCCTGAACCACACCAACATCGCTGTCACCCGCCATCTGCCGCAGTGTAGGCAGTCGCGTATTCGGATGGGCTGCTGCGCCTCGTCGCACGAGAGGATTTGTATCCATCGCCAGAGCGTCGAGAATGCCGACCGGCGTATTCGGGTTTGCACACAAAGCCAGGCGCTCGGGGGGGCCACCAGATTGGGCCATACGCGCGAGCAGATCTGTATCCGCGTGTCGATGACTCAGCGCCGTGGAGCGAACGAGAAGCTCCGTATCGCCTGCCAGCACCGTCAGTGTTTCGGTCGGCGCATCGGGATGGCCCGCCACAAGCTGTCTGATCACTCGATCCTCATCCTGAGCCAGGATGGTCCATGTCTCCGGCGGCAATGCTGCCTGGCGCACCAGCGCCATACGTACGAGAATGTTCCCATCGCGGGCCAGATCTGCCGCCAGTGACGTGGTCAGCGTGCGGATCTGCTTGGATGCCAGAGGATCGTATCTGAGAGACATGGCGACGCCGCTGCGCACCACGGCGACCGGATCACGCGCCAGTACCAACCGTGTGCCGAGTGATGCATGGGAGTTGGCGGCAACATAGAATCGCACGCCCAGGTCTTCATCTTCGGCTAACTCGGCCAGTTCGATGGCATTGGTACTGAGATTTGCACGTCGTTTCTGCTCGCGGTCGACCTGCTGTTCGGTCTGCATCAGGGCCTTGATCCCCCACCCTTCCAGCTTCATCAGGTGGCGGCGCAGGTAGCCCTCAACACCGGGTTGCACCTGTTCGGCCTCGCGCTGTTGAGCCTCAGTCGGCGCGGCCCATAGGTCGGTGGGGAGGGAAACCAGGACTGCAACGAACACAGCACAGGCTGGCAGTAGTCGGCGCAGTGGGTGGGTGACTCGAAGTGGCAACGGCAAGCTCCCGCAATGATTCGGTCTTATTGATACCATCTAATACCAATTATCGGCCGAGGGGAGAGATTTCTTGAATGCGTCCTGACAGGACTCAGCTTCTGTCAGAGCGCATACGACGAATCAGGCGTTCGTTGAATTCCTGGGCCGCATTGTAACCGTCGAGTCTCAACAGGTAGTTGAAGGCGATCGTCTCAGCGATGACGGTGATATTCTTGCCTGGAAAGATCGGTACTGTCACCTCCTGCAGTTCCACGCCGAGAATGGTCTTGACTCGATCTGTATCACCGATGCGCTCGTAGTCAAAATCCTGATCCCAATCCACGAGGGTGACCACGACTTCGATCCGTTTCTGTTTTCGGGTCCCGCCGATTCCGAAGAGTCGTTTGACGTCCACGATCCCGATCCCGCGGATCTCGATGTGGTCCTGCAGCATCTCGGGAGCTCGACCCATCAGGATGCCCTGTGACTGGCGCGTGATGAGCACTGTATCGTCAGCAACCAGGCGATGCCCCCGCTCTACCAAGTCCAAGCCGACCTCGCTCTTGCCGATCGCACTACGACCCGTGACTAGCAGACCAACACCGTGCACATCTACGAGTGTCCCGTGAAGTGTGACACGCGGCGCGAAGACATCATCCAGATAGAAGTGCAGAAGATGGGTGAGTTTCGTCGTGTCGTATTCAGATCGCAGGAGGGGCACGCCGAAGCGATCGGCTTGTTGGCGAATCTCAGGCAGCAGACGCCCCCGCCCGGTAACGATGACACAAGGCATGTCGAATTGGTAGATGATGGCCAGCGCATCACGCCTCTGCAGAGGTGTCAGCGATCGCAGGTACTCCATCTCCTGGTTGCCAAGGATCTGCACAAGTTGGAAGGTGAACACGTCGATGAAACCGGTGAGTGTCAGACCGGGACGGTGGACATCAGAGCTGTTGATCGTCCGATCTTGCCCCGCCTCGCCGGCGATCATCCGCAAACCGAGGCGCCGACCGTATACCTTGAGCAGAGATTCGATGCTCAGTTCGCGTGCTTGTTGATCGTGAATTTCGCTCAAACGTGCTCCTCCTTCTGACTTCGCAGATCCGCAGCGATGCTGCGGTATCCCTCGTAGCGCGAATTGGCAATGCGGCCTTCGTCAACGGCCTGTTGAATCCGACAACCAGGCTCGTGCAAGTGAGTACAGTTCCGGAACTGACAACGGGTGGGTTCGGCGTCGAGGAATTCAGGGAAACACTCGATCAGTTCATCGACACCGATGCCACTTGGCTGGAGCTGCTTGAGGCCAGGCGTGTCCACGACATAGCCTCCGCCCTGCAGCGGGTGCAGCTGCACTGCCGTCGTCGTGTGGCGCCCGCGGTCGTGCTGTCGCATGAGTTCCTGCGTTGCCAGTTGCAGGCCCGGTTGAAGATGATTAAGAATCGACGACTTCCCTACGCCGGATGGCCCCACCAGCGCACAGACGCCCGAATGCAGGATCTGGCCGAGCCGCTGCATCCCCTGACCGGTAACGACACTGGTACACATGGTTTCATACCCAAGGCCCGCATACAACTGTACGACAGGGTCGCAGGCTTCATCTTCATCGAGATCGATCTTGTTGATACATACCACGGGTGTGATCTCTCCGGACAGTGCCATGACCAATGACCGATCGATGAACCCCGTGCTCAGAGACGGCTGGCGGGCTGCGGCCACGACGATGAACCGGTCGACGTTGGCAGCCAGGATCTGTTCGAAGGGGCGAGGTCCGCTGGCGATGCGCGCGATACGGGACGTGCGGGGTAGGACGACTTCAGCAACCAGTTTGCCGGTACCTGCGTCGGCAACCTCTACCCAGTCACCGGCCACGACTGGCGATGTTGTGGCGCGCCGGCCGGCCTTGAGGCGGCCCCTCAGTTCACAACGCAGGTCTTCCCCATCCACGCAGGCCAGTGCGTGCTGTCCGCTGACACGCAGAATGCGCCCACGGCGAGCCGGTGAAGAAACGGGTTTTCTACTCACCCCGCTCCAGTCTCTCGGCAGCGTAGTCTGGCCATCTGAGATCGATCAGCTTCTTCTGCGTCCGGTGCAGTGGATACTCGACGCGTCGCAGTTCGGCCCGGCCCGCTTCCATGTCCCACAATGCATAGGAAGCGCGAGGGTCGCCATCACGGGGTTGGCCCACACTTCCCACATTGATCAGATATCGATGGTGGCCGACGGCCAACTCGGAGGAAGTCAGTGCCACGACCTGAGAATCCATCTTGCAGTAGATCCCGGGATGGTGCGTATGGCCGACGAAGGCCAGGTGCCACTCGAGTTCCTCGAGACACCACTGCACATGCTCAAACAGGTGAAGATGTTGCCACTGCTCTGGAAGGATCGGGTTCGCATGTGTGAAGACGCCTTCGCCCTCTACGTGGCGGAAGGCGAAGGTTCGCAGGTAGTCCAGTTCTTCCTCACTCACCATTTCCCGAGATCGCAGCAGCGTATCACGGGCGACGGCATTCAGTTCGAGCACGTGACTCGGATCGACGAGGGCCTCGTCATGATTCCCGAGCACACAGGAGGCCTGCGCTTCACGAAGACGGTAAATGCAGGCTCGTGGGTCCGGACCATACCCCACTACATCACCGAGGACGACGATGCTCTCGACACCGAGTCGATCGATTTCGAGCAGTACGGCTTCCAGTGCCTCGAGATTTCCGTGGATGTCAGACAGGACGGCGAGTCGCATGTGTCAGGCCGTCGGATCCGTATCAGCGGCGGCGCGAGGAGCGGCCTTCTTTTTGGCCACTTTCTTCTTGGCGCGTGTCTTCTTCTTGGCCTTCGATTGATCGTCGTCCACCTGGGAAGCTGTGTCGTAGACGACCTGGATCACCTGCTTGCGGATCTCTGCCTCATAGGGCATGAACGCGACGTGGACGATGGCCTGTCCTTCACCTTCCATTCGTTCAACATCCAGAATGCGGCCGTAGATCGATGCCAGTGAGAATGGGAGTTGATCGGTCCCCTGGCTGAAGGATACATAGTCGTCCGTGTTGTATTGCCCTTTGTCCTGTGTCAGCAATCCGAGACCACCGGCACTCAGATCGAGTATCCGCGTGCTCTCGGAGACACCCGCCTCGATCAACCCGGAGAGAGCATTGAGAAACTTCTCGTCCGTCTCGGTGTAGGTCGTCTTGAGTTCTTCGTCGATGGCGTTTTTCGTCACGACCGTCGTCTGGATTTCGAAGGTGCACTTGGCACGCTCGAAGTTCCGCCGCTCCTGCCCGTCCCATGGTCGACTCGTGCGTAGCAATTTCTGACGGGCGAGCTCCAGGTGTACCAGATCGTCATCCACAACCCAGCCCCGATCCGCGGCACGATCCACAAGTCGATCGTACATCTGAATCGAAGCCAGCAGCTGTGAGGGGCGTTTCGTCCTGTCCTTGCGTGCAATGTTCGTCAGGATCCGAGCTTCCAGTCGTGACAGCCCCTTGACGCTCGACAGCTTATCGAACGTGCGCCAGGAAGACCGCTCCACCTGCTTGTTTTCGCGTAAGCGCAGGGCGAAGCGTACGATGGCCAGAACCAGGAAGATCCCCACAGCAGCGCCGAACAGTCCATACACGAGACGCATGTCCGGATCGGGGATATCCAGATACGAGTTGGCGGCGATCATCGTGAACAACAGTGAGGTTCCCATGCGGGGCCTGGCTCAGGTGAAGAGCGTACTGATGGATGTCTCTTGGTAGATCGCCTGAATCGCATGTGCGAAATGGTCGGCGACAGTACAAACAGTGACCTTCGAAGCCCCTGCGGGTTGGGGCACCGTGTCAGTCACGGCGAGACTGGCCATGGGCGATGAGGCAACCTTCTCACGTGCGTCGCCGGAGAGCGTGCCGTGTACGCACCCGGTGTGTACGCTTCGTGCACCATGTTCCAGCAGTGCTTCGACGCCTGTCAGAGCGCGTGCACCCGTAATGATTTCATCGTCGAAGATGATCACATCACGCCCGTCGACATCGCCAATGACCCCGTGAACCCGCACATCACCTTCGGATGATTCGCGATTGTCGATAACAACCAGAGGCAAGCCGAGGCGTTTGGCGTAGGCCTCGGTCACTTTGGCGCGACTGATGTCAGGTGCCGCCGCAACGGCTCCGTCCAGATCGAGTTGCCGGCCGAAGTGGTCACAGATCGTCGGTACCCCTGAGAGTTGATCGACTGGAATCCGGCAGAATCCCATGATCTGCGGGCTGTGCAGGGTCATGGTCAGAATCCGGTCGGCACCGGCTTCAGTGATCAGATCTGCCATGAGTCGCCCTGCCACGGAGATTCGTGGCTCGTCCTTGCTGTCGGCCAGTCCATAGGGGTAATATGGCAGAACGGCCGTGATCCGGCCGGCCGATGCGTATTTGAGCGCGTCCAGAGCAATCAACAACTCCATCAGGTGATCGTTGACCGGTGGACAGGACGTCTGGATGAAGAAGACGTCACTGCCGCGGACATTCTCCTCGATCTTCACCTTGATGTTCTCGTTGCTGAATTGCAGATACTGCATCGCACCCGGCTCCTGGCCGAGGGCCTGACAGATGCCCTGCGCCAGAGGTCGATTGCTATTACCGGTGAAGACCTTGAGGTCCATTAGGCCCTGACCTCCATCAACGCCAGTTCTCTACCATCACAGCATCTGCAACTCCTGCCGAGCCCGCTGGGCGGCCGGCGAGGTCGGAAAATCGCGAGTCACTCGTCCGAGGACCGCCCCCTGCTGTTGTGTATCTCCGAGGACCCGGTAGCAGCGAGCCGCATCCATCAGTGCGATTGCCGAGGCCCGATCATTCGGATGGGCATCTGCATAGGCCACATAACCGGTCGCGGCACCCTCAAGGTCGCCCGTTGCCTCGTGGCAGGCTGCTACACCGGTGCGTGCTGCAAAAAGAAGAGCCTGCGACTCACCATACTCCGCGATATAGCGCTCATAGAGTTTTTCCGCTTCGTCGTAGCGACCGACGCGGTAGTAACGGTTGGCGAGCAGGATGATGCCGTGAGCCGCTGACGGGGTGCCGGCGTATTCGTCAATCAGCTTCTCACCAGTGTCAATCACCTGCTCCAACTGACCATTGCCGTCGGCAAGCATCATCTGGAAGATCAGATTCGCAGCTTCTTCGCGGGCCGTCTCACGCTGGGTCTGCGCAAACTGGGTAATAGCCAGCGCGGCAACGATGGCAATGGCACCACCGATGAACAACTGGGCGCGATCCCGCACATACTGCAGGGCCATGAGAACCCATTCGAGGAAGGGATCTTCCTGTTCTTCGTGTCGTCTCGACTCCTGGTTCATCTCTCTCACTCTCTCTGTTATCTCTTGGCTGTGTCAGTTAGCTAGTATTCGAGAATGGATTCGATCCGCAGGCCATCCATTCCTCGTCTGCCATCCAACTGACGCAATTCGACAAGGAAGGCGATGGCCACGATCTCTCCCTGCAACTGCTCGACCAGGCTGCGCACGGCTCGGATCGTCCCGCCTGTGGCCAGTACATCGTCGACGATGAGTACGCGCGCACCGGGCTTGATGGCGTCCTGGTGAATCTCGACTGCGGTGCTGCCGTACTCCAGGTCATATGACTCGCTCACGACGGGTGCCGGCAGCTTCCCCGCTTTGCGCGCTGGCACAAAACCTGCCCCCAGGTCCAGGGCAACGGGCGTGCCGAGGATGAAACCTCTCGCCTCGATGCCGACGACGAGGTCGATTGATTGCTCGGCGAATGGCTCACTGAGAGCACTGATTGCGGTGCGCAACCCGTCGGCGTCGGAGAGCAGTGTGGTGATGTCCCTGAACAAAATCCCTGGCTTGGGAAAGTCAGGAATATCGCGAATCAGAGAGCGCAGAGTATCGGTTGTATTCGTGTTCATGGCCTGATGACAAAATCCTTGTAGGTATCCACCGAAACAGTCCAATCCACGACGCAGCGTTCGACCCGACCCGACCCCGGCCCACGTTCCAGCGCTGCGACGAAGCGCTCCAGGTCAGCCCGCTCACCCATGGCCTCCGCTTCGACGCTGCCATCGGTGACATTGCGAACGAAACCGCTCAGATCGAGTCTGTTGGCCTGGGCCCTGGCGAAATAGCGAAAACCGACGCCCTGCACACGCCCCTCGACACGGATCCGCAACACCTGGGTCTCCTGAGCCACCTGCTGCTTTTCTATCATCGGACGCTCCTCTTGCCGGCTCAATCGAGAAGTCGGCTTACCGACTCGCCATGGTGGATCGCCTTGATGGCGTCACCGAAGAGGCGGGCAACCGAGATCGTTTCCAACTTGGAGGAATTTCGTCCATTGGGTAGAGGAATCGTGTTGGTACGGACGAAGGTTTCCACCGCCGACGCTTCGATTCGCTCGATTGCATCGCCGGAGAACACCGAGTGTGTGCAACCGGCCATGATACTGTTGGCACCACGTTCGTTGAGCAGACGAATCGCTTCCATCATGGAGCCACCCGTCAACACTTCATCATCGAATAGCAGCGCATCACGGCCTTCGATATCACCGATGACATTGCTCACCTGCGCCGTCTCATCATCTGCGTGGCGCCGCTTGTCCATGATTACCAATGGCAGATCGAGCCGGCGCGCGTAATAGCCAGCTTCTGCGGCGCTGCCCACATCCGGTGACACCACCGTCGCCTGGCTGAGGTCTTTCGTTTGCCGCAAGTGATCGCAGATCAGATTCGTTGCCCACAACTCATCCACGGGGATACGAGAGAAAGCCGCGATCTGCGGAGAGTGCAAGGTCATAGTCAGGATGCGATGAGCTCCTGCCGTTTCCAGCAGGTCGGCCACCAGGCGGGCACTGATCGAAATTCGGGGCTCATCCTTCTTGTCGGAGCGCACATACGGATAGTATGGCAGAACGGCGGTGACTCGTCGGGCCGACGCATACTTGAGTGCATCGATCATGAGGAGCAATTCGATAAAGTGGTCATTCACCGGCGAGCAGGACGTCTGGATGACGAATACATCATCCTCTCGAACATTCTCGTCGATCTTCACCTTCAGATTGTCATTGGCATTGCGTTCAATTCCAACGCGACCCAGTGAACAATCCAGGTAATTACAGATCTCCTGTGCGAGGGCGGGATTACTCGAGCCGGTCATGATCTTCAGGTAATTCTTCATCGCCACTGCCGCTTCTGGCGGCTACACCTTCGCCAGAGCTTGGTCGATGTCGGCCAGCAGATCTACACAATCCTCGATGCCCACCGAATAGCGAACGAGTTGATCTGTGATCTCGATCTTCAGTCGCTCTTCTGGACTCAGGTCTGAGTAGGAAACGGTGGCAGGATGGGAGACCAGCGTTTCGACACCACCCAGACTCGGTGCCAGATATGGGATCTGAAGGGACTCGACAAATGTCCGCGTGCCATCGAGGTCTGCATCGACGTCGAAACTCACGACGCCGCCGAATCCCTTCATCTGTGCTCTGGCCACCTCGTGATCTGGATGGCTCGGCAAACCGGGATAGAACACACGCTTCACCTTCGTGTGGCTCTCCAGATGTTCGGCGATGGTCTGACTCGTCCGATTCTGCTGCTGCATCCGGAGGGCCAGTGTCTTGAGGCCGCGGATCAAGAGCCACGCTGTATTCGGGTCGGAGTTGGTACCGATCACGTCCCGGAACTCCTTCACGGCAGAGATGATTCCCGCCTTGCCGCAGACGGAGCCGGCCATCAGGTCGTTGTGTCCCCCTAGATATTTCGTACAGCTGTGGAAGACCAGATCCACACCGTAATCGAGGGGGCACTGATTAATCGGAGTGGCAAAGGTGCTGTCGATCAGGAGGCGAAGACGATGCTCGCGGGCGAAGGGCACCAGCTTTTCGAGATCGGCCACGTGAAGATGCGGATTTGTGGGTGACTCTGCGAACAGAATTCGTGTTTCAGGTCGCAGCGCCTCTTCGAGGGCTTCGAGGTCGCTGGGCGGTACGCGTGTGCTCTGAATCCCGAACTTGGCGAGCAGATCGCAGAATTGGACCGTGCGACGATAGCAGTCCTCCATGACGACGATATGCTGCCCGGATCGCAGCATCGCCAGAAGAACTGTGGTGATCGCACTCATGCCGGAGGAAAACAGGAGAGCAGCGTCTGCATGATCCAACGCCGCCAGCTTGTTTTCGGCGACCGAGACGGTAGGGTTGCCGTAGCGACCGTATTCGAAATGCGAACGCTTGCCCTGTTTGTATTCTTCGAATTCGTTGAGAGAATCGAAGACATAGGTCGCAGTCTGCGCGATCGGTTCTGTCACCGACTTGCCGTATTTATGTCGCTCCTGGCCGCCGTGAACGGACCACGTTGAATCTCCTGGTGGTGTGCTGTCTTCGTCGCTCACACTCATGTCATCATGTTGGGGAACAGGGGCCGGTTTGCCGCGGTGCCCTTCAGGCACGCGCCGCTTCGAGAGATCTGAAAATCGCACTACGGACCTGGTCGTAGTCCGGATCAACTTCGACAGGCTGGTTCGCGTGAAGTGGTTCGACGCCATGACTGTCCCGGAGCCGGTCCTCGTGGTAGCCAACCTTGAACTCAGGGAACTTCAACCCGTGGGCGGTGGAAACGACGACGACCTTCTGATCGGAGGTGATCTGACGACGCTCGATGAGCTTGAGCAGTGCTGCCAGTGCCACGCCGGTGTGGGGACATGTGAACAGGCCAGTGCGGTCCGCCATGGCACAGGCGTTGGCCAACTCATCCTCGCTCGCCTCTTCGACGATGCCATCGAAGCGCTTGAGAACCTTGATGGCACGTTCCCAGCTGACCGGATCACCGATGCGAATCGCGCTGGCCAGTGTATCGCCTGCACGCATGGGCTCGAAGGTCTCAAATCGGGATTTGAAGCTGCGATATAGCGGATTGGCCCGCTGTGCCTGTGCGACGACGATACCGGGGAGCCGGTCGATGATTCCCATGGCCTGCATTTCGAGGAAGCCTTTACCGAGGGCCGAGACATTTCCCAGGTTGCCGCCGGGGATGATGATCCAGTCAGGCACATTCCAGTCGAATTGCTGAGTGATCTCAATGCCGACAGTCTTCTGCCCCTCAATGCGCAGAGAATTCATCGAGTTGGCCAGGTAGATGTCTTCTTCGCGGCACAACTCCTGTACAAGTTTCATGCACCCATCAAAATCGCTGCGAATCGAGAGCGTGAGAGCCCCGTTGGCGATGGGTTGGATCAACTGCGCCAGAGAGATCTTGTCCTTGGGCAGGAAGACGATGACGGGGATGTCGGCCGCCGCGCCATAGGCGCCCAGGGCAGCGGAGGTGTCGCCCGTCGAGGCACAAGCAATGGCCGGGATCTTCTTTCCATCGGCGCGCATCTGCTTGACCATCGAGACGAGAACGGTCATTCCCAGGTCTTTGAAGGAACCAGTGTGGCTGTTCCCACACTGTTTGATCCAGAGATCCTGGACGCCAATCTGATGACCGAATCGTTCGGCCCAGAAGAGGTTGCTCCCTCCTTCGTACATGGAGACGACATTCTCCTGTTCGACCGTGGGGCAGACCACCTCTTTCTTGCCCCACACGCCACTTCCATAGGGCCATGAGGTGCCCATGTAGCGCTCGTCGAAAAGGTCGCGCCAGGCCGCGGCAGGTCGTTTGGCCAGAGCCTCCAGATCGTGCTGCACCTCCAGGAGTCCGCCACACGAACTGCACTCGTAGACGACCTCGTTCAGGGCGTAGCGCTCCTTGCCACAGCGGATGCACTCAAACCATGCGCGATACGTCGTCATCGGTCTGTCTCAGTTGGGGTCACGGACACAAGTCACCCTCTCCCGACTCAGCAACGAACTCGGAAGAGGCTTGATTGGGCGGCCAGATCTACAGGGCCTGAACAACATCAGAATCTAAGCCCCGAAGCTCCTCAGTGGCAAGGCGAAGGAGGGTGCTAAGATCCTCTCAGCAAAGGAGATAGACAAAGAAACATCCACCGGCCATGCCCAGCCGGTGGATGCGGATTCTGTCATCTTCAGGGGAAGCGGTGCTGCCTTGGGTCGGATCAGCCGAATAGAGCGTCAATCTCATCTGAGGACATCGTCGACTCATCTTCCTCGTCGTCCTCTGCCTCATCGCTCTCTTCTTCTTCGGCCGTGGCCTCATCTGCGGCACCGCCGTCCTCGAGGAGTGCACTCATCTCGTCCTCGGAAATCCCAGGGCCGATGTCCCCTGCCCCATCGTCGGCATCTTCCTCGACGAGATCTCCCAGGTCCATATCGTCGTCTTCTGCGCCGGCATCGGCTTCCCCCTCAAAGAGATCGTCCAATCCCTCGTCGATGGCCGGTGCATCCTCGTCGGTATCCGTGGCAGCGTCGGCATCGAGGAACAACTCATCTTCCAGTTCCCCATCCTCCTCTTCCTCGACGTCAGGTGCAATCTCCTCTTCGAGAAGGCTGGCAAGACCGGTGTCATCCTCCTCGACTTCGGGGGCGTCCTCCTCGTCGAGCAATTCCGACAACTCGACGTCATCCTCAGCCATGTCCTCCTCTTCAACGCCTTCCAGGAGATCTTCAAGCTCGGCCGTTGTCTCGTCGGTCGTATCCTCTTCAGTCAGTTCGCCATTGACGGGCTCTTCTGAGGCGATTGGTTCGTCGTCGTCTTCTTCAATCTCTTCTTCGACTTCGACAATCTCCTCGATCTCTTCCTCTATCTCCTCCTCGTCATCCTCTTCGGCCGCTTCCAGGGCCTGTGCCGCAGCCAGAGCTTCGCCCTCGTCGAGATCTTCCTCGTCATCAATCATTTCACCGGCGATCGAATCCTCGACATCCTCAGCAAAGAGGGCATCCATGTCCGCGTCATCGATTTCTTCGCCTTCGGACTCGTCGCCCGTATCAAACAGCGCATCGATGTCCTGTGTCGGATCATCCTCGATGTCCCCCGCCCCTGCAGATCCCGGGTCGTCGGTGAACAGCGAGTCGATGTCGCTCTGCTCGACATGTTCCAGGGCCTCTCGCTCCTCGGAGGAGAGATCGGCATCTGCATCAGTGGATGCCGGAGGCGCCACAGGTGGAGCAATGGCTTCCAGCATCTCATCGGGCTCACTCTTCAGGAGCCGGTGCAGATAATCGAACTCGCTCTGCAGGCGGGCCCATTGCTCCTGGCCTGCATCACCGGCAGACAACAGCCCGGCGCTGCGACGGACGAATTCTATCACGTGGTTCATGTGCGGAAAGGCGTCATCGAAGACGGTGAGGTACGCTTGTACCTTTGCGTCAGCGGCATTCTCTCGGATCCGCTCGAACCAGAGATTGTTGAAGAGCTTCGCCAACGCCTCGAGGGCCTCGAGGCGTTCCATCAACTCACGCAATTCATTTCTATTCATCATGGCTTACCACCTGCCTGCCCTGAATGGCCAGAAGAGACTGCAGCTGAATGCCGCACTTCTGGTCTCCTGTCGTTTTGCAAACTTCCCCGCACCATGGATAGCAACAAGCGTGCCTCCCGCCATCAGGTGCACACAATTCGACGATAGACGTCATGGGCGTCCGATCTCCACAAGATCTTGTGGAAGGCGTGATTCTTCGCCGTGTGGGCGATGGGCAGGATCTTCCGTCGTCCTCTTCTCGCGTCGCTTGATGGCGGATTGCGTGGTCAGCAATATAGCCGTTGCGCACGCCAGGGTCAGTCTCCCAGTCGATCTGCCGCTGCACGAACTGCGCCCTGTGCCTGATAGCCGCATGTGGCGAGACAGCACTCGAGCGCGGCCAGGAGGCTGATCACGTTCTTTGCCGTGGACGTGTGCCCCATCAGCCCGACACGCCAGGCATTGCCCTGGAATACCCCGAGGCCGCCACCGATCTCCAGGTCGAATTGCCCGAGCAATTGCTTGCGCACGGCGATGTCGTCAACGCCGTCCGGGATTCTGACTGTAGTCAGAGAAGGCAACCGCCATTCGGCTTTCTCGACCACCGGCTGTAGGCCAATGGCAGACAGACCGGCCAGCAAGGCCTCCTGGTGGCGCCGATGTCGGGCCCATCGAGCCTCGAGGCCTTCCTCCTGAATCAGGAGCAGGGCTTCACGCAAGGCGTAGTTCATGGAAATGGGGGCCGTGTGGTGGTAGACGCGGGTCTCACCCCAATACTGGGCGATCATCCCGAGATCCAGATACCAACTCTGGACTCTGGTCTTGCGGTTCTGAAGCGCCTGCACGGCTCGATCGCTCAGTGTGACTGGCGCCAACCCGGGTGGGCAACTGAGGCATTTCTGTGTGCCACTGTAGCACAGATCGATCCCTTCTGCGTCGACACCGACTGAAACGCCTCCCAGACTGGTTACAGCGTCCACGAGGAACAGGGCATCATGTTCGCGAGCCAGTTTGCCGATGGCCGCCAGGGGCTGCAACACGCCCGTCGACGTTTCTGCCTGAACGATGGCAACGAGCTTCGTAGAGCCCGCCCGCTTCAGTGCCGCCTCAACCTGTGCCGGATCGATCGGCTGGCCCCATTCAGCCTCTACACGCTCGACCTCGGCACCACAGCGTTCGGCCACATCACACATGCGGGTTCCGAATACGCCATTGACCCCGATCACAACGCGATCGCCGGGCTCGATCACATTGACGAAGCAGGTTTCCATGCCCGCCGACCCGGTGCCTGAGACAGGGATCGTCAGCTCATTGTTGGTTTCGAAGGTCTGCCGCAGTAGTGTCTTGGATTCCTCCATCACCTCGAGGAACACGGGGTCCAGGTGCCCGACGACAGGGGCTGAGAGCGCGCGGTAGACTCTCGGGTGAACATTGCTGGGTCCCGGCCCCATCAGCAGGCGCTCGGGCGGATTCAGAGGGTTCATCAGTGACTCCTGCGGTGAGAACCTGGCTCTCGGTGGAGCCGTTGAACGAGGGGCAGACCGACGAGAAGCGTCAGAATGGCCTCGGGTATCAGATAACTGGAATTGTACGCCAGTGAATAGGACCAGGCCGGTGTTCCTGCTGGTGCCAGGTCTCCGAAATAGACGAAACCTGACACGACATGTGCAACCAGTCTCAGACTACAGGCCAGAACGATCCCGAGCGCCAGGCGCCCCCGTTTGCTGGTCGGGCCCGCAAGAAGGGCGACGACACCCAGGCTGGCGAAGGCCGCCGGATAGTCCAGCACGAGTTGAATGGGATGGACGAAATAGGGAGTCAACAGGAAATTGACGGTGCCGTAGGCCGCCCCAGCCACCACGCCCGCTCGCGGTCCATGGCGAATAGCCACCAGCAAGATCGGCAGCATGTGCAGACTGATAGATCCACCATAGAGCAAGTGGGGCAATTTCACTCGCAGCAGGCTCAGAACCGCCGCCAGGGCGATGCCGATACCGATTTCCGACAGTCGTCGAGTGTGCATTGAGGGATCAGCGTGTTCACCCAACTGATTGTCCCACAGTGTGATATGGAGGATTTTCCGACTGTGTCCTGATGTGACATCAGCCAGGCGGAACCGATCAGAGGATCAGTGCGTCTAATGTGTGCGAGCCAAAACCCGGTCAATCGGCTCGCGACCCTCCCTGAGCGGTCGGAAGCGAAGCAGCTTCCGGCCGCTTTCTATTGGCCTGCTAGTTCAGGCGCTGCAGCAGCATGAAATGGTCTCCAATAAGAATCAGCCCACTCACCTCGCCCACGCCGAGGCCCAGCACCGCTTCCTCGACCTGAGATACCATGTCGCCGGGGCCGAAGAAGCCCAGATCACCCCCATCGGCAGCATTCGGAGCCAGGGAGAATCTGGTCGCCAATTCGCCGAAATCCTCACCCGAAGTGAGCAATGCAACGACCTCATCTCCCCGCACCTGGGTATCGACGAGGATGTATCGGGCCCGCATCTTGCCCGCCATGATGGCGCGGATACCGTCCATGTTCAGATTCACCGCGTGCAGCAGCTGGGGATCCGACGACAACGTTTTCGTCTTCTTGTACCACTCCAAGGCTTCAGGGTAGCGGGCCTGGCCTGCCAGCAGGTAGGCCACATTGTTGTGCGCCTCCACATCCTGGGGCCACAGCTCGACGACGCGCTGATAGGCGACGAGGGCACTGTCGAGATTCTGAGCCTGGGTGTGCCACAGCCCGAGCAGCTTGTGGGCCTGGGGATGCTTGTCATCCAGCACCAGAGCTGTGTCTAGGAGTGCCCGTGCCGTGGCGTGGGCGCCGCCCTGCAGATACAGGAACGCGAGCTGCACGCGCACGCCGGCATTCATCGGGGCCAGGCGTCGAGCCGCTTCCACGTAATGGATGGCAGAGTCGAGTCGCCCGAGAGCGAAGAAGGCATCGTTGAGACCTGAGTAGGTCGCCAGTTCCTTTGGGTCCTCTGACAGCGAGCGATGGAACAGATCGATCGCGCGTTCCGTATTCCCCATGAGCAGGTACAGCTGCGCCATCGGATTCAACACCAGCGGTGATCCCCCACCCAGGGCCAGCGCCTGTTCATAGGTCGCCAGGGCCAGCTCCAAGCGTTGCTCGGCCTCTTCCTGCGTGCGGGAGCGCTGGGCCATCGTCGCATGGATCTGCGCTGTTCGCACCAGTTCGTCCAGACTTGGCTCGACAGAAGTGGCAGGGGCGTCCTGCGCGTGCCCGACATGAACTCCCATCCCACAGCAGATCAGAAGTAGCAGGAGGCGGT
Source organism: Gemmatimonadota bacterium (assembly GCA_018673255.1). Next base: position 32,272 of record JABHDC010000040.1, read on the forward strand.
GCATCAACCCCCCTCACGCAAGCGTTGGAGAACCTGTTGGGTAATGTCGTTGACGAGTTGGTCGCTGGAGCCTGATGCCGCACCACCCGAGGGCAGTGTACAACCGGGTCGACCGACGATGCCGAAACGAGATCGCAGGTCGAGCAATTCCTGCACGTGGCCCTCTCCCAGTGTGTTGGTCGCCCCCAACTGCCGGGCAACCAGGGCAATCCGGGCAAAGTGCTCGACCGTTTCCATCTTGAAGTGGGCGTCCATCACATGTTTGCCCATCGTGACTGCACCGTGATTGGCCATCAGAATTGCATCGTAGTCCTTCACCAGCGGACGCATGGGCTCGAAGATGTCAGGACCACCGGGCGTGCCATAGGGTGCAAGTGGGATGCCCCCGAGCAGGACGATCACTTCCGGTAGAACGCATTCTGTCAGGTCGAGACCGGCCACGGCGAACCCTGTCGCTGTGGGCGGGTGTGCATGTACGCAGGCGGCGATGTCCGTACGGAGTTTGTAGGCTTCCAGATGCATGCGAATCTCGGAGGAGATCTTCATCGGACCCGATACCTGCGTGCCATCGAGATCGCAGATGGCCAGCATGTCCTCCTTGAGGAATCCCTTACTCACGCCGGTTGGCGTACAGAGGATGCGATCTTCGGACAGCCGCGCACTGATGTTGCCATCATTGGCAGCGACAAAGGCTCGATTGTAGATCCGACGGCCGGCCTCGCAGATCTCTCGTCGGGCTGCGAAGGCATTCGGAACGGTGGTCACGTCGCTCATGACGATGGATTTCTGCTCGGAAGGAGTTTAGAAGGTCGCGGCCCGATTCGATGTCGGTGACCTGTGTCGTTGGTCACGACGAGCGAAGCCGGAATCTCAAGGTGAATACGTTGGTGCGTTCCCGCCGGTCGGCAGATGAATCTCCAGACTCGGATGGGGACGGGCGATCATGTGCACGGCAATCACCTCTCCTACCGACCTGGCCGCTTCTGCCCCGGCATCAATCGCTGCTCGAACGGCGGCGACATCACCACGAACCAGTGTCGTGACGAGCCCGCCACCAACAGCCTGCCAGCCGACGACACGTACGTCCGCCGCTTTGACCATTGAATCACTGGCTTCGACCATCGCCGCGTAGCCGCGGGTTTCGATCATGCCAAGGGCGTCAGACAAAGGATCTCAACTTGTCGAAATGGCTCGGGTTTCACAGGAGTGTGACAGGGCGTGTAAGATGCCGACGGCGCTCAAGATGGTCAAGACAGTCACTGGCCAACCCAGCACAAGCAGACCTCGGCATCTCAACGAAACAGGAAGGTGACAACATCGCCATCGGCCACTTCATAGTCGCGACCCTCCGTGCGCAATTTGCCACGTTCGCGCAGGCTCGGCCAGTGGCCTTCGACCTCGACTACATCTGCGACGGATGCGACCTCCGCGCGGATGAAGCCGGCCTCCATATCCGTGTGGATCCTGCCACCTGCCTGCGGGGCATGGGTCCCGCGGGGCAGCTGCCAGGCCTGCAACTTGTCGTTGGCAAGTGTGTAGAAGGTGATCAGATCCAGCAGAGCGTAAGCGCCATGGATCAGCCGCTCCACACCAGACGCTGCCAGCCCCAGTTCATCGAGGAAGGCAGCCACCTCCTCCGCATCGTCCAGCTGCGCCAGCTCCGCTTCGATCTGCGCCGATATGACCAGGACATTCCCCTCTCCCACCCGCTGCCGGAGTCGCTCAACAGCTTCTGTGCCGGCGCCATCGCTCTCGGCCACATTCGCGATGACGAGAATCGGTTTGCTACTCAGTAGGTTGTACCCCCGCAATGCATCTGACTCATCGCTGGCCAGGTCGAGATCATACACCGCCACCCCTTCGCTGAGTTCGGCCTGCACGCGCTGCAGCGCATGCAACTCAACACCACGATCGCTCTGCGGATCTGAACGTACGACCTTGTCGAGGGTGGGGAGATTTCTCTCCACGACCTCCAGGTCGGCCAACAACAGTTCACTGGTGATCACATCCATGTCTCGCAGCGGGTCCAATGTGCCATCGACATGACTCACAGACGCATCGTCGAAACAGCGAACCACGTGCAGCAGTGCATCCGTGTCGCGTACATCAGCGAGGAACTGATTGCCTCGGCCTTCTCCCTTGCTGGCGCCGCGGACAAGCCCCGCTATGTCGGTGAACTGGATGGTTGTCGATGTGCTGCTTGAGGGACTCAGCAGGCGGCCCAGTTGCACAAGTCGATCATCGGGCACGTCGACAATGGCGACATTCGGCTCGATCGTACAGAACGGGTAGTTCGATGCTTCAGCCTGGCCCCGCGTCAGCGCATTGAACAGGGTCGATTTGCCCACATTTGGCAATCCGATAATGCCTGTGGACAGGCTCATCTCGACGAACCCCTGCTGTCCGGATCTATGGTTTGAGGGTCTACCGATGTATGTCTACGCATCATCGTCCTCAGGCAGCAGGCCCGGCTGTACCATGATTGTCTTCTCACGTTTCATGACCGCCAGTCCCGGTGCGCCCCCGCGTGGCTTGGAGACGTACTTGGCCAGCGTGTAAACGACGGGCACCTTGCGCGCCGTGCGGCCCTTGCTCCAGTAGGCGGCCACGGCGGCCGCTTCTTCGAGGGTTCGGGGATCCGGCTCTTCTTTGCGGCCATCACGTCGCAGCAGCACATGCGAGCCAGCATACCCGTGAGCATGGAACCAGTAGTCGTTCTGGGCAGCCAGGCGATGGCTGAGCGTATCGTTCTCTCGGTTGTTCCGGCCGGCCCAGATCGTCCAGCCCGAGGTCGTACGATATCGCCTGGGGCGGGCGCCCTGGCGCTCGTCGGGCTCGGCACGCTGGCCACGCCCCGTGGTTTGTTGTCGTCCACCCATTTCGTCTTCCAGAGCGTCCATCTCCTCATCTGTTACATCCGCATCGCCAGCCATCTGCTTGAGAAGATCGTCCATCCGCTCTACCTGTGCCTGCATCAGCAGGAGTTTTGCCGGCAACACTTTGGTTCGGCGGCGGTATTTCTGCGCCAGCTTGAGCAGACCAGCTGCGGCCTGAGCTGGGGCCTGTCGTGGATCGAGCTGGATCCGCGCAATCGAACCGGGTCCGCTGAATGGATCGGGTAATTCCACGACGCTGGCGCCCGGCTCGATCTGCCCCGCCGCTGCCAGCAGCAGGCTGCCATGGTGCTCAAGTCTGTCCGCCTCTTCGGCCTGCGTGAGATCTTCCTGCATGGCGTCCCGGCTCTTGCGAAGTCTGGTCTGGTGGCGCCGCAGCTGTTGGCCAATTCGTTCCCGGCGCAGCCGATGGGCATCGGGTGCGGCAGGGACATTGAAGGAAAGGGCCGCGCCGATACTCTCGTGTCGCTGTGGTTCCAAATCCTGCGGGGGCTCTATGGTGGAAACCTGCATGTGAGGATCGTGCCAGGACCAGGCGTCGGTCGATGGTCGATGGTAGAGCTCAGTGGCCTTCTCCCACAGGCACTGCCATTGCGCCGGTGTCACCTGGCTGGCCAGAGAGGACTCTCCCAGACCCGCGTGCTGGCACATAAGAGACACCACCGGGCCGCTGGCACCGGCCAGGCGGCGGATCAGATACCGACGCGTGAATTCCTCCTCGTGCCAACCCACAGGCAGTTGGGCCCCGTCGTCGTGTCCTGGCAGCAGACGATCACTGCATGGTGGCTCGTAGGGGTTTCCGGGCTTGCGGGGACGAGGATCTGCCACAGCCTGCCAGATTCCGAGAGCGTGGCCCCGCCGCTCACTGGCAAGCACGACACGAAAGCGTGGTGGGATGAGTTCCAGGTACAGACGACCATACGTGGCCTGGCCATCACGATCGGGACGTTGCAGCCGCAACCACAGGTATCGGTCACGGGTTGCGGCGTGGGCCCCGACACATCGTGCGCCGAGAAGGAATCGTTCGGCGCGACTCATCGAATCCAGCGATGGCTCAACCACGCCCGGCTGTGACAGCAGCAGGGACGGCGTGCCACCAAAACTCAGTTGCAGGGCCCATTGGCAACGATCAAACTGAATCTGCAGTGCCTGGTGATTACGCTCAATGCGCGTGATGGTGGCTTCGGCCAGATGCGCATCGAGCCACTGGGCCAGAGCAGAAAGCGTCGGTAGGTCGAATCGCATGCGTGCCTACTCGCCAAGCATCTCCAGACTCGACTCCATCTTGGCAAGCGTGGCCGCGTATTCATCCCGTCGGGCCTTCTCCTTCTCCACCACGTGGGGCGGTGCCTTCTTCAGGAATCCGGCATTTCCCAGCTTGCCATCGAGGCTGCGCAGCAGTCCGTGGAACTTGGCGATCTCTTTCTCGAGCCGTTGGCGTTCGGCATCGATATCGATCAAACCCTCCAGTGGCACGTAGATCTCGATATCCCGCACGACACCGCTGCCGGATGAGGCGGGCTGATCCAATCCGGCGCCGATGGTGATTTGATCACTGCCCGTCAGTGCCAGCAGATCCGTCTCCTGCTGCTTGAGCTGATCAACCGTGTCGCCATCTGCGGCGTTGATGAGCAGTTCGACCTTTCTGGTGGGCGGCACATTCAGTTCGCTGCGGATCGTCCGCACGCCAGTGACCACCTCCTGGAGCAGAAGCATCTGGGCTTCGGCCTGTTCGTCGACGGCCTCAGCTGCCGTGGGCCACTCAGCAATCATGATACTCTCACCACGCTCACCTGGCAGTTGCTGCCAGAGTTGCTCGGTGATGTAGGGCATCACCGGATGCATCACTCGAAGTGCCTGTTCCAGCACGTGTACGAGCAGGGCCTGTACCTGCCCCTTCTCTGCATCCGTGCCATTCAGCAATCGCGGCTTGGCCAGTTCGATGTACCAGTCGCAGTAATCACGCCACAGGAAGTCGTAGATCGTCCGGGTCACTTCGCCGAACCGATAGGACTCAAATGCCTCGTCGGCCTGCGTGATCGTGCGTACGAGGCGGCTGCGGATCCAGCGGTCAGCCAGATCCGTGCTCGGTGCCCCCGTGTTCACGTCCGATACCGTCTCCAAGTCCTGCAGATTCATCAACACGTAGCGGGCTGCATTCCAGAGCTTGTTGCCAAAGTTCCGGCCAGCTTCGGCGCTCAAGCTTGATTGCACGACATTGTCGGCGATCTCGGCATCAAATCGCAGATCCTGCGACGTGCCGCACTGACTCAGGAGGCTGTAGCGCGTGGCATCGGCGCCGTAGAGTCGAACGAGGTCCAGTGGATTGAGGCCGGTCCCCAGACTCTTGCTCATCCGCTTGCCGTCCTTCGTCTGCACCGTGGGATGCACGAGTACGGTCTTGAAGGGAATCTCGTCGACAAATTCGTTAGCCATCATCACCATCCGCAGAACCCATAGATAGAGGATATCACGGGCGGTGATCATCAGATCTGTCGAATGAAAGAAGGCCAGATCGGCTGTCTTCTCGGGCCATCCCAGTGTAGCAAAGGGCCACAGGGCAGAGGAAAACCAGGTGTCCAGTACATCAGGATCCTGCACCAGGTCGGTACCACCACACTCGGGACAGGCATCGGGCCGTTTCACCTGAACGATCGGCTTTGCGCCGCCGGCAACGGACACACGAAAGGCACCCTCGGCCAGGGCCCTGTCGCGAGACAGTCCACCCAGTGGCTCCAGGCCATCGCCACTGCAGGCCGGGCAGTAGTAGGCGGGAATTCTGTGTCCCCACCAGATCTGCCGGCTGATCGCCCAGTCTCGGATGTTGTCCAGCCACTCCAGCGCGTAACCGGAGAATCGCTCTGGTACGTAACTCACGTCGCCCTGTTCGATCGTGGGACGGATCTTTGCAGCCAGTTCCTTCATGTTCATGAACCACTGTTCCATGGGCAGGGGCTCGATCACGGTCCCGCACCTGTCGTGATGTGGCACGGCGTGGGCGTGGTCATCGATCTTTACCAGATAGCCGCCGGCATCGAGGGCTTCCACCACTGCCTTGCGGCAAGCGTAGCGCTCCTGTCCGGCATAGGCCCCGGCCTGCTCCGTCATCAGTCCGTCAAAGCCGATGACGATGATCTGTGCCAGATCGTGACGTGCACCGACCTCATAGTCATTGGGATCGTGCGCCGGTGTTACTTTCACGGCACCGCTACCCATCTCAGGATCAGCATATTCGTCGGCCACGATAGGGATAGGTCGATCCATCAGGGGCAGCATCACCTGTTTGCCCACCGCATCTGCCCAGCGCTTGTCACCAGGGTGCACGGCGACCCCGGTGTCTCCCAGCATGGTTTCCGGTCTCGTGGTGGCGACCACGACGTCGGGCCCGCCATCGTGGCCGGCATAACGGATATGCCACAGGTGGCTCTGCATCTCACGCTCTTCGGTCTCCAGATCGGAGATCACCGTGCCGCATTTCGGGCACCAGTTCACCATGCGTGTACCACGGTAGATCCACCCCTGCGTCTGGAAGTGCTCGAAGGCGGTCAGCACCGCTTCGACGTATTTGTCATCGAGGGTGAAACGGGAACGCTCCCAATCATAACTGGCGCCCAATTGCCGCAGTTGCTGATAGATCGTGTCGCCATACTTCTCCCGCCAGGCCCAGATCCGTTCGATCAGTGCATCGCGGCCTACGTCATAGCGGGTCTTGCCTTCTTCGCGAGCCAACTGCTCTTCGACCTTCATCTGCGTCGCGATGCCGGCGTGATCGGTGCCCGGCAGGCACAGAGTCTCATACCCCTGCATGCGCTTGCGTCGAATCACGGCATCGTGAATCGCATGCTGAATGGCGTGGCCCATGTGCAACTCCCCCGTCACATTCGGTGGCGGGATGGTGACGCAGAAGGGCGGCTTGCCCGAATCAGCATGGGCGCGGAAATAGCCGGCATCCTCCCAGCGTTGGTACCAGTCTGCCTCGCACTCGCGGGGGTCGTATTTGCTGGGCAACTCGTTCACGGACATAGGAATTGAGCTTCCATCCATTCGGTGGTGGCTGCGAAAAAGGCGCGAAAATGCATATGGGCGGGTGCTGATGCAGGGATGACTCAACATGCACTCGGGTGAACTACCCGCCCACTCGGGCAGATGTGTGTGCATGCTCTAAGCCACTGCAGCATAACCCGTTGAATATAGACTGGCTTAAGCAGTGCGACAATCGCAAGGGGAGGCTGCAAACGACCCTTTCCGGCGCGAGAGGCGGCCCCTATACTCCCGGGCATCGATTTGCCTCACACGTCTTGACCAAGGGCCCGATCCATGACCGATTGGGGTTCGTTGCTGACAGAGCAGCGCAATCCGGCCAGTGCTCACATCGACGAGGTGTCGACGCTTGAGTTGGTACGAATCATCAATGCGGAAGACTCGCGTGTTGCTGATGCCGTCGGTCGTGTGCTGCCGGAGGTCGCCGCCGTCGTCGATCTGGTGGCCGAGGCCTTCCGGCACGGGCGCCGTCTTCTGTATCTGGGTGCTGGAACCAGCGGGCGTCTTGGCGTTCTTGACGCCTCGGAGTGCCCTCCAACCTACAGTGTCGATCCGGAGATGGTACAGGGACTGATCGCCGGTGGTGATCGGGCCGTCTTCCGTGCCGTCGAAGGTGCAGAGGATGACCCCGAGGGCGCTATCGAGGTACTGGATGCCAAACAGGTCGGAGAGAAGGACGTGGTCATTGGCATTGCCGCCAGTGGCGTGACGCCCTGGGTCCTCGGCGGCCTCGAGCATGCCCGAAAGGCAGGTTGCTCAACCGTGTTCTTCACCTGCAGTCCCAGTGCCGCACAACTTGTCGACGTGGATGTGACGATCGTGGCCGAGGTGGGCCCGGAGGTCGTCACCGGTTCGACGCGAATGAAAGCGGGCACGGCGACCAAGCTGGTCCTGAACATGATTACCACGGGCGCCATGATTCGTCTGGGCAAGACCTACGGTAATCTGATGGTCGATCTGCAGCCGACAAACAACAAGCTCAAGGATCGCACGGTGCGTATTCTGTGCGAGTTGACGGGACTGGAACGGGATGGTGCCCAGTCGACACTCAACGCGGCAGGAGGCGAACTCAAGGTGGCCCTCGTCATGCAACTGTGCGGCGTCGATGCTGCCGCTGCACGTGATCGACTTGAGCAGAACAAGGGGCTGGTCAAAGCAGCCGTCGGCGCCCCGGCAAAGGAAGCCTCCTGATGGAACAGATCGAACTGGGCACAACGGGAATGCAGGTATCACGTCTCGGGCTCGGTACCGTCGAACTGGGAATCCCCTACGGACTGTCGGAAGATCCCCCCCCGACGGATGAGGTCTGCATCCGCCTCCTGCGTGATGCGCATGACCAGGGCATCACCTACATCGACACGGCCGCCGCCTACGGGCGCAGCGAAGAGTTGGTGGGGCTTGCTTTCTCGGGGATGCAGGACCGCCCCACGATCACGACCAAAGTTGCGTTTCGAGACTCAGAGGGGAATCCAGTCGGGCCGGGTAGACTGCGTCAGCATATTGAGGCGAGCGTTGAGCGTTCGCTGCAATGGCTCCAGGCCGACCGCCTCGATATCCTGAAGATTCACTCGGCCGACGACCGGTTTCTGAGTGATGAACTCGTAGAGTCGATGCAACTGCTGGTTGAGCGTGGCCGTGTCCGAAGCTGGGGGGCCTCCACCTACGAGACGATTGCCCTCGCCGACGCATTGAGTGAGCCCAAATTGCGTGTGATACAGGTCGCCTACAGTCTGCTGGATCGGCGCCTGGACGATGAGTTGCTGCCGCGTGCTCGTGTACAGGGTGTGGGTATCGTTTTGCGCTCGGTCTTCCTCAAAGGCGTGTTGTCGGATCGCCGCCGCCAACTGTCACAGGAGATGGCGCCCCTTGCTCGGGCTGCTGATGCTGCGGCAAGGATCGCTGCCGAAGCAGGACTGGCTCTATCGCAGGTGGCCCTGCGCTTTGCACTCTTCAGCGGAGCGGGGGATGTCACCCTTGTCGGTACCGCACAGCAGGAGGAGCTTCAGGAGAATCTCGAAGCATGTGCCGCCGGGCCACTGCCAGAAGATGTCGTGGCCGCTCTGATGGCCATCGAAGTAGAGGATTCGTCCTTACTGAATCCCGGAAACTGGCCAACTGAGCCAGTTCACAGCAAACAAGCCCACTGAAGCGGAGACGTCACGCCACGATATGAGCGATGTAGCCTACGACGCCTGGTATTTCATCCCCCTCGACGAGTCTCCGACAGTCGGTCGAGAATCCCGACCGCAGCCGCCACAGATGACGGTGATCGCCGTCGACGCGGGCTCCAGCCTCGCCTTTCAGGTCCAGGGTGTCCACTCAGCACTTGAGATCACGGTGACCGCCACTGGCCTGAGCGCTGAAGGCAGACAGGCCGACGTGGTGGATCTGTTCACGGGAGAGCAGATCGATGGTACGTTCTCACCTGCCGCCGTCACATGGACACGCAGCCAGGATGGCATGAATGCCGTCTTTCAGGCCCCTTTGCCGCGCGTGGCTCCCATCATCAAACTGCGTGTCGCGGCGCCTCCAAGCCTCGTCGTCACCAAAGTGGAGTTCAATACACCGTGACCATCCCCCATGATCTGATCGGGCGGTCTGTGGACGAACTGGACACACCCGTCCTGCTCGTCGATCTGGATCGGTTCGAAGCCAATGTCCAACACATGGTGAAGACCTGCAGGCGGCTGGGTATTGATTGGCGCCCCCATGCCAAGGGCCACAAATCCCCGGCCGTGGCGCGTCGTCTTCTGGATGCCGGCGCCATCGGGATCACGTGTGCGAAGCTATCAGAAGCGGAAGTCTTCATCGGTGCAGGGGTGGATGAGATTCTCGTAGCCAATCAACTGGCTTCACCTCTGAAGGCGAGCCGGTTGGCCCGATTGCAGAAGCAGGCTCGCGTCATCGGCATCGTGGACTGTCCGGAGGCCGTCGACCTTCTGGCCTCAGCCGCAGCGGCCGAAGGTGTCGTCGTACCTGTTCTCATCGATGTGGACACCGGGATGCATCGAACCGGTGTCATCCCTGGCCCTGCAGTGGTCGCCCTGGCTGAGCATATCGCCAAGAGTGACGCCATTCGTCTCGAGGGCATCATGGGGTTCGAGGGGCACACATACAAGGATGACCTGGCGGACAAGACCGAGCGCTGCACAACCGCGATCGCTCACCTGGAAGATGCCAGAGGGCGTCTCGTGCAGGCCGGGCACGATTGTCCCATCGTCTCAGCCGGTGGAACTGGCTGCTACGAATGGTCGGCTCACTTGCCCGGGCTCACCGAACTACAGGCCGGCGGCGGCATCTTCATGGACGCCATGTATCGGGAGGCCTGCCACGTCGGCGAAGAATTGCAGTATGCGCTGAGCCTGCTGACAACCGTCAGCGGCGTACATGAGGATCATATCGTCACCGACGCGGGGTTCAAGACCCTCTGGGCATTCCACCACCCACCGCATCTGCAGGGCATCGACGGCGTAGAGTTTGGATATCTCTCTGCTGAACACGGGGTCTATCGACGCAAAGAGGGCGGCCATGTGCCCGCTTTTGGGGACCGCGTCGTGCTGATACCCGGGTATCACGATGCCACGACGTATCTGCACGATGAATTTGTCTGCGTACGACATGGTGTCGTCGAGGAAGTCTGGCCTCTGCAGACACGTGGTGCCCTGACCTGAGCGACTGGCAGACCTTGCGATGAATCTGTTGATGCTGTCCGTCGACAGTCTGCGGTGGGACATGGTGGCCCGCACGCACCCGGATCTGTTGGCCACGCCACGATTCGACGAAGCCACAAGAGGGTTCGCATTCACAGATCGTTGTTTCTCGGTGTCGACGGCGACACGGCCCGTCCACCAGTCGATCTTCAGTGGTCTCTATCCCTTCGAACATGGAATCACCGGACAACACCGGCGTGAGCGTCGGCGTGGAATCCCCCGCCTCCTGCATCGTCTTGTACAGGCCGGATACCGTGTGTCGGCTCTGTCTGAGGCTGCGCCGATACTTGGGGGTGTTGATATCGGTGCGCCCGTACAGGATCTGCCGGCCGACGCAGCAAGTGGGTTGGACAGACTCACGGACGGGCTTTCAGGCACCGGAGATCGCGCCCTCTTCGTCCACTACTGGAGTACACACGCCCCCTATGGCGCGGCCGATGGGCGCGCCCTGGGCGAGACGGCCGAACTGATTCGACAAGGAGCGCATGATGTCGTGCGCGAGCGTTATCGTCAGGCGGTGATCTCCTGCTTCGAGGACAAGATCGCCCCACTGATCGAACGACTCGATCTGGGATCGTGGGCCATCGTGCTCTTCGGTGATCATGGCGAACGCTGGGCGGTCGACGAACTCTATCACGGGCGCACTCTCCATCACGACGTGCTGCGGGTCCCCCTGTTTCTTCACGTCCCGTACCGCGATGCCCAGCCCGCGGGTGAGATCTGTTCCCTGATCGATCTGGAGCCGACAATCCGCTCACTGCTGCATCTTGGGCCCACTCAAGGATTCGGACGCGACCTGTTGTTGGCGTGCCCAACCGATCTCTCGACCGCTCACGATATCGCTGGAGATTCCGGTCACGAACCTGGTCACCCATTCGGCGGCGTGTCTGGTGATTCGGGAGATCATCCCCCGTTGTATCTGGCGCAGATCGAGCCGACGCCCGTCGATGCCACCGATGAGATACACCTCGTACGCCCGGATGGAAGTGGCCTGCAGACACAAGCCCCGGATCAGCTGTGGGCACTCTTCAATGCCCGGCATAAGGCCACGATCTTCGAGCCTGAAGGTCGCGTTGCGTGGTCTCAACCTCTCGATCCTACAGAAACACCCACATCGCCATCCGGCACATTTGATGCGCTGGAAGCTCGGGCGCAGTTATGCAACGGATCGGAGTTTGCGCGGGGTGAACTGGAGGATGGGATCCAGGCACAGGCGCTCGAATCGCGGCTGCGGGATCTGGGCTATCTGGCCTAGTCTATCCGGCCTAGGGCGAATCAGTTGAACTCGACGAACTCCACATGATTCTCCGCCGTCGGA
>JABHDC010000041.1 GCA_018673255.1 Gemmatimonadota bacterium
ACCAGGTTCTTCCCTGTTGCCTCGACCCAACTCATCCGACCCTGGATCCGAACGGTGGCATTCTCTGCAGCAAGACGCTTCAGTCGCCTCGCCACCTCAGCCTCGGCATAGAGTCTCGGAAATGCAGCCGGCACACCGAGAAATTTCAGGGCCGCTTCCTGCCGGTGGGCTCCCCCCGTTTCCAGTAGAATGACGGCCTGCGCCCCGAGATGGAAGGCATCCAGCCAGGACCTGCCACTGTCGTAGTCGAGCAGCACGATACGATCGGCCACGACCTGCCCCTCAAGCCCGCTCAAGACATCGTCACCCGCGTAGACGAGTCGCCCTTCAAGACCACCGACGGGCAGATTGGAGGTGCGAACGAGATTGGGCCATACACCATGCAGCGGAAACGATTCCCCACCGGCCTGCAGAGCGAAACCCTCGTCAAGAGGGCTGGGAACGGTGAATGTCTGCAGGTGAATCTCGCGAACCCCTGCCTGCCGCAGCGCCTGCTCGAGGTAGTCGGCTGCCTGGCTGGCTCCGGCATACCCGGTCACACGCGATTCGACACGGGACAATACAGAAACGGTTTCATGAAGCCGTTCCTCCAACGGCGTCATGCCCGACATCGTATCCGACGACGAGGTCGCTGCCCATGCACAGTGAACGATACTCAGCAGGATGATCACGGCGACACGCAACGGCAGGGTTCTCCTCCTCTCAGATGGCCTCAGAACAGGGCGAGAAGTTAGTGTACCGAGACCGATCAGTCTCACCTCGCCCTCTGTCTCCAACCGGTGTCTCGAAAATGGGCCAATCTGTCGCTGTTGCCCATGGCGGCCCCCCCATACCTTATCCTGCTTCCCCGCAGTGAGGCCGCAACAAACAAACGATTGAGGACACCCAAGTGCGATCTGGATGGAGAATTCTTTCGATCATGGGATGTGCAGTCTACCTGCTCAGCAGCGCAGGCTGTGCCACCTCGATGAACCGCTCACACAAGCAGACCCTCCACGAGCGCATTCTCACCCTCGACTCACACGTCGACATCCCCTTCGAATTTGCCACCGATTCCATCGACCCAGGTGTTCGCGGGCCGTACAGAGTGGATCTGCCCAAGATGGTCGAAGGTGGACTGGACTGTGCCTTCTGGATCGTCTACGTGCGGCAGACCTCGGTGCGTGACGAGGCTGCACATCAGGAGGCGCACGATCAGGCGATGGTCAAGTTCAACGCCATCCATCGCATGGCCGAAGAGATGTATCCGGACCAGGTGGCCCTCGCCTACCGAGCCGACGAGGTAGAACAGATCAGCGCCTCAGGTCGGAGGGTGGGCGTCATCGCCATCGAGAATGGCTCCGTCATCGGTCGCGATCTGTCTCTGATCGAGAAATACCATGGTCTGGGTGCCCGCTACATCACCCTGGCCCACGGGGGTCACAACGATATCTGTGACTCAGCTACGCCAAGATCGTGGGATACAGCAGCCGCTGAGCACGGTGGCGTCAGCCCCTTTGGGGAGCAGGTCATCGCAGAGATGAACCGCGTGGGCATCATGGTAGACGTATCTCACATTTCCAAGGCATCCATGCTCGATGCCGTCCGTCTCTCGAAGGCACCTGTCATCGCCTCTCACTCCGGTGTTCGAGCCCTGGCTGATCACGCCCGGAATCTGGACGACGAACAGCTCCTGAGTCTGCAGCGCAGTGGCGGTGTGATCCAGATCGTTGCCTTTGGAGGCTATGTGAAAGTTGACGCACCCGAGAAACGCACGGCTCGGCAAGACTTGGCCGAGCAGTTCGGGTTGGTCGAGGGCGTCAAGGCGAGCGACCTGGACTCGCTGGCGCGCACAGCCTACAACGATGGGGTTGCACGGATTCGGCTGAGGTGGCCACCCGCCCAGGTGACCGACTTCGTCGATCATATCGATTACGCCGTCGAGTTGATCGGCATCGACCACGTGGGGATCAGTTCAGACTTCGACGGCGGTGGTGGGATCGAAGGTTGGCAGAATGCAGGCGAATCGGCCAATATCACGGCCGAGTTGCTGCGGCGTGGCTACTCAGAAAGCCACATCGAGAAGCTCTGGAGTGGCAATCTGCTGCGTGTATGGCGTGCGACCGAACAGGTTGCGGCGCAGTCACAAAATGCGCCGCACTGAGGTCGTAGGCCTCGTCCCGGGTTGATTGCTGCATGCCTGTGCTCTACCCATATTGGCATCGTGAATCGAGATGACTCAAACCCAATCAGGAGATCCAGAATGGAGCGTCGTGAATTCCTTCGAGGTGCAAGTGGCGTCGTGGGCGCCTCCCTGCTCGGTGGCCAATGGTCACCCGCTCGTGCAGGTGAGGACGCTGAAGCGCCGGCGTCACCGCCGATGGGGATGACCGGCATCCGCGGAGGCGCGGCAGATGACGAGGCCTTCTGGACGCAGATCCGTCAGCAATTCCGACTCAGCTACAACCGGATCTATCTCAACACGGCGGGTCTGGGTCCCTCACCTCGTCGCGTCATCGATGCCGTGGCGGACATGATCGAGGACCTCGAGGGTCGCTGCGAGTCAGGCCACAGTCACGAGCTGTGGACGACGGCCAAGGAGCGTGCGGCGCGCATATTCGGCTGCGACGCAGATGAGATCGCCTATACGCGCAATACGACGGAGGGCGTCAATATCGTCTGCAATGGCCTACCCCTGAAAGAAGGCGACGAGGTCATCACCACGACCCATGAGCACGTGGGCAACACGATCTCGTGGTTGGCCAGACAACGACGGGACGGGATCCGCATGCGGGTCTTCGAACCCTCCATGGCATCGGCCGACGAGACACTCCAGCGTCTCAAGGATCAGATCACCTCACGCACACGCGCCATCTCCGTCTCCCACATCACCACCGCAACGGGGCAAGTGCTGCCGTTGGCGGCCATTGGCCGGCTGGCCGCCGAGCACGACCTCTACTTCTTCGTCGATGGTGCCCAGTCGGCTGGCCACATCCCCCTCGATATGCGAGAGATCGGCTGCCACGCCTACGCCACATCAGGGCACAAGTGGCTTCTGGGCCCAAAGGGAACGGGGCTGCTCTACGTGCGACGGGATGCCCTGGACCTGATCGAGGCGAAGTGGGTTGGCGCGTATTCGGGTGGGGGCGACTTCGATATGGCCACAGGGGTCTTCGAGTTTGCCGACAGTGCTCAGCGCTATGAGTTCGGCACCGTTCCCGTGAGCCTCTTCCACGGTCTCAGCGAAGCGATGGGATTTCTGCTGGACTTGGGAATGGATCGCGTCTGGGAGCGGACCCACTATCTGGGAACACGCCTGATGGCAGGCCTGCGTGATGTGGGCGCCAACGTCATCTCCCCCAAGGCGGCCGCTGAGAACAGCGGCATCGTCACCTTCCGCGTCGAGGGCAAGACACGTCAGGAATTGCAGTCCTATCTGGCCAAGGACCACAAGATCCGCTCACGCGGAATCTACGAGGGCGGTCTCGACGCCCTGCGTGTCGCACCTCATATCTACAGTACATCTGCAGACGTGGATCGTGTCGTGGAGGCCGTAGAGGCACTCACGGCCTAGGACGAGGCGTGGCATC
Source organism: Gemmatimonadota bacterium (assembly GCA_018673255.1). The sequence goes on from JABHDC010000041.1 coordinate 3,570, forward strand.
TGGGTCCACCCTGAGGTGGACCCAGATGCTGGTATCCCATCTAGCTCATCAATCCCTGCGTCCGGCCGCACTCAGATGCACGCCCCGGGCAGTCTCTCGTGCCGCCACGATATCAGGCGAAGCCCTCAGTCTCATGACTACTGGGCGCGCAGTTCCTCTGCCTTGTCGTAGGCCGCCTGGCCTTCCTTCACGCGGTCGGCGCGCAGATACAACTGACTCAACAACTCCCAACCATCTGCAAAGGTGTCATCATGGCCGACGACGCTCTCCAAAACGGTCAAGGCCTTCGGCTCATCTTCGATCCGTACCAGCGCCACCGCATAGTTGTAGCCCACCAGATTGTCTTCCGGCGCCAGGGCAAATGCCTGGGCCAGATAGGTCGCCGCCGATGGGTAGTCATCACGCCGCAGATAGATACCGGCCACATCGCTGAGGAGTTCGGCATCGCCCGGATCCAACTCGATGGCTGACTTGAGTGCACCCAGCGCATCGTCCGGGCGATCCAGGTGATCATAGGCACTGGCCAATACCCGGAAATAGCCGGCATCTGCGGCCTCATCTGCCCGTGGTGCGATCCACTCGATCGCCTCTTCCCATCGATCCTGCTGATAGTGTACGTAACCCAGCTGCAGTGCCGTGGACGCATCCGCCGGATCCAACCCCACCGCCACTTCGTAAGCACTGACGGCTTCAGCCGGACGATCCTGACGCTCGTGGATGATACCCAGATTCCGGTAGGCCATGGCCCTCGTGGGGTCGAGGATCGTCGCCTTCTGGAATTGCTCTGCCGCCTCTTCCATGGCACCGTCATTGAGGAAGCCCAGGCCCAGATTGAAGGTCTCGACCCAGAATTTCCGGCGCCAGCGTCCCGCCTCTTCCGCGCGCACCGGATCTGCTTCAGCCACATCGAAAGCAGCGGCCGCCTCAGCAAGATTCCCGGCTGTCGCTTCAGCCACACCCAGAAGCATCTGGGCCTCGCTGTCATCGGGCGCTGTGACCACGGCCAGAAGCAATTGCTCCCGAGCCAATGTCCAGTCGTTCTGCTGGATGTAGACCTTCGCCGACGTCATGGCCGTGCTCTGGCAGCCGATGATGATCATCATCACGGCTGCGACCAGAATCGCGCTCAGTTTATGTGTAATTCTCAATGGATGTATCTCCTGCTAACTGCCCCGTCTTTGCGGGACTCTCGTGGAAGTGGCTCAATCGATCAATTCCAGACCCAGCGTGTATCCCTTCTGGGTGGCCGGGATGCCTTCGACCATCCATCGGGCCGGTGCAGCGCCCTTCAGGTAGTGGTCGAAGAACTGCTGCATACGTGTCGCATAGTCGATCTGCGTCGCCCTCGTCGTAACCCAGTGCGGTTGCCCATTGTAGTTGAGCATCCAGACCGGCTTTCCCAGGCGCCGCAGTGCTAGAAAGTATTCGATCCCTTGATACCAGGGAACCGCCCCGTCCTGATCATTGTGCATCATCAGCAGCGGCGTCGCCACCTGATCGGCAAAGAACAAGGGAGAATTGTCGATATAGCGATGGGTCTCCTCCCACAGGGTACCACCGATTCGACTCTGGCCTCTCTCGTACTTATACATCCGACTCACGCCGGTGTGCCAGCGGATCCCTCCGTAGGCACTGGTCATATTCGAGACGACAGCACCGGCGACGGCACAGGCAAACAGATCCGTCTGCGTAATGAGGAAAGCCGCCTGGTATCCCCCCCAGGAATGTCCCTGTAGACCGATCGCGTCCGGATCGACGAAGCCCTGGTCGATGAGCTTGAGAACGCCAGGAACAATGGCTTTCACAGCACTGGGACCGGGTGCCCCCTCTGTATATGGGATATCAGGAACGAAGACGAGATAACCACGGCTGGTGTAGAACGGAAATCGGATAATGGAACGATGCGGCGTGGGCGGGTGATGCTGATGCAGGTAATCTGAATTGCGTTCGTAGAAATAGGTGATCATCGGGTACTTCAGGGCTGGATCGAAGTCCTCAGGTTTGTACAGAATGCCCTGCAGTGGGGTTCCATCCAGCGACTGCCATCGGACCGGTTCAGCCGTCCCCCACAGATAGTCGGAGATCTGCGGATTCGCGTTGCTGATCCGTCTGCGGTGGTCCAGGTTCAGATCCGACACCCACAGATCATCGAATCTCTCGAAACTGCCGATCCGCAGCAGCAACTTGCCACTGCTGTCGGCCTTCACCGGCCGGCTGAAGCGAGATGCTTCCTCGTGCAGCTTGACCGGTTTGTGCTGTCCACTGATCCGGTCTTCCCAGAATCCGGCAGTCTTCGAGTGCTGATCCAGTGAACTGAGCAGCAATCGTTGACCCGGATCCAGTGCTTCGGTGTGCCGATCCAGGTCGATGAGACGGAACTGGCGCTCACTGCTGCGTCCCACCTGCTCCGTCAGGCAACGGGGGTCATCGATCTGCTCCGGATCGACGAGCCAGAGATCATATCGGTCATAGAGGATCAGACCCGCATCGCCCTGCAGCCATCCAGCAGCTCCATAGGCTGACCCAGGAGATGGCCGATCGTGCAGTTCATTGTCCATGCGCTGGCCGATCGCGCTGGACACATCGATCGGACTGCCACCCTCCACATCCTGAATGAGCCAGGCCTGCTCAGCCAGATCCCACCACCACACGTATCGTCCAGTCGGACTCAGTCGAAAGCCACCGTGGCGCCCACGCAGCAGCTGTTGGCGCTCTCCGGATTCGGTATCGATACGATAGACATCCTGCCGCACCTGCTGATCCCAACCGTAGCTTCGCCGGTACGGCAGATCGGTGACACCCAGGACATATTGCGACTCGCCGTCTGCCGGCTTGCGCACAGCAGGTATCGACTCATCTGCCAGTTGCACGACGGGCGCAGGACGGCCGGTCTCGACGACGGCCAGATAGGTTCGTTTGCGCTCGGCAGCCAGATTCACAAGCTGGCGCGGTTGGACCACATCGTCCGTCCAGCTCCAGACATCCAACGTGACATCGGACTGGATCGAATCCTGTGCGCCCGGTTGGGCAGCGTCGGGCGCCGTACCGAAATACAGACGCTGGCCCGAACTGGAGAATGAGGGACGCCGATGACTGGAGACATGCCACCCGGGTCTCATCCCCGCACTACCGGAGCCCACCAACCTTGTTGTGGCCTGAGACTCGCCCTGCCATAGA
>JABHDC010000042.1 GCA_018673255.1 Gemmatimonadota bacterium
CGACTGCCGAAAGCATAGAGCGTCGCGATACCAAAGCGACTACACAGCGCCTCCAGCCCTTCGGCTGCCATATGTGACGGGTTTCTCTCGGGCATGGCTTCACCTGCTCCTCAACGCTGAAAGGTAGCCATTGCCAACCTACCTGTGCCACCGACCCTTGGGGAAACCGGGTGTTCCGTTGGATCGACGATGCAGCCTGGTACTTCCTCTCTGCGATGTCATCGTACATCTCCTGCGTGACATCTGGCAAGACCCACGACAGCCTGCTATACTTCATGCGGAGCCAAGACCCTGAAGGAGCCGCCATGTCACAGGATTCCACTGCTCGCGACATCTTCGAGCAACTCGATGCCCGTCTGACCCGGGTGGAGGATGACCTGCGCGCCTCCCGTGCTGAGGATATGTCTCGGTTCGATAGAGTCAATGACCGGCTCAATGCCCGGATTGATCGGATTCATGGCCAAACCAGTGACCGGATCAGTGCCCGGTTCGATCAAGTTCATGGTCAGACCAATGACCCGGTCATTGCCCGGATCAATACCAGTTTCGATCAGTTTGAGCGGCTGATGTTCTGCCTCATCATCTTCACCTGGATCACCGTGCTCGGCTCCATCTGGCTCAAGCCGTAGCTGCCAACCTGTGCCACCGACCGGGCCTCATGGAGTGATCGCCACCACGATGGCGATCACTCGTAGATCCGGGCGGACCTCGAGAATCGCCCGACCACACGCATCCACCGTAGCCCCCGTGGTCAGCACATCATCTAAGACGCCCACGATCCCGCCGCTGCGGATCACGTCCAGCTTCTTTGCCCGAGCCACGAAGGCCCCAGACAAATTGAGGGCCCTCTCCTCGGCGCTGGCCGTCTGGGCCTGCTGACCTGTCGCCCGGGCCCTGATCAGAGCCCCGGAGAGGAGTGACGTTTTCTTAGACTGCTGGAATCCGCGGCCGATCAATTCGGCCTGATTGTAGCCTCTCTCCCGCTGCCGGGCGGCGTGTAGTGGCACAGGGATCAGGGCATTGAGCTCTGTCATCTCATGGCTCGCCCCCAAGCATCGCCCCAGAATGCCCCCGATCTTCCTGTTTCCCCGGAATTTCAGTGCGTGGACCGCATCACGAAGCGGACCATCGAAAGCCCCAAGGCTGATGGCCCGTTCAAATCCGCGATCCACAGGCCAGGAAGCGCAGGTTGGGCAACCTGAGGACGCAGCCGACAATGCCAGAGATCCCGGTGTGCTCTGGGTGCTCAAGGGTGACGAACACCGAAGGCATCGCTCGCGCGGCTGCTCGCGAACCGCCGAAACACAGCCCGGACAGATCCCGGCCTGTGCCTGAGCCCAAGATCCGATCGGTGTATCGCAGAGAATGCAGTGCGGTGGATAGACGAAGGCCAACAGCGATAGCCCGAACGCTGCCACACGTCCTACTTCAGCCAGATCGCCACCATCATCGTGAGCCACGTCGTGAGCATGATGCCGACGATCCACCGAAAATGGGTTCCCACTTCTCGGAATCCAGTGCGGATCTCTTGCCGCAACTCAGCGATCCGTTCATTCATCTCAGACCGAAGTGTGCGCAGATCATCCTCAACTCTAGTGAGTCGTGTGTTGAGTTGTTCGAAGACGTCTCGTGTGGTCAGATCTGGCATGGCAGACTCCCTTGCGATGGAAGATAGAGCGACGATGTATCGCGACCAACTTCAATCAGTGCCAACGTGCATCGTGTCCTCGATCAGCGATCAGCGTGCCATCGACCGAACTCGTGAGCATCAGGAGATGCCGCCAACACCGACGACGCATCGATGACACACTCGTGACACAACCTCAACTCACCGGCAGCCAAGCGGTCCGGCCACTGGCCGAGGTGGCGACCGACAAGGGCTGTCACAGCAAATCCACCGTGAAGGGGGTGCCCCAAACTGACATCCGAGGGTAGCTGTCAGAGCCGGATCGTGGACACGGCATGCCAATTGCACAAAGGGCCACCATGCAGGAACGGCCGCTGACTGCATGCGATACCATCTCAACTGTATCCGAGTTCAAGCACAGTTGCCCTGGCCCCGGGCACCAAACTGCCCAATGAGTCCGTCAAATGCCTGCCTAGGCCACTTGGCCAGGTTCTTTATGGCCTGAGTCACCCCGGCCGAAACCCAGTCTAGATCTTGCCACAACGCCCCAGAGCAGGATCTGCACTCAAGGAAAAAGCGCCGTCTTCCCAGGGGGGTTGAATAGTGAACAGGAACAGGTCCGCGCCAGGCAGTTCGGCCATTTGCTCTGCTGACCGTATTGCTTCCGGCCTGCGACAGAGCCTGCTCGCCGGCGAATTGCCGCACGACCAGGCACTCCCGAGCGTCCGGTTCCTGGCACGTAGAGAGGGAATTGGTACGGCGACGGCCCAAGCAGCTTACCGACAACTGGCGGCAGAAGGTCTCGTCGAGTCCAGACCCGGCATTGGGTGGTTCCCCATTCGCAGAACCGGCACGCGGCGAAGGAAGATCGCCCTGGCGGCGCTGCGAGACTACACTCATCCGGCGATTCAGCAGGCGCTGGCAAAAGGCCTGAGTCGAACTCTCATCCGCCGCGAAATCCTGCAGCTGATCTCACCAAGATCAGCAGATCTCGACGAGTAAATCGTGTCAGCCCTAGCCGTTGGCCAACAACTCCTCGTAGAGATCCCCCGTCGCCCGAGCCATCTCCGTCAGTGAGAATTGCTGCACCTGTTCATGCCCCGCCAGCCTCAGCCGATCACACGCAGCCGAATCGGACAGAAGACGACGAACGCCCTGAACGATGGCTTCCACGTCGCCCTGCGGCACCAGGACACCCGCATCACCCACCACCTCCGACACGCCACCCACATCGGTCGCGACAACGGGTCGACCCATCGCCATGGCCTCCATCAACGCCCCGGGCAGGCCCTCGCGACGACTCGTGAGCACAAAGAGATCGAACGCCCCGACCCAGGGCCGGACATCCTCTACGGCGCCAGCAAACACGACACGACCGGCAATCCGAAGATCCTGCGCCTGCCGTTCGAGATCCCA
>JABHDC010000043.1 GCA_018673255.1 Gemmatimonadota bacterium
ACCAGGTGGGCCGCATGGTGATCATACAGGGGGTCGGGGCCGACGAGGGAGTGAATCATCCCCTGTACCTGGGGCAGACGGAAGGCGTCCCCGAGAGGGGTGTTCTTCGGCCAGGTCTCTTCGAGAGGAGATCCCACGGCCATGTAGCCGCCGAAGGTTGGCATCTCCTGGCGGCAGGCCTCACACAGATCCTTGGGGATCATGTCATCGAACTTCAGGTAACCGGAGGCGACGAACTGCGCCATCTGCTTCGAATTCAGTAGATGCTCACTCATGTCGTGTGCTATTCCTCTTCCTGCAGTTCGTTGAATCGTGACAAGACGGTCTGGTAGGGCAGCGGCCCCAATTCGTACCCGTCCTCGGGGAGCCGGTGCTTGAGCTCTGACATCTGGATCACCTGCCAGCCATCGCGCATGGCTTCCATGGCCGTGCTGTAGGGCGGGTCAGACTCTTCGACCAGATCCTGGATGCGAGTGCCCTTTGAGGCTTCGTAGCGGGCCCAGGCTACGACCTGTGTGTCCAGCGCGGGTGCCGTCTGGAAGAGGACGAGAATGTCTTGTACGGCGGGCATGACGCGGTCTCGATCGTTGGCGATGAAGATGAGTGAGATGACTTGTCGAGGCGCCAGCCCGCCTGCGGACCGACGCGATGGAAAAAAGTAGCTGAAGGCGATCCTGCGCGCTATCGGGCAGGTTCTGTGGCCGGCTCAGATGACGATCCACACGCCCGCGACGCACAGTCCCATCCCGAGGGCGATCCACCGGGTGATCGGCTCTTTCAGAAACACCGCCGCCATGGCCATGCCAAACAGGGGCGAACTGGCTGTCAGGGTGACAACCTTGGCGGGGCTCATCTGGGAGATGGCGTAGATGAACAGGTTCGCGCCGACACCCATGCCGAGGATGCCAGTGGAGCCGACGATGAGGAAGCTGCGCCAGCTGATCCCACGCAGTTCCCGGTTGCCCGACGGCAGCACGCGTACGAGGTAGACGAGACCGGCAATCAGAGGCATGCGAATCGCATTGGTCTGGATGCCGCTGAGGTTCACCGTCGCTGGTTTGAGCAAGGTCGCAGAGAACCCCCACATGACGGCGGCGATGAGGGCCAGGAAGATCCCGTAGCGCAGGCGCATGGCCGGGTCCTCAGCATCGCCACTGCGAGACAGCACCACGACGCCGAGTGCGACGAACAGGCAACCCACCCCCAGAGTGGGCTCAAAGGGTGAATCCAGCAGGAGGGTCTGCCAGAACAGGGTGGTGAGGGGGAAGGTGCCGGTCAGGGCCATCGTCCGAGAGACCCCAATCTCCTTGATGGCGACCAGGTAGAGTGTATCGCCCAGGGCGATGCCAATGGAGAACGAGAGAAAGAGCAGGCCCCACTCCCGGGCCGGAACGTCGAGGACCCCCGACAGGGGCACTGTGTCGAATGGCAGGATCAGCCACATGAGCACACCGGCCAGTCCGCAGCGGATCGTATTCATGGCGGCGGGCGAGACCAGGTGTGACTGTGTGCGCAGTACCAGACCGTTGAAGGCCCAGAGAAAAGCGCACAACAAAGCGGCCCATTCGGGAGGGGAAGGAAGGCTCAACATGGCGGTGATCGATGAATGTAGCGAAACTACTGCGGACGGCGGGGCCCAGTGCGGCCTGCAAGGTCCCGCGAAAACCCGAAGGAGTGCCAGCCAATATGCTGAATATCGGATTTATCGCATGCGGTGGGATTGCCCGCCATCACGCCAGCCGGCTCGCCGGTCTGCGCAATGCCCGCATCGTTGCCTGTTCCGATGCCTCCCTGGATGCGGCCAAGTCCTTTGCCGCCGAATATGGCACTGAAGATGCGGCCGTCTACACCGATTATGGTCGAATGCTCAAGCTCGACCACATCGATGCCGTATGGGTCTGTACGCCCACATACCTCCACGCTGCGCCGGTCCTGGCGGCGGCCAAGGCGGGTAAGCACATCTTCTGCGAGAAGCCGATGGCGATGAAGCTGACGGATGCCAAGAAGATGGCCGATGCCGCCGAGAAGGCGGGCGTGAAATTCACCATGGGTTTCGTCCGTCGCTTCTGCCCCCAGTGGGGGAAGATGAAGCAGATCATCGACGCGGGAACGCTCGGTGGACCCGTGATCTGGCGTTTCGCGGCTGGAGGCAAGCCGCCCCATGCATGGTTCCGCGATGAAACCAAAGGCGGGGGCCCGCTGCTGGATGGTGCGGTCCACAACTATGATTTCGCCCTGCAGATGTTCGGCAAGGTGACCACTGTGCAGGCGTCCACGCGTCAGTTCGATGACACAAGCGTTGGTGAGGACACGGGTTCGGCGATTCTCAACTTCGCCAACGGCGCGCAGCACACGCTGATCTGGTCGTGGGGAATGGCCGCTGGTGCGCCGGCTGCCTCGCTCAACGATCTGATTGGTCCGCTGGGCACGCTGCAATTCGGCATGACGGCAGACGAGGCCCCAAAGGGGTATGACTCCAAGACACACGGTGCCTTCACCTTCAAGGCGGGTGGCGGCAAGCAGCGAGTCTTCACCTACAAGCTGACGGACATGTTCGTCGAGCAGGCCAAACACGTTGTCGCCCGTTTCGAGAAGGGGCAGCAACCAGTTACGACCGCCGCCGATGGCATTGCCGCCCTCGATGTGGGTCTGGCTGTCCTCAAGGCCGGTAAGACGCAGCGCACCATCAAGATGTAGCTAAGGGCAAACCATGGATCAGGCCACGTTCGGGATCATCGGCGTCGGCGGGATCGCTCAGTCGCAGCACTTGCCGAATATGACGCGCGCCCCCCACGTGCGCCTCAAGACGCTGTGCGATCTCAATGAGGATCTGCTGGGGCAGATGCAGCAGAAATACGGGGTCAGTGAGACCACGACCGACTACCAGCAGTTGCTGGCCGATGACGAGATCGACGCCGTCGTTGTCGCGACCAAAGAAGATGCACAGGCAGACCTGGCCGCGGCAGCGCTGCGCGCCGGGAAACACGTCTACGTGGAGAAGCCGCTGGCGGATACGGTGGCGAAGGTCGAGCAGGTTGTGGCGGCGCAGGCGGCGTCTGGCAAATTCGCCGCTGTGGGCTTCAATCGGCGCATGGCCCCGGCATACCGCAAGGCGATGGAAGTGATCACCGCCGACGGCGGGGCCCGCAACATCCACTACCGTATCAGTGACGAATACTGGAGTTGGGGGGCGAATCTGCCACCCGGCCACCGGGTGATTCACGAGATCTGCCACATCTTCGATCTGATGCGCTACTTCACGCAGGCCGATCCGATCTCCATCTACTGTGTCGATTCGCGGCCCGATGACGAGATCTTCGTGATCAAATTCCCAGGCTGTGTTGCCTCGATCACCGATTCAGGCTATGTCACGATGGATCTGCCGAAGGAGAGGCTGGAGATCGTGGCCGAACTGGGCGCGGTCGTGGTGGAAGAATTCGTCGAACTGCGAACCTACGGCTACCACGACTTCGATCACATCTATCGCTTTGCCGGCCACTCCCACCCCGATCGCGACACGACGCACAAGTATCTGCTGCAACAGGGCGGTGCCGAGTCACTGCATGCGCTGCGACGCATGGGCTGGGAACAGCGGGAACGCTGGAATCGTGAGCAGACAGAAGCGACGGCTCCAGATCGGGCCGAACTGGAGCACTTCCAGCAGGGCGCGCCGCAGTGGAACTACATGGTGAACAAAGGGTGGCTGCTGGCCATCGATCACTTCGCCGAGTGTGTGCTCAGTGGGGCCACACCACAGCTGGCCAGTGCAGAAGATGGACTCTGGTCGGCGCGCATGACGGCAGCCGCGATCCAGAGCCGAGAAACGGGTGAGGTCGTCCGCTTCGACTGATGTCGTCGCTCGACAGCCTCACCCGCTGTTTTTCGGATTCGTGCCCGTCTGCTGCTCTCGTGACTGCTACTGATCCAGCGACTGAATGAAGGCGATCAGGTCGGCGATAGCTCCCTCATCTGACAGAGTCGAGGCGATGGCCGCCATCTGCTGACCTTCCAGGTCGGCTGCGTGGGCGCCACGCAGGCCACCTCTGTAATTGCTGAGCTGCTTGGCCAGATACCAGCCGTGCTGGTGCGACAAGCGTGGACCTTTCTGCGCTTCCAGTCCCTCCGCGGACGCTCCGTGACAGGCAGCGCAGATCGCGTAGCCCGCCTGTCCGGCCGTTGCGTTACCCTTCCCCTTGTCTGGGGCCTTACCGGCATCCAGCGTGGCGATGTAGGCGACCACATCATCGATCGCGCTACCGCGCAGCATACGAGCCATGGGTGCCATCTGCGCGCCTTGCAGGTCGCTGGGATGAGCGCCACGGACGCCTTCCTTGAATTTCGTCAGCTGTCTCTGCAGATACCACGGTGCCTGACCGGACAGGCGTGGGGCCTTGAATGTCCGGCCACCCTCGCCCTTGAGACCGTGGCAACCCATGCACATCATGAAGGTCATCCGCCCCTTCTTCGGACTCCCGGGCAGTGCGGCGATCATGGCCGCCTGCGCGGCGGCGGCCTCCTGCTTGCGCATCTCGACCTTCTGCTGATTCCATGAGGCGAGAAATGCCTCGCGCTCCTGCTGGAGGGCGGCGGTCTGCACTGCCTTCGTCTCAGCGATGCGCTCGAGTTCAACAGTGGTCTGGGCCTGTGAGAATTCGTGGATGCCGGCGATGACCCCAAGACTGGCGAGGCCGAAGAGGGCGACGGGAACGGTATTGCTGACCAGTGACAAATCTGCCTCGTTTCAGAAGGACCGATTGGAACCGCGGGCGTCAGTCCTGAGTGCGGGTATTGACTGAACTTGAGTATCGGACAAAACTTAAGGAGGGTATTGACCCCCGTCCAAGGTTTAGGTCATATTAGGACAAAAGAGTATTCTGTCCGAATATGGAAATACGAGGCCTGACCGTGTCCCCCGGCAGGTCACCAGTCCATGCAGGATGGGGGCAACCCCGGTCCTAAACGAGCCGCCGCTCACCCCGGTGGCTGCAAGTATGAGGACCCACACACCACCACAAGCAGGTAGAGAGGGCAGCAGCATGGAAGGCCAAGAGCAAGACAAGCAGCAAGAAGAGAAGCAGGAGGGGCTGTCTCGCAGAGATATGCTCAAGATCGGCGGACTCGGCGGTCTGGCATTGACCGCCGGTACCATGGTCAGTGCCGCCACACCGGTAGAAGGCCAGAGCAACAGTCTGTCGCCCCACGTCGGACCGGGCGAGCTGGATGAGTATTACGGCTTCTGGTCCGGTGGACAGAGTGGTGAGGTCCGCATCATGGGCCTGCCGTCGATGCGTGTTCTGAAGCGGATTCCCGTCTTCAACTTCGACTGCACCTATGGTCACGGCGTGACCAACTACACGAAGGACCTGCTCCAGGGGAAGAAGACGGGCGACACCCATCACTTCCACCTGTCTTACAAAGATGGTTTCTACGACGGCCAGTATGGCTTTGTGAACGACAAGGCCCAGGGTCGTCTGGCTCGTATCCGGCTTGACTTCATGGAGACGGATGCCATCTGTGAGCTGCCGAACTGCCAGGGCACGCACGGCATCTTCCCGTCGCGTCACACGCTCAAGGACGTGTACTGCAACGCTGAATTCGCAACGCCGATCAACAACAATGGCCTCACAGCCGATGACACCGACGAATACGTGGCCCTGCACAGTTGCGTAGACGCCAAGAAGATGACGGTGAAGTGGCAGGTTGCCGTCAATGGCAACCTTGATCTGTGCGCCACGGACTATGAAGGCAAGTACTCGATGGGTACCTGCTACAACAGTGAGAAGGGCATGACCCTGCCTGACATGATGGGGAATGACCGCGACTGGCTGGCCGTGTTCAATCTCGCCGAGATCGAGAAGGCCGTCGCCGCTGGCAACACGATGACGATCGGTGACTCAGATGTACCCGTCATCGATGGTCGCCCCGAGGGCAATCCATATGTCCTCTATATCCCGATTCCGAACAGTCCTCACGGGGTCAATATCGATCCGACGGGCAAGTATGCGATCTGTTCGGGCAAGTTGTCGCCCACCTGTTCCGTCGTCGAGCTGGCAAAGATTGAAGCCGCCTTCGCTGGTACGATTGAGCCGCGTGACACCGTCGTTGCCGAGCCTGAAGTCGGTCTGGGCCCGCTGCACACGGCCTTTGACGGTCGCGGCAATGCCTATACGTCGCTTTTCCTCGACTCGGCCGTAGTGAAGTGGAACATCGCCGAGGCCGTAGCCGGCAACAATCCGATCGTCGACAAGCTCGATATCCATTACCAGATCGGGCACATCAATGCATCGAACAGCGAGACCAACCGGGCCGACGGCAAGTGGCTCATCGCGCTGAACAAGTTCTCCAAGGACCGCTTCCTTTCGGTGGGTCCCTTCCATCCGGAGAACGAGCAGCTCGTCGACATCTCTGGTGAGACGATGAAGATCGTCCACGATTCGCCGACACACTCCGAGCCCCACGACGCGGTCATTGCGTCACCGGAGCCTTTCAAGCCCAAGAAACGCTGGGATCGCGCCGATTCGAAGTTCGACTTCGAGCGCAAGCTGGCCGCCAAACATGGCGTCGAGTTGGAATCGGCGAACGAGGTGATCCGTGAGGGCAACAAGGTCACCGTCTTCATGACCAGTGTGGCGCCGACCTTCGGTCTCACCGAAATGCGCGTCAAAAAGGGTGACGAGGTGACGGTGGTCCTGACGAATCTTGATCAGGTCGACGACCTGTGTCACGGATTCTGCGTGTCTCATCACGACATCAACTTCGGTGTCGCGCCGAATGAGACCGCGTCGGTGACCTTCAAGGCCGACACGGCCGGTGTCTTCTGGTACTACTGCCCCTGGTTCTGCCACGCCCTCCATCTGGAGATGCGCGGCCGTCTCATCGTCAGCTAGCAGTCCGTTGATCTATGCATGATTCACGAATGCGCAATGCAGATGCATCTTGGTGATACCGCCAACGGCGACATCGGTCCGAGGGCGATGTATGTGTCGATGAGGGCGCCTAATGGCCGCCTCGAAGGTGGCCAAGAGGCTTCGAAAGGCCCGACAAAGGGCCGCGAAGCCCCGCGGCGTGCCCGCACCCAGTAGTTGGCGCATGATGAGGCTGAGATTGAAGGCACCGGCGTGGATGAGCAGTCTCTTGAAGATGTTGCCACGGCCTCGTAGATGCAGACGCCGCATGCCGCCGGTGTCATACATATGGACGATGCTGCGTTCGACGATCTCGGCCCGCCGCTTCTGCAGACGCTGGCCGCGCGCACTGTGGGTGCGGCGACGATTGGCATACACTGCAGCCTTGGCATCATGCTTGCCCTTCCACACCCGTCGGCCACG
>JABHDC010000044.1 GCA_018673255.1 Gemmatimonadota bacterium
CGCCGACCCGGTGGATCCGCCACACCGGTGATCCCGAACGAGAGCAGATCACGGAAGCGGACCAGGGCATGCATCTCCTTCGTGTACGGGTAGAGGGCTGCCCTGGTCCCGGTCGGGCATATCGTCGACGTGCGATCCGGGGCCTCGCGATCAGCCTCATGAACATGGCTGGCACGATCTCGCAACAGGTGGTGGACCGCCGCCAGATCTGCCTCCGGATCTTCAGACAGGATGGCTGCCACCATCGCGGTCACTCGGGGCGCTGCGAAACTGCTTCCACCAGCCATGCGGTCATTGCTGTCTCGCCATCGGACTCTCTGACGATCACCCCTGGCAAGACACTGGATGGGCTGGTCGGGGCAATAGACCAGGTCATCACCGGGTGTGAGGCGTCCACTGCGAACGCCGATCGTACTGCCGCAGTGGGCCGGATAGCTGACAAGCCCATCGTTGTGTTCAGCGGCCACCACGAATGTGCCGCGCGAGGCGGCCCTGGCACAGACCGCCTCGAGTTGCTCACGTTGGGCCGGATCCGTGGTCCCGAGACTGACATTGACGACCTGCACCCCTTTTTCGATGCACCAGTTGATCGCCTCGATGAGTGCGTCATAGTGGAAGCTACCGTCCGCGTCTGCAATGGCGAGAGAATGCATGACCGTGGCCGGTGCGTGGCGGGCGATGAGGTCTGCACAGGCCGTGCCGTGCCCGATGGGATCCGTGAGACACCGGGTGAATCGACAACGGCCACCGGTGTGAAGGACACGAAGGGATTGGTCGATCTGAGCATGGCGAAGACTGAGTGGGTCGACGCCGCTGTCGATAATCGCGATAGATGTCGGCATAGTGTTGGAGAGATGCTCACGGCGGTGTTAGGGGAGGATGGTGCTTGAACTAGATGGTGCGCGAATTAGAGGAACAACGGGAGTCGATCAGCCTCCGCGGGTCTTGTCCACTCGGGTCGACTGCGTGTCAGTCGAGCTACCAGAGGTCTGGACGGTCCGCGTGCCAGAGTTCACGGTGATCTTGGGGCCAGAAATGGTAGGCTGACTCGAACTCAACACAACTACAAGGCCGTTCTGCCCGGCCTGCGCACTCAGATTGAGATTCAGGTTGTTGTCAATCGTTGCGGTACCACTCAGAGGGCCCGCCGCGATTCCCACGCCAGCTGCCGATGATGTGCGAGGTTGACCATGAACACTGCGAAGATCATGACACCCTCCGCAGCTTCCCATCACCGTTGATGAAGAGTCGATCGACATGTATTCCTGACCATACAGCGCTGCCGCACATCTCGTGTTGCGTTGAGGTTTCTTAAGTGGAATCAATGAGATTCTCCAGGAAGAACCGCGAGCATCTCTCCAGTCATCTACATGTTCGTCAGCAATATCTGTGTTGCGTTGAAACAGCCATGTGCACATGCCGCCGGCACTGCCGAGCCAGAGCGGTGCGTCAGATACGTGTATAGCACGGCACCCACCACCAGAGCCATCAGGCGAGCAGCATCGTGATAGAGAGAGGGATGCCAGACCACGAAAGCAGCTATCCCAATCGCCGCCGCAGGTGCAGTGGGCATGACCTCCTTTGCGGCGCGGAACAGGAACCCACGGAAGAACAGCTCCTCACACACTGCGGCATAGATGAGAAGCATTGTCAAGATTGGGACTCCGAAACTGGAATACGTCCCCGTGACGCCGGTGTATGACAGATTACTGGGCAATCCAATCCACCAGTACACGAAGTACCCGCAGACGCCGTATGGCAGACCGTAGCGGACCCCAAGCTTCACTAGTTCACGGTTCTCCTGACTCCGCTGGGCTGGTGCCACGACATACCGATTTCCCAATTGCCCGATACCCAGGAGCAGCGTCATGGTCAACGCAGGAGGCGTGATGCTCGATATGATCACCCCGACCTCGCCGAGACCCGGGTGATCCTGACTCAATCGCGCGAACCAGTGCATGGGTGACAGGAACACGACCTGGAGCCAATCGGAGATTGTAGAGATCAGAAGCATCCCCGCCACACCGATCCCTATGCAGATCAAGTGGCCTGAACGATTCCTCGCGTAGCTACTCAACCGGGATGCCTCCTCTGTGGAACCGAGTGACACAACGAGAACCCACAGTGGTATCCATGGCCCCACTCTTCGCACACACCCCCAACTCCACCACCCTCTGCGCCAGATCTCTCATCTCGGCCTGATGGGTAATCACGATCGTTGTCATCCCTCTTCTCGCCTCCTTCAGGGCCTGACCAAAGCGCCTGGCCGTCTCTGCGTCCAGCGCGGCTGTTGGCTCATCCAGAATCAGCACGGGTGGTCGCATCAGGAAGGCGCGCGCGAGCCCGAGGCGTTGCTTCTGCCCCTCCGACAGCCCGACGCCACCTTCACCCAGTGGGGTTGACCATCCCTGTGGCAGATCAGATATCACTTCTGACAGCTGCGCTGCTTCAGCAACGTCTTCGATATCGCCCATGGAGATGTCTTGGCCAAGTGTGATGTTGTCGAGAATCGTCCCGCTGAAGACCGGCGGTCCCTGCAGGACCATCCTCACCTGGCGACGCAGGCAGGCCAGATCCCAGTTACGCACGTCTTCGCCGTCGACGAGCACTCTGCCTTCGTCCGCATCGTGAAATCTTGGGATCAGCATACCAAGGGTGCTCTTGCCACTGCCACTCTCTCCGCAGAGAGCGACCATCTCGCCCGGCTCGATCCTGAAACTGACGCCCTCGAATATCCGTCTGTCCCCGTAGCCGAAAGCGACATTCTGGAATACCACGCGCCCCCTCAACTGTCGCTCTACACCAGCAGTGGGCGTCCGGACACCGGGATCCATGTCCAGCAGTTCGAGGAAACGTTCGCCGTGGACCCGTACGGTCTGCACACCGGGCCATAGAGACAGCATCGATTGGATCGGTCCATACAGGTATCCGACGTAGGTGGAGAATGCGATGAAGGTCCCCGCTGTCATGTCACCTGCGATCACGCGATTCCATCCATACCAGGCGTAGAGTGCTGACGACGCGGTGCGAGCCATCAATCCGACGAAACCGATCCCGCCCCCGAGGGCCGTCGCCTCCACCTGAAGCCGCGACACACCCAACAGCAGGCCACCGAGGTGGCGGCAGACCGTTCCCTCGAGGCTGAGGGACTGCACCAGACGTGCACCGCTGAGTGCTTCGACGGATCGAGCCTGCAATTGTGCCGAGTGCTCGGCCACCTTCTTCGAGTAGAATCGCTGGATCCGTCCACTGATCATCACCAGCACCGTGTCCACGGGCAGCACGACAAGACTCAGTAGCGCCAGTTGCAGGTCGAGGGTCAGCAGGACGATGGGAAAGACCAGCAGATACAGGCCGTTGAGGATGAGGCCATTGATCAGGGAGATCACCGTCGACAGGGACGCATCCATGTCTTCGAATCGAGACAGGATCTCGCCGGTCTGCCAGCGATCGAAGAAGGCCATGTCCTGCGCATGGACGCGGCGCAGCAGGCGTTGCTGGAAGTCGACTCCCATCAGCGCCCCGAGGCGCTGATTGAACAGAGTCTGCACAGCCCCCGTCATCCCCAGGAAGATGGAGGTGGCCGCCGCCGCAACCAGGACAGCGACCAACAGCCCGACGTCTTTCCCCGGTGCCACTTCGTCGATGAGGATCTTCGTCAGATACGGCCCTGGAATCGCCAGGAATGTCGCGGTCGTCGCCACGAGCGTGGCCAGCGCCAGGCGTGAGCGGTAGGGCCACAGCAAGGAGACGATCTTCAGCAATGTCCGCACTCAATCTGTGCCTCCGATGAAGTTCATCCGGGACTGCAATCTTCGAGCGTGACGGAATTGCCGCTGGAACCAGTCCGCGAGCAGGTCGATGATGGAACCTTCATCGACCGTGATCTGAGCATTCACCTTCATGCCCTGGGCCAGAACGAGGTGATGCACATCGGCCCCATCGATGCGCAACCGCACCGGATACCCCGAACCAGTGCCTGGGGCCGGCCTGGAAGAGACAGACTGGACAGTGGCCTGAATCGCACCGTGCTGTACGTGTGGGTAGGCATCAACAAACAGCTGTGCGCGCTGCCCAACGCGAATCTTCGACCACTCACCTTCGTGCACGCTCAAGCGTGCGAGCCAGTCCAACGACGTCGACATCTCCACCACGACCTGGCCCGCCACCACAGCACTACCCGCCAGATGACCCGGATCAAGCGTTCGGATGATGCCACCTTTCTCGGCGCGCAGCGTGTGCTGTGCAAGTCGCTCGAAGAGCTGGCTGCGCTGTGCCAGGAGGCGTTGACGTTGAGCATCCAGCCAGTCGAGCTCAGATTGACGCGCTTCCAGGGACTCAACTTCGATGACCGCTTCGCGTAGATGAGTTCGGGCCATGCGGACCGCCTCTGCCGCCCGTCGGACGGGGATGAGTTGTTCGAGGGGACGCCGACGCCAGCCGGCCATCTGGCCTTCGGAATGAATCGACTGAATCTCCCGAATGCGCTCCAGTTCGGCGGTCGCCAGGTCCATTCGCTGCTGCCGTTCAGTGACAATCATCGTCCGCACACGACGCTGAGCCTCGATTTCGGCATTCACCGCCGCCTTCTGCCGAACCTGACTGCTCAGATCTGCCTCGAGAAGCCTCAGGTGGCGGCGCAGATCGTCGCTGCGCAGATGGAGAACCGCCTCACCCGCGGCAATGGTATCCCCTTCGCCAACCATCACTTCATCGACGATCGCCGACAATGGACTCCGGAGACTGATCGTGTCGCGTAACGTGAGTACACCCGTCGCCGGTGCCGTGACCTGGATCCGGATGAATTGTGCAGCGGCAATCAGCATCGCCATCCCGCCGAAGGCTGCCAGCAGCAACCAGAGGTGGAGGTAGCTGACCCACCCGAATCCAAGGGATGGGATCTGCGGAGATGGGGGCGCAAGTATGGACGTGTCGGTCATGCGTCCCGATTTGCAAGAGTGGTGCCAGGTGCATGGTGACGCCTCACCGTCCGTCGTAACTCGTGCCGTGCTGATGAGTTACGCCACCGAAGCCGGCGATTGCGCTGCCGCGTCCAGGCTCCCCCCATGTGTAGCGTGGGAGTCACCGATGACACCGGAACGATTCAGCCAGGTGCTTGCCAGCACCGCCCTGGTTCGTTCATTCTTGAGGCCATGTCGAGACCAACTATCATCTACGATGGCGAATGTCGCTTCTGCCGCTGGAGCGTGAATCGCATCCGCAAACTGGACCGTCATAGCCGGTTCGAAACCTTGCCGCGCCAGCAGCCCGGCCTCGAAATGCGATTCCCGATTCTTACGCAATCAGACTTCAATACCGGATTGCGCCTCATCCATGCCGATGGCAGCGTCGATGTCGGCGCAGATGGCGTGTATCAGATTTACCGTCGTGTACCACCCTATCACCTGGTCGCGTGGCTCTACCGAATACCGGTTCTGAAGCAATTCTTCCGACTGGGCTATTACCTCATCGCTCGGTTCCGGCATCACCTGGGAAGGATCGATCCAGATCTGGCGTGTGACAGCGAAGGCTGCGTCATCTCTTACGGCGATCGGCAGTCGGTAGATCAGACTGCAGGAACAGACCGGCCGTCACCTGAACTTTGAGTCCGATCTCACTTGCCAGCCACTCGGGGCGGGCCTACCATTGAAGCCTGATTGTCCGTACCAGTACGGACACGGCATCACCCAACCCCGAGCACCCTACCCACATGGCACAACTCCTGATCGGGCTCGTCGTCGTCGGTCTGGCAACGGGACTCATCATAACCGACATGGAGCGCAAGCGGCGTGCCCTGTCGGAACTCGTCGAGCGTCTCGAGCCACTTGTCCCGCGGAATCGACGGCTGGCTCTGCTCAACATTCGCCGACTGAGTCAGAGTATGTTCTATGCACAGAATCTGACAGGGCAGATCGAGCGCGAACTGCTCATGTTGGAGAAAGAAAAGGGTGTCGAGGCGCCTCCCGAAGAGGGGTCTCGCTTCTCCCTGCGCACAAGCAGGCAATTGGCCAGCATGTACCAGCGCCTGGTGGCGCTGGAAGGTGGCGGGGAGGGAACCGAATCTTCACCTCCAGCAGCGACGGTCACACTAGATGAGCCTGCTGAGGGCAGCGATTTGACCGAACAGACGGCTGCAGATGCTTAGTCGCTGATCACACTCAACACCCCTCCCTGGCGAATGTAGCCATGCCTCGACAGCGCGAAGCTTGTTGGGGTTGTTTTGTGTACAGACGGAGATCGGATCGACGGGGCGTGTGTGTTGTCTCACCGGGGTCGCGAAAATTGCGTAACCAGTTATTATTGTTACTCTAAAGATTAGTTCCTGACGCTCCTTTGACCACCCTGGCTCCTCGGAGATCTCCCCTGTGACCGAGCGACCCAACATCCTCTTTTTGCTCTCTGACGAGCATTCGCACCGCTTCCTCTCGGCACGCTCCTGCGAGGACGGTGGTGAGCCTTGTCGTACGCCCACGCTGGACGGGCTGATCGAACACGGGGCTCACTTCAGCGACACCTATTGCCAGATGCCGCTGTGCACGCCGAGTCGGATCGCCATGCTCGTGGGTCGCCACTCCCACCGTGCCGGCGCGTGGAACAACAGCTCCATCCTTCCCCCCGACCTGCCGACGTTCGGCTCTCTGCTGGGAGACGATGGCTATGCAACTTGCACGGTTGGCAAGATGCATCTGGGTGGTTCTCGCCAATTCGCCGGTTTCCAGCATCGTCCATACGGTGATTTTGGCGGACCTTGTGCCCACCAATTCGATCCTCTCAGGTCCTACGAGGTTGGCGGCAGTCTGCCCGGGATGGATCTGCGTTCGCGGACCGCAGATGCCGGCCACATGGAAGTGCCGGAGTCACAACTCCAGGAAGCGGCCGTGGCGGCCGAATCCATCGCCTGGTTGCGTGAACATCGACAGCGCCAGCCGAACCAACCCTGGTTCCTGATGTCATCCTTCAGTCGGCCGCACTTCCCACTTACCGCCCCTCATCGTCACCTCGATCGGTACTGGCCCGATGGTGTCACGCCGCCCAGAGTCGCCGCCGGCTCCGGGGACAGCGCGCAGCATCCCATGACCCGGGGTGCCATCGCCGGCTTCCGTACAGATGAGATTGAACGTGAGGAAGGGCTCAAGGCGCGCGCCGCCTACTTCGCGTGTGTCGACTACCTCGATGAGATCCTGGGCGACTACCTTGTCCGCCTTGAGCGCGACGGTGCCCTCGACAACACGATCATCGTGTATGCCTCCGATCACGGTGAGATGTGCGGCGAACATGGACTGTGGTGGAAGAACACGTGGCACGAAGCCTCCGCGCGCGTACCCCTCATCATCTCGACACCTGAGCATCGACGCGGTGACGTGTCGGCCGAGACGATCCGGGATCCGGCCTCTCTTGCCGATCTCCTGCCCACACTCTGCGGCTTCGCGGGTGTCGATCCACCGGATGACATTGACGGCATCGACTTGTCGGGTCCATGTCGTGGTGAGTCCAGCAGCGCCCTGCTCCAGCGGCCCGGAGTCATCACCGAGTCGATGATGCCTCGCTGGGGAGACGGCACTGAATTCCGTCTCATCCGTTCACGACGCCATAAATACATCACCTTTCGTGGCGTCGAAGACCTGGCCTTCGACCTGGAGAATGACCCCCATGAGCAGGTGAATCTGCTCGCCCATGAGGTGTACGATCCCCAGATCGAGTCACTTCGGTCACACGTGCTGGATGGTTTCGACTTTGATGCAGTAGAGCGGTCAAGAAGTGAGCAGACTGCAGACCTGCGATCACGTTTCGCTTCGCGAACGAATGCCTCGACACCAAATCAGGTACTGCGAGGCGATGGCAAACTCGTTGAGGCAGACACTCCCCTTTATGACGCCGATGTCATCAGTGCTGACATCGACGCGGATTTCGATCGGTAGTCGCCAATGTTGTGGGTGGTCGCCGTCGTCGTCTTGGGTGAAATCGTCGTATTTGCCCAGTTGATGCTGAGCTTTCAGAAACGTGGATCCCGCCTGCGTATTGCCCGTGCCCCCATCCTCAAACGCATCGAGCGTCATCGACAGGCTCTGGTCGAACTCGCAGAAAAGGTTCAGACACGTACTACTGAGAGTCTCGGCCAGGTCGACGAGACCATTGCCGATTTCACGCGCAGTGCCGGCCACGCCGCCAACCTCGTGGCAGAACTCGACAATGAGGCCCATGAACGAGCCCAGGAGCTCGGCCTGAAGGAGGACGACGAAGAGGACGAGGACGACGACGACGACGAAATAGTAGAGGAGTCCGAAGGTGGCGATGACTTCAACCCGATGAAGGTTGAGAAGGACAAGGGATTCGATGCCTTCGAGACCGTTCGCCTCATTCGTGGTGACCTCGAGGATATCTACGAATACATCGAGAGCCTGCGCCACGACAAGGACATCGTTTCGAACATGGCCCAGCGTATGGCAGCCAGCAACGGCAAGCCCAAGGGCTGATCCAATGGATATCCTCCTAATTGCCGGTGGCATTGCGGTTCTTCTGCTCGTCGTGTGCCTGATCGCACGAGAGAGCACGGAAGGCAGGTTGCGGGGGATGCGCATCGAACTCATGTCGCTGCGCTCGAGAGAGCGAACGCTCGAAGACCAGGTGAAGGCCGTGCAGAAGACGGGATCCCAGATCCGCGAGGGTTTGATGCGAATGGAGAGAACACAGGACACGACGGGACACGTCGTCAGTGATCTTCTCCGCAAGCTTGGGCAACTCCACGAGTTCGTTCGTGATGAGCCCATACCGCCATTACCAGATGCCACCACACAGATGCAAGAGGAGGTCGCTGCTTGAAGTATCGCCGCTTCGGCAAATCAGACTGGCAGGTCAGTGAGATCGGCCTGGGGGGCTCCTGGTTCTACGGCCGCCCTGAATACGGCATCAAACCTGTTTCGTATGGCGTCGCCATCGTGGAACGGGCTCTCGAACTTGGCATCAACTACTTCGACACAGCTCCCCTGTATGGGAAAGGCCGAAGTGAAGAGGTCCTCGGTCACGCCCTCAAGGGTGTCGAGCAACCCTATTACCTGGCGACCAAGGTGGGTTACTTCCCGGAGCCCTTCGACTATACGCGAGACACGGTCCTTCGCGGCTTTGAGGCCAGCCTGAAGCGACTGCAACGCGACCGCGTCGATCTGGTGCAGATCCATGAATCGGAACAGGCGGGCTGGGACGGCGTATTCGGCGCAGGCCGTACGCTGGAGGCGTTGCGGGAACTCAAGGAGCAGGGCCTGACCACACACATTGGACTCACTGGTTCCGACCTGCCTTTGATGACGAGGATCCTCGACGAAGCCGATGACTTCACGTCCGTCATCACCTTTCTGAAGTACGACATGCTGGTGCAGGATGCGAAGCAGGACCTGATCCCCAGTGCGGCCCGCAATGACGCCGCCCTGATCTGCGCATCGCCTCTGCATGGGGGTCTCCTCGGATCCAAGCGCGACCACTGGCGCGAGGCCGGCCGGTTTGCCCAGCACTACGAGCGGCAGGAACGAGTCGAGACCGTCCTGGAACGCCACGACCTCGACTCCGTCGAGGCGGGTCTGCGCTACTTGCTCTCCGATGATGGAGTCGGCATGCTTCTGTCGGGAGTCGACAGCATCGAGGAACTTCAGACCTCCGTCGCCGCTTCCGATGCGGGGCCATTGCCCGCTGAGGTCATCGACGAGATCAACGCCGCCTGATCTTCCACCGCCTATCCGCATTCACCCATTTTCAGACAGGATTCACGTGTCCGCTACCCGCGTCGGCTTCATCGGCCTCGGCCATATCTCCATCCACGCCCACCTGCCCGGCCTGCAACCCCTGATCGAATCAGGCGACGTCGAACTGACTGCCTTCTGTGACATCAACCAGGAGGCACTGGCCGAACAGGCGGCCGCTTTCGGCGCCAAGGCGACATACACCGATCACACGCAGATGTTCGAGCGCGAGGACCTGGATGCGGTCTACATCAACCTGCCACCGACGCTGCACACCGATCAGATCACCCAGGCCGTTGCCAAGGGCATTCATGTCTTCGTCGAGAAGCCGGTGAGTCTGGACATGGCCCAGGCCGCCACCTTCGCCGAACAGATCGAGGGGGCCGGTGTCGTATCGCAGGTCGGCTTCATGAGCCGCTATTATCCGTCTTCAGAACACGTGATCGAATTGCTGAAAGACCGGACGCCGCGACACGTCCAGATCTCGCTGTTCTACTCGGGCCGACCGGTGCGCTGGTGGACGAGCCGATACGAGGAATGCGGGGGCTCCTTCGTGGAGAACACGGTCCATATGGTCGACCTGGTTCGCTACTTCCTGGGCGACATCGCCGACGTATCCGCTTTCTACCAGTGGCGTGAACGTGGCGAAGGACCAGAGATGATGAACATGCCCCATGTGTACGATGTGAACTATCGTTTCGCCTCGGGTGTTGTCGGCAACGCCACCACATCGCGCGTACTCACTGACGCCGGGGGTGCGGGGCGACGTGAGGTTCTCATCATCTGTGACGATGCCCTGATCGAGTGGTCG
Source organism: Gemmatimonadota bacterium (assembly GCA_018673255.1). The sequence goes on from JABHDC010000044.1 coordinate 10,543, forward strand.
ACGACCAAGGTCACCGTCAATGGCGAGACGACATACGAAGATGCGCCTGGGGGCCGTGCCGCCTTCGCTCTGCAAGCCCAGGACTTCATCGACGCAGTGAAGGCGAAAGACCTGACACGTATGCGCAGCCCGTATGGCCCGAGCCTCAACTCGCTGGCCGCTGTACTGGGTGCCAACGCATCGGCTGAGCGGGATGGTGAGCGCCTTGCGCTGACCGATGTGCAGACGGGCAAAGTGAACTGGAATCCGCGGCATTGTGCGGGCCACGGGACACCGACCATCGACTGAAGCACCGTGAAATTGTGGAGAATTCTGGCGAGATCATGGATGATGGAACTGGGAAGCCAGCAGATTCATGATGCAGATCTGGCCCCCTGGCCGAATTCACATCGATGACGACCTTCGGCACGCACCGGGGGAATACATTCACCGATGCCGCCTTCGAATACGTTGCCCAGGCTCCCGCCCTGGAATCGGTGACCATGGGATACGCGCGCACCATGGGCGATGCGGCGACGGCCCACCTCGTACGTGCTCCTGCCCTGAGGCATTTGCATCTGGCAGGCTGGAGAATGGGGGATCGCTCTTGCGAACTGCTGGCCAATGCACCAGCATTGACGCAATTGCGGTTGAGTACACGTCGCCTCAGCAACGCTGGCCTGGCGCATCTGAATCAGTGCCAGGGCTTGAAGCAGCTGAAGGTCGACGACTGCCCCTTCGTTACCGAAGATGGCATCGGGCATTTGCGCCACGACATCGATGTCGACTACTCTCCTGCGACGCCAAGGCAGATGATCGAGACGCTTCTGGATGACGAACTGGCCAGGGATCGGGCGGTATCCGCGTTGGCCAGGCAAGGCGAGGCGGCCAGGGATGATTTGATGACTTTCGCTCGGATTGCCCCCGAGTCGCTGCGCCCCACATTCCAGGACCTACTGTCCCGGCTCAATCATGGTCTGGATTGACCTGAATCCAGATGGACACTGTCGTATTACATCTCGGCGTGAGAGCTGACAAAATCGTAAGGTCTCCGGAATATCCGGACATTTTTGTTGTTTATTGGTCTGTCGAATCCGCTTCGATCTCCGACACCATGTTATGCATCAGAGAGAAAATGGCACGAATCGGAGCGAAAACTCGCGTTGAGCAAGGAAATTCGGGCTCCTGGGCGCGGCTTCATCACCAGACCAGGCTATGATCCACAAGAATCGGTGATTTTACGACAATTATGTACCATTCTGCCTCACTTACTCGGCCATAGATCTGAGCGACGCGGCCGCGAGAATACCCCATTAGCCCATAAAAAAACAATGAGTTACACCACACGACACCTCCAAAACTCGACTCATTCGCTTCAGGAATTCCAGACTCCATGCATTGGATCACTTATTGCTGATTCCGGATCACAGTCGAGTCAGACACCCTTTGTCACAGTGGGAGAGAGATAATGAGTGGAAGTAGCGCCAGGCAGCGCGCCATCGAGGCCATGAGCAATCACCCGACGACGACGGTCCCCCTGAACTTCGCCGAGACCCCCGCCGGCGAGCTCTTCGGGTCGAATGTGTTCAGCACGAAAGTGATGAAGGATCGCCTGCCGAAGGAGATCTACAAGAACGTCCTGGGCACGATCGAAGAGGGCGCCAAACTCGACAGTTCAGTGGCCGATGTGATCGCGGCAGCAATGAAGGACTGGGCCATCGAGAAGGGTGCCACACACTATACGCACGTCTTCTATCCTCTGACCGGATCCACCGCCGAGAAGCACGACAGCTTCCTGACACCTGACGGTGAAGGCGGTGCCCTGAGCGAATTCTCAGGGGCACAGCTGATTCAGGGCGAACCGGATGCGTCGAGTTTCCCATCTGGTGGATTGCGGCAGACCTTCGAGGCACGCGGCTACACGGCATGGGATGTGACCAGCCCGGCATATATCCTGGAAAACCCGAACGGCACGACCCTGTGTATCCCCACAGCTTTCATCTCGTGGACGGGTGAAGCCCTGGACAAGAAGACACCGGTCCTGCGCTCGATGCAGGCCCTTGATGTGCAGGCCAACCGGATTCTATCGGTCTTCGGTCATGAAGATATCGGGCGCGTGCGATCGACGGCTGGCCCCGAGCAGGAGTATTTCCTCCTCGACCGCAACTTCTTCTACGCACGCCCTGATCTGCTTAATGCAGGTCGAACCTTGTTCGGTGCCACACCTCCGAAGGGTCAGGAATTCGACGACCACTACTTCGGCGCCATCCCCGAGCGAGTCCTGGCCTTCATGCTCGAGTGCGAGCGTGAGTTGTTCAAACTCGGCATCCCCATCAAGACCCGTCACAACGAGGTCGCGCCGGGGCAGTATGAGATCGCACCGGTCTACGAGAACAGCAATATCGCCACCGATCATCAGCAGTTGATCATGACGACGCTGAAGCGGATCGCTGAGAAGCATGGCATGTCCTGCCTGACCCATGAGAAGCCCTTTGCCGGCGTCAATGGCTCCGGGAAGCATGTCAACTTCTCTCTTGGCAACGCGACCCAGGGCAACCTGCTGGATCCAGGCGATACGCCGCACGCCAATGCACAGTTCCTTGTCTTCTGCGCCGCCATCATCCGGGCCGTCGACAAGTTTGCGCCACTGCTGCGCGCCGTAGTGGCCTCGGCCGGCAACGACCATCGTCTCGGTGCCAATGAGGCGCCGCCGGCGATCATCTCCATCTTCCTCGGTGATCAGCTGACGGACGTTTTCGAGCAGATCACCAAGGGGGGTGCTCGCTCATCGAAGAAGAGTGGCACCTTGACCGTGGGTGTCGATGTCCTGCCGCCGCTGCCCAAGGACGCCGGTGACCGCAATCGCACGAGTCCCTTTGCCTTCACTGGAAATCGCTTCGAGTTCCGCGCCGTCGCGTCGAATCAGTCCATCGCAGGTCCTCTGGTCGCGATGAACACGATCGTGGCTGAGTCTCTCGACTACTGCGCCACGGAACTGGAGAAGACCACCAAGGGCGATGCCAAGAAGCTGAATGTGGCCGTTCAGAAACTGCTCAAGGACATCCTCACCGAGCACGGTCGGGTCATCTTCAATGGCGACGGATACTCTGACGAGTGGCACGCCGAAGCAGCGACACGGGGCCTGCCCAATCTGCGGACCACAGTCGATGCGTTGCCCGAACTGACATCGAAGGAAGTCATCAGCCTCTTCGGTAAATACAAGGTGCTGTCCAAGCGCGAGATGACCAGCCGACTCGAGGTCTATCTCGAGCAGTATTGCATGACCGTCAGCGTCGAAGCCAATCTCGTCATCGAGATGGGCAAGACCATCGTCTACCCCGCCGGCGTGCGATATCAAAGTGAGCTGGCTGCATCCTGTGCCAATCTGAAGGCAGCTGGTGTGGAGGCAGACACAACCGTGCTCAATGAGGTGACGGGCCTGATCAAGGAGTTGACCAAGAGTCTGGCAGCTCTGGAGAAGGCGGCGGACGGTGGACACGGTTCGATGCTGAGCGAAGCGAAACACGCCTGCAACAAGATCCTGCCGGCCATGCTCGCAGTTCGCGAATCAGCCGACGCCCTGGAAGGCATTGTGGCCGATGATCTGTGGCCTCTGCCGACGTATCAGGAGATGTTGTTCATCAAATAGATCTGCAGTGTGATCTGACTCAGAGGCGGCCGGCGCACATGACGCCGGCCGCCTTTTTTTATTGGTTCACACCCCATTGTGCACCCCGACCCCACGAGCGTTCCCGGTGAAACTGCATCTGATCGACGGCACATACGAGTTGTTCCGCGCCTACTATGGCGCGCCCGGTGCACGCTCGCCTGCGGGGATCGAGGTCGGCGCTTCTCGCGGCATTCTGCGATCCATGCTGTCTCTGCTTCGCGATCCAACGTGTACGCACGTGGGTGTTGCCTTCGATCACGAGCTCCGATCCTACCGGAATGATCTCTTCGATGGCTACAAGACCGGGGAGGGCATTGAGCCCGAGCTACTGGCACAGTTCCCGATCGCCGAGCGCCTGGCAGCCGCCCTCGGGTTGGTCGTCTGGCCCATGATCGAATTCGAAGCCGATGATGCCATTGCCAGCGCCGTGGCCCGCTACGCCGATGACGATCGCCTCGAGCAGATCCTCATCTGTTCACCAGACAAGGACATGGCCCAGTGCGTACGAGGTCGCCGCATCGTGATGCGGGATCGCATGCGAGATCGCACGATCGATGAGGATGGTGTCAGAGAGAAATGGGGTGTCTCTCCCGCCTCGATTCCGGATCTGCTCGCGCTCATGGGTGACACGGCGGACGGGATCCCCGGCATCCCGCGGTGGGGACTCAAATCATGTGGCGCCGTGCTCAGCGTATACGGTCAGATCGAATCGATCCCGGCCGACCCAGAGACATGGAAGATGAAGGTCCGCGGCGCGAAGGCGCTGGCTGCAAATCTTGAGGCCGAACGAGAGGCCGCCCTGCTCTACAAGGAACTGGCCACCCTGCGTTACGACGTGCCACTCACCGAGACCCTCGACGATCTCCAGTGGCGTGGCGCCCTGCGCCGGGAATTGGGAGAGGTGACCGAAGAGATCGGCGATCGCGGCATTCTGGAGCGTGTCACCAGCTGGCGCTAGTGCCCTGTCCGGGTATTCGCATTGACAGGCAGCACACCGTTGTCAGTCGGCTGGATTCGGCGGCATCACTGCCCGCTACCTATCGTCACGATGCTGGAAAGCAGACGACTACAACCAGCATGCCGGGTCGTGCCCCAGCGGCACCGGTGACCGTTCCCAACGCGCCGGCGTGACCTCGAGCACTTCAGGAGGCCGAACCGCCGTCACTCGACCCTCCATCGTCTCCTGCGACTCTAGCAGGTCCGCAATCTCTTCGATGGCAGTGTTGGGATGATCGAGACCGTCGATCTGGCCTAGATTCCACAACCAGTGTCCGGTCTGTGCCAGCGAGACCCGCACGTGATAGCTGCCCCCGACTTCAGCTCGACGCCGCAGGGCGACCATCGCGCCGAATGCCGCCAGGTATCCGGTGGCATGATCCAGGGCCTGACACGGCAGGGGCCGTGTCCCGGCCACGCCCGAGGCGACAGCCCCGGCGTGACCGATGCCACTGACGGTCTGCACCAGGCTGTCAAAGCCGCGACGCGTCGCCCATGGACCTTCGTGACCATAGGCGGAGATGGTGACGTAGATCGCACCGGGGCGAACCGCTGCAATATCCTCGGGGCCCAGACCACGTGCCTCGAGTGAACCTGGTCTGTAGGCCTGCAGGAAGACATCACATTCGCGACTCAGGCTCAGCAACTTCTGGCGCTCACCATCCTGCCTCAGATCGAGGTGGGCAGAACGTTTCCCCCGGGCCAGATCAAGCCAGATGTGCGGGATCAGAGGAAGGTGAGCTGAGCCGATCCGCAACACCTGCGCACCATGACTGGCTAGCGTGCGACCGCAGACGGGACCGGCGAGGATGCGAGACAGATCCAGAGCCCGGATCCCTGTTAGCGGTCGGTGCTCGCCGGGCAGAGACTCAGGCGCGCTGTCACCGATTCTCTCGATCTCGATCAGTGGCAGACCAGCGACGGCCTTGCCCTGCCCATGGGCCTCCCACTCCTGACGGGAACGCAACAAACCGGCACAGAGCCCCTTGTCGCTCGCCTCCCTCTCGAAGACCTCACCGTCCCAATTCAACAGAGCCGCGGCGACGCTCTGCTTGCTGTCACCACAGTTCAGTAGATCGATGAGCCCCTGGTGATGGTGAGGGAAATTCGCATGAAGCTGTACGTGTCGGTCGTCACCCGTGGGATAGTATCCTGAGAGTGGCCCCCACGGACTGGCTGGGGATTCGCCATCGATCAGCAGGTAGCGTTCACTCCGGAATGCTGCCAGCGCAGCCCGCACATCGACGCTCACGCCCTGCGTATCGCCCGAGCGCAGACGCCAGAGCTGGGCCGCAGCAGCGCCGGCTGCCGCAACTGATGCGGCCGCCGCCTCTCCCACGCGAAAGACGGAGGGGAGTGTCGGATCCTGACCCGCGATCTGTACCGCGTCCAGTTCGCCCGTGTCGAGGCCGGCCCCAACCCACAGGGAAGCCAGGGTCTGTTTGATTCTGTCGTCAGTCACGTGAAGGGCCCCCTGTGTACTGAATCGAGCGAGATGTTATGCCGTGTTCATGCACAGGACACGAGTGCATTCGACGCCCGAGTGCGAATGGCAAAGCGCACGCTGCACTAGAATGGTGGCGGTGCATTCTCGACGCCGCGCATCGCCCATTGCAGCACGGTCCATGCATCCTCAGCGACCCATCGATGTGTGCGTTCGTCCACACGCTCGGCGCCAGGTGGTGTTTCGGTCCAGGCACCGGGTCGCTCGATCTCCAGGGTCACGGGGGATGAGGCGACCAGCGGCTCAATCGTGGCCACGGCGTTGACCGACTCCTGGATCTTCGCCCGGATCAGCGCCCGCGCATCGACCGGCGCCAGATGAATGGCGCACTCTTCAGCCAGACCTTCCTTCACGGATGCCGTGACGATGTTCGGCACCCACGCCTCCGATTCGCGACAGGCGTGCAGATCACCACTGGTGAAGATCCAGGGCAGACCGAATTGGCCACACTGATAGGCCGCAATCTGCATCTCCCCCACCTCACGACCATTGATGCGATAGACGGTCTGATCTTTCGACATCGTGTGGGCCAGACAGGCGCCAGGCGTTCGGGCCATGGCGTGCATCCCTACCTGCACCAGTGCCTGTGCACTGGCGACCAATCCCGGCAGCAGTCTGGGTCTGCCCGTGCCTCGAGCGATCCTTACGCCCGAAATCAGCTCCTCCACCAGGATCGTACGACCTGCCCCATGTCCATCGTTGATGCAGACCTCCTCGATCCCCGCTTCGAAGAGTCCCTCTGCCGCGGCATTGACCTCGCCCGTGAGCAGGCGCTGAATCTCGGCCCGTTCGTAAACACCACGCGCCATGGCCGCATCGTCGCGGTGGCGCGGGTCCCACATATCGATGCCCGCCACACCTTCCATGTCCGTGATCATGTAGACGGATCGAAGAATCATCTAGGCCATCCGATCGGTCGCGACGTGATACTGTGGATCTTCAGACAGATTCACCTCTACCAGATCACCCGCCCGCTCCAACAGCACCCGACACTCGGAGCTCAGATGCGTCAGATGCAGACGTTTCTTTGCCTTTACATAGCGCTCCGCGACGGCATTGATCGCCTCAAGACCGGACTGATCGTAGACCCTTGTGTAGTAGAAATCGATGACAACATCATCAGGATCGTTCGCGGGTTCAAACATGTCGACGAAAGAACGTACAGAGGCGAAGAAAAGCGGCCCATGGAGTTGATATATCCTGGAGCCTTGATCATTGGTCTTCATATCGACAAAGATGTGTGTCGCATGCTGCCAGGTGAAGGTTAGAGCGGAAACAACGACACCCAGGACCACCGCAGTCGCCAGATCATGCATGACGACGGTGTAGCCGGCGACAAGCACCATGACGATCACATCGGCTGTCGGAATACGGCGCCACATCCTCAGTGTCGCCCACTCGAAGGTGCCGATGACAACCATGAACATGACCCCAACAAGAGCGGCGATGGGAATCATCTCGATCCATGGCGCCAGGAACAGCACGAACAGCAACAGGCATACGGCGGCCGTGATCCCACTGGTGCGACCTCTACCGCCAGAATTCACATTGATCAGGGACTGACCGATCATCGCGCACCCGCCCATCCCCCCGAACAGACCGCAGGTGATATTTGCGATGCCCTGGCCGATGCATTCACGATTGCCACGGCCACGCGTCTCGGTGATCTCGTCGATCAGCGTCAGCGTCATGAGCGACTCAATCAACCCGACCCCGGCCAGCACGATGGCATAGGGCAGGATCAGCCACAGTGTCGCCCAGGTCAGTGGCGGCGTGGCGTGTTCGAGGAAGAACAATTGGGGCAGCCCGGCCGAGATACCGACGGATGAGGCGTCTACACTGAGCAGGGCCTCGGATACCAGCTCGGCAGACAGTTCCTCCTCATGCGCGCTGGCCATCTTCTTCACCGCAGCTGCCTGCGATTGGCTGACCACCATGTCCTTCACTGTGAGTACGGCCTTCGGGCCCGCTTCGGACACCAGACCTGCCGGCGCCCATGCGTTGAGCCCGACACCGATCAATGTCACCGTGAGAATCGCTGCCAGGGATGCCGGCACCGCACTGGTCACCCTGGGGAGCAGCCAGATGATGGCCATGGTCAGTAAGACCAGCGCGAGCATCACCCACAGGGTTGCTCCACGCATCATTTCCATGGCGCCATCGGCACCCATGACCTGGAAACTGCCGAACTGTGCAAGCAGGATCACGATGGCCAGGCCATTGACAAAGCCGAGCATGACGGAGTGCGGCACCATACGGATCAGCTTCCCGAGTCTGCCGAGACCGACGAGAATCTGGATGGCGCCACAGAGCAGAACGGTGGGAAACAGATAGATCAGTCCGTGATCAGCAATCAGACTCACCACGACGACGGCCATGGCGCCCGTGGCGCCACTGATCATACCGGGCCGCCCACCGAACACAGCGCTCAGCAGACCGATGAAGAAGGCCGAATAGAGACCGATGATCGGCGACACACCGGCGACAAAAGCGAAGGCAACCGCCTCCGGAACCAGAGCCAGGGCAACAGTGATACCTGAAAGCACATCGTCCTTCGGATTCGAAGGCCGGCGGCTAAAGAAGTTCAGCATGTAGTGGATTCTGCACGATCAAAAAAGAGGGGGCCAGGCCGAATCGGGGGATGAGAAACCGATAGCCAGGGCGGCGACAAACCTGAAGCGGGGTAGAGGAAGAGGGTATGGCCAGTTGATGAAAACTGCAACCGATTGCGAACACCGCCACGCACGCTTTCCCTGGACCTCCTGGCACACCTCACGCCTCGTGGTGCGAGCACTCTGGTACGAACACCCCGCCCGGCGCCCCGGCATTCGGGGGCGCCGGCACCGGAGATCTCAGTTCACGCCCGAACCGCGAGGCCAGTCATTCCAGAATCGCAGACGCCCGGCTGCCGTCATCCGATCACGCAGTGCCTGACGTTCGTCACCGGCAGCCAGCCGCTCGGCCACCTCATTGCCCGCCTCGGCGAAGGCATGCACCCGCGACACGTGGCTGTCACCATCACACATGGACTCGGCAATGATGGTGAAGACCGACGATGCCCCGTCGGCAGCTGCTGCCAGCACCCAGTCACGAACAGCGGCTCCGTCGAGATCCATGTAGTGGAAGCACCCCAGCCGCCAGGCGAAGGGAACACGAATCGTGGCCTCGATCAGCGGCGGTGTCAGTTTGTGGCTGATCGACGGATCGTAGGAACTCAAGCCGATCTGCTCCAGATAGGGCAGTTGCTCCATGCGAAGATCTTCGACATGAGCACTGCGGCGTCCCGTCGTGATTCCGTCGAAGTACCGATCCCAAGACGGCATCACCATTTCAGGCCACATGCTGGGATGGACCATACTGGCAATATCATCGACCATGCCACCCGCGTGGGGGCTGGGGTGCGCTCGGGCGGAGCGATCAATCGATGCGTCGCCCGAGACCTGTCCCCAGGTTGTTTCGTCTGCCGCTCCTGTGGCGGCGACGGTATCAGCCCGCAGACGGCCCGCCATCGCCTCCCGCCACAGATGAAAGTCGACGATGCTGTCAGCCACAGCATCGAGGAATGCAGGCATCTGGTCTCGGCCGTCGTGCAATTCGGTGAACAGCCGCTCTCCGAGCAGCTCGTACGCCGTCGTGATGGGCCCCTCCATGCCGTAACCAAAGCCGATCGCTTCACCCGGGAATGCAACCGCCATGGTATCGCGGCAAGCCAGTTGTTCGGGTGCCACACCCTGAGTCTCCCAATCGATCGGTTGCCTGAGGCGTTGGGTGGCCTCTTCTAGCGACAGGGCTTCGAAGGGGTGCGTGTGCGCCACCTCTCCCCCTTCAGGAAAGATGAGCTCGGCACCCAGTCCATTGGCGTGGCCATAACTGATCGCCGGTGTCGCCGGTCCCGCCAGCTGCACGACGTCACCGAAGACCTCAGCGACGCGTTCACGACCCACTCTGTGTGCCCGGATGCACTGCTCAGGGTCGAGATTGAAAGCGTGAATCGGCACGCCGGACAAGGCTCTATACGCTCCCTGCCCCGCGCTCACACGCCAGGCGAATCCTGCATCCTCCCGTGCCTGATCGTATTCAGGACGTTCATAGGTTCCCATCATCCACCTCCCTGTCTGGAATTCGTCATGCTTGTGAGTCGTTTTCGTGCGGCCCGACCAATCCAGACCGTACCGAATTGCTCCGATAACTCTTCAAAGCGGGTGCGCGCACGATCCTTGTCCCCGGTATTCAGCCATGCCTCACCCTCTTCGAAGGCCTCGGCCCCCGTCGTCAGAGCTGCAGCGAATCGGTCTCCCAACATAGCGACATCGTCGACTTCGACGTCGGCCAGATATTCCAGGGCAGGTGGTGAAGGATCGACGAGAATGCCATATGCGGCAGGATTGCGCTCGCGGAACAGGCGGGCTCGAAAATCACTGGTCATTCCACCCAGCGCATCACCGGCCTCGCGACCACTCTGTGGGTCGATCTCGGCCAGAATCAGTCGATCCCCACCTTGCACTGCGTCGGCGATGATCTGCCCCTTGGGGCCGAAAATCCTGCTGTTGCCTGCCCGCCACGCCACGATGAGATACAGGAAGTTGTCACCTGCACGTGTGCGGAATGCGGCCAGATCCGCCTCGGCATCTCCCATGGAGGCGCCGCCGAGTGTGCAGTGGACGACCAGGTCCGCTCCATTGAGGGCCAGGGCGCGGGTCGTTTCGGGGAAGAGCAGATCGTAACAGATGCACAGTCCGATTCTACCGACGCCGGGTAGGTCGAAGACGGGAAATACCTCGCCGGGCGTCCTGTCGCCGCGCTCAGCCAGGGTGGGCTGTACCTTGAGATATCTGCCGATCTCGATCCCGTCAGCACCCAGCAACACGGCCGTGTTGTAGACGGGGCCCCTGGGATCCTCGCCGGGCAGATCATTGCAGCACACGATCGCCATCTGGCGAGCATGAGCCACCTCTCCCAGAACACGCAGCATGCGCTGGCCAGCCGCCGCCAGCATTGGTCCCATCTCGTTTCGGTGTCCTGCCTGCCACTCGAGTGTACCGAGCGTGTCCTCGGGGAACGCCAGTAGCCGCGCACCAGCATCCGCGGCCTCGTGGGCCAGGCCCACAAGCGCATCCAGCGTCACGTCGATCTGGTCCAGGGCAGACTCAACGCTGCCGATGCGGAATCCAATCGTACGATTGGCCGTCTGTGCCGCCGCGACCGTGATCCTCGACATCCTGGTCTCCTGCCTCCTGTGAAGTGGCGATCTGTTGCCGCGTGCATTGCCTGTGGGCGGACGGGGCGACAGATTGTAAGCCATTCGCCTCGGGCGGCGGCAACACATACCTGATTACAAAGGAGTTAGGGGTAGCCAGTCAAGGACGGCTCCTTACTCACCTGGCCGTCAACTGATCTCACGAGGTACACTGTCTTCACCAAGGTTATCCCCGCCCCCCTTCCACAACGACTGACACAGCCCCATGCCGTCACCCCTGGTCAATGCCACTCGAGCTCTGCGTCGTCAATTGCAGGACCTGCATTTTGCGGCACCCGTCACCCACGTCTACAATCCCCTCGACTATGCCCGCCGGACGCACGAGCAGTATCTCACACGTTGGGGAACGGGCCCCAAACAGGTCCTGTTCCTGGGGATGAATCCCGGTCCCTTCGGCATGGGACAGACCGGAGTCCCCTTCGGCGAGATCGGCGCCGTCCGCGACTGGATCGGGATCGAGGGTCCCGTATCGCGACCTTCTCCGGAACATCCAAAACGACCGGTGGATGGCTTTTTCTGCACACGCTCCGAAGTCAGCGGCCAGAGACTGTGGTCGCTGTTCGCCGAGCGTTTCGGCCAACCCGATGTTTTCTTTGCCAATCACTTCGTGGCCAACTACTGCCCATTGATGTTCATGGAGGCATCGGGGCGGAACCGGACACCGGACAAACTGCCCGCCGGCGAGCGTGACGCTGTGCAGGGCCCGTGCGACGAACATCTGCGTCGTCTCGTCGATATCCTGGAGCCACGCTATCTGGTCGGTGTCGGTCGCTTTGCTCGCGATCGTGCCCGCCTGGCGCTTGCCGGCCGCGATGTGGAGATCGTAACCATCCTGCATCCGAGCCCGGCCAGTCCGATCGCCAACCGCGGCTGGGCGCCACAAGCCAGTAAACAGATGGTCGAGTTGGGTATCTGGCCCAGTTGATCGTAACTCTCTGTTTTCCTACAACTTCGCGCACTAATCCCCTTGCCCCGTGTCATCCCGATCCCTATGTTCGCGCTTCCACGAATCTGCGGGGAAATCCGGCGAAAACTCCATGAGCGACACCTCAAATCTGACGGACGAAAAGCTCTGGCATCTCCAGCATTGCCCCCTGTTCTCCGGGATCAGCAAGCAGGAGATGGAGCATCTGCGGGATGTAACCGTCATGGTGAAACTGGAGCCGGAAGACCGGATCCTCGCCGACCCCGATGATCCCCACGCGATCTGGTTTGTGAAGGAAGGGCTCCTGTCGCTGACCTACGGTGACGCAGATGGCAAGGACGCCACCGTGCTGCTGCTGGGCCCGGGTGATCTGTTCGGAGCCATGGAGGGCGCCCAGAGTCTCGACTACAGTCAGAGTATGATCGCCCTCAAGTCGACGGTGCTGTGTCGGATGACGCAGGCACAGATGGAGAGCCTGCTCAATACACATCCGGACATCGGCTACCGGATCACAAAATTCTCCTGGCGTCGCATTGCTCGCCTGCAGCAGCGCCTGGCCGAAATCATGACAAAGCCCGTACGGGTCCGACTGGCGACGCTGCTGATGAATCTCTCAGACGAATACGGCGAAGATCTGCCCGAGGGTGGTCGATCTCTCGGCCTGATGATCACCCACGACGATCTGGCCCGGCTGGTCGGCTCCAGTCGCGAGATGGTGAGCAAAGTAATGGGTACCCTGCGCGACGAGGGGCTGTTGCGCGCCGGTAGAAAGCGCATCGACCTGCTGGACAATGATGCTCTGCGCGCAGTCTCCGAAGGCCGTGTGGCCGACTCGGTGGCTTGAGGTAGAGCATGCTGGAACTGACAGGTGTCACGAAACGCTTCGGCGACACGATCGCCCTTCATCCCACCGACCTGCAGGCAGGGTCAGGCACGACCGTTCTGATCGGTCCCTCCGGGTGTGGCAAATCGACCCTCCTGCGATTGATGCTCGGGCTCATCCGTCCGGATCATGGCCAGGTCTCAATCGAGGGCACGATTCTGGGTGAGCAGAATCTCGAAAGCCTGCGGCATCGCATTGGCTACGTCATCCAGGATGGTGGGTTGTTCCCCCATCTACGCGCCTGTGACAATGTCACCCTCGTCGCACGCCATCTGGGTTGGACACAGGACCAGATTCAACTTCGACTGAACGAACTGGCTCAGTTGACGCATTTCCCTGTCGATGGCCTGGATCGCTACCCCGCGCAGCTGTCGGGCGGCCAACGACAGCGTGTGGGGTTGATGCGCGCGCTGATGCTCGATCCGGATGTGCTGCTTCTCGACGAACCGCTCGGCGCCCTCGACCCGATCGTGCGCTCTGATCTGCAGGTCGAATTGCGGGACATCTTCCGGGCACTGGGCAAGACAGTCGTCATGGTCACCCACGACATGGGAGAAGCAGGTTTCTTCGGCGACACGATCGTCCTCATGCGGGAGGGGCGAATCGTCCAGACCGGCACATTGTCGGATCTGCTCAGCACACCGGCCGAACCCTACGTCGAACGATTCATCAATGCGCAGCGTACAGCCCTCCACGTTCTGGGCGAGAACCTCAACTCATGAATCGATTCCTCGTCCTGGTGGCCGTCTGTTCGCTCTTGTGGTCTGTGGCCGCCGTCACCGTGGGGGCCCAGGAGACACCTCTGCAGATCGGCTCAAAGTCCTTCACGGAGAGTGTCATCCTCGGTGATATGCTGCAGCACCTGGCCCAGGAGGCCGGTGAGGCTGCCGAGCATCGAAGGGAGCTGGGTGGCACACGCATCCTGTGGAATGCTCTGCTGGCCGGCGAGTTGGATGCCTACGTCGAATACACCGGTACGATTGCGCAGGAGATCCTCGGCGCAGATGGCGCTGTGAGCGAGGACAGCATGCGGGTCCGTATGGAATCTCACGGCCTGCGCATGACACGGCCCCTTGGCTTCAACAACACCTACGCCATCGGCGTCACCGCCGCACTGGCACAGAAGCATCACTTGCAGACGATCTCAGATCTGGCGACACATCCGGATCTGGTCTTTGGATTCAGCAACGAATTCATGGACCGGGGTGACGGCTGGCCGGGACTGCGCATCCACTATCGCCTGCCCCAGGAGGATGTGACCGGCCTCGAACACGCCCTGGCCTATCGGGCCCTGGACGCGGGCCAGCTGGATGCGACCGATTTCTACTCTACTGATGCGGAGATCGACTTCTACGGTTTTGCGGCTCTCGACGACGATCGCGGCTATTTCCCGACCTACCACGCCGTCATCCTCTATCGGGCCCAACTGCAGACCCGCGCCCCGGCAGTGGTCGCTGCCCTGCATCAACTCGAGGGACGGATCGACGCGACCACGATGGCCCGCATGAACAAGCGAGCAAAGATCGACCGCGTACCTGAACAGCAGGTTGCAGCCGACTTTGTGGCAGAGACCTTTGGGACCCTGGCCGAAGTCCAGGTGCTGAGTCTCTCACAGAGACTGGCAAAGACGACGGGCCAGCACCTGACCCTCGTCGGTGTCTCGCTGCTGGCGGCGATCCTGATCGCTGTGCCTTGCGGCGTGCTCAGTGCCCGACACCCGAGGCTGGGTCAGGTCGTGCTGGGCATCAGTGGCATCATTCAGACGATTCCAGCCTTTGCCCTGCTCGCCTTCATGATCCCAGTCGTGGGCCTTGGCGGGCCACCGGCCATCTGTGCATTGTTTCTGTACTCGCTGCTCCCGATCATTCGCAACACCTACACAGGCCTGACCGATACACCGGCCCATCTGCGAGAGTCAGCCGAGGCCCTCGGGTTGCCATCCATGCGCAGACTGCGTTGGATCGAGTTACCCATGGCGTCGCGTGCCATACTGGCCGGCATCAAGACGTCGGCCGTCATCAACGTCGGCTTTGCCACGCTGGGCGCCTTCGTCGGTGCCGGGGGCTATGGCCAGCCGATTCTCACCGGAATCCGCCTCGCCGACTCCGGGCTGATTCTGGAGGGCGCCGTGCCTGCGGCCCTGCTGGCGCTGCTGGTTCAGTGGATCTTCGAGTGGTCGGAGCGCATCTTTGTTCCCGCTGGACTGCGTTTGCAGTCAACGGACTGATCAGGATCAGGAGACTACCATTTCCGATTTTCACCCACTTGACCACGACGACCCTCTCGAAGGTCTGACCCTGGTCGGGGCCAACCAGCACAAGGCACGCGCCGACATCGCAGGTGACGTGCGCAAGGGATTGAGTGACGACCCGAAGTGGCTGCCATGCCTCTACTTCTATGACGAGGCCGGCTCTCAGCTCTTCGAGAAGATCTGCGAATTGCCAGAATATTACCCGACCCGAACGGAGCGGGCGATCCTGGAGAAGAACGCAGATGAGCTCGTCGCCCACGTCGATCACCATGTGGACCTCGTGGAACTGGGGTCTGGCAGTGCGACCAAGACACGACTTGTCGTTGAGGCCCTGCTGCGACGCCACGGAAAGTTGCGCTTCATCCCGATCGACATTTCCCGCTCGATCCTGGAAGAGAGTTCACGAGCACTGGTCGAGGACTACGACGACCTGGAAGTCTTCGCTGTTGCGGGGGAATACCACGACGGGCTCGATTACCTGAAAGAACGGGGCGGCCCGCCCAGGATGATTCTGTGGCTGGGCTCCAACGTGGGAAATTTCTCGCGGCCCGATGCGATCCATTTTCTGCGGCGCCTGCACGACAGCATGCGGGATGTGGATCGACTCCTCATCGGCATCGATCTGCGCAAGGATCCCGCTGTACTGGTGGCAGCCTATGATGACGCAGAGCAGATCACGGCTGCCTTCAACAAGAATCTGTTGACCCGCATCAACCGCGACCTCGGTGGCCACTTCGACCTGGATGCCTTCACCCATGAGGCCCGCTGGAACGAGGAAAACGGCCGCGTCGAGATGCACCTGGTCAGTCAGCGTGTGCAAACCGTTCGCATCGATGGAATCGACATGGCTGTTGATCTGGCTATGAGCGAGAGCATTCACACGGAGAACTCGTACAAGTACTCACAGGCTGAAATCGAAGCCCTCGCCGCAGCCGCCAACTTTGATGTGGAATGTCAGTGGTTCGACGCACAGAATCGATTCAGCGTCAATCTCTGGCGACCCATTTCCTGAGCAGCTGTCGCCGAGCAGATCAGCTTGCCCTGCCTTGGCCTGCTCGGGCGGGCCTAGTCGAACGTGAACACCTCACCTGAACTCACTCGCAGTCGCCTGCGAATGGCCTGTGAGATCGCGTCGATGGTCACATTGAGCAGGGCCGTCGCGCCGATGAGGAAGACGGCCTTGTCGATGGCATCGGCGGCGATTGCCGAATCGATGAAGAATCCGAGCGTCCGGATCCCCAGGATGCCAAGGATCGCCGATTCGCGCATCATCACCTCCCACCGGTAAAACAGGAATGCGAGGAATGACCCGTACACCCGGGGCAACACCTCGTACAGATAGCGATCCGTCCGACGGCGAGGCAGATCGGCCCGAAGTCGGAGTGTATTGGCGTGCCCGCCCGTCAGGTGCCCCAGAATCGCCCCATTGTGTAACAGGATGGCGACCACGGCTGGCAGCATCGAAGGCCCCCACAACTGTAACAGGGCGTAGGCAAGGATGTATTCGGGCGTCGTGCGCAGCACGATGAGTCCGAAGTTGGACAGGGCCCGCGGCACGCGTGAGGTGAAGTGGCGGCAGATCCCGGGGAACACGAGTAGCGTGAACACGGCCGTCCCCACCAGCGCCATCTGCGTGAGAACGATCGTGTTCCACGCGCCGGGAAGGACCTCCGTCAGCGTCAGATCCCACGCCCAGCGGCCGACCTGCATCGCATCGAACACGACCTCTCCCGTGCCCTCATAGAAACCTCCGCTGCGCATCGGCCATGGCAGAATCTCGTAGCTCAGGAAACGTCGGATATTCTCCCAGGATACGTTGACTTCCGTCGAGATGAGAGCAAAGGACGCCACGATATAGACCGGCACGAGGCGGGGCTTCACCCACCAGCGCAGCGAAGCAATCAGTATGTAGAAGGTGTAGAGCAGCGCCGGTGCTTCGGTGTAGAGTCCTTCCCGGAAGGCCGTCTCCAGATGGAAGCCAAGAGTGGGCAGACCGATGAATCCGAGGATGGCACTGGAACGCAGGGCACACTCGAGACGGTAAGCGGTGTAAGCCCGCAGATCCGGGTAGGCTACGGGCAGGACACCGTAGAAAAAGCGACTCAGACGGCCACTGGCTGTGGGCAAGGCGGCCAGGGGACGCCGATCGGCCTCCTGCAGGATTTCGGCATAGACCTTCGCGAACACCCCCGCATAGGGCACCCCGATGGCCAGCACACCACAGATCGGATTCAGCCCCACGACGGGGAGGAAGAGAAAGGCCCAGAACAGTTCGTGCACGGCACGAACGCTGGCGCACACAACACGCACCGCCGCCGACTGGTTGAAGAAGGTCGCCAGCAGACTGCCACCCACGACCCCCACAGCGAGGCCGCAGAAGGCGAAGGTGATCGTGTTGAGCAGCGCGTCGCCGGCAGAGAACAGGGATCGGCCATCGGGTGTAAGGAAGCCGATGCCGATACGACGCAACTCCTCCCAGGGCTCCAACGTGCTGATCTCGAGATCGGCCACACCCATGCAGACCAGGGCGATCGCGACGAAGGCGAGACTGGTGCGCAGCACCTGCGCCTATTCCTGTGATTCGCTTCGGTAGAGTAGCCGCAAGGCCTCGGCGTCCACATGCTCGGAGGGCATGTCGAAGAAGATCTGCCCGTCGCGAAGAGCGACGACCCGTGGAAAATGGTCGAGGGCCAGTTCCACATCATGCATTGCCAGAACGACCGTGGCCGCGCTGCCTCGGATCAGATCCAGAACTCGACCCGCCTGATGCGGATCGATGGCCGACACCGGTTCGTCCCCGAGCAGAATTTCACTGTCGCGGTAGATGGCGCGTCCCACGGCCACCCGTTGCTGCTGCCCGCCGGAAAGACTCTGGACGCGGTCGTGGAGTTTGTCCTCCATGTCCAGGGCCTGAAGGATCGGTCGTACAGCAGACAGTTCAGATGGCCCGGGACGCAACAGCGTGACCAGATTGCGCCACATTGTGTTCAGATCCAAGCGCCCCGCATAGACATTGTGAAAGGCGGACAACTGGGGAACCAGGGCATAGTCCTGATGGATGACGGAGCAGTCGGTCCCCCCCAACTCCTGCAGATGCCTCAGGAGCGTCGTCTTTCCTGCACCACTGGGCCCGATGAGGACGACTTTCTCACCAGGTTCGATCCTCAGGTCCACCTGATGCAGGACAGGAATGTCCTCGTAGGCGATGCTGAGCTCCTGCAGATCGAAGATGGCTGGATGATATGCCTCAGTCCCAGGACCACGGGATCCGTCGACAGCCCCACCATCAGTGGCTGTTGTGTCCATCACGGCTACTTGCGCAGGATGCCGATCGCCTGACCTGTCTGCAGAATAGGAGCATACAGGTTGTTGTCAGCCTCGATGAACCGCGACCGGGGAAAGGCATCCAGTAACGCACGATCCGTCATCGCCAGCAGCGCCTGCTGCAACCTGAGGGCGAATCCCTCACCGTAGTCAGCATCCACGTCCCCACGCACCGTCCAGTTGTAGTCGGGATAAGTCGGCGTGCGCCAGATCACACGGACCTTGCTCGTATCCACATTCCCGGCAGCCACCTCATTGTCCCACACCTTGTAGTTGAGAGCACCCACCTGGTAGGCGCCGGATTGCACCAGGGCCAGCGTCTTGGAATGATCGCCGCTGAAGCCTACTCGGCCGAAGGCCTCATCCGGTGACTTCTGAAGGTGCTGACGGATGTAGAATTCCGGCATCAGGCGGCCGGACGTTGATCCCTTGGAACCAAACGTGAACGTGTGTCCCGCGATTCCGGCCGGGAATTCTTCGGCCGGTGCCAATCCAGTGCTGTGATGGGCGATGAAGTAGGAGACGAAGGACAGATCCTCTTCGCCCTGAGCGATCGCTCGCGATCCGGGCACAGCCAGGCGTGCCTGGACACCGGACAGACCACCAAACCAGGCCAGCTGGACCTCGTCATTCTTGAAGGCCGCAACCGACGCAGCGTATGACTTCACGGGGATATACTCGACCTCGACGCCAAGTTGCTCGCTCAGATACGCAGCAACACCACTGAAGCGCTGCTGCAGGCGTGCCGAATTCTGATCCGGAATGGCCGTAAAACGGAACGTCTGCGATTCGGCGGCAGCACTGAGGGCCACACAACTGAGCATCATCACGGCGAGCAATCTGAGTCTGTACACGAAAACGGGCTCCTGCAGTTTCAGGTGGGTAGTATCTGGAATTTTAGCGAATCACCAGGGCCGTATCGCCATCCCGTTCCTGAGCGGCACCGACGATGCAGGTGCTCTCCACACCGGCATCCAACAGGGCACGCACGGCATCTTCGGCCTGCGCCGGGGGCAGAGCGACGAGCAATCCGCCACTGGTCTGAGGATCCACGAGGATCTCATTCTCAGCATGCGTCGCATTGCGCTCGACCCGGGTGGCAGATTCGATCTGCTGCTGATTGGCGGCATTCACACCGGTTGTCACGCCACGTCCATACATGTCCAGTGCCTCGTCCAGCATGGGAATGGCCTCGAATTCGAGAGCCAGGGTCACATCCGAACCCTGTGCCATCTCGAAGGCGTGCCCGCCAAGGCCGAATCCGGTGACGTCGGTGGCGGCGTGGACCTCGAAGTCGGCCAGCACACTGGCCGCCGTCTTGTTCAGTGTCGTCAGCGTCCGGATGCAGGCGGCCATCGCTTCATCCGACACGAGTTTGTTCAGATTGGCATTGAACAGCACGCCGCTGCCGATCGGCTTCGTCATGATCAGCACATCACCGGTCCGCGCTCCAGCGTTGCCCCAGAATCGATCCGGATGCACGATACCGGTCACGGACAGGCCGAATTTCGGCTCTTCATCGTCAGTCGTGTGTCCACCGGCCAGCACAGCGCCGGCCTCGGTGATCTTCTCCAGCGCGCCTTCGACCATGCCTGCCAGCACTTCCGGACCGAGCGCCTTGCTTGGGAATCCGATCAGATTCAGGCAGGCCAGTGGCTGCCCGCCCATGGCGAACACGTCGCTGAGCGCATTGGCCGCAGCGATCTGGCCAAACAGATGAGGATCATCGACAGGCGGGGTGATGATATCCG
>JABHDC010000045.1 GCA_018673255.1 Gemmatimonadota bacterium
AGAAACCCGCCGCCTCCTAACTCCGACCAGCGTCGCTACGCTCCGACAAGTGGACGGAATGGACCGGACCGGGTGGACGGTTTGCGCCGGACTGGATGGACGACATCACCGGAATACGCATCCAGCACCGCCTCGTCTACGAGGTGATCGAATCGGAGCGAACCGTCAAGGTTCTGCAGATGTGGACGCACTACGAATAGCGCGAGGATGATCCCTCGATTGATGGACCCCACTCGATCTCGCCCCCTGTACCGATCGTGACCCGCGGCACTTCCTTCGCGCCGATCGAGAGATGATACCGCGTCCCCCACCGCTCACCAATCCGGGTCAAAGCCCTCATCTGAACGAGCCTCGCAAGGTCGCGCGTTGCTGTGGCGGATGGTGCGCCCGTGATTGAACTGTAGTTGCCTGCCGACAGGCCGCCCAGAAATCCACCGGGGCCCTCTCTGAACATCCGCAGAAGGGCGTTCTCTTGACGTTCGTTCAGCTGACCCTGAAGCGAGTTCAACAACCGCGCCTTCTCTAACACGAACTCCACGTGTATCTGAGTGCGCCGCTGCGCTTCGAGGGTGATCCCGGCGAACCAGGCCAGCCACTCCGTCGCGTCATTGGACTTCGTCGCCACCTCAAGTTGGTCATAGTACCCCCGACGATGACCCAGGATGGTCGCCGCCATGGCGGTGCAGGAGCCCCTGCTGGCGCAGATCTCGGCCGCTTCTGTACAGGGCATGGTCGCCACGGGTGATCGCGCCGGTCGCAAAGTGCGGCGGCGCCTCACCGATCCCGAAGATGGTGTGCGCTCCGGTGCGCTGTGCTACGCTTCACGGGGGTTCTCATTGCATGCCGCCACCCGCCTTGAGGCCACCGATCGACGCCGACTCCAACGGTTATGCCGCTATGTGATTAGGCCACCAATTGCAAACGGCCGGTTGCGCTTCGTCGATGAGCAGACACTGGTGTTTTCCCTGAAAACCGCCTGGACGGACGTTACGTGCCAGCTCTTGCTGTCGCCACAGGAATTACTGGAGAAACTGGCCGCCCTCGTGCCACCACCACGACTCAACCTGGTGCGCTACCACGGCGTCTTGGCGCCGGCCTGCCCGGATCGGGCCCAGATCGTGCCGGGTCCCAGTGCCTTGACGCAGACCGAAGGTTGTGAGCACGGCGCGGCAGGAGGGCGACGGGCTCATCGAGTGTCCTAGGCCAAGCTCCTGGCCAGAGTGTTCCAGTACGACGTCACCGTCTGCCCTACGTGCGCCGGTCACATGAAGATCGTCGCCGCCCTCACCCAGCCGGTTGCCATCCAGGCCTTCCTCACCGCTATCGGCCTGCCCGTCAGAGCCCCACCCATCACACCGGCCCACCTGGATCGCCCACTCGAATTCGATGAGGCCGCCTGATCACCATCGCGGCGGATGGTGGTCAGAGAGGACAGCGCTGTGGCCGAATCACTGCGACAACCGACGCTCGCCCGGCCCGACACCCTCCGACCCACCAGAAAACGGCTGTTTAACAATGAACGGCAGGTCGGCGACCGAGAAACACGCTTGCACACGGCACCCCAGACGCACCATAATGGGCCCTTATCGTTCTTATCCGCAGTCACCCGCTCGGGGCCCTGGCTGAACAATTGACGAATAGGTATCTGGAGGTGAAACGGGCCACGATCAAACGACTCTGTCGCTACGTGATTCGACCGGCCGCTGGCCAACTTTGGTTCTGCGGTGAGGCTCGGAGCTGATTTGGCGATGAGACGAGATCGCCGGATGGCGACGGTCAACATTCTTCCTTCTTGTATTTCTCGTCTTGCGAACGTACGTTTTTCCGTACGCAATGCTATGAGATGAGCGTCGGAGACAGAGGGACCATGACATCAATCAATGCCACGAAAGCCCGCGCCGATCTCTATCGGCTGCTCGAAGAGGTCTCAGAGACCCACGTGCCCATTCAGATCAAGGGTAAGAAGGGATCGGCAGTCCTGGTATCTGAGGAGGACTGGCGTTCCATCCAGGAAACGCTTCATCTGCTGTCTGTCCCGGGTATGCGAGAATCGATCATCGAGGGAATGAAGACCTCGGTTGAGGACTGTGCTGAGGAACCGGGCTGGTGAGCTGGAGACTGGTTTTCACCAGCCACGCCCGTCGCGATGCTAAGAAACTCAACAGCGCAGGCCTTCGCCCGAAGGCCGAAGAGTTGCTCGAGCTGCTTCGCGATGACCCGTATCGAAGGCCCCCACCTTTCGAGAAACTCGTCGGTGATCTGACGGGAGCTTTCTCACGCCGTATCAACATCCAGCACAGGCTCGTGTATCAGGTGCTCCCGGATGAGCACATCGTGAAGATTCTGCGGATGTGGACGCACTACGAGTGATTGTTCGGTCCTCGACTGCTGGCGCCGATCCTACGGATAAGACGGATAAGAGGCATTGTCGCGAGTCTGGTGTGCCCGGTGCAAGTGATTTTGGCGTGGTGGGACCTGTGGCTGATTGTTGAACGACCGTTTCTGGTGGGTCAGAGGGCGCCGCGCCTCGCGATAGGTCCAGGCGCTTAGGCCGCCTGAGCCGACGTCGCAGGGGACGAGGACTTGAGAGGACATCGCTGTGCCCGCCTCAGGCAACAAGCGACGCTCAACGGGCCCGACACCCTCGTCCTACCCGGCAACGGCACGTACACCAGTCAACGACAGTCACGACACCAGAATACCGCTTGCACACGGCACACCGGACTCACCATCATGGTGCCTTATCGTGCTGATCCGCGCCGGGACGAGAAAGAGGACGCTTTTCAAACCGAAAGTGGCCAAAGCCAGCTGGGCCCGCCGCCGCTGACCGACGATGACGTGCGCGCCATCGTCGAGACCGCCGCCCAGCGCGTCGTGCGCCTGTGTGAGCGCCGCGGCCTGTTCGAGGCAGGCGCCACCGATCCGTTGTGGGAGCAGGAGCCCCTGCTGGCGCAGATCTCGGCCGCCTCGGTGCAGGGCATGGTCGCCACCGGCGATCGCGCCGGACGCAAAGTGCGACGCCGACTCACCGATCCCGAAGATGGCGTGCGCTCCGGCGCCCTGTGTTACGCCGCACGGGGGTTCTCATTGCATGCAGCCACCCGCATTGAAGCCACCGATCGACGTCAGTTAGAGCGACTCAACCTGGTCCGATACCACGGCGTACTGGCTCCCGCCTCGCCTGATCGAGCCCAGATCGTACCGGGTCCCAGTGCCCTGACGCAGACCGTAGGCTGTGAGCACGCGTCGGCCGGTGGCCGCCGATGCCACCGCGTTTCCTGGGCCAAGCTCTTGGCCAGAGTCTTCCAGTACGACGTCACCGTCTGCCCCAGTTGCGCCGGGCACATGCAAGAGACCTCTGGTCTCCATCATTGCTGCCCTCACTGCGCCTTCTGCGGTGGAGGCTTTTCTCAACGCGGTCGGCCTGCCATCCAGAGCCCCACCCATCGCCCCGGCTCACCTGGATCGCCAACTCGAATTCGACGAAGCGGCCTGAGTCGTCGGCGCAATGGACGCCGGCTCCAGAGGATGGGGCTGTGCCCGAATCCAAGCGCCTGGATTCAACCGTCAGGCCCGGCGCCCTCTGGACCGCCAGAAAACCGCCGTTCAACAAGCAGCCACAGGTCACGCCACGACCAAATCGCTTGCACAGGCAACACCAGACTCACGATAATCCCTCCTATCCGGTCTATCCGCATCCGGTCTATCCGCGTCTATCCACCGGGCCGTGCGTGCCTCAGTGAGGGGCATCATCCGCCGCAAGGCAAGTGAATCCATGATGGTACGGGTGCGTGTGGAAAGCCACACACTCGTCGATGGTGGCGCACATGCCGGAGGCGACATGGCGCCGCCCATACCCCGCAACAGACCAGCGAAGGACTCAGAGCCCAACGGGCTCGCCGGCCCGCTCGCCCCACCTCAACGCTACCCACGCAACATCCGAAGGCGCGAAGTCGCCGAAGGCATGCGCGCCACCGTCGACGCAGCGCGTAGCCCACGCTCCAGCACACCTTGACACCCGGAGCCGATCCACCGCCCGCCTGTGTACCAGTGATCGGCGACGGACTCTTCCCTACTCTCCGAAGACCGAATCGCTTGCACAGGACACTCCAGACTCACAATGATCCCTCTCATACCGGCTATCCGCCGCTTGACCTGGGCCGTTGCCAGATATTCACTGCTGGGTGACAATGGCAACAGGACAGGGGGTGTCAGTGATTCGATTCGAGATGAGTGCGGCCGACCTGGAACAGCGCGGTCAGTTCCGGGGTGTGTGCTACCATGATGGCGCGATCACCCTCAATGACCGGGAGCTGATCGAAGACGACGCGCCAGCCATCGGCCAACCCGAAGGTGCCACGGACCGCTCCTGGTTCGAGCGACTGAGCCGAGGGGTTCACCTGCGCAAGGACCTGATGCTGGAGGATCCGAGGGCGAGGGCGGCCTATCTGGTGTTCAATGGGCGGGAGATCGAGGACAACGATTGGCCCCTGCATATCCGCCTGAATGACGTCGAGATCGTTCGGCCACCGACCCGCTACGCCCATCCTTCTGCGCGACAGTATTACACCACGGACTGGGGCGGCTCGCACTTTGACAACTGGTTTGTCGTGCAGGTCCCCGTCGGCGCCCTGCGCCAGGGCGAGAATCAGATCGTGTTGTGGGCCGAGTCAGAGCACACCAGCTGGGAGGTCATGCTCGCCGCCGATTCGGAATACTGGCGTGGATCACAGACACGCCTGAACCATCCCGATCGATCTGCCAAGAGCCGCGACGGGGGCACCCATTGGGACTACGATCGCCTGGGGTGGAAGGACGAGATCGACGGCGAATACTGCGTGCGTCTGAGTCTGCATCGGCACGTATCCGGGGGAAGGTATGTTTCGCCGGTGATCGACCTGGCTGGCGAGCAAGGGATTCGGCGTCTGCTGAGAGTGTCGGAATGTCGCGTGGTCTGGGATGTAGAGATCCCGGCGGGCACCGGCGCCACCGTGCGCGTACGATTTGGCCGTCATCCTGTCCTCTCAGCTCAGGGTTGGTCCCAGGCTCAGGAGCTGGACGGCTTCGAGGGATCCTGGTCTGACCTCGAGGGGCGATACATGCAGTTCGAGGTGGACTTGGACACAGCAGATCCACTGCGCACGCCTTGCCTGAAGGGTGTGACTGTGACCACCGAGATCGCCGCTGACGCGCACCCACCAGACCTGCGCACGAGCCTTCAGGGGCTGGACAATGGCCGGGTCATCCGATCCTCCGTGGACTACGTCTATGAGGATCCTGACCAGCTGAAGGATCTGCGCGAGACCTTCCAGCTCGATGCCGTGGTGGCCGGTGCTACGTCCGAGTTCGAGGCACAGCTACGGCTGATGCGCTGGGCGTATCGGGTGCCATTGGGTGAGTTGGATCGCTACGCCTGGAGTTACCACGATCTGCTGATCCCTCAACGGGACGCAGATGGGCGCATCGTGCTGCACGACGAGTATCCCAAACGTCGGCGTGATGGCCACTGCCTCTACTGTAACCTGGCTCTGGTCGCCGCCCTCGTAGCCATGGGTCATCCGGCGCGCTGGGTGAACATCTCGACCAAGCACACCTACGGTCACGAGGTGACGGAGGTGTGGTCGAATGAGTTCAACAAATGGGTGTTCATGGATTCCACCCGCGACTACTACATCTACGATCCCGACACGGGGATTCCGTTGAACCTGGTGGAAATCGGTCACCGTCTCGCCGAGGTCATGCCGGGTCCGGCCACCTGGGAATTCCCTGTGCAATGGCAGTTGCCCGAGAAGTCCATGCTGGATGGCGTCCATATCGCCTACCGCGAGGGCGACCACAAGCATACGGTGCTCTCGGAAGACGAGATCGAAGGGCAGGAGTTATTGACCTTCAAGGGCCACGTGCAGATGCCCCTGCGCAATGACTTCGCCAGCCGTCCCCATCCCCTGCCGTGGCGAATCTCCAGCAACTGGGGCTCCGACCAGTTCTACTGCCACTACAGCGAGATGTTTCCACGCAAGGAGGAATACCAGCATCACACCAACCGCTGGCAGGACTTCAATCCCACCCTCCATCAGGCGGAACTGACGCTGAGCGAGACCACCATCGCCGGCGTGCTACGCGTCGACGTGGACACCCAGACACCGCACCTGGATACCTTCTTGGCCCGGGTGGACGAAGGGGAGTGGCACCAGCACCCGGCAGGCGGATTCGAGTGGAAACTACACGAGGGACTCAACCGGTTGTGCGTCAAGACGCGCAATCGCGCCGGTGTCTGTGGACCGGAAAGCCGCGCGTCGATCGTGGCCAATACCTGACCACCGGGAGCGTGGCGGCTTCCTGCCGTCCACCTGCTCGATGCGGCACACGACCGCTTTCCGGGGCCGACTGGCCGGCATCATCGGCAACGCAACACGATCAGCGCGACTTCCGATTTGCATCGGGTGGCAACGTGGAGGGATGCGGCTGCCCCTCGGCGTCGAAGTGCGGGATCTGCACATACGCCGTAGCAAACTTCAGATCCGTATACAACAGAAGACGGAAATCACCCTCCCGCTGATCGTCATCGTCTGGCTCACCACCCGTCTGCCCGTGGCGCCAGACGTATCGAACGATGCCCGGTGCCGGCCGATCCAGGACATCCTCCTCGGTGAACACGTGGAGCAGGTGTCCGCGACGTCCCTCCAACTGCAACTCATACCCCTCGCGCCGCGGCTCGTCGGTGACGTGGACGGTGAAGATCGCACGCTCCGGATCCGCCTCGACCTGGGCCCGGAAGGCATAGAAATCAGCCAGATCCGTGCGTGGCACCGTACGCAGACGAGTCGCTGTCTCTCCCCAACCCGCACGATAGATCCGCCCCAACTGCGTCTGCACGAGCAGATGCAGATGGGGTGCACGATCAACGATCTGGATCTCTGAGTCGACGGGTCGCACGGTCGTTGGCGGCGCCATGGGGACAGTGACATGGAGCGTCGCCGTCCGGTGCATCGCGTCCTGCACGGCGACAGCTCCGCTTTCCTCATCACCCCGCACGTAGATGATGGCTGGTGAGTCGACCTCAAATTCTGCCGCAGCGCCGGCTGCAAAGAATGCGGCCCCCACACCCCCGGTGATCGACTCCTCGACCACATGGGCAACCGCATCATGGTGCAATCGCTGGACGGTCGGCGCCGCAGCAAAGGCGATGACCTCCTCTGCCGTGGTCGAGGGCAGAATCACATAGGCATACGACTCGTCTTCAGGAGCCACGCCATGGTCGATCCAGATCGTGATCACCCGACCCTGTCGTCGAGCCCATAGATCAGCTGGCGCCAGCAGGATGGCGCCAACGGAATCGATGAGGCACCACGACACATTCGGCAGGCGCGTCGGCTCGATGCCCAGGTCGACAGTCCTCCCATCGACGAGAAGCGGCGTCTCAGCATCGGGTGCCACCCACTGCAGCAGGGCCGTTTGGACCGGGCGAGTTTCGGCCGCTGGCGCCTGAGAAGTGATGCCTGATCCCAGGGCAGCAAAGCCACCAGGGAAGAAGGTCAGAGACTTGTTGGCAGTGAAGTCGCCATGTGTCGGCAGCAGAACGAAACCGGCCATGCCCCCGTCGCTCAGGTGAACATCTGGAGCACCGTCGAGGCTCGTACTCCCGGCGTCCGGCGTCAGGTCGCGGCGGGAACTGGCACGCCGCGATGCGCTGGCGACAGGGACATCACCATCCAGGAAGGCCGCACCGGCCATGTCACTGCGCCCGAAGTTCAGACTGTGCCCCTTGCTGCTGGGATTGGACTGATCATTGATCGGATGGGCGCCGACGCGGCTCGTGGTTCCCGCCAGATGATCCCAGTCGATGTCGTCGACCGGCAGGGCACCCCGTTCACCATCGAACCACTCGTTGCCCGTGCGGCTGATGTGGGTGAACCCGTAGGCCAGATTCCATCCTTCTGGTCCCGTGCGATTCAGATACTCGTAGTCCTGCACACGATTCGAATACTGACGAAAACTGACGTGGTAGTCCTCACCGGCCCAGGCACCCATCTCCGCCGTATACCAGTAGCGAAATCCGCGGACGGGCTCGGGGCTCACCTTGGCGAGATCGTCGGCAAAGTCTGCCACATCGGCGGGCACGGGCATGCCATCCGCCATCAGGGCAGCCACAGCACCGCGCAGGGATTCGTCCTGATCGTGCGATACGCGCGTCATATACAACATCGCCGACAGACCTGCATCCGCCCGTCGACGGGAGCCGTAGACCCGACCGCAGACGATGGGATCCCACACGCCGCCGACGATCATCCAGCGCGAGTGTTCCAGGAGCGTTTGGACCAGCAACTCGCGTCGACCGGCCGATGGCGCCCAA
>JABHDC010000046.1 GCA_018673255.1 Gemmatimonadota bacterium
TCCGACGCCAGCCACTGCCGCCTTGAGATGGAGATCTCGACCCCCAACTGGCAACGTCGGCTGGAGATGGAGATGTGGACGCGCGGTCTCGACGAGACGTTCATCCGCATCCTGTCGCCAGCCAAGGATGCTGGCATCACGACGCTGCGCAAAGGCACGCAGATGTGGAATTTCTTCCCCCGCATCGACAAGACGATGAAAGTGCCAACCTCGATGATGATGAGTGCATGGATGGGCTCCGATTTCACCAACGATGATCTGGTGAAAGAGTCGACCCTCATCGATGACTACGTCGCGACCGAAGCACCTGCGCCCGCCGACTCGCTCCGATGCCTCGTATTGACCCCCCGTGAACAGACCGCCACGGTCTGGGGACGGATCGAGTTGACTGTGCGGACGACCGATCTGCTGCCCGTAGAGGAGATCTACTACGACGAGAAAGGCACCGCCATGCGCCGTCTGCGTTTTCTCGACCTGACCCGATTTGGCAAGCGTCTGGTGCCGGCGACGATGGAACTGGTGCCACTGAACAAACCCGGTCATCAGACCGTGATCCGCTACCTGGAGGCGGACTTCGACGCCGAACCTGGTGAGGACACCTTCAGCCTGCGCGCCCTGCGCCGCCGCTGAACAATGCCTGTGACGCCGTCGCCATGAGACTGCCGCGCGCCATGCTCCCCAGCCGATTCTGACCATGTGGGGTCTGCTGCGGATCGCCTTCCGCAATGTCTTCCGGCAGAAGCGCCGTTCCCTGCTGACGGGCCTGATGATGGTCGGCGGCTTCACACTGTCGTGCCTGTCCATCGGTATCTCCGATGGCAGCTATGGCCACCTCATCGACCTGTTTACACGCAATCAGACGGGGCACGTGCAGATCCACCGTGCCGGTTATCTGGACCGACCGTCGCTCTGGGCCACCATCGACGATCTGGATACGGGTCCTGCTCCGGTTCTGGATGGTGAGACCCGCGTCACATCCTGGGCACCACGCCTTAAATCGCCGGCTCTCGCCTTCCGGGACACCAAGACATCGGGTGCCTACATCGTCGGTGTGGACCCGGTGCGGGAAGCGAGCACGACGCGTCTGGCCGAGCGAGTGACAGCAGGTAGGTTTTTTACGCTGCAGCCTGATTCGCTGCAGCCTGATCTCACTGATGACGGTGGCCGTCACCGGACCGCAACGGATGCAGGCGGGAGTGCTGCCGACGTGATGGCCTCCGACGATCACATCCCCGTCCTGCTGGATCACGGTCTGGCCCGAATTCTCGGGGTCGGTATCGGCGACGACATCGTCCTCATCGCCCAGGGTGCCGACGGCTCCATCGCCCACGACCTGTTCAGTGTCACCGGACTCGTAGGACGGGCGGGCCAGGCCGGGCTGGGGCTGACCTGCTACATGCCCTTGGTCGCAGCGCAGGATTTTCTCGCGCTCCAGGGCCGCGTCCATGAGATCACTCTCGTCCTGGATGACCACCGTCACGCGGAATCCGTTGCCCACGACCTGGCCACCCACCTCGACCCACAATTGCAGGTGTCACCCTGGCAGGTCGTTGAAGAGGAGTTCTACCGGGCCATGCTCGCCGACGTGGAAGGCATGTGGCTGAGTCTGCTCGTCATCATCCTCATCGTCGCCATCGGCGTGCTCAATACGGTGCTGATGACAATCCTTGAGCGAACTCGCGAATTCGGCGTTCTGCGCGCCCTGGGCACACGACCGACCGCCCTGTTCAGTCTCATCGTCCTGGAGACCTCGATCCTCGCCATGTTGTCTCTCCTACCGGCCATGCTGCTGGGCACGGGACTCAACTACTGGTTGTCCCAGGCAGGGATCATGTTGCCGGAGGCCGTCGAGGTGGGTGGCGTCTACTTCGACCGGATGTATGGCGAGGTCAACGCCCGTTCCCTGTGGCTGCCGGCAGCCGTCGTCCTGCTCACGGCCATTCTCGTCAGCATCCTGCCCGCCCTGCGCGCGGCGCGTATCGTCCCCGTCGAGGCCATGCGAGCCAACTGATGCGAATCTGGCCACCCCAGGTGATGCGCATGCATGCAACTCGCGCCCGACGACCTGGCGAGAAGGCCGGTCGATGATCCTCCGTCTCGCAATCCGCAATCTGCGTCGCAATCGACGCCGAACCCTGCTGGCCGGTCTGGCGATCGGCATTGGCCTTGGGGCGCTCATCTTCACCGAGGCCCTCATGCTCGGTCTCGAGCACAACATGATCCGTACTGCCACCGACACGTGGCTTGGCCACGGGCAGATCCACCGGCGTCAATTCCGCGACACCTTCGCTGTGGATCAGACTATCGTCGGCGCCGGCCAGCTGCTGGACCAGGCTCGGGCTGACGACCGGATCGCCGCCGCCACAGCGCGCACCCAGTGTTTCGCCATGCTCACCTCGGCCGCCAATGTGGCCGCCGTCGGTGCTTTCGGTATCGATCCGCCGCAAGAACGGCAGGTCTCGCGTCTGGCCTCCGCCCTGCGCGAAGGCACCTTCCTGCAGGAGAGTGGCATCCTGATCGGCTCGAGATTGGCCGAGACGTTGGAGGTTGGCATCGGCGATCGACTCGTGCTGACCGCGGCCCAGGCGCACACGGGCGAATTGTCGCAGGAAATGCTGCGCGTGGAGGGCATCTTCTCCTTCGGCAGTCGCGCCCTCGACGATGGCATGGCCTTCCTGCCCATCGAGCACGCCAGACAGATGCTCGGACTGGAAGCGGATGAGGCCCACGAGATCGCCTTGCGCCTGGCGGACTTGACCATCGCCGAAGATCCATCTCACCCCCTGTGGCAGGAGTTCAGCAGTGTCGACAACGAGGCCCTTGGCTGGCGGCAGTTGATGCCGGAGTTGTCCGCCGTGCTGGAGATGGCCAATGTGTCCATGGCCTTCGTCCTCGTCATCCTCTTCGGTGTTGTCGCCCTGTCCGTCATCAACACACTCTTCATGTCGCTTCACGAGCGGCTCTTCGAATTCGGCGTACTCCGAGCGATCGGTACCCGCCCCCTGCGCATGGCCACGTTGGTCATGTGTGAGGCGGCTGGCCTGGCGCTGGTCAGCATCATCGTCGGTGCCCTCATCGGCCTGGGTGTCACCAGTTGGGTCGCCCACACCGGCATCGACTACGGTGGCGTCCAGTATGCCGGCGTGACCTTCAACGAGCAGATCTATCCCATCCTGCAGTGGCGTCAGTTCGTTGAATTGCCCCTCTGGGTCTTCTTCTTTTCCCTCGCCGCCGGCCTGTATCCGGCGCGTTATGCAGCGCGCCTGAAACCGGCTGAGGCCATGCGACGGAGCTTCTGACAGACGTGACCACGCCCACAATGACCCTTGCCAGCGAACTGATTCGAACCGAGAAGATTTCACGTGTTTACCGCACGGGTGAGATCGAAGTGCACGCAGTTCACGAGGTGGACTTCACCGTGCATCGCGGCGAATTCACCGCCGTGGCCGGTCCCTCCGGTTCGGGGAAATCGACCCTCCTGAATCTGGTCTCCGGTCTCGATGTACCGACCACTGGCCGCGTGTTGCTCGCCGGACGCGACATCAGCACGCTGGGTGGCGGCGAATTGTCGGACTACCGGCGCGACCACGTGGGTTTCATCTTTCAGTCCTACAATCTGATTCCCGTTCTGAGCGTCGCCGAGAACGTGGAATATGTCATGCTCCTGCAGGGCGTCAGCGCCGTGGATCGACGCCGGCGTGTCGATGAGATCCTCAACCTGGTGGGTCTGCCCGAGATGGCCGAGCGCCGACCCGACCAGCTCTCCGGCGGCCAGCAGCAGCGTGTCGCCATCGCTCGCGCCATGGTCTCGAATCCAGACCTCATTCTCGCCGATGAACCCACGGCCAATCTCGACTCCACCACTGGCACCGGCCTCATCGACACGATGCGACAGCTCAACGAGGACCGGGGGATGACATTCCTGTTCTCCACCCACGACAGCATGATCATGGAGCGGGCCAGGAGACTGGTGGTTCTGCGTGACGGCCGCATCGACACAGATGAGACCCGTTCGTGAGGCGCGTCCATCCGGCCTGGGTCCTGACCCTTCTCGTTCTGTACGGGCCCATCGCCTCTGACGCATTGCGCTGGCGTCCGGTGACCGGCTACGCCAAACAGTTCGGTTCGGTCTTCAACTCGCCCCTGCGAATCGGCACCGATGCGCTGCTCACCGGACGACTTCGGCTCAATAGCGGTGCCAGCCACGGCCGCTTCGATCTGGAGGTGGGCATCGACATCGTGCCCCGCCTTCGATCCTCTATCGATGCCCTGGACAGTGGCCTGCCGGAACCCGAAGGCAGTGCCTATCGACTCACCGACATCCGCCAACGCCTGTTGCCCAGAGATGGGTCGGGGCAACTTGAACTGTTCCAGAACATCGACCGCCTCGCCCTGGGGATTCGCCTCGGTCGGGCCGATCTGAGGATCGGGCGCCAGCCCCTGGCCTTCGGCGACGCCCTCGTCGTCAATGCCACCGATGTCATCGCCCCCTTCACCTACCAGGTGATCGACAAGGAGGAACGCACGGGGGTGGATGCCGTGCGTTTGCGGTGGGCACTAGGTGAGTTGAGTGAGGCCGATGTGGGTTGGGTTGTCGGGGATGGCGGTCGTCTCGACGACTCAGCGGGGTTTGCCCGTCTTCGTCTGTATGTGCTGGATACGGATGTGACACCCATGGCGATCCTATTCCAGCAACATCACCTTCTCGGCCTCAGCCTGACACGCAATGTCTGGGGAGCCAGCACCTATCTGGAGATGGCACAGGTCTTCGCCGAAGAAGGCAGCGACTACACACGCTGGTCGATCGGCTCACAGCAGACTGTACATCCACAGCTTCACTCCCTCATCGAATTCCATCACAATGGCGCCGGTCGAAACAGAATCGATCCCGATGCCGGTGTGCCCCATCCCAGCGCCTATCGGGACGCGGGGGTTTATCTGCTGGCGAGAGACTATCTGATCCCCTCGGTTGTCTGGCAGATGTCTGCCTTGAGCACACTGTCCCTTCAGGCCCTCATGAATCTCCATGATGGATCCTGGCTGGCCGGCCCGCGCGTCGAGTTCAGCCTGCGCGACGACCTGATCGCCGAAGCCGGTCTCTTCAAGGGTTTTGCCGCCCTTCCAACTGTGACTCGCCATGATGACCCGGAATTCGTCCTCTACGGACACACCTTCTTCGCCGACATCCGCCGCTACTTCTGACCGACCATTGCCGGCAATCGAAACGCTGATGCAAGGGGCTCCTGCATTGAACGGGACAGTACCGTAGACTCTGCACCATGACTGATTCAGGACATCCCACGGCACTGCTTTTCGACCTCGGCAATGTGGCCATCGACATCGACTTCGACCGGGCCTTTGTCAGTTGGTCCAACCACTCGGGCGTGTCTGTCGATCTGCTGCGTCAGCGGTTCCGCCAGGAGGATGCCTACGCGCGCCATGAGCGGGGTGAGATCGACTTTGCAACCTATGCCGGCCACCTCCGGCATCTGCTGGGTGTGGAGATCGGCGACGACGACCTGAAGTCGGGCTGGAACGCCATCTACGTTCGCGAACGACCCGGCATGCGAGACCTGCTGCGTCGCTGCGCCGCCCGCCTGCCGACCTTGGCCTTCACCAATACCAATGCGACACACCAGCGGGTCTGGTCCAGCCTCTACCCCGAACTGCTGAGTCATTTCAGCCAGATCTACGTATCCAGTGATCTGGGCCTGCGCAAACCCGACACGATCGCCTACGATGCCGTGATCCAGGCCATGGGATGTCGCGCCGATCAGGTCCTGTTCTTTGACGACATGCAACAGAACATCGACGGTGCCCGGGCCGCCGGATTGCGGGCGGTGCTGGTCAATTGCCTGGAAGATGTCACCGGGGCCGTGGCCCCCATTCTTGAGGAATCCGCGTGAACCGACCGACTGCCCGTCATCGCATCATCGCCGGCTTCAGTGTTCTGAGCGCTCTGCTGCTGGCGATCCTCAACGAAATGTGTCAGCGCCTCGTCGAGGCCGGCTTGCTGCAGGACCGGTTGGTCTTCGACTACGTCAGTGACGCCATGCTCGTGCCCATTGTGGCCTGTACACTGATCGCCTGGCGCGGCCACATCTCCATTGCAGCCATGGGTGCCTTGGCGACGGCATTTTCATTGAGGGAGATCTTCAGTCGACTCGATCCGTACGACATCCTCACCTACTGGGTGAGTGCCGTGCTCATCCACCTGTTGCTGAATCGATCCGCGCCCGAATCATGAAGATCACCCGGATCGACATCACCCGGGTCCACGTGCCGCAACGCACGATGCCCGGCGACCAGCCCGTAGAGACGCCGAACGACGGG
Source organism: Gemmatimonadota bacterium (assembly GCA_018673255.1). The sequence goes on from JABHDC010000046.1 coordinate 6,334, forward strand.
TACGTTGCCACAGCCGGTCTCGACAAACACATCATCCGCATGCGTACCGATGTTGGGATCACCGGCCTGGGCGAAACGTGGAAGGGCACACCTGATGCAGCAGTCGATGCGGCAGCCCGAGCCCTGATCGGCCTGGATCCGACTCGACTCTCGCTGTTGCACCTGCCGCTGCCCTACGACGACGAGATCGTCAATGCCCGTGACAAGGGCACCCTCGTCGCCGTGGCCCCCGTCGCGCACAACCCCTCGATTCACGCCTTCGAAGTGGCCATTGCGGATATCGTGGGGCAGGCTCACGGGGTGCCGATCTGTCAGCTACTTGGCGGTGCGGTTCGTGATCGAGTGCTCGTCCACTATTGGTCCGGCCGGCGCCCCCCCGAGGAACTGGCCCAGGTCGCACTGGCGGCTAAAGAGCAGGGCTTCTCCGGCATCAAGATCAAGTGTGTTCTGGAGGATCCGAATGTCGAACGCGTGCAGGCGATTCATGCCGCCTGCGGCCCGGACTTCCGCATCACCCTCGATCCCAACCAGCGATTCCACACGATTCAGGACACCCTCGCTCTGGCTGAGGCCCTCGACGGTTATCCGATCGAACTCTTCGAGGATCCCCTGCCCAAGGCATCGGGATTCCACGATTACGTGAAGCTGCGTGAGCGGATGAATATCCCCGTCGGACTGCATCTGGAGCGACCGGAGGATGTATTGGAAGCGATCCGACTGGGGGCGGCGGACATCTTCAATCTGCGCGGCACCATGTCCACGGTGAATCGTCTGGGTTATCTGGCCGAGACCGCCGGCATTCACATCTGGCGTGGATCCGGCCTGGATCTGGGCATCCTGGATGCCTCCTACGCCCATGTCTGCGCGGCCACACCTTCCTGCACCCTCGGCAGTGACATCGTCGGCCAATTCGCCCGCGAGGACGATCTGATCCTCGAACCACTGGTCTACGAGGATTCCCATGTGATGGTGCCACAGGGCCCCGGCCTGGGCGTCGATCTGGACGAGGAAGCCCTCGACAGGTACACAGTATCGCAGGGCGACAACGGCGGCCCGGCCCACTGGTCCACGACGTAACACGAGGCCGGTAACCCCGGTCCGTTCGGCGACGATGCACCCGCATCCGGGCGCCCCGTCGCCGGCTGCTCATTCGGTCGCCAGCGCTACGAACCTGTCCGCGGCCCAACCGTCGACAGGTCGAAGGGTTCGAAGCCCAGTCCCAATGCCGGTGATCGACGCTTCAGTGTGAAGTCCCGCTTCGCCGCGTTGGTGAAGAGGGGGTCCGTCAGAAGTGAATGCCGATCACGACCCGCAGCGCGCCACGCCGACCAGCTCATGCCGCCGAAGTCCATCCGCTTGCCACGCAGATCGTGGTAGATATTGTGGTCCGCTTCGACCCGCACCTGCTCGATCGCCCCACCACCCGGTGGCGTCAGCAACTGCCCCGAGTCAAAGAGCACGATATTGCGATGGAAGTGGCACGACGTGTGCGCCTCGGGACAGCTCACCTGCATCTGCCCATCGGTGCCGAAGGCGAAGATGTTGTTCACCACCATATTGTCCCGGCCATAGTGCTGATGGAAGAGGGCTCGATTGCAGTCGTGGACCAGATTCTTCTCGACCAGCAGATCGCTGCAGCCTTCGTCCGGATAGATCCCCCAGCCACCGTAGGTCCGTGACTTCACATCGTGAATGTGATTGTAGCGCAGACGCGAGCCCTGCTGTGGACCCAGGACGTAGATCCCCCCCATATCCGACAGATAGCCGGCACCGATGTCGTGGATGTGATTGTACTCCACGATGTTGCCCTGGTTCCCGACAAGGTCATAACCCCAGTGCCAGCCGAGGGAGATTCCCGTGTAGCGCACGTCGTGAATGTGGTTGTGGAGAATCCGATTCGCACCCGAATTACCGACCAATACACCCACGGCAGAATAGAAGATCCGGCCGCAACCGGCGATCTCGCAGTCACTGACCGTCGTGCGCTGTGTGCCGTGCCAGGCTTTGACGCCACCGCCACCCAGATCGATGAAGCGACAGTCGTAGAATCCATTGTCCCGACTGCCCTCCAACAATTCCGCACCCCAGTTGCCGATGTGGGAGAACTCACACTGATGGAAGCGAACACGTTCGGCATCGATCAGTTGCACCGCTGCCGGCACCATGCGTGCCGCCTGTTCGCATCCTGACAAGGGTGCCTCATACGACCACTCTGTATGGGAGAAGCGGATGCCTTCGAAGCGGATGTATTCGGCCACTCGTTTCTTGGCCGCTTCTCCCTTGATGATCAACAGGTGGGGGAGGATCGGCACCTCGATCCGTGCATCCTTCAGACGCTCGCCTGGCAATGGCAGATAGGTCAATCGACCGGCGCCGCGATCCAGATACCATTCGCCCGGTGTATCGAGGGCCTCTGCGACATTCTCCAGAAACCACGCAGAGCCGCTATTCGGGTCAGCACTCAGACCACTCGTGCTGAAGCGGTCGAAGATCGCCAGCCTCTTCTTCTCATCCAGTTCCTTGAGCCACAGGCGCGACTCGATCCACACCTGCAGCAGCACCAGTTCTACATCCTGCAGACGATGCCATGCCTGCAGGTCTCCTGCGTGGTAGTGGAAGCGGTCGTTGTAGCCACGCTTCCAGCTGTCAGCCTCCGGACCCGGTGCCAGGCTCTGGATCGAATGGAAGCCCTGCCGCGGCCATCGCGGCCGTGACCGACGTTCATCATTCACGAAGAGCTGTCGGAATCCCAGCTTGCCCTGTTGCACGGCTGGCAGATCGACGACCCAGGCGCGGTGACCGGCATGTTCTGTCTCACGGAATCCGGTGATCTGGACACCACCACTCACGATCGGTTTCTCATCCTTGTAGGCGCTCAACACCATGGGGCGCTCTTCCCCGATCCGAGCCTGCCCCCGCGCCTTGTCCGGCCCCATCCCGCTGTCGCGGTGGTCCAGTTCCAGCGGCTTCTTCAGACGATGCGTACCGCCGCGCAGCAGAATCCGCACGGGCGTGTCCGGTGATTCGCGCCGCAGTGTGCGGGCCAGGCGAATGGCCTTGGGAATCGTCGCCAACGGGCCGTCAGTGCCATCCCGGTTCGCGCCGGCTCGGAGCCCCGACCAGCGGTCGTCGCCCTTGAGGGATACGTAGATGTCTTGTGTCGATGCCATGATGTCTCCTGTGGGGGATTCTCTATGACGTACCCACCAGGACCACCGCCCGCATGTCAACGCATGGCGACGACGTGCACGAGATGGGGCAATCTGTGTAGACTTCTATTGAACCGTTGCCCGGCGATGTCGCCCGGCAGATTCGACACCGCCGATCACCATGATATCTCAACGATCACTCCTCGACGCCACGGCCTATCATGAGCAAAAAACGTTTCCATCTCGTCTGTAACGCCCACCTCGATCCCGTCTGGCTCTGGCATTGGGAAGACGGGCTGACCGAGGCGCTTTCCACGTATCGAGTCGCCGCTGATTTCTGTGACCGGTATCCCGACTTCGTCTTCAACCACAACGAAGTGCTGTTGTATCGCTGGGCCCAGGAATATGAACCCCAGCTGTTCAAGCGCATCCAGAAGCATGTGGCCGCCGGCCGCTGGGAGATCTCCGGGGGCGCCTACATCCAGCCGGACGTCAACAATGCATCCGGCGAGAGTCACATCCGCCAGTTCCTGCTAGGGCGGACCTATTTCGAGGAAGCCTTCAATCGATATCCGCGCACGGCCTACAACTTCGATCCCTTTGGCCATGGCGAAGGATTCCCGCAGATCCTGGCCGGTTGCGGTATGGAACGGTACGTCTTCTGTCGACCTGACTATGGCACCTACGAACTGCCGGTCGGTCCCTTCACGTGGCGCGATCGTTCGGGCCACTCCGTCATCGCCCGCCGGTCCGACGATCACTACCTGACCAATGGCGATTTCGCCGGTCGCGCCAAGACCCACTTGCCGCACTACGACACCGAACCGGTCTCGATGATCCTGTGGGGAATCGGCAACCATGGTGGTGGTCCCTCGCACGACGAATACGCCCAGATCAAGGCATATGCGAAGGCGCATCCCGAATACGAATTCGTCGACAGCACCATCGATGCCTTCTTCGACGATGTCCTCAAGCATCTGCCCACGCTGCCCGAAGTGCAGGGCGAAATTCAGAATTCCTTCCCCGGCTGCTACACCTCGATGAGCCGCGTGAAGCGCGGCCACCGTGAGGCTGAGTCCCTCATGGCCTCGACGGAACGCCTGGCATCCCTGGCCTGGTGGTGGGATACGTCACCCTATCCGGCAAAGGAGTTGGAGATCGCCTGGCGCGACATCCTCTTCGCCGAGTTCCACGACATCCTGCCAGGATCCGGCGTGCCATCCGTCGAGCGGGACAGTGTGCAGATGCTCTCCCACGCCAAAGAGATCATGCGTCGCCAACGCATGCGTTCACTCCACAGCCTCATCAGCTCCGACTCCCAAGGGGCCGACCTGGAGGTGCCGATCTTCGTCGCCAATCCCCACAGTTTCCGGGTCAAGGAGCAGGTGGAATTCGAGGTGCAGGTGAATAACAATGCCTCGGCGATCAGCAATCCCGAGATCCGGCTGCGCCACAATGGCCGCGATATCGTCTGCCAGCGTCTGCGGGCCGAAGCCAACTGCGCCGGCAACTGGCGTGTGCGCCTGGCGGCCCATGTCGATCTGGCCCCCTGGGAGATCCTGCGATTCGACGAGTATTACACCAATGACAAGGGCCGCAAGCAGAAATTGCCCGCAGTCAGTCCACGGTCGCTGTCGTTCAAAACAAAGAGCTTCGACCTGAAGATCAATCCGCGTACCGGGCTGATCGACCACCTGTCGCTGGCCGGGAGCCGCAAGTCACTGGTGGGCCCCAGTGCCTTCGGACCCGCCTACTGGGCCGACCTGGATCACAGCTGGACCAGTGGCAGCCCCCAGCAGGCCAAGACCCAGTCCGTCGGTGCCGTATCGCCGCCCTGGGATCGCGCCCCCTCTGAGCGCTTCCGCCTGGCCACCGCAGAACAGGCAGCACGTCTGTCACCACCACCAGCCGACAAATGGCTGGGCGGGCCAGGCAAACGCACCGTGGCTCGTCCCCTCAACATCATCGAGCACGGCCCTCTGCGTACCGTCGTGGAGGCGGTGTTGGTCTGTGATCACAGTGCCGTCATCCGCCAATACGTCGTGGGCCATGGCGATGGATCGCTGGAAATCCGGGACCGGGTCTTCAACAATCACCGCGACGTCATGTTGAAGCTCATGGTGCCCCTGGCCTTCGATGTGGCCGGCAGTTCGAGCGAGACACTGTATGCCGCCGCTGAGCGAAAGCCCACTGCGCGACATGAGGAATGCACGAACCAGCGCTGGGTCGCCGTCCGAGGTTCACAGGCCAAGGCACCCGTACACCTGGCCATCACCAACACGGGCAGTTTCGGCCACAGTCTCACGGATCGCGACCTCGGACTCAATGTCCTGCGGGCCCCCTCCTACAGCTCCTTCAACCTTGACCCGAATGACGAGGCCACGAACCAGCGATTTCTGCCGCGGCAGGATCAGGGCGAACACGAGGTCAGTTACCGGATCCTGGTGGGCAAGCGATTCTCCGAGACCCGCGTCAGTCGAGCCGCGCAGATTCTGAACACGCCACCGGTCTGGCAGGTCTACTATCCACAGCCGGATCGCGTCGACAAGAAGCGGCGAGCCTCGGTCACCGACACGGTCATCGTCGATGATGCACACGTGCAGGTCGTGGCCCTGAAGAAGTCGCAGAAGGGCAATGCGCTGATCGTGCGACTGCAGAACACGAGCGGCCAATCACGCGATATCAGCGTTCAGGTGAAGCCACATCGGCAGAAGATGCAGCTCACCGTCGGTGCCTATGGCCTGGCGACGATCGCCGTGAACAAAGGCGGCAAGTCGCTGCGCTGGCGCGAAGTCGACCTGGTGGAACGCCCCGTGCCGAAGGCTCGTGGCAGTAAGAAGTGATGTACGATTCTCGTCTCCGGGCTCCAGCTCGCTGTGGGCCACCGCCATCTGCGTGGCCGCTGAGGAGGCGAACTGTGTAGACTACCCATGGGATGTGTTGCAGCCATGGAAATGTGTTGCGGGCGCCGTGTGATGTGGCGCCCGCGCCAGGGGGAAGAGGGGTGACAAGGTGACGCGACGCGAGAGATTGCAGCGATTGTACCGGGGTGAATCCGTCGATCGACCCGCCGTCTATTCGCGCACCGGATTTCCACGCGATGACCCGACCTACGACCGCCTCAAGGCCCTGCTTCGGAATCACAGCGAACAGAAGGCCGGCTGGGGCAGCAACCATCTGGAGACCCCCTATCCAACCACGATCGAGAGCGAACCGCATTCGCAGGATTGGGACCGCCGCCTGACGACGATCCACACACCCGGCCAGGATCTGACCGCCTCTCACCTGCTCAGCCGGCACGGCCTGCCCGGTCTGCACGAGCGTTATTTCATCGATTCGCCAGCCAAGGCCGAGGCGTGGCTGTCATTGCCACTGCCTGAACTCTCAGGTGATGTGGACGGATTCTTCCAGGCCGATGAAGAGATCGGTGATGCAGGGATCGCTGAGGTGACCCTCGGCTACAATCCGGCAGGCTTCGTCGCCGAGGCTTGCGGCTCGGAAACCTTCGCCATCCTCAGCCTCACCCACCGAGATCTGGTGCATGCCCTATGCGAACGCGAACAGCAACGTCTGCTGCGTCGCGTCGACTGGCTCCTGGCGCGGAGCGTGGGACCCTTCTATTCGATCCTGGGCCAGGAATACCTCGTGCCGCCCCTGCACGGTCCGGCGGATTTCGACGAATTCAACGTGTGCTACGATCGCCCGATTCTCGACCGAATTCACGAGGCCGGCGGGCGCGTGCACGTGCACTGTCACGGCCCCATCGCTCAGGTCTTCGATGGATTTCTGGCCATGGGTGCCGATGTCCTCCACCCCTTCGAACCGCCCCCGATGGGAGATATCACCGCCGCCGAGGCCCGTTCCCGTGCCGGGAAGCGTCTCTGCCTGGAGGGCAATCTGCAGATCCATCGGCTCTACGAAGCCACGCCCGACGAAATCCGCACCGAAGTGAGTGCCCTGATCGATGACGCCTTTGATGACGGGGGACTCATCGTTTCTACGTCAGCCTCTCCATTCATCCGCGGCGAAGGCGAGTCCTGTTTGCCCCAGTACCGAGCGATGGTGGAGACGGTCCTTGGGCAACAGGGCCTGTGACCGGGCCAAACGATTCGTGAGGAATGCGCCATGAGCGGTCTGATATATCGTGAAGATGCGGACGAGGTCCGCGATCGGCTGACCCACTGGTGGACGGGCGGGTCTCTGGGTCGACCACCCCTGCTGATCACGGTACCCCGCGACAAGCCGTTGCTGGATCTCCCGCCACGGGACGAGCCCGAGGGCTGGGTCACCCACTATTCCACCAGCGACTTCGACTATCGGCTCCACCTGGCACTCAACGCCTGCAATGGCCAGCACTATCTGGGTGAGGCCATGCCCTGCACGGCACCGGATCTGGGAGCCAACTGTCTGGCTCTGTATCTGGGGTGCCGTGGTGTGGAGATGCCGGGCACGGTCTGGTTCGAGCCCTGTATCGACACCCCTGATTCGGCCGTCTTCGACATCGACCCCCACAACGACGACTGGGACTTCACGCAGCGCTTGGCGCAGGCACAGCTGCAACAGGGCGGCGAACGCTTCCTCACCAGTTTTCCCGATCTCATCGAGGGACTCGATACACTGGCCGCCATGCGCGGCACCCAAGCGCTGCTCGTAGATCTGCTCGAGAGACCCGAATGGGTTGAGGCGAGTCTGACCCGCATCACCGAACTCTACTTCCACTACTACGACGCCCTGTATGAGTTGATCAGCGATGAACGCGGTGGGTCCCACTTCTGGGCCTGGGCGCCGGGTCGCATGGCCAAGCTGCAGTGCGACTTCTCGGCCATGATCTCCCCCGACATGTATCAGCAGTTCATGGTGCCCGTCCTCAATGCCATGTGCCCGCGATTCGATCACTGCATGTATCACTGGGACGGACCTGGTGCGGTGGAACACCTCGACGCCATGCTGACGGTGAGCGACCTCGACATGATCCAGTGGACGCCTGGCGCCGGTGCCGAGCCAGTCGCCGATCGAGTCTGGTGGCCCCTGTACCACCGGATCATCGATGCCGACAAGAAGGTGATCCTCCTCGGTGTGGACGGCCTCGAGGCCGTGGCGCAATTGCAGCGCGAGTTCGGCCCGCAACTGGAGAAATTCATGCTCGGCATCCATTGTGACAGCCTTCCCGACGCACAGCGACTGCTTTCCCTGGTCGGCGACGAACACCACGCACATGAGGTCAATGCATGAGCACGACTGCACCCATTCTGGCAGCCGATGGCACCAGCGTTCCCGCCGGCGACATCGAGCGACTGCGGCGACTGGCCGCACGCAAAGCCGAGATCGCTACCGATCCGATCAATCTCGAACGGCGGGAGATGTGGCTGCGTCACGACGCCGGCACCGGTTCTCGCCCGATGGTCCTGGCCGAGATTGGCGGTGTCCGGGATTGTGCCCGCGCCGTCATCGACACCGACCTGACCTGCGAGCACGACTGGGCCCGGGGACTGGAACGGGGACTGCGCTCACAGATCTACCAGTTCGACATATTGCAGGACGATCACGTCGTCGAACCCCGCCAGTGTGTCAGCTGGCAGGCCCGAACCAGTGACTACGGCGTGGAGGTGGTTCAGCACCATCCCGACTTCGAGGGCTCATTGGGTGCCCGACGCTGGGATCCCCCGCTGACCGATCTGCCCGCTGATCTGGACCGGCTGCGGCCGCGGACCTTCTCCGTCGACCGGGCCTCAACCCATGCCGAGGTCGAGCGCCTGGAGGCCGCCATCGGCGACCTGCTCGACATCGAGATTCGTGGTGGTTTCTGGTGGACCCTCGGCATGACCTGGACGGCGATCGAACTGATCGGTCTGGAAGGGCTCATGCTGGCCATGTACGATGCACCCGCTGCACTGCACGGTCTCATGGGTTTCCTGCGCGATGATGCCATCGCCTATGCACGCTGGCTCGAAGCCGAGGAGTTGCTCTGCCTCAACAACGAGGACGATTACATCGGTTCCGGTAGCATGGGCTACACCCACGAACTGCCAGACAGCAGACACACAGATAGCGGTCACACAGGAGCCGACCACACGGGTCCCGTGCGCACAGTCGATCAGTGGGCCCTGCTGGAATCGCAGGAGACGGTGGGTGTCAGTCCCGAGCTGTTTGGTGAATTCATCCTGCCCTACCAACTCGACGTGGCCCGCCTCTTCGGCCGCATCTACTACGGCTGTTGTGAACCGGTCGACAGTCGGATCCATCTGCTCCGCCAATTACCGAATCTGGCGCGCATCTCCGTCTCGCCCTGGGCAGATGAGGCGGCCATGGCCGATGCCTGTGGCACGCAGATCGTCTACTCTCGGAAACAGAATCCCACCCTCATCAGCACCGAGGTTTTCGACGAGGCTGCCATCCGCGCCGATCTGCTCACCACACTGGAGACGGCCGCCGACTGCCGCGTGGAGCTCGTCATGAAGGACGTTCACACGCTCTCTGAACAACCCGAACGTCTGCCACGGTGGGTGGCCCTGGCACGAGAGGCAATCGACACCATCCACGGATAAGACCGTCGACAGGGCCGCAACCCATGGCTGTCGTCTCCCCGGTGGATCGAGTAGACTTGGCCGCGACCAACGCACCCTCTACCCGGCGGCGGACAGATGAACGACTACACGTCGAAGGTGCCCTTCTACACCTTCCCGGAGACCCTCGAGGCGCAGGAACAGGCGCTGGCTGACAACCCGTTGATGCAGCGGCTTACCGCTGCTCGGGCCGGTTATGCCGCCGATCGCCATCGACCGCGGTATCACTACGTCAATCCGGAAGCCATGCTCAATGATCCCAACGGGCTCTGCTACTGGCAGGGCCGCTGGCATCTGTTCTATCAGGCCTACCCTCCCGAGGACACGCGTCAGCACTGGGGCCATGCCGTCTCCGACGATCTGGTACACTGGCGCGACCTGCCCTACTGCATCTACCCGGATCCCGAACGCTGCTGTTTCTCTGGCGCCGCGCTGGTCGAAGAGGACCGCGTCATCGCCATGTATCACGGCACCGAAGTGGGCAACATGGTGGCCACTTCTTCTGATCCGCTGCTGCTGAATTGGGCGAAGGTCGCCGGCAAGGCCGTCGTACCCATGACAGCACCGGATGGATCGGCACTACCCTACCGGGTCTTCGATCCATGTATCTGGAAGAAGGGCGACGCCTACTACTCGTTGTCTGCCGGTACCAAACCTGAAGGGCCGGCCGGCCAACCGGTGCGCGCCAACTTCCTGCTGCGTTCCGAGGATCTGGAGCACTGGGAGTACCTGCACCCCTTCGTGGAAGATGACGATTACACCCTCGTCGGCGACGACGGCGCCTGCCCGTATTTCTGGCCCATCGGCGATCGTCACATCCTCCTCTTCTTCAGCCACATGTCCGGTGGCCAGTATCTGCTCGGCGACTACGACACAGACGCTGACAAGTTCATCGTAACCCGCGGTGGCAAGTTCAACTTCGGCGCTTCCACGCCCTCCGGTGTACACGCCCCTTCGGCGACACCTGACGGCCAGGGCGGTGTGATCGCCCTCTTCAATATGAATCCTGGCAAGCCGACACCCGGGTGGAATCAGATCATGACCCTGCCCCGTCGATTGACGGTGAATGGCGATGATCTCCTGCAGGAACCAGTCGAGGCTCTCACGTCGCTACGATCAGATCACGTGCAGATCGGCGAGCAGACACTGGCCGGCAATTCCGAGATCCTCTTCGAGGACATCCAAGGGGATTCGCTGGAACTGATCGCTCGCGTCGAAACCGATGCCCCCATGTTTGAGCTCGACGTGCTGCGATCCGCCGGTCGGGAGGAGGTCACCCGCATCTGCTTCTACCGCGATCGGGGCTTCAACGAATCCTACCAGGATCAGCGCCGTCGTCAGAGCCACATCACCATCGACACCTCCTGCTCTTCGCTGGCTGCCGACGTACGGCCGCGTGCGCCGGAGACGGCCCCGATCGTGCTGGGCGCCGAGGAAACACTGGAATTGCGCGTCTTCATCGATCGATCCGTCGTCGAGGTCTTCGTCAATGGCCGTCAGGCCCTGGCGGTGCGCGTGTATCCGGAGCGCCACGACAGCCTCGGCGTGTCCATGCGATCACAGGGCACTGACAGTCGCCTCCTGTCGCTGGACGCCTGGACTCTGGCCTCGATCTGGGACTGAGTCACTCCCTTGCGCTCGAAGTTTGTCGTCGGCCTGCTGGTCGGACTCTACTTCTTCTCCTTCTTCTATCGTGGGCAGAACGAGAAGGATGAGCTGGGTGATCGCGTCGTGGAGGGGGTCTTCTTCCAGGGCGGGTACGGCATGGACTATGTCTACGACTCGGCCGCCGAATTCGAGCTCGCTCATCCTGACATCGAAGCCTACGTGTGGGGGAACCCGCGCGCCTGGGACCAGACCCGCCCCCGTTTCCTGGCCGGCAATCCCCCCGATGTCTTCTGGGGGATCCACAACATCAACTTCTGGGTGAATCTGCAGGACGGACTCGTGGCGCCCCTCGACTCGCTGATGCAGATGCCCGCCTACGGTCAACCCGGGATCACCTTTGCCGAGTCATTCTTCGATGGCGCCCTCGAGGAGGGCCAATTCGAGGGGCGGCAGTACTTCCTGCCCATCGTCTACAACGTCAATGGTATCTGGTACAACAAGGGCATGTTCGATGAGCACGGCTGGAACGTGCCGCGTACGTGGTCCGAGTTCCTCGCCCTGTGTGAGTTGATCAAACAATCCGGCACCGGCATCGCCCCACTCACCCACCAGGGCAAGGCACCCTACTACTTCGGCATGATCTACCTCGGCCTCGTCTACAACCTGGGCGGCGAGGAATTGATGATGGCCATGGACTCCCTGGAACCGGGCGCGTGGGCCCGTCCCGAATTGATCGAGGCGGCACGTCTGAGTCAGCAGCTGGTTGAGCGTGACTACATCCTGGAGGGGACCTCCTCCTTCTCGCATACCGAAGCGCAGATGATCTGGCTGCAGGGCAAGGCGGCGATGATCCCGTGCGGCACGTGGCTCGAATCGGAGATGATCAACGCCCTGCCCGAAGATTTCCAGATGCGGATCATGCCGATCCCCGGTTTTGAAGATGGCAAGGGCGGGATCGGTGCCATGCAGGCCAGTGCCGGCCCCGCCTTCTGGGTTCCGGCAGATGCGGCTCATCCGGACTGGGGCATGGAGTATCTGCGTATTCTGTTGTCCCGGAAGATGGCCACAGGCTTCGTGCAGAATGTCGGATCTGTGCAGCCCATCAAGGGCAGTACCGACGACGCCACGATCCGACCCGCCACACAGAGCGCGTTGGATGCGATCAAGGCGGCCGATGGTGAGACTTTCAACTTCCGCTTCTCCAGCTGGTATCTGGAGATGGAAAACGAATACCGCAATGCCCTGGGCGCCCTGTTGAATCGCGACCTCACCCCCGAGGGTTTCGCCGAACGCATGGAACAGATGGCCGAGCGACTGCGGCGGGATCCGGACACCCTGCGCTTCCGGCGCACGCCGAAGCCAGCCGTGGCAACGCGAGGCGCACCATGAGTAGTCGACACGGCGTGGCCCGGCTCTCAATGCCAACGAGACGCCGTCGTCCCGTCGCGGTACGGCACCTGTCATGAGACTGCAGACGAGTGCACGCGCCGGCTGGCTCTTCGTGCTGCCCGCCCTGCTGTTCTACGTGACCTTCCTCATCGTGCCCTATGCCCTGGCCTTCGGCGTCAGTTTCGCCAAGTGGCGAGGTGTCTCGCTGCATCTGGAATTCGTCGGTCTGGGAAACTTCCAGCGCATGTTCGCCGACCCCTTCTTCTGGAAGTCACTCTACAACACGGCCTTCTTCACCTTCTTCACCGGTCTGATCGTACCGGTCATGGCCCTGTATTTTGCTGTCGCCGTGACCCGCAAGCTCGTAGCCGGGGCTCGCTTTTTCCGCATCACCTACTTCTTCCCGAATCTGATCTCGCAGGTGGCGATCGCCGTGTTGTGGTGGTTCGCCCTCAATCCCGAATTCGGCATCCTCTCCAACTTCCTTCGTCTGTTCGGCTTGAGCGATCTACCCTCCTGGCTGGGCGATCCCCACTGGGCCCGCTGGTGTGTGATTGCCGTGAAAGTGTGGGCCGCCGTGGGCTTCTACATGGTCCTGTATATCTCGGCCATCGAGGGCATCCCGGACGACTACTACGACGCCGCCCGAATGGATGGTGCCGGTGAGTGGCAATCCTTCCGACACGTCACGTTTCCCCTGTTGTCGGAGATGATGAAGGTGACCGGCGTCTTTCTGCTGCTCAATGGCTTCGGGACCTTCGATCTGGTGCGCATCATGACCGAGGGTGGCCCGGATCGCGCCACCGAAACCCTGGCGACCTACATCTACGAGAATGCCTTCGAACTGGGGAAATTCGGCTACGCCACCACCATCGCCATGAGTCTCTTCTTCATCACCTTCAGCCTGGCCCTGCTCTCACTCTGGTTGCAGCGTCGAGACGCCGTGGAGTATTGAGGAATGAGCACGCGCATCGGTGGATCTCTCCAGCAACTCGGGCAGCATGGCCGGAAGGCCATGACGCAGATCATCTTCGTCATCTATGGTGTGATCGTCATCTTCCCCATGGTCTGGCTTCTCTATACGTCCTTCAAGCCGACACACGAGTTGTTTGCCAGCGCCTGGTCGCTGCCGGTGGAATGGAAGCTGGATAACTTCGTTGAAGCCTGGACCGAGGCGCGTATCGGCGACTTCTTCTGGAACTCGCTCTTCGTCACCATTTCGACGCTGCTGCTGCAGCTGTTCCTCGGCTCCATGGCCAGCTATTCCCTGGCCAAGTATCGATTCCGCGCCCAGGGCATCCTCTACTATGGCTTCCTCGCCGGGATGATGTTCCCCATCTTCCTCGGCATCGTCCCCCTGTTCTTTCTGGTGAAGAGTCTCGGCTTGCTCGACAGCCATCTGGGCCTCATCGTCGTCTACGCCGCCTTCGGCATCCCCTTCACCGTCTTCGTGCTCACTGCCTTCTTTCGCACAATCCCGACGGAAATCATGGAGGCAGGCGTCATGGACGGGTGCGGTCACTTCACCCTCTACTGGCGCATCATGCTGCCTCTGGCCAAACCGGGCCTGACGACGGTGGGCATCTTCACCTTCATCTCCATCTGGAACGAATACATTCTCGCCCTCGTGCTGCTTTCGTCGTCGCATCTTCGCACGATGCCTCTGGGTATCGCCGTTCTGCAGATGGTCCAGTACTACGAGGTCGACTTCGGCGCGCTCTTTGCCGGACTCGTCATCGTCATGCTACCCACGCTGCTCTGCTACATCGTATTACAGGAGCAGATCACCAAGGGCATGACCGTGGGTGCGGTGAAGGGATGAGGGGTGGGGTGCAGCCGTCGCGGAGCGCATGGGACAGGGTGTGGGTCGGACGGTCGGTGAAGGGATGAAGGAGAGAACCACGATGGGAGAATCCGAACTTCTTGCCCTGCTGGATCGTCTCGGCATCCAGTATGAACGAGTGGAGCACCCGGCCGTCTTCACTTTTGAGGAGGCCGAGGCCCTCGTACCCCACTTGCCGGGCGTGCACACCAAGAATCTGTTTCTGCGCGACGGCAAGGGACGTCGCCACTTCCTCGTCGTCGTCGCCTCCGAGGCCCGTGTGGACCTGAAGGCCCTGGCCGGTGTGCTCGAGATTGGGAAACTCGGCATGGCATCCGAGGAGCGCCTGTTACTGCATCTAGGCGTGACACCCGGCGCCGTCACCATTCTCGGTGTGGTGAATGCCGAACCGGGTGTCGTCGAACTCGTCATCGACACCTCGGTCCTGGCTGCCGGCGATCCCCTGCACTGCCATCCGCTGGTGAATACGTCGACCCTCGCCATCGAGTGGAAGGATCTGCAGCAGCTCTTCGATGCGATCGGCCAGAGCTGGATAGCTGTGGACGTCCCGAGTCGGTAGACCTGTCCCAGCGTTACGTCTGCACCCTCGATCTCGCGATCTGCATCCAAGAGGGTAGCATGACACGACTCACGATCAGGAGAAACTGACGATGCGGATGATCTGGCTGGCGGCTGCCGTGCTGTGGGTCGCCCCGCTCCAGGCACAACCGGGCACCGGATTGCCCAAGTCGATCCCCGTCGACGGCTTCAAGCAACTGCTGCCCCACGGTGGTATTCCCGCGCTGGTGGATCCTCTCTTCGTTGCCGCAGACAAGGCGGGAATGCCGGAGGATGCGTGGATCCTCGGCTTTGCCATCGGCGAACATGCCTTCGCCTACGACCTCAACCTGTTGAACCACCACGAGATCGTGAATCACACCGCCGGAGAGCTGCCCATCGCAGCGGTCTGGTGACCCCTGGCCAATACGGCTGTCGTGTACAGCCGCGCGATCAATCAGGACACGCTCACCTTTGAGGCCAGCGGCGGGCTGCTGAATGCCGGACTGGTCATGCTCGACCGTGAGACCCGGTCTTACTGGTCTATCATGACCGAAGATGCGATCTGGGGAGAACACAAGGGCCAGCCACTGTCCGTACTGCCCGGCGCCCGGAAGATGACCTTCGGCCAGTGGCACAAGCTTCATCCACAGACTCGAGTTCTGTCGGTGGAGGGCACCGTGCATAGCCCCACGAATTCCTATGATCGCTACTTCTCCACCTCAGGCGGCTTCCGAGGCCTGAGGGCCAACGATCGTCGACTCCAGGACAAGGCCCTGCTCTACGGTCTACATGTGGAGGGAGAGCCGTGGATCATCGCCCACGATCAGTTCGACGGCGGGGATGTCGCCACGATCGGCGCCCGTCGGCTGTTCCTGTTCCGGCTGGAGACGGATTCGCCCTTTCAGGGTACGACCGCCTGGTGGCTGGAAGCCGATGATGTCGTAGAGAAGCGGGATGGCGGCTGGGTGCTGGTCCGACAGGACGTTGAGCACCCCTTCAGTGTTTCGACGCGAACCTTCGCAGCGTCGCCCGGTCTAGTCCAGGCGACCGGCTTTGACACGTACTGGTATATCTGGAGTCTGACGAATCCGGAGACGCAGATCGCCGACGTGGGCCGGTGACCGTCGCCAGCCAGTGATGTGTGTGTGTAGGTGGTTGATCTGCTCCGGACTCAACAGACGGACGCGTCCTCCTGCGCCGTTTCCTCGCAGTCCTCCAGTTGCTCAAAACTCGTCGGCGGCGATCTGGTCGGCCGTCACACCGAGTTGGGTCAGCATCTTCGTGCAGGCTTTGACCATCAGCGGCGGCCCACACAGATAGAACTCGACGGCCCGCACATTCGGGTGACTCGACAGATAGTTCGCCTCCACGACCTCGTGAATGAAGCCCGTGTGACCCGACCAATCATCCTGCGCCAAGGGCTCTGACAGGGCACGGTGGAACTCGAAGTTGGGGTGCTGTGCAGCCAGGTTTTCAAAATACTCGTCGTAGAACAACTCCTGCCGCGAGCGCGCGCCGTACCAGTAGCTGATTCTGCGGGCACTTTGCTGGCTCTCCAGTAATTGCGCCAGATGCGCTCGCATCGGCGCCATCCCGGCGCCACCACCGATGTAGACCATCTCCTTCTGCGTCGGCTTGATGTGAAAATCTCCGAAGGGACCGATCGCCGTCACCCTGTCGCCGGGTTTCAGTCCGAAGACATAGCTCGAGCCGATGCCGGGCGGGCAGTCCTGGCCTGGCGGCGGCGTGGCGATGCGCACGTTGAAGCGAAGCTGCCCCTCGGTCTCCGGGTTGCTCGCCAGAGAGTAGTTGTTCCGGCGGCCTTCCTCGCGGTTGCTGACACTCAGATCGAAGACGTGCTGTGCCTCCCACACCTCGGCGTAGGGCGCTCGAATATCGAAATCGCGAAACTCGATCTGTTCGTAAGCGGGGATGTCGAACTGCAGGTAGTCTCCGGGGGTGAACGAGATCCCTTCGTCAGCGTCGACCGGTTCGAGAACGAGTTCCTTGATGAAGGTTGCCACGCTGCGGTTGCTGACAACGCGCAGTTCGTACGTCGTCTGCGGACGGGCTCCCGCCCCGCCGGCCTGTTCGACATTGAGCCGGATCTGGCCCTCCCGCTCCTGCACCGGATACGTCGACAGGGCTCGGCAGACCGGCGTGCGCGCCGGCGAGCCGTCCTTGAGATGGAAGCGCCCATTGTGCTTCGAGCACTCGATCATCTGCCCCTTCACGAACCCCTCGGCCAGATGTGTGTTGCCGTGCGTGCAGAACCCGTCGGTGGCGAACAGTTTGCCGGCCTCGTCCCGATAGAGCGCGAAGGTCTTCCGGCGATGGTCGAAGCGGATGACGTCGGCGAGCCCCAGGTCGCTCGCGTCGCAGATTTCAAGCCAGCCATCCGCATCCGCCTCGGCGTCCGATTGATAGCGAGCTTCGTCGAGTTGCAGCCGCCGCGGCTCCGGCAGTGTGCGCTTGACGTGATGGGTCGGGTCTTTGACCTGTCGCAGGACGGCAGGAAGGATCTCGCGCCAGGATGACAGGATCGTCGGGTATGGCGGCGGACAGTCGTCCTTGATCAGCTCGTGCAGCCGCGGCAACGCATGGTAGGGCACCAGCGGGAACATGTGGTGCTCCACATGGTAGTTCATGTTCGAGTAGATGAACCGGCTAATCGGATTCATGTAGACGGTGCGGCAATTCAGGCGATGGTCGAGCACGTTCTCGGCCAGACCGGCGTGCTGCGGTGTGTTGTGGAAGATCATCAGCCACGTGCCGAAGAAGTGCGGCACGACGATGAACATCACTGGCAACCAGGATTGAAAGGCAACCGCAGCACCGATCGTCGCCGCGTACAACAGCAGAATGATCCGTGCATTGCGAAACAGAGCAGCAGACGACGTCTCGGGCAGGAACGTGCGTTCATGCTCGGCCAACCGGCCCAGGGCGTGGCGTACGACACTGGTGAAATACGCCTTGTAGCTGCCGATGCAGAAGATGCTGCCCAGGTGCGCCCACATCGATGGCGGCCGTGGCACCTGGATTTCGGGGTCGCGCCCGACGATGATCGTATCGCTGTGATGACGCGTATGACTCCAGTGCCACAGCACCGATTCGCGCATCACCATGAACGAGGCAATCTCGTAGACGACCTTGTTCATCCAGTCCGTCGCGAAGGCCGTGCCGTGGCCCATCTCGTGCCAACGCGAGTCCGACGCCGTCGCATACAGCACACAATACACCATGTATGGCAGCACCATCCACCACGTGCTCCACGTCACAGCCGTGCCCCAACCAGTCAGACCCAGCAAGGCGAACCACAGAATCGTGTGGCGGAAGGCGGGCCCGTCGCGCCGCTTGAGCAACTGGCGCATCTCGGCGCGCGGCACAGGCGTCTGATACCAGTCCGCTTCGGCCAGCCCCTCTTCAACGGCCCGGGTGGCACTCTCCCCGGTCAGGCTGTAGTCAGCAGGTGTACGCGGTGCAGATGTTGCAGGCGGTGCAGTAGCAATGTCGAGACTCATCGATGGTTCCAGTCGTTAGTGTTCAGCGCCAAGATAGGTTGCTCCCTGACCACCGGGCGAGTGCGGATGACCGTCCGGGGCGTGCATGAACCGGCTTGACGAACCATTGATATGACCCTTGGCCTTCTGAAGCGGCCGTGAGGTCGGTGGAGTCTCGGCCCCTTGTCCTGTCGATCGACAGCTGTCGGAGCCGTACGCTAGCTGGTCTCAGTGACCGTTGCCAGGATCCGAACCGCGCCGCGCAGCACGTTCACGTCGAACTGAGCTGCGGGCAGCGTCTCGCCATCGATCTGAACGGGTAACGGACTCGAGATCGTGGCATGCTGGATCCGGAGCCAATCAGGCCGTCGATTGAGGGGGCTGGCCCTGTTCAAGAGTGCCGCCGCCATGTAGGCCCAATAGCCCACCCGCCCTCGATGGATCCGCAGGTCGGCGAGCCCATCCTCCGCATCAGCCCGGGGGTGCGGTGTCACACCGAATCCATAGCAGGGCACATTGTAGAGCCCCACATTGCAGAACTGATCCCGGGGTGACACATGGCGCTGGCCATCGGCTTCCACGGTGATACCGGAGACGCGCCTCGTGCCTCGCCGGAGGCCACCTGCCAGCGCCCCGACCCAGCGCGAGGTCCGTCGCCACTTGGCGAAGTCCTGCATGGCAAGTGACTCGACCCCCACACTGATACTGAGCAGCGACAGGGGTGCATCCGGATGGGTCGTCGTCATGACGTCGAGAGATCGCGGCGCTCCTGTGACGAGGGCCTCGGTCGCCTGCGAGAGATCGCCAATCCCGAGGGAATGGGCCACACCATTGCCGGTCCCCAACGGCAACACGCCGATGGGCTCCTCGGCTCGCCCAGCTTCACGCAGGATTCGCACCACCGAGACCAGCGTGCCGTCTCCTCCGACGGCGACGGGAGTCATCCCACGCTTCAGTGTCTCCAGCCCCTTGCGGATCCCGTCGTCGTCGACGAATCGGACCACCGACGTGGGCACAGACTGTAACAGCGGTGCTGCCAGTGATCGCAGCAGGACCGGCACAGCGCCACCGCTGCGGGCGCGTTCGTTAACGAAGAAGAGCAGGGATTTCAAGACGGCGACCCACGGGCTGGAGTCTGACGAGGAAGTCTCCTACAGTAGTCTCTCAGATATAGACCTGTCTATGACGACCGGAGGACTTGCGGATGACGACGATTCAGATCCAGGACGACCACTTCCTCATCGACGGCACGCCAACCTACCAGGGACGTGCCTTTGGTGATGCGTCCGTCGAGGGACTCCTCCTCAACAGCCGCATGGTGCAGGCCACCTTCGACGATACCAATCCGGACACGGTGCACCGCTGGGCCTATCCAGACACCGGCAGGTGGGATCCGGAACGCAATGTGGAGGAATTCCTCGCCGTCCTGCCCATCTATGCTGCACACGGTCTGCTGGCAGTCACCGTCAATTTCCAGGGCGGTTCACCGGAGGGCTACAGCAAGGAACAACCCTGGCGCAACACTGGGTACACAGCATCGGGGGAAATACTGCCAGCCTGTCTCGACCGCATGCGACGTGTGATCGAGGGCCTCGATGCATCGGGCATGGTGGCGATTCTGGGATGTTTCTACTTCGGCCAGGATGAGCATCTGGCCGATGAGAGCGCTGTCATTCGTGCCCTGGATCAGACCGTGGAATGGGTGCTGGATGCGGGCTACGAGAATGTGTTGCTGGAGGTGAACAACGAGTGCAACGTGAGGAAATACGAACACGAGATCCTGCAACCTCACCGCATTCACGAACTCATCGATCGCGCCAAGAACATCACGAAGGATGCGCGGCGGCTGCTCGTCTCCACCAGCTACGGCGGCGGGTTCGTGCCCCTGGAGAATGTCGTAAGAAGCTCCGACTTCCTTCTCGTACACGGCAACGGCGTATCGGATCCGAATCGGATCGCTGAGATGGTCGACGAAACACGTCAGGTCGGCGGCTACCGCCCCATGCCCATCCTCTTCAACGAGGATGACCACTTCGATTTCGACGAGGATCACAACAACTTCCGCGCCGCCCTCTCGCGCTATGCCTCGTGGGGATTCTTTGATCCAGGCGCGAACGACTACGAGGACGGCTATCAATCACCGCCGGTGAACTGGAGTCTCAACACGGCGCGCAAGCGTGCCTTCTTCGAACTCGTGAGAAAGGTTTCTGCTACGCCCAGCCCCGCACCATGAAACACTGCAGAGTCCCCGACTCATCAGAATTGAAGAATCCCGTTCGGCCATCCGGCGACAGGAAGGGATGGATATGTGTGTTCTTCTGCCAGGAGGATCCCGGATTCATCAGATAGGTCCAGTCCTCAATCGCCCCCGTTTCGTCAGTTGGGATCGTGCCCAGCCAGAGGGCGCCACCGGTGTCGCGTGGTCCGGCATCCGTGATCAATCGGGTTCCGGCCGCATCCGTGGCAAAGTGGTAGAAGTCAGGCTGCGAATGCTCCCGTGACAGGTCGTTGCGCACGCCACCGGGTGTGTTGAGTCCTTCGTGGCCCACATGTGGCACGGCCCGTGCCTCGATCAACTCCGCACACTGAGGATCCCGCTTGCCCGTCGACGTGAGCGCCCGTTCGCTGTCACCGATCCAGCATTGGTGCCCCTGGCAGAACTCGTTGCCATCACGACCCCAGGGCAGATCCCGCATGTTCGTCCCGTCATCGGCGATGACGTGGATATCTGCGCCATTGCCACCGGTCAGCTTCGTGAAGACACCCTCCGCGTCACACTCGTTGCCGTGATTCTCCTGCACGAGCAGATCGTGCGCGGCCAATGGATCCTTCGAGCGGCAATACTGGGGGTGCACGTTGCACCAGGAGGCGCCCTGCAGAATCAGACGCACTTCGGCCGTCGGGATATCGAAGACCAGCAGTCCCCATGGCGCATCAGCCATCGAGCCATCACCAAGGAACCCAGAGATCGCCACACGCTGGCCATCCGATGAAATCGTCGACAGCGGGTAGGGACGCGAGAAGGGCCCCGGCGCGCCGGGCAACACACCATCCACAACGGCGATCTCCTCCCGTTGGGTCCCGTCGAGCCGAACTTGCTTGAGAGTCAGTCGGCCACCCACACCAGGCGTCGTGTCATTGATGAAGTAATAGAGCACGTCGCCATCCGGTGAGATCGAAGGCGCCGTGGCCCCCAGCTCCGTCGTGATCGGTGTCAGCGCACCCTCGTCGCCCAGATCACACAACAGATACTGATGCGCAGGGTCCTTCGGATCCGACCCGTGTGGATGCGCCGAACGATGCACGATCAGCGTTTGAGAGTCAGGCGTGAAGATCTGCGCCTCCATGTAGATGTGGGAAGACGGGATCTCTTCCGTCGTCAGCTGGAATACTTCGAGTCCCTCAAGACACGAGTCCGTCAGAAGGTCCGATCGTTGGCGCATCACATTTCCTCTCTGGACGATGTCCCTGGTAGGCAGGTATTGTTGGGATCACATGCTCGCGGCAATGTAGAGCAATCGAGTGCTGCTGAGCCAGATCCAGTAGATCGGGTGACCCGTAACCGGAGGAGTGCGACATGGGTATGATCTGGGACTTGATCCAACAGGTGCAGCTGAGCAACGCGTCCAATCAGCGCGAGGATCTGGAGACACGCGTCCAGCGCCTCGAGTCACAGCTGCGAAGTACGAACAACACCATGGTGGAGTTGCTCAAGTTGCTGGAGAAACGCTTCGGCGAAGATCTCGATGGAGACGGCCGGATCGGATGATGGTGGTGGACCTCATTCGCACGTAGCGTTGCGTCTCGAGCCTGGAAGTGCATCCCATCCGGAGGAACACGGAGGATACCTATGTGACCCAGGCATTGCCGTTCCCACCCAACGCACCATCCGCCGGCCTCGATCGAGACCAGGCGTTGCAGGCCTTGGCCCGCTCCAAGCAGCAAATGCGGGGGCGCCGCGCCTGGATTGAGCGGATTCACGCCGGCTCGGTACCAGTCGATGAACTCGAGTCAGTGCTGCTTCAGCGGATCGCCTATGCCTTCAGCCATCTCGAGCAGGGCGCATCAGCCGCCGGGCGAGATGCCTATCTGCATCTGCTCCTCCATCTGGATCGCCGGGCGCCCGACCTGCTCAGTACCGCCTGGGGGTGCGACCGGTTCGGCCCTCGTGCCGGAAATACGCTGATCGATGGCCTGACCGCCGTGGCCATTCAGCACGAACACTGGCAGACCGATCCTGCCAACTGGCGTCCTCGCAGTCGCAATCAGCGACGCCAATTCTCCGACCTCACGCGCCGCCTGCTGGCCCGATACGAAGTGCCGGCACCCTTCGATTCGGTCTGGTTTACCGGGGAAGATGCTGCGGCCCGACGTCAGCAAAGCTGGTTCAGTCACATCGGCTCCGGTGGCAACCTGCGCACGGCCGACATCCCCCTGCAGCTGACCAAACGCATGGCCCATGAGACGCTGAGTGCGCCTGACGACCTCTCGGCAACCGAGGCGCTGCGCTGGGGGCAGACCCTCGGTTTTGGGGGATCGCCTCAGCTGGCTCGCACCGTCATCAACAGTCGCATCGGCCACATCTTCGACCACGAGGACTTCTGGCACACGGTGGTTCAGTTCCTTGCTCGCCACCCTCGGCTCGACCTGGATCTGGTCCACCCCATCATCGACTACCTGCAGTTCAGGAAATACGAACCTCAGGAGATGCCCGGCCCCGACGGGGGCATCGATCTGGGTCCGGCCCTGGAGCCGAATCTGTCGATGAAGAGTCGCTCTCTGCCCAAACTGCTGGCCAGAGTCGACCGCTGGCGGGCCACCTTCACACCCGAGATGCTCGCCGCCACCGCCGCGATCACCCAGAAGGCCAAGTCGACGGCAGCCCATCGCAGCATGGCCTACTTCTACATCGAAGAAGAAGACGCGACCACAGGCCGCGCGCTGCAGTGGACAATTCAGGAACTGAGCACGGCCCGGTCCCTGGCCAATGAAGGCGAAGCCATGGGCCACTGTCTGAACTCGACCGTGGCCAAGCTGTCTGAGAGATCAATCTGGTCGGTTCAGGTTGTGGATGAGGATCGCGTGCAACGCATCCTCACCGTCGCCATCGATATCGAGTCCCGCGTCGTGTCGGAGGCGCGCGGTCGGTTCAACTCGAATCCGGATCGCGAGGCCAGTGGACCAGCCATCAACATGGGCGGCGGCTCTCGCTTTCGCGGGCAACTCGACGAACGCTACAAGTATCTGATGGGGCGATCCCACGCCATCCTGCGGCAGTGGCTCGACCGCGAAGGGGTCGGCTACGACAAGCTGGATCGATACGGCCCCGGCTGAATCATCTCTGGCGAATCATTCCCGGCGGATCGTCACCCGGTCTCGCAGTCCATCCTCCTCCGAGCGAATCAGGCGCACGGATGATGCCATCTGGCAGCAGCGGCAGTCGACGGGCCGGCCTGGCTACTCTGCGTTATCCGCCACGGAAAATCGCCGCAGGTCGCCCTGGTATTCCAGGCCCAGGATCTCGCGACCGTGCGCCGTATTGCAGTGCGCATCCGCCTCGGGAAGGCCCGCCGTGTGCAGGATCTCCAGACCGATCCCATCCACTTCAACTGCCAGACGGCAGGCCTCGGCCAGATCGTGCCGACAGACCGAGCCAACATCCTGTGGCCCCAGCGCCTTCCGATACTTGCTGATACCGAGTCGGCTGTCCACGATCGAACACGGCCGCAGCACAACGATCGACATGCCGAAGGCCTCGTGGAACTGGCGACACATCTCTTCCTGAAGTCGTTTGCTCACCGCATACGCTGCCCCGTCAGGACGGCGGACATCCGCGTCGAAGAACACGCCCTGCGGATGCTCCACCTGGCAGGAACCCACGTGCACGACGCGCCGAATCTGCCGCTCTCGTGCCACGTCCAGGACATTCCACAGGCCCTTGAGATTCACCAACCACGGCAGATCGCTGCCCGCGGTGTACGCCCCCTGCACACCACCACCCAGCACCGCCGTGTGGATGATCGCATCCATGCCATCGATGGCAGCCTCGACCTGTTCGTAGTTGGCAATGTCGCAGTGCGCGATGTCACCCGACCACGTGCCATCTACATCTTCATATGCCTTCCACGCACCGGGGCCATGGTCGGAGGCTCGAGTCGTGTGCCGACCCTCGAGATCCTCGAGGACGGCACGGCCAACCCAGCCAGCGGCGCCGAAGACGGCGATACGCTGCGGATCTGTGGTCATGGTGAGTTCCCCTGTCGAAGCATTTGTCTACCGGAAATGTGCGTCCGCTGCATGCAGGGCTCCCACACCGTGCTGCATGCGTAACAACTCTTTCTGCCGTTCGTTGAGATCAGCGTACCACGCCGGCGGGAATCCATCGTGTGGATCCAGCTGGAATACACACATGCGTTTGCGGTAGTGGCCGAAGAGGGCGTGCCGATTGCGATCCGTGTGGTTGACGCCACCCCCGTGCCACGTCTGCCCATTGAAGACCAACACCGATCCGGCCGGTGCTTCCGCCGTGACGACATGCTTGAGTTCCAGACCTTCCGGCGGCAGAGCCAGACCCGAGCGATGTGTCCCCGGGATCACGCGCGTGGCGCCGATCTCTTTGGTGAAGTCATCCAGCATCCACACCGTGTTCATCATCACCGGAGACTGCATGTTCAGCATCGATTCCGGGATGTCGCTGTGCAGCCCCTGCAGACCATCGCCAGGACGCACGATCCGTGAATTCAGCGATCCGAGAATCAGATCCTTCCCAAGGAAGTGTTCGAGGATCGGCAACGTGCGCGGATGATCGATCGTGGGCCAGAACAACTGGTCCATCGTGGGCAAATTCGACACGTGGCCCGCCGTGCCCCGGTTGTTCGATTCGGTGCCATGCTCGGCGATGCACCGAATCAACGCTTCACGCATCGCCGCCGCGTCGTCCCGGCTGATCACACTCTCCAGGATCGTGAATCCGTAGACATCGATCTCCTGAATCGCCTGCTCTGCTTCGCTCACAGGCTGGTCTCTTCAGCGATCGTGTCCCAACCGACAATACTGACGCTGTCCTCGATCTCGCCGATGGCGATGTTGGCGAAGGTCAGGGCCAACGTGCCCTCTTCCAGGTGTCCACCAAAACCATTGCGCTCGTCGGAGAAGTCGATGTGGCAATGCACCTTGCCATCCAGGACATACCCATTGAATGAGCAGATATCCAGGGGCTGGATGCTCTTGGGGTAACTCTCCTTCGGCGGTAGATCATTACTCATCACCACGTGGAAGTGGGACTGGCTCGCAGAGCCGAATCCAGTCAGGAACAACCCATTCCTGATGCCGTGTTCGGCAACCGCCTTGTTCAGACCCTGCAGGATGTCTTCGCCAGGAGCGATCCGTACCAGGATCACTCGTTTCATCGTCGTCTCGCGTGATATCATCTTGTCCTCTCGTGGGCGTGGCCGCGGGCGGCAGGAGTGTCATCAGCATTCACCACCGGCAGCATCGGTTAGCCTGTCCTTCGACCCGGCCGCTTTCACGGTACCCCCCTCTAGCTGCAACGTCAATCTGGACGGCGCCGGTCAGATGGCCGCGAAGTGGAAGACCCAGGTCAGGACCCCGCCGACGAGACCGAAGAAGACGGCCAGCACCTTGATCAGCACTCCCCCCGCTCCAGCCTTAGCGGTCAATACCGAGTCAGCCGGATCCTGGGGATTGTAGAAGACCGTCACATCGGTACCAACTGGATACGCCCTGAGGACCTGGTCTGCCTGACGCAGGCCACCGGTGACATCGGTCAGTGTCACTCGACTGCCGGTATACTGGATCCCTTCGACCTCATAGTGGTAAGCAACCTCGCCCTTGTGTATGAGGCCGGCGCTCTTGTTCATGCGGTTGATGATGCGACCCGCCCAGAAGACCTTGCCCGGTACCGCCGGCCCCTCGGCAAGGGCCCTGGCTTTCTCGTCGAGATGTCGGGCGAAGAGCCACAGGGCCGGACACGCCAGCATCACCAGCACCGGCACGAACACAACCCACTCAAGGCTCTGCTGGATCGACTTGAAGACTGATCGCGGCTGGTGCGGTAGTAGGAGGAATGTCAACCCGAATCCGGCCACGAGCAGTCCGACGAGGACCCGCTGAAAGGCGTATCGACTGATCCCTCGGTAGACCACGGCACCCTCGGGGTCGCGCGGATTGTAGAAGACGGGTGTCATGCTGCCGGGACGCAGATCTCCGAGTTGCCGCTCGGCGTAGCGGGCGAAGAGCCGCGTCCCATTCATGTCGTGGCCGAATCGCAGCCGCTTGCCCACATGCCGGGTGCCAGCCACCAGAAACTCGAAAGTGATTCGGGGGTGGTAGGAGAAGTGATGCTTCCAGATGCCGCCCTCGTAGAGGTCCCGGTCTACGTGTGGCTGAACATCTGCACTGAGCACGGTCCCCGTCGTGGCTCGCCATGAAAGCGACCCGATCCCCTTGAGTATCAGCCAGAATCCATCCCAGGCGAGGTACAGCCCGTAGCCGATGAAAGGCAGCCCTCCGATGATCGTGATCACCCAGAGGACGATCTCAGGCGCGTTCATCTATCGTGCCCTGCTAGGGGATCAGCATTGTGGAATTCAGGATGATTCGCTGCCAGTACACTAGCCCGGTGCGTCTGCCTGGAAGAGGGTGATGCCCATCTCCAGATACTTGTCGCGCTCCTCCGGCAGGGTCGGCGTGCCCATGGCCAGACGAATACCGGTACCCTGCAGTTGCTCAGCCACATTGCGCATGCAGTCATCAACACTCTGCAACGGGTAGTCGGGATGATCTTCCAAGCTGAAGGAGAGATCATTCGGCCCGAAGGTGACGACATTCACACCCGGCTTGGCCAGCTTGCGGATATTGGTCACCGCTTCCACCGACTCCACCTGCATGGCCAGCACCACATAATCATTCCACCAGTCCGCATAGGCGTGGCGATCGAAGCCCTTGGCCACACCATGGAGTCCCCGACGAGCACCGCCACCCCAGCTGCGACGACCAATCGGTCCGTAGTAGGCATAGTCGATGGCGTCATCCATGGTCTCCGGCTCCATGACCTCAGGCACCAGCACGGCGCTGAATCCCAGATCGAGGAAGCGCCCAACCATGTGGGCCTGCCGGGTATGGGGAATGCGCAGTTGCACATCGATACCCAGCTCTTCTGCCGCAGTGCAATAGCTGACCATCTGCTCTTCGGTGTAGGCAGTATGCTGCGAATCGATCCAGATGTAGTCGTAGGCGCCGGCCGACCAGATCGCGTCCAGTTCACTCTTGGTCGTCGTCAGCTTGCCCCGCAGGGCGACGAGCACTTCACCGGCCTGGATGCGTTGCCGAAGCATTCTTTTTGTCGTCATCATGGCTCCTGTGCGGCCCTGGGCCTGCACTGTGTGCGTAGGGAGTCGAATCCGGCGGCAGATCAGCCCAGCGTGACTGCCTGTCCTGCATTGCGACCAGACTCGTAGATCGCCGTAATCAGTTCAACAGACCGCCGCGCCTCGTGTCCGTCCACCATGGGCGGACGATCTTCGAGAATGGCCGACACAAAGTCTTCGATCACAGGGCCGTGCCCCATGTCGACGTGGGGCACAGCGGCACCGGCCACAGCGTCTTGCCGCTGACGCGCCTTCTCTGCCGCCCGCGCTTCGCCAAGTTGCAGGATCTCATCCCGCGCCTGGGATTCCTCTGGCGTCGGATCCATCAGGTCGAGTCGCAACACCTTGTCACCGGTGAAGGCCAGCGTGCCCCTCGAGCCATACAGTTCCAGGTACTGCGGCAGTTCGGGATAAGCCAGTGTCGTCGCCTCGATCACCCCCGTAGCGCCTGAGCCGAACTTGAGCAGTGCCTGTACCTGAGTCTCCACTTCGATCTGACGACCGACGGATGAGGTCAGGGCCATCACCTGATCTACGTCGCCGCAGAACCAGAGCAGGAGATCAACCAGGTGAATCCCCTGATTCATCAGGCAGCCACCACCATCGATCTTCCACGTCCCCCGCCAACCACCCGAGTCGTAGTAGTCCTGCGTGCGATACCGTTTGATGTAGGCGCTTCCCGAATAGATCTCACCGAGCAGTCCCTCTGCAACCAGCGGCTTGAGTTGCGCCACGACGGGCATATAGCGCGTCTGAAAGACACCACCCAGCTTGACCTGCGGCTGCAGGGCGGCCGCCTCGATGATGCGATCGATTCGCTGGGTCGTGATCTCGAGAGGTTTCTCCACCAGAAGATGCCGCCCTGCCTGAACAACCTGCAGCGCCGGCTCCAGATGCAGGCCGCTGGGCACACACAGTGTCGCCGCATCGACAACTTCCAGCATCTGAGCGAGATCCGTATAGGGTGTCACGCTGTATTCACCGGCAATGGCGGCAGCACGCGACTCGTCTCGATCGCACACGGCCACCAACTCGACCTGGGGAATGTCCTGCATGGCATGGGCGTGGGATGGGCCGATGGCGCCAGCACCGATAATGCCCACGCGAAGGGGCGTCTGACTCACAAAGATTCTCCGGTCACGAACATGGGATCAACAATTGGAAGAGCCCGACCCGGACAAGACCCGGAGTCTGTGCCCCGGGGTGTCTGTCAGTCGGTGGGAGTGGGTGCCGCATTGCCGAGTTGCAACTCTTCGGCACGGTGGCAGCTGACCCAGCGGCCCGGCGTCACCTCTCGCAGTTGCGGTATTTCACTGCTGCAACGCGCCTCGGCATAGGGGCAACGCGGATGAAAGGAGCAGCCAGGTGGCGGATTGGACGGGTCAGCGACCTCCCCCTCCAGTTCAGCATCACCGGAACGCAACGTCGGGTCCGGCAGCGGCACGGCCGCAAGCAATGCCTCCGTGTAGGGATGCAGGGGTCGATCGAAGAGCGGTTCCACCTCGCACAGTTCGACGATCTTGCCCACATACATCACCGCGACACGATCACTGATGTGGCGCACCACACTCAGATCGTGGGCGATGAAGATATAGGTCAGCCCCAGTTCGGACTGCAGTCGCTGCAGCAGATTCAGGATCTGCGCCTGCACCGACACGTCCAGTGCCGAGACGGGCTCATCGGCCACGATCAACTGGGGGTGTAGGGCCAGCCCACGCGCGATGCCGATGCGCTGGCGCTGCCCACCTGAAAATGCATGGGGATACCGACGCAGATGGGCCGGATTCAATCCGACCTGCGACATCAGCTCCCGCACGTGCTGCTCACGCTCAGAGCGGTCCTTCATGCCATTCACCAGCAAGGGCTCACCGACGATGTCGAAAACCGTCATGCGCGGATTCAGCGAGGCATACGGATCCTGGAAGATCATCTGCATGTGCCGGCGCAATTGCTTCAGCTGTGCGCTGTCGACCTTGGCCACGTCGACCAGCTCATCACTCAGTCGAAACTCGATCGCCCCATCCGTTGGATTGATGGCTCGCAGGATGCAGCGACCAACCGTCGTCTTGCCGGAACCCGACTCGCCCACCAGGCCCAGACACTCACCGTCGTAGACGTCGAAGCTGACATCATCCACGGCCCGAACGCTACCGACTTCCTTGTTGAAGAAGCCCTTCGTGATCGGGAAGTGCTTCTTCAGGTTCTTCACCGTCAGCAGGATACGCCGTGACTCAGCCATTGCCATCCTCCGCACCCGGATGCTGCAACAGGCAGGCCGTCTGGTGGGTCGGGTCTCCGGCGACTGCCTTCAACGGCGGTCGCCCACCCACATCACACCGTCCTTTTTCGAACTCGCGGCAGCGTGGATGGAAGGCACATCCACTGATCGGGTCGAAGGGATCCGGCACACTGCCCTCGATCACTTCGAGTTCACTCTTGCGTTCATCCGTGTGGGTCCCGGGCAGCGAACGCAACAAGGCCTGCGTATACGGGTGTCGCGGTTGAGCAAAAATCGCGTTAACGGGGCCGTATTCGACGACACGACCCAGATACATCACCGCCACCTCGTCAGCCATCTGTGCCACCACCCCCAGGTCGTGGGTGATCAGCATGATCGCCATCCCGAACTCGGCCTGCAGTTGACGCATGAGCCGCAGGATCTGCGCTTGGATCGTCACGTCGAGGGCCGTCGTCGGTTCGTCAGCGATCAGCAGCGTCGGTTCGCAGGACAGGGCCATGGCGATCATCGCACGCTGTCGCAGACCGCCACTCAACTCGTGCGGATACTGCACATAGCGGCCCTCGGGATTCGGAATACCCACGCGACGCATGATACCGATCGCCTGCTCCTTGGCGCCCTTCTTGTCGTTGTCCGTGTGCAACTGCACGGCCTCGGCAATCTGACTGCCCACCGTGTGCACCGGACTCAAACTCGTCATCGGTTCCTGGAAGACCATGGCAATGTCACGCCCCCGGATCGAGCGCATCTGTTCGCCATCTTCATCCAGGTCGGTGAGCACGACTTTCTGACCGGGTGGGTGATGCAGGGTGATCTTGCCACCCACAATCTCTCCCGGCCTGGCGATCATCCGCATACACGAGAACGCCGTGATCGACTTGCCACAACCACTCTCGCCGACGACGCACAGCGTCTTGCCGCGCGGTACGGTGAGATCGACGCCATCGACGGCGCGCACCGTGCCTTCGTCGAGGAAGAAATGGGTCGACAGCCCTTCGATCGTGATCAGCGGTTCCGCTGGCTGCCCCGGCCGGGTCGATTCACTCATGGACCATCACCTCGAATACGGATCGGCGGCGTCACGCAGACCGTCGCCGACGAAGTTGAAGGCCAGCACAGCGATGACGACGATGACGGCCGGCGTCAGCAACCACGGATGCAGCGCCACGGCCTGAACACTCTGCGCTTCCTTGAGCAGCACACCCCAACTGGTGATCGGCGGTCGCAGCCCCAGGCCGAGAAAACTCAGCGCCGTCTCACCGAGAATCATGTTTGGCAGGGTGAGTGTCAGGGACACGATGATGTGGCTGGTGAAACCGGGCAGCAAGTGCCGCAACATGACACGCCGTTGCGAGGCACCGGCCAGCAAGGCCGCCGTGGCGTAGTCCTCCTCCCGCAGCGACAGGATCTTACCGCGCACGACGCGGGCCAGCCCCGTCCAACCAAGGAAGGACAACACGACCGTGATGCCGAAGTAGACCTGCAGAGGCGACCAGGAAGCCGGCAACGAGGCCGACAGAGCCATCCACAATGGAATCGACGGGAAGGACCGCAGCACCTCGATCATGCGCTGAATCATGTTGTCGATCCAGCCACCGTAATAACCGGAAGCGGCACCGATGGTGAGGCCGAAGATGAAACTCAGGGCCACGCCGATCAGACCCACGGTCAGCGAGATGCGCGATCCATAGATGATCCGCGTCAGCAGATCCTGCCCGATGGAGTCGGTACCCAGCAGGAACAGGGTCCCGCCCTCCTCCACCCCGAAGAGGTGAATGTCCGTCTCGAAGAGTCCCCACATCTTGTACGTCGAACCGCGGGCGAAGAACTGGAGTGGATAGATCTGACTCCGGTCTTCCTCGTAGACAAACCGCAATGTCTCCGGGTGGCGCTGCCCCTTCATGCCGTAGACGAAGGGCCAGAAATGCACGCCCTCATCGCTGACCATGTGCAACCGTTGGGGCGGTGCATACATGTAGTTGAGATTCTGATCGGCCAGTGCGTAGGGCGCGACGAACTCGCAGAACGTGGCGATCATGTAGAGTGTCAGAATGACCCATCCGGACCACACCGCGAGACGGTGTTTACGGAACTTGAGCCCCATCAACTGCCATTGGGAGGCTGTATAAAGCTCCGGCGCCTCGTCGCCCGTCTTCTCTTCCACTTCGACCGTCTGCACCACGGCTTCGCTCATCAGCGACCTCGCTCATCGTAACGAATGCGCGGATCGAAGATCAGCAGCAGGATGTCGGAGATCAGCGTGCCGATGACGGTGAGAAAACTGAGGATCATCACCATGGAACCAGCCAGATACATGTCTTGATTTTCCAGCGCCCGCAGCAGCAGGGGTCCCACCGTCGGCATGCCCAGCACGACGGCGACAATCACCGAACCCGAAACGATCCCCGGCAACACCCAGCCCACCGTGCTGATCAGCGGATTCAAGGCCACGCGCACCGGATACTTCAGCAGCAGCTTGTAGGGGGATACCCCCTTGGCACGGGCCGTCATCACATACTGCTTCGGCAACTCGTCGAGCAGGTTGCCCCGCATCACACGGATCAGGCCTGCTGTTCCGGACGTGCCGATGACGATGACGGGGATCCACAGGTGCGCCAGCAGGTCGACGAACTTGGCAAAGCTCCACGGTGCATTCGCATGCTCCGGCGAGAACAACCCACCTGCCGACATATCGAACACCGCGTGCCCCACATACATGAAGATCAACGCGAGCAGGAAGTTCGGTGTCGCCAGCCCGATGAAGCCGAGCACGGAGAAGGCGTAGTCACCCCACGAATACTGTCGAACCGCCGAATAGATGCCGATCGGGATCGCCAGAGCCCACGTGAACAGCAGCGTGAAAATGGAGATCGTCATCGTCAGCATCAGACGCTCGCCGATCAACTCCGTCACCGGCCGATTCCACTCGAAAGACTTGCCCAGATCCGGCCACTTGAAGCCCGGCCAGTTGAAGTGTTCGACACCCTCCAGATCCGTAACCCAGACGTAGTTGCCATCGCCCCCGCGTTGGAAGCCGAAGAACATCAGATCGTTCAGCCACTTGCTGTATTGCAGCACGAAGGGTTCATCGAGATTGTAGCGCTTGCGCAGCGCCGCCACCTGTTCCTCGTTGACCGTCTCCCCCGTCTCTTCCAGGGCAGAGATATACGAGGTCAGATAGTCACCCGGTGGCAACTGTATCAGCGCAAAACTGACCAGAGAGATCACGAACAGCGTCGGGATCATCCACAGCAGACGGCGTAGGATCAGCGCAAACACTCAGGCGCCTCCCCTCTCTTCGATGGCGTAGACCTCGGGCGCCGTCGCCCCAGGCGTGCGCAGCGGCCAGCAACCGACCGCAACGTGCGGCACATTCTTGAAATTGTCCGCGACGATGAAGGTGATCGGGATTCCACCGACGGCGCCGATCACATAGAGCTCCTCGCGGTTGATGTCGATGATCTGATGGAACAATTCGATCTGTTTCTTCTCGTCCATCGTACGCGAAATCTGCGCGAACAGATCCAGGCACTTCAGCATGGGTTCTGGTGGAATGGTGCCCTTGCGGCCTCCAGTGCGATACCATTGCGCATAGTCGAGGCCCTGGAAGGAACTGACCGAGTAGGGCATGAACCAGCGCGGATCCAGGACCGGGATGATTTCACCGGCTCCACCCCACACATGCACATCACACAGGCGAGCATTGCGGCGTTCACGATACAACTGCCGCGCCGTCATCTTCACCTTCGTCTTGACCCCCACAGCCGTCCAATGGGACGCCGTCATCTCAAAGAGACGAGCCATCGCCGATTGCGTCGAGGTGGACTCCAGATTGATGACGAGGGGTTCGCCATCCGGTCGCAGCCGAATACCATCTTCATTTCGTTCCGTCAGCCCCATTTCATCCAGGAGCTGATTCGCCTTGACCGTGTCATACTCGGTGTAGGCTTTCAGATACGCTTCGTTGTACCAGGCAGACTGGGGTGGCGGCGCCACCTGTCGCGGATCACCGAGGCCGAAAAAGTTGGCGTGATTGATCGCATCACGATTCATCGCATAGGACAGGGCGATGCGGAAACGCCGATCCTGGAAGATCTCGCGCAGCACCGGATCCTTGTGATTCAGATTCAGCGTCAGCGCCATCGTGCCATCGCCGCCGTCGATCCAGTGGTAGACCGAATAGCCACCGGCCTTCTGATTCGACATGAACAGCGGATAGTTCGGCAGATTGATGTGGCGAGACTGCATGTTCATCTCGCCATTGATCGCCTTCAGATTGATCGTCTCGATGTCGTAGATGTCGAAGGTGATCCGGTCGATGTAGGGCAGCTGCCGCCCCTCAGCATCGACCTTCCAGTAATACGGATTGCGCGTGAACACCGCCGGCCGCGCCGGAGGTGGCTCCGTGCAGGTCCAGGCCCACAGTCGTGGCGTTTCCGGCGTGCGCCACTCCTTCACATCCTTGAAGACCTGGTGCCAGAAATCCATCCCCCGCTCGCGCTGCTGCTGTTGCAGCACCTTTTCAGAGACGTAGCGTGGGTGAAAATTCTTCAGGAAGTGGGCTGGAAACTCCACCATCTGATAGCTGAGGTTGGAGGCGAGGAACTTCAGAAAGAGCCCATTCGGCTCGACGAAGCGGAAGAGGATCGTGTGGTCGTCGATCTTCTCCAACCCGAGCATCTGACCTTCATGCATGTATTGCATGTCGATGGCGGGGGTCAGTTCCTCGTTCTTCAGCACGTCCTCGTACCAGAAGACGATGTCATCGGCCGTGAATGGGTGACCATCCGACCAGCGTACGCCTTTGCGCAGAAAGAAGGTGTACGTGCGCCCTTCCTCACCGATCTCCCAGTGCGTCGCCAGATTCGGCAGCACCTCGGTTCCCATCGGGTCCCAGCGCACCAGCCCGTCATAGGCCAGCCGCGCGCCAATCACCCCGATATCGCTGGGTCCCGTCGCCATCCGTGTCCACGTGCCACCATAGGGGCCGAACTGATGGGGTGGCGTCATGACGAGGGGATTGTCCGGCAACCGCTCGGCCACCGGTGGCAGCCCCCCATTGAGGACGGCCGTATCGAACATCGGCGCTTGTCGGAACTCACTGCGATCCCGATCGGCAGGCCATTCGGCGATGCTGTGCAGCGCCGCCGCCTCGGTAGGATGCCGTTCGGGGGGCGTGATCTGCGCCAGGTCCTCGAGCACAACCTGATCCGCGTCGGCCAGCTCATAGGTCAGCCACGCGAACAACTCAATGCAGATGAACATGGCCAGACACACCGGTGCCGGGGGCGCCAGCGCACGAGCCGTGCGTCGAAGGGTGTCTTTCAGATCATTCATTCGGTTATAGAAGGCTTGGCATCTTCGCAGGTGGTGTCAAGATGCGCCCCCGGGTCATGACCGGCCCTTGAAGGCTGCCGGTAGTGCCTGAGGGCCGCCCAGGCCGGGCGACAGGGTTGGTCCGGACCACCCGAGAACCTAGCTTGCCGCCCACACCCGAATTACCTGACCGGATCACCCATGGACGAGAGCCACTACCACAGCCTGCGCGAACAGATCGAAGGCCTGCTGACGGAAGGCCGCCAATTCGGTCGCCGAGCCGCCGAGTGGGAGAAAGTCGAAACCTACTGGCACATCGGTCACGCCTTAACTCGCTATCTCGAGGCCCACGGCGAGGAAACCATCCGTAACCTCAGCCAGAATGCGCACTTAGGTCTCACCACCCTGTACGAGATCCTGCGCTTTCGTCAGCGCGTTAACGCTTTGTACGCGCGTACAAACCTCGGGTGGTCCCACTATCGGGCTCTCATCCACGTGCCCGA
>JABHDC010000047.1 GCA_018673255.1 Gemmatimonadota bacterium
CCGGACCGATCCTGCAACATCCTGATCAAGGAAATGGCGCAGGATGCACAGTCGTATGACGAGGACGGACTACGCATCCGTTTCCGGCAGATCGTCCCCTTCCGTGACGGTGGTTGGAGCCGGGAGAGGGACAGCGACAGTATGGCAGAGCATATGTTTCTGCACTGGGGTGCCATGCGCGACCACGGGTACCGGCCCAGCCCTGATCTGCAGAGATTTTTCCGAGGGTTGTTCTCCATCGCCGACCTGGCACGAAGGCTGGCCCCGGAGCGGGATGTCCTGCGAGAAAGTCTGATGGAATTGCGTTTGGACCAGGGTCTGGCTCGTCTCCGCCAACGGATCGAGCCACGTCAGTGGGGCGATCTGCTGATGCAGAACGCTTCGATCATGGTGGCACTGCCCTACCAACTCGACCAGGCCCTCACACGCGCCGCCGAAGGCGACTCACGGCTGCGTGACCCGGCCAGTGAGACGCACAGCCAGCGAAAGAATACCAGTGCGGCGATGACTGCGCTGCTCTTCGTGGTGGCTGCCGTCGTTCTCTGGGCGCACCACCTCACCGGTCTGGCCACCGTTCCGCCGGAGTGGATCGACCGGGGCGGCGCAGTGTTGTTCGTCATGTTGGGGGCTCTGTTGTTGCGGGCGGCCACCCGCAGCTATTGAGACAAGGGGAGCCAAGCTTGACTCTCGTAGAAGGATCGACCGCACGTCGGGGAATTCCCCCGGCCATGGTGCCTGCCATTTCCCAACCAGTACGGGGGGTATAGAATGCGCGAAATTGCCAAGTCGGCACTCAGTCTCTCATGGGCCATGTCTCTGTTTGGCATCAGCCAGGCCACCAAGTTGCTGTCGAAGGCCGGATCACAGGAGAAGACGCGCCAGTCGTCTGCGGCGACCTTCGACGCGGCCACCCAGGCACTGGGCAAACACTTTGACGATATGACCGGCAGTGTCTTCCAGGTCGCTGATGAAGTGCAGCGGGAAATGGTGGACCTGATCATGGACAGCTTCGGCAGTGAGGGAGGCGAATCAGGCCGCATCGTGAACCTGCCGCTGGACATGATGCAGCACCTGATGGCCGGCCTGAGTGGAATCCCAGAAGGTCAGGACGCGGTGCCCATCTGGCGAGAGTACCGCAACAAGCTGGAGGTGTTCGGCCATGTCAAAGGTGTGGCGTCGACACTGGACCTGCCCGCCGAGCCGCCCTTTCCGCCATTGGTCGAGTCGGTTGCCAAGGCGTATGAGCAAGACCAGTACTCAGCCCTGTGGGTGATCGAAGGATTGGGTCATTTTCACGGCGATACATTCTACAAAGAGGGTGCCAAGCTGGAGGGCATGCTGACGGACCCGAGCCTCGCCGAGCTGCCGGCCGGTTCGCTGACGATGCTCCACGCTGGTGTGGGCATGGCCATCGCTCAACATCTCCTGAAAGAGGTGGACCATGCCAGTCCGAGGTCGCAGATCCGCCGGCAAGCCGAGAGATTCATCGAACTGTGTCGGCAGAACTCCAGACCGGGCTACGAGGGAGCAGCACTCGAATCGTTGGGCCTGATCGCCCGCAACGGCGCTTTCTATGAAGAGACGCGTCCGTCGGATATGATCCGTATCCTCGGCGAAGAACTCGCGCAGATCGATGAGCAGGTGGCTGGCTACTTCTGGCACGGCTCAGGTCGGGCGACGTACTTCGTTCCGGTCAATTTCCTCCCGGTATTCGGCTCGATCCCCCACGCAATCCAGATGATCCAGCGAGAGACGCCCGACGAGTTCGCCTGGCGCCACGCCATCGCCGGTCTGGGGTGGGGCGTCACGATGGTCAATATCCGTCATCCGGGTATCGTAGAAAATCTGCTCAAACAGGTCGGCGATCAGCTGAGCATCGATGACGCCTTCTCCAACGGCATCGCTTCGGCGATCATGATGCGGCGCGATACGACACCCGACGCTCCGTTCATTGAGCAGTACTACGAACACGAACCCGATTCGGCGGACGCCGAGTTGACCAAGCTGTGGAACCAGATGGTGAGGGAGCCCTGTGAGCAGGCGTTGGAGGACTACTACCCAGTCCTGAAACAACACCAGCGTCTGGGAGACATCTTCCGCTATTCCTCTTTGAAAGACCTGGTTGCCTCTTGCAAGAGCTAGCCCGATCGATGTTCCGCCTGCCGTGGACCATGTCCCAGGTCGGCGTCGAGCAGATTGTCGGCTTGCTCACCGACGACGATGAGGAGAAGGGGCTGACCGACAGAGCAGCGGCGGCCCTGGAAACCTGGACACATGCCACAGGGGATCAACTCGATCGCCTGGTGGCGGCAGCGATCAAGGCCGGAGACTTCGTACCGGACGAATTATCGGGGCAGGCGCTCCGTCTTTTCACGTCCAAAACTCTCCCGCACGGCAGCACGGTGCAGAAGAGTTTCGATCTGTTGCTGCAAGCGGTCGAGGCGATGGAGAAGGCGACACCGCCGGGAGAGGGTCGTTCGGCCTGGCAGGAGTTGCGGAACAAGCTGCAGAGCTTTGGTACGTTCAGATATGTGGACACCGTGCTGCAGCTGGATTCGGCCGCTGAGCTGCCACTGGCTGAACTGGTCGACAGAGCCGGCCGTCTGGAGCCATACAGCGCCGTCTGGGCTACGGAAGGGTTGGGCCATTACTGGGCCGAAAGGGCCTGGGGACGGGGAGAGACACCCACCCGTCTGTTGGCCGATGATACGGTCGACCAGGCTCTGTTGGCGTTGCACGCGGGGTTGGGATTGTCCATGGCCAGGCGTTCTCTGCAGAACCTCGATGCTCAGAGCCCGGACGAACAGATCCACCGGCAGCTGCACCACTTCGTCGACCTGTGCAGAGACAACTCAAAAGAAGGGTATGCCGAGGTCGCGCTGGAGGCCCTGGGGCTCATCGCGCGGACCCTGCATCCAGAACTCGTCACGGCGATCGACCAGCAACTGGCGTCCCTCTATCCAGAGATCCAGGCCTATTTCTGGCACGGCGTGGGCCGCGGGAGCTATTTCCTGCCCTTCGGCCTGGTACCCCGCGTCAGTTCGGCCTCCCGCGCGCTGGAGATGCTGCGCGAAGAAGCG
>JABHDC010000048.1 GCA_018673255.1 Gemmatimonadota bacterium
GGGGCAGGCTACGTTTGCGGTAGCCTGCCCCGCCTGCCTCATGCCGCCTCACGGCCCAGCGCCCTCGCGCCGGCCGTGGCGAAGGACCACCTTGCAGTCCGGTCAGGTGGTCACCCAAAAGAGCAGGAGCTTCCGATACCCGGAGCAGCCCCGTGGTGGCCAGCGGGGGCCTGTGGGCGACGGTTATCAGGTGTGAAGTAGCACGGCGGATCCTCAGAAGTTGGCCAGTCCATGGCTGGTTTGAGTAAGCTATCTGAGACCAGAAGCCGACAACGAAGGAATCCAGCGATGGCCATGACATCAAAAGAGCGTGTGAGTCTTGCCCTGCGGGGGGAGGCGCCCGATCGCGTGCCCTACCAGGACACATTCTGGAAGTCGACGATTGCACGCTGGCGCCGGGAAGGCCTGCCGGCCGACGCGGATCCGAGTCAGCACTTCGGTTGCGAAATGGTTCGCATCGCCGGCGACTATACGATGCAGTTTCCCCTGCGCATGCTCGAAGAGACCGAACGGTATCGGATCTACGTCGACACGGATGGGGCGACGCGCAAAGAGATCAACGAGGGTGACGACTGGACGCCCTATTGGATGGATTTCACGATCAAGGATGCCGACACGTGGCGGCAACACCGTGATCGTCTCACGTACAATCCATCACGTCTCCTTCCCGGTATGCTGGACACCTACAAGCAGGCCCGTGCCGAGGAACGATTCGTCCTGTTCTCTGGTCACGCATCGTTCCATCCGACGTGGCACAAGATTGGACTCGAAAATATCCTCATCGCCATGGCCACCGATCCGGAATGGGTCGTGGAGATGATGGCGACGCACGCGCAGTTGGTGATGGATCTCTACGACGGCATGAAGGCCCAGGGCGTCCAGTTTGATGGCGCCTTTCTCGCCGATGATCTCGGCTACCGGACGGCGCCGCTGATCTCGCCGGACATGTATCGAGAACTGGTGAAGCCGCATCATCGGCGTGTCTGTGAACACCTGGCTGAGGATGGTTTGCCGGTGATCCTGCATTCGGATGGCGATGTGCGCCCGTTGATTGATGACTTCCTCGATGCCGGTTTCTCGGGGCTGCATCCGCTGGAGGCCAAGGCGGGGTTGGATACGGCGGACCTTCGCCAACGTTATGGTCGCCGTCTTGCCCTGTTTGGCAATATCGATGTGACCAAGCTGGCTGGTACACCGGAGCAGGTCGTTGAAGAAGTGCGCTCGACGGTGGAAGCCGGCAAGAAGGGCGGGGGATACATATTCCACTCGGATCATTCGGTGCCGAGTGATGTCTCCTACAGCAACTACCTGCTGGCCCTGGAAACGCTGGCTGAAGTGGGACGCTACTGACGGGATCAGTGCATCCTGTTCCGGGGGGCGCCTCCGCCTGCCGGCGACGATGAAACGACACGTGCCTGCCTTGACATCTGAGGGGACGACCGTAAGCTTGCCAGAGGCGGGTGTCCTGCCCTGTGGGCCGCGCTCCTGCCCTCACCTCCCACTTTTCTGCACACGACGAGTCGCCTGACCCCTGCTGATGGAGTCACGGCATTGAGGACCTGATCCGACAGGTTATGGGACGTATCTGTCTGCGTACGCGCGCCTGGCACGGCGACGAAGAGATCCAGTTGCCGGTTCCGGACAGCTGGACCGTCGACGTCCTGCCGCCGGATGATGGCCCCCAGCTCAGCGAGCAAGATATGACAGCCGCTCTGGCGCGGCCCCTCGGATGCGACTCTCTGGAAATGATGGCGCGGGGTGCCGAGTCGGCGCTGATCCTGATCGATGATCTGGGTCGCCCGACGCCCACCCACGCGATCGCACCCCATGTCGTGAAGACGCTGATCGATGCCGGGATTCCGGCAGCCTCGATCAGCTTTCTCGTCGCCACCGGTTCGCATCGCCAGCTTACCGCTGACGAGATTCAGCGGAAGCTCGGGAGCGATCTGGCTTCGAGATTCCCCGTACACTGCCACGACGCCTGTAATGACGAGTTGAGCGACCTCGGTCCGCTGCCTTCGGGGATGCCCGTCATCGTGAATCGTCGCATTGTGGATGCCGACCTCGTCATTGGCATCAGCTGCGTATTGCCGCACACGCTGGCTGGATTCTCCGGTGGTGGCAAGATCATGCTGCCCGGGTGCGCCGGTCTGCGATCCATCGCCCAATTGCACAGCTTCTCGCCAAAGCGTCGACGGGGTGACACCGGCTCTACCGGGCGCCACCCGGATGGTCGCGAACTGATCGAAGCCTTCGCGTCGCGTGCCGGTCTCGATTTCAGCATCAACACCGTCCTCAATACACGCCGCCAGATTGCTGGTCTGTTTGCCGGATCCCACATCGACGCGCATCGCCGGGCCGTCGAACATGCGCGCTCGATCTATCG
Source organism: Gemmatimonadota bacterium (assembly GCA_018673255.1). Next base: position 2,387 of record JABHDC010000048.1, read on the forward strand.
GACGCCGATCTCCTCTGAGGTCCGGCAGGCGGCCGACATTGTGATCGTCAACGGCTACCCGATGGATGCGGATCCAGTGCAGGTGTCGAAGTCGCAATGGGTGCGTCAGCTATTCCCGAATGCCCAGATGATCCTCTTCGACCCGGCCTGTGACGGGATCGCCTACCATGGATGGAGCGAATTCCAGAAGGCGAATGTCATCAATATGCTGTGTGGGATGATCAGCGAAGCACGCACGGTCGGTCGGTATCCGGCGTTGCTGTCGGCCCTGCTCTCCCGCCGCGGATTCCATCGATGGGCGACACGTCGCTTTGCCCGCCAGGTGGAGCAGATCGACGTCAGTTTTCGCGCCTTTGATGTGGGTGCGCGCCTGCTGGTCCGTAACAGCATCGCCAAGCGGATCATGGCCAAACGAGCACCGTGGATCATCTGCTCGGAGGGATTTCCGAACTGGAAGCGGCAGGTGCAGTTCCCCAACAGCCGGCTGTATCGTTCCTGGGAGGAGGTCGGCGCGGCCGGTCACCTGCCAGAGGAGCCGCGTCGCGTCGCCGTCTTGCCCTGCGCGCCCCTGCAGCTGGCCGTCGAAGCCTGAGCTCGTCTCAGGTCGAAACCTGAGACGAGCTCAGGTCCGCCACCGCCGCAGCAGGCGGTCCAGCAACATACGATCCTCCTCCTCGAGCCTGAGCAGCAGCAACGCCGTGAAGTAGACGGCGACATAACTGGCTGCAGGTACCAGGATTCTCGCCCAGAGCTCCACCTGTTCCTGTCGTAACCACCACGCCGGCAGTATTGCCAGCAATGCCGCCAGAAGTGGCTTCAGTTGGGATGCGCGGAAGGGGAGGATGCGTCGCAGGACGTAGATCTCGGTGACGCGCAAGACGTTGATGAACATCGTCGTCGAGGCGGCACCGAAGGCGGCACCGATCAACCCGTATCGCGGGATCAGCCACAGGTTCAGGCAGAAGTTGGTTACGAGCCAGAGGATGTTGTTGAACAGATTCAGCCCGGGTCTGCCCGTCATCGCCAGCAGGGGCTCGGCGACGGCGAAGACCGACTGCACGAGCATGCCGATGCACAGGATGAAGAGGATGTGCAGTCCCAGTTGAAGATCACTGGCCATGGCGAATTCCTTCTGGCCCATCATCTGCAGCAAGGGTTCGCCGACCAGAAGCAGGGAGGCGAAAATCGGCAGATTGATCGTCAGGACCCATCGGGAAATCACCACAACCCGCTCACCAAGATCCTCATCCCGTTGTTGAGCTGACAGCTCACTGGCGATGGATGAGAAAATGGCATCGAAGGCCTGTGGCGCCTTCAGCACGATACTCGCCATGCGGCGCGAGATGACGAAGATGCCCACCAGACGAATGTCGCTGACGAAGAAACTCAGCATGAAGACATCCAGTTGCGTGAGCACGGCGTAGAGCAGATCCGTCAGCATCACGGGGCCGCTGAATCGTGCAACTGACGCCAATGGCAGTCGGCGGCCGACGGCTGCCAGCACCCCACGTATGGAGAAGTGGCGGTTGAACAGGAACAGGGCGAGCAGGAAGTTGCCCATGGCCATCGTCAACTGAACCCACGAGACGCCGCGCAGGCCGAGACCACTCAGACCGACGATGGTGCCGCCGATGAAGAGCAACGCCGGTCCACAGACGGATCGCACGTAGACCTCGTAGCGCATGATGCGCAGGGCTCTGGTGGCCGATGTGAAGATCCAGGCCAGGGCCACGAAGGGGGCCGTGAAGACCATCACGCGAATCGGGGCGGCGATCGGGCCCTTGTCGAAGAAGGCCTCGATCCAATCGGCACTCATCCAGACGACGGCCACCACGAGGCCACTGGCGCACAATGCCAACAGACCGCCTGCCGCCAGCGACTCTTCCTGGCGGGCCTCGACATCCACCTCGAGAGCCCGAGCCTGGTTGACGAAGTAGACGGTGCCGCGGGGTAACCCGAAGCGGGCGACCTTGTTGAGGGTGGAGCAGACGGCCCAGGCCAGAGAGTAGAGTCCCTGGACTTCGAGTCCGCACAGCAGGGTGACGACCCAGATGAAGGCACCGCGCGAGGCGCGCGCCATCTTGCCGACCAGCACGACGAAGGCACCACCGGCCAGATCGCGGATGTCGTCGTCGCGAAGTCGTTGCCGCTCGGCTTCGTCGGTCAGCGCATCCTCATCGATCGATGACACCTCGGGTGGAGTGCCGCTGACGACTTGCTCGTCGGCTCCCTCGTCGATGGGATCTCTCTCACCTGGGCTTGTCACAGGAATCGTCGCCGGTCGCGATGAAGGTCGATCACGCGCAGCCAATCATCGGTATTGAGTGTGTGCAGGCGATTGGCGCCAAAGGGGGCGGGCCCGATTCGTCTGATGATGCGTTCGACATACCGCGTCGGCGTGAGTTCCAGGACCTCACACAGGGTGATGGCGCGACCATAACGCTGGCCACAATCCTGGCCGGGTCGAATCAGACGCTGATCGTGGTAGTAGAGTTGCCCGGCAGGTCGAGCGCACCGTGGATCTGAAACGATGGGGTTTGCAGCATGCTCGGTCCAGGGACCCAGCGGCGTGTCGGCGTGGAATGCATGCAATTCATCGTGTGCCGAGATGCCCTCGTTGGCGATGTTTGCCAGGAGCCACCAGCGATCACCGATCATCTGCACGGTCACGTCGACGACACGTCGATCCTGCATCCACACATCCTGCAACTTCCAGTCGAGGGGATCGTCTCCCTGTTGCCGATAGAGTTCGACTGTCGAGCGCGCCGAGGTCTCCGGAATCAGATAACGCGCGCCCTGCCAGGTGAATAGATAGGGATGGGACAGGTGGATGGGCTCTTCCATGACCGTGCCCAGGCGTTGCCAGGAACCATTCCGGTGCATCTCCAATGCCGCCAGCCGTCCGCGCCCGAGTCGATCGGGCCACTCCTCGACATAGATCAGGGCCCGCTCCGGCGAGAGCACGACGGGGAATGGATCGGCCCAGAATCGATCCTTCGGCGGCAGGATCGGTTGGAACGACTCAGGTTGCAGATCAGCATCCATCGACGGGCCGATCTGGAATCCCAGATACCAGCCATTGGTATGCAGGGCACGGCGGACCCCCGTTCGCACGCCACGGGCAGCCAGCGTGAGCCAGGTCCATCGTGGGGTCGACGACGGCGCGTGGGCCAAAGTCGATGTCCCGTCACGATCTGACGAGCTGTCACGGGTCGAAGTATCTCTCGTCTCCGGGCGACCGGATGCCGACTGCCTGTCCCCCCGTGCCAGATCACCCAGGGCACGTGCTGGCAGCCGAGCCGCCTTCGCCAGCAGACGATTCCGAGTTGTGGTTGGAGACAGGCGATGGACGCGGATGGCACTCTCTCGCAGGCGGCGGGCAGTGGGGTCGGCTTCCAATGGGGCATCGAGTCCAGTCGCGTCATCGATCCTGTCGACCCACAAGGTCGCCGTCTCATCACCGGCCACTGTCGCTGCGCGGGCCAGGTGTGGATCCTGGTCGATGGAGACTCCCCAGATCCCCCACGCAGGTGCTGTATCTGGCAGGTTGCCGGTGGGTCGCGTGCCGAGGCTGAATACCACGTCGAGATCTGCCAGGGGCAGCGTTCGCCAGGGATCGGCTGATTCTGCAATGTTCGGTGCCTCGCCTGCGGGCCACTGGATGGCGCGAGGGCGATCCATGGCGGCAGAAGATGGCTGCGATGCACGGATGGGCAACGTCGCCACGCAGTGGATCTGTGCTACGTTGGCCAGATCCTCCACGGCGATGGCGACCCATGCCGGTGGCGGCATGGCTGGCAGAATGAGTCCGACGCGTGGCCGCTGCTGTTGATCAACTGACGCCATAGTCCCAGGCGTCCAGGGCGTCGCCACTGACGCGGCGGATGGTGTCGATATCTGCTGCGGACAATCGCGCCAAACTCTCGGCATTCATATCGCGGATCGATGATCGCACACCGTGAACATCAAAGGTGGCCGAATCGAGTCCGGCCGGTAACGGGGGGAGACCAAGAAAATCGGTGATGTCGACCAGCGACCGAGCGGGATTTGCGGCCAGGTCTTCATAGCGGATCGTGTGTAGTCGGTCGATGACATCGCTGTCTTCTTCGACAAGATCGTGACTGGCACGCCATTGCTCGGCACACAATTCGATCGGATACTGGTCGCCATATTCGTCATGGCCGAAACGCCTCGGTTGCGCCTTGCGTCGGATCCCTTCGGCTACGGCGTAGCCGTTGCGGATCATGTAGATGAAATACGCCGGCGGGAAACCGGCCTGCAGGAAGGGCATGCGGGCCGTGTTGGCGATTGACTTCTCCAACACATTGGCCGGCTTGCCCGGCAGGGCGAGGGACCAGTGGCGACGAATCCTGGCGCTGCGCGGCGCCATGTCTTCATCAACGGGCAGTCGCACGTCGTTCAGGCAACGGCACCACAGGCGATGCCAGCCGACATCTTCGGGCCGTGGCAGGGCATCGGTGAGTCGCACGCCCTCGGATGGGAGTGCATCGATCTCCGGGTGCTGGGACAGCAGACTGCGCAGCAAGGTGGTGCCCGAATTGTAGCAGCCGACGATGAAGATCCACCGATTTGGTGACAGGTCGTGCCCGAGGGGTGTCAACATGGTGCGTGCCCAGTCTCGCTTGACCAGGCCCTTGCGAACACGCGTCATCCAGGACATCACGTCGACTCCGACCGGGCATCCATGGAAGGCAGCGGGAGTCCATCGACGACGCTACGGACCAGTTCGAAGCTCCGACGGCCGAGCGTGTCGACGCCAAATTCCTCCTCGATCCAGGCCCGAGCCTGACGTCCGAGAAGATCGGCCAGACCGTCTTCTGTGATGAGTCGGCCAAGAGCGATTGCCAGGGCATCTGCATCATCGGTTGGCACGAGCAGTCCGGTGCGAGAATGGGTGACGACTTCGGGTGTGCCGCCATCATCGGAACCGACACTGGCCAGACCGAAGGCTCCCGCCTCGATGAAAACATTGGCCAGTCCCTCACCCGCCGAGACGAGGCAGAAGAGACCGGCCCGCCGATACTGGTCGTAGAGGACGGTCGATCGAGGGGGAAGTGACCCGGCAAAGTGAATGTGATCAGCGGCGCCCAACTCATGTGCCAGCGACTCGAGGGATGAGCGTTCGGGACCATCCCCCACAATGGTGAGGCGGGCCCGTGGTGTGTGCTCGATCAGCCTTGCCAGGGCGCGGATCACCACATCGACACGTTTCTGCTGCGTCAGCCGCGCCACGGTGAGGATCTGCGCCGGTTCGCGCTCGATGTCCACACTCTCGTGGGCATCAATTCGGCTCAGGTCGAAAGCTGAATGACTGACCACGATGCGTTCGGCCGGCAGTCCCTTGCCGATGGCAACGCGTTTCAGGTCCTGGCAGGCGGCGGCGATGGCGCTGGATCGTTCGTAAGCACGACGCTGTGGCAGTGACTCGAGTCGACGTCCGAGGGAGCGACCGGGCAAACGACTGCGAAGGTCGGTACCGCGAGCGCAGGAGATCAGTGGCACGTGCGGCGTGCCGACTTCACTCAGCAGACCGGCAACCCGGGTGCCCATGCCATTGGTCGTCCATAGACAGTGAGGCTGGAAGTCGGCCAGTTCCCGCTGCAGGGCTCGCCGGCATCGCACGTAGCGAAGCGGGACGGAGGCAACGTAGGGAATGCGTTTCACCTCGAATCCGGTGCCCTCTTCTTCCAGGGGAGCGATCTGACTGGACGGACTCTGCGTCAGGACCCGCACCTGGGCACCGGCCATCGTGAGCCCCTGTGCCAGGGATCGGGCATAACTGGCTGTGCCGGCAGCCGACGGCGGAAACTCGGTCCCGAAGAGCAGGATGCGGTAGCTCATCTCTCGTCGGCCTCCTGCACGCCACCGGTGGCGGCGATCCAGATATAGCGTCCGATATGCACCAGCAGGGTGCCGACCATGCCTGCCGCCATCACCAGGAAGGCGGCGTCGACGGCATGGGCACGAGCCCCGAGGGTGAGGATCAGCAGGTGCATGTTCCGTCGTACGGCAAACAGATGGAAGAAGGCATCGAGGGGCCGGACGTCGAACAACTCTCGCCCAAAATGTTTGCGGAAGGATCCGGACACGAGTTTGTCGACGATGAAGGCGATCACCGTTGCCCAGCAGGCCAGCATCGGCGCCGATGGTGTGATCAGGTCGCCGGATGTCAGATGCCAGCCGATGGCAATGAACCAGAGCCCAAGTCCAGGCATCGCCGACAGATGTTCGATTGTCCCCATGGCATCGGACAGATTCAGTGTCAGACGGGCAAGTTTCCCATCGACCGAATCCAGCAGGACACCGATCCAGGCACTTACACATCCCAGGGCGATATGACCTGTCGCAAAACAGGGAATCGCGACCCATATCCCAAGAATCGACAGGACAGTGAAGAGATTCGGTGACAACGTCGTGCGACTCAAGCCTCGCGTGATGAGGCGCACCAGATGGTAGTAGCCATATCGGGCGACCACATCGATGACCCCCTTGAAGGTGCGCCGATACATCAGGTGATCGACTTTGCGCAGTTGGTCGGGTGCCGTGAGGCGGATCATGAAGGGGGCGATCGTCAGTCGCAGTTCGGGCACGTAGTCGCCGATCTGAGCCAGAGGCGTACAGACAAGTCCTTCAGCGAGTAGGCGCGAGCCGCCATCAGGCCAGCTTGTTCGCCGCTGATTCCATTGCTCCTGCGACAGCCACACCACGGCCGCCACGTCAGATACGATGGCATGGCCCGGCCCCTGTTGCAGCAGATGTTCCAGGAGGCGGTCGTCATGGACGACGTCACCCTCGGCCACGAGCAGGCCATCTGCGCCATGTTCGGTAAGGATCTCGTCGAGTTGCGAGGCCTCCTCCACCAGATCGCAGCGTTGCGGATGCAGGCGTTCCAGGTCAGTTCGCCACCGGACGGTGTCTTCTGCCGCCGAGTGACCCACCCAGACGACAACGTGGTCGATACCGCCCAGAGAGCCCTGCCGGCGCAGGCGTTCGGTGAGGCTCATCCCCCACACGATCCAGGAGGCCGGCGCACGGGAGGCGTCGACGAGCAGGAGTCCCGGAAGGGCAGGCGTTGTTGCCGGTGTATGTGTTGAACGGGTCATGGATACGTGGAAAGTGGGGGGGGCTGCCACGGGCCGCAAACCCGATTCAGTGGCAAGGGTGACGGGCTTACGTCTTCGCCTGTTGTGATTTCCTCGATACGCCATCGTGGCCGCGCCATGGTTGGCACAGATTGGCGAAGTGCTTGAGCGACGCACTCTTGATGATGATGGCCTCCGGGCGCAGCACGGTGGCATACATCGTCAACAATGAGATCGTGTCCAGCAGCGACCGATATCCGGACAGACCTGACATGTCGATGTAGATCTTGGTGAATTCCTCGATCTCGTGGGCTACGGCCAGATCGACGGCAGCGCGCACATCGAAGGCATCCAGGACATCGAATTCGCATTCGGGGTGCTCACGGCGGGCCCGATCGATGCAATCCTGACTGACATCGGTGCCGATGACGCGGTGGCAGGCAGGCGCCAGCTTCATCGTCGTGGTCCCCCATTCACAGCCGATCTCGAGGATCGTGTCCTGCTCACAGACCCACGAACCGATCGTCTGCCGGTATTCGTGTACGTCTCGCGTGCCAATGAACTTCGTGCGCAGCTTAAACTGTTGGTTGTTGGGCAACGGCGTGGGTCTCCTGAAGAGGGGTGGCCACAACTGAGGTACCAGAGCGGACTTCGATCTGGTGAGCGATGGGCGTCGGTCAGGAAATCGGCTCGATGGCGTCAATGCGCAGATTCGCGTATTCGCCGATCAACGGAGCCATCTGCCGGAAACCGATTCGCCCACCGGTCAGAACCGGGCCGTGGTCGGTCGCCGGATCCGTCCACGAAAATACGGTCAGTTCACGAATGATGAAGTGAACATGGGGGCCGGACTTGATCAGCGTCATCGGGTAGGGGGCGGCGACGTCTTCGATACCGGGCAGGGGATCGGCGCCCTGTGCCACGAGATGGAAGCCGTGGCTCTTGCGCAGATTACAGGTCTGGAAGGCGCGCTCGGACGGTGCCTTGCGACGGAAGTACGACACGTGCAGGGCGTCGAGATCGCCATGGTGGTATTGCTCGTAGGGCCCGTTGCGTGTCGCCAGAGATGGGTCGAAGAGGTCCTTGCCTGCGTGGGCGGTGGCGGCGAAAAACAGAATCGCCAACCCCGGATCGCGGATGGGTCTGAAGTCCCAGGTGATGCGGATGTGATCGGGAAAGGACTCGGGGCACCAATACACGATATTGGCCGCCTGTCCCTGCTCGGGATCCCGCCGATTGTCCAGACGGAGCTTGTCCATGGGGAAGCTCGCGGCCCCGTCCCCTTCCATGACGAATCCTTCGACGCAAGCCGTGTTGTTGAGCGGATTGTGATAGAGTGTCTCGCGGACTCTGACCTCAACCATATGGATTCAGTCCTTCAACACGAGGCTCAGGAAGACGGAGGCGACGGAGATGACGAGGCTGCCCACCAGGGCTGCCCAGAGATGGTCGATGATGAGTCCCTGCGTCAGCGCCGCCACCAGGCCGAGCATGGCTGCGTTGACGACAAAGGTGAACAGACCGAGTGTCAGCAGGAGCATCGGCAGCGACAGGAGCATGACGAGGGGCTTGATGAAGGTGTTGACGATGCCGAATACGAGGGCAACGATCGCAACTTCGATGAGATTTCCGGCCAGGTGGACACCTTCCACCAGCCAGGCGGCCAGCCAGAGGGCGATGGCGTTGATGAGCAGTTTGATCAACATGCGTAGTGTTTTTCTCCTCCGGCTCGCGGACCAGGCAGTGAGCAGACCAGTACCAGGCTCTTCAGCAAACCAGCGACGAGGTCCCCAGGCGGTCAAGGTCGATCGTGACGATCGACCCGGCGCGACGGGTCACACAAACTTCTGAGAGTGAATATGACGACGCAGTGGCAACCTGAACCAGAAATCCTTCAGCATCTCGATGAGGCGGTGACCGGATCTGTGGCGACGCAGAAGCCGAATGGCGAATTCGGGATCGAGCCGTGGATCTCGACCGATCAGAATGCTCTGTGGCCCCTGGCGATCGCGTGGTCGCAGGCCGGTTCGGCGCACTATCAGGATGAGGCGGTCCTGGATGCGATCGTGCGTGGAGGACTGGCTCTGCGCGAAGCGCAGGACGAGGCGGGGATGTGGATGTTCCGCAAGAAGGACTATTCGGAATGGGGCCCTATCCGGATGCCCTGGGCGTACAGTCGGTGGATGCGGGCCTTTGCCGTCGTGCGCGATGCGATGCCCGATGAAGCGCGCCGTGCCTGGGAGGATGGTCTGCAACTGGGCTATGCAGGTATCGCCGCCGAAGACATGGGGCGGATCCACAACATTCCCACCCATCACGCGATGGGACTCTATTGTGCCGGGCAGGTCTTCGACCGATCGCAATGGCGCGATCAGGCGGCTGATTTCCTGCGTCGTGTGGCAGCTGAGCAGACAGAACACGGCTGGTGGGCGGAGCACGATGGTCCCGTCGTGATGTACAACTTTGTGTATGCCGACGCCCTGGGTGCCTATTTCAGCATGTCAGGTGATACTCAGGTGCTGCCGGCCCTGGAGCGGGCTGCTGCCTACCACGCCACATTCACCTATCCGGATGGCAGCTGTGTGGAAACGATCGATGGTCGCAACCCATATCACACCGGTGTCCGCCTGGGCAACGCGGGGCTGACACGCTCTGCCGCCGGACGAGGCTGGACGGCCCAGCAACATCGATTGCACCTGGCTGCTGGACAGCGCTTCGATGCCGACTACGCCGCATCCATGCTGGCCTACTGTGAGACGGGGGAGGCCGAGACGCCACCCGGGGCACGCGACATCAGCACGCAGCGAATGGGCGATGGCGCGATCACGCAGCGTCGGGCGCCCTGGTTCACGTGTCTGTCTGCCTACACCGTCGACATTCCGTTGAATCGGTTTGGCCAGGATCGCCAGAATTTCATCAGTCTCTATCACGACGATGTGGGTCTGATCGCCGGCGGCGGCAGCACGAAGCTGCAGCCTCTGTGGAGCACCTTCACCGTGGGCGACACGTCCCTGCTGAAGCATACCCCCGGCGAAGAAGAGCCGGACTTCGCCGCTGTGCCGGGGCTCATCCACTGTCCGCAGACGGTCGATCTGGGAAGCGATGACCGTGCGCCTGGTATCACACTGCACTATGGCGACACTGCCGGTCGTGTCGAGACGCAACTGGAGGAGACCGAGGCGAGGCTCACCTTCAGCGTGGAGGGTGATGCAGGCCAGGATACGGCAGCTCACCTGAGTCTGCTGCCGCATCTGGGTGAGGTGCTGCGCAGTGGCGTCGAGGAAGTTGAGCTCGGTGAAGAATCAGTCGACTGGACCGTGCCGGCAGATGGTGTCATCGCGCACGGAGGCTGGGAGTTACGGTGTTCGGCCGGCAGTCGTCTGAGGTGGCCGGTGCTGCCTCACAATCCGTATCGGAAGGATGGACACGCCACGGTGGAGGAAGCACGGATGGTCCTGACCATGCCCATGTCATCGGGTGTGTCGACGACTGTGAAGATCTCCGTCGTCGGTTGAGTCATGGTTTCCAGATGAGTTCCGGTTTCAGCAGTTTGCCCCAGGTCGCGTTATACGGGTGAGCAAGGTGGGTGGCCTTGTCATGTTCGTCCACGAGGGGGCGCCCTTCATTTGCCCAGGCAAACAGGGAGCCCTCCAGGTTGGCGACCTGTGTATACCCGCGCTGGCGCAGTTGATCGGCCAGTCTGCTGGAGCGATAGCCGACTGAGCAATACAGCAGGATCGGTGTATCCGGTGCGGCGTCGCTGAGCGCCGTCAGGGCCTGGGTCAGTTCATCGGCCCGTTGTGCGCCGGACAGGTGTGAGATGGCGAATTCCGCCGGTGTACGGACATCCAGCAACAAGGGTTGCACCGTGTCAGGGTGAGCCTGCCAGGAGGCCCACTCGGTGGTCGTGATCTGCCGTACGTTGGGGTATCGCTGACGGATCCCCTCCGTCAGGAGGGGCCAGTCGTCCGCATCCAGGCGGATGCAGGAGAAACCCGCCAGCAGAATCCCGAGCATCGCCAGCCATCGTGTGCGGCGACGAGGATCCCATCTCATGACTGGCGCGGGCGCATCACCACGCCAGGTACGCATTTCATGCGTCCAGTCCCTCTTCTTCCACGACTTCCTCTGTGCCCCGCAACTTCTCGATCAGTGCTGCATTGTCCAGGGCCAACGCACTGTGTTCGGCAAAGAGGGACAACAGACGAAGTTCCTCATCCGGCATCAGAGGGCTGCGTCGCACGAAGATCAGCAGCAGGCCCCAGACACGACTGGTCGTGACCAGGGGCACACCGATCAACGATTCGCAGTCGAGGCCCGGAGCCAGGCGTCGACAGGCTTCGCTGACTTCCTTGGCCCGATCCTCGACGAAGGGCTGCCGATAGCGCCAGTGCTCAGAGACCAGAGAGTCGAAGGCGATGGGGCCGCCGATCAGGGCGCGCTCGCCGAAGGCATCCAGAACGAGGCGTTGCCGGTCCTCCTCCCAGCGACAGACCGCCGCCGCCCGACCGCCGACGGCATGGCGCGAGGTCGTGCACAACCGAGACAGGGCCGTGCGGGATGACTCGCCCGGGCTCCCACCGGAGGAGCGGATGAATTCGAGCAATTCCTCATGTTGCCAGGCACGTGACACCCAGACGGGCGGTGTGAACCCCAGATAGTAGAGGGCAGCCATGGCCAGGGGACCGATGCGGGTGATCTCTTCGGCGATGGGCGCCACATCTGTGACCAGGTCGGCTACGGCGCGTGCCGCCAGCAGGATGGCGAAGATGAAGGCGCCTCCGGCGATCAGCTTCATGCGTCGCTCGATGACACTCTGCCCACGCTGAGCGGCCGAAGCCAGGGCAACCGCGGCATACAAGGTCAGACCCGTGAACAGGACCGTAACCGCCCAGCTGAAGCTGAAGAGGATCTCTTCAGGTGCAAAGCTGAGGAATCCCCAGGCGGCGACCACGAGCAGGCCCGTGCCCCAGGCCACGATCGGGCGAATGGGACGGAAGTGGTCGACCAGTCGCAGCAGCAGGAAGGGATGGGCGAGACGGGCCAGGGGCTGCAGGAATGTCAGGAATCCCGGCTCGACACCCATCCTTGGCAATAGACGCGGCACGACATCAACGGCCAATGCGATGAAGACGAGGGCGATATCCAGCCGTGCGCGATCATGGACGCGAGCCAGGTCGATCAGTGTGAGAATGGTGATGACGAGGAGGAAAATCTCCCCGCAGAACGAGAGAAAATCACTGACAGACATGGGCGCTCTTGGAATTGTGAACGGGTGAGGGGCTGCCGACCAATCTACGGCAGGGCCGCGTCACGCGCTGCTCTCACAGATGGGACAGCCCTACCCGATTTTCTCGAGGGGGCCGTCGAGCAGGGCCAGATGGTGCGTGTGGGTACCCAGTTTCTTCAGAATCGCCCCCCAGCGATCGGCGTGGGACGCATGGGACAGAACGGGAACGAATCCAAGACGCAGATAGGTCTTGATCGCCGCGATGCGGCCATCATCTGTCAACAGCGTCGCTGCCGCGCGCCGTTCAGCGCCGGCCTGTTGCAGGGCGGCCAGCGAGACTTCGTAGCCCAGTCGTTGGCCCACGTGTCCCGGGTGTGTTCCCACCCAGTGGAGGATGGCATTGTCGGGTCCGAATCGAGCATCGACCCAACTGGATGCCGTGGCGGCCAGCGTGGCGTCGTCGGCGACGGCGAGTTTCACGCGCTCGCGCCGGAATGCAGGGTGGCGGGCCATCATCCGGCGGAAGTTGAATTCGGAGAGGTCGCGTTCGAAGGAGGCGGCCATCAGGCGATTCCAGCCTTCTTCGTCGCCTGGCTCGAAGTCGCGGATGGTGTAGCCCTCAGCCAGGGCCGGTTCGGGGAGGCGCCGAAGATGAGGACGCCGCATGATCAGTTGGGGTAGGGACTGGCTCACTTTGGGACCGGCGAACACCAGTGCTTCTGCTCACAGGAAGGGCACCTGGTTCGCACGCCGCCGAACCAATTCTGACCGATCAGGTGACGGGCGAGTGTCACATCAAAGGTGTGACCGCAGTTGCCGCATGCGTAGTGATGCCGGCGCGCCTGCCACCAGGCTGTGGCGCTACCGATCACGAAGCTGAGGACGATCAGACCTGCGATATACGCCTGCGGGCCGATTCGCTCCACGAATTGTGGGCGTACGCCCCAATAGACGACACCGATCAGGACCATTGAGAGTGCGGGACCTCGCCAGGACACTGAAGAATCCCTTTCAGGCGTGCGTCACGGGACGCGGTTGGAGGATGGCGTCGGGAGTAAACTCACTCTCCCAGCGTTCCTCGATGCTGGCGCGCCAGGATTCGGCGGCCTCTTTGAGCTCCTGTGTGAGATGCGGGTCGGCATCCTTGAGATTGGTGCACTCTCCCACATCATCGCGCAGGTTGGCCAGGTGTATGTCATCCTGAGGCGCGGCACCCTCGACCAGTTGTCCATTCAGAACCAGCTTCCAGTCGCCACGCCGGATCGCCGTCTGCTGGTTCATCTCCCACATCAGATCCCGTCTCGGCGGGGACTCGCCCTGCGTCAGATAAGGTAACAGACTCTGACCATCCAGTTCGTAGTTGTGGGATGATACACCGGCTGCGGCCAGGGCCGTCGGAAAAACATCCATCGACGCGCAGGGCGCCTCAAGAATCTGGCCACCCGCAATCCTCTCGGGCCAGTGACAGACGGCAGGCATGCGGATACCACCCTCATAGAGGCTGAACTTGTGCCCCTTGAGGCCCCCGGCACTGCCCCCATAGTACGGATCCTGTGTGCCGTCGAGCCAGTTGCGGCTCTCGCGCGAGGGACCATTGTCGGAGGTGAAGAAACTCAGTGTGTCCTGTCGTTGCCCGAGTCGTTCAGCTTCGGCAAGGATTTCACCCACACTGTCATCGACAGCGCTGATCATGGCCGCCATGATCCGACGATCCCAGGGCAGATCCGCAAATCGATCAACATACTCTGCCGGCGCATGCATCGGGTAGTGGGGCGCATTGTAGGGCACATACAAGAAGAAGGGCCGGCCCTGCGCCACGGCATCGCGCATGTAGGCGATGGCACGCTGTGTGATCATTTCGGTGAAGTACTGACCGTCGTTCCAGATCTCCTCATCGTCCTCCCACAGGTCGTGGGTCGGATTCAGGCCCGGGCCCTCGTTGTTCATGCCCCAGTAGAAGATGTGTGAATAGTAGTCGATGCATCCGGCAAGAAAACCGAACCAGCGATCGAATCCATGCTCATGTGGACGCGAACCGCCGGACAGCCCCAGATGCCACTTCCCCGACATATGGGTCGAGTACCCTTGCTCACGCAGTGCGGTGGCCAGGGTTGGAACATGCGTCGGCAGGCCAGTGGCGGTACGATGACCGGCCAGGATGGATCGGACGCCGGCATGGGCGGGATAACGACCGGTCAGCAGGGCCGCGCGGGACGGGCTGCACACAGGACTGTTGGAATACCAGTCCGTGAATCGGGCCCCCTCGCGTGCCATGCGGTCGAGATGAGGTGTCGAGAAATCCGTGCACCCCATGCACGACAGATCGCCATAGCCCTGGTCATCCGTTAGGAAGACGATGATGTTCGGCGCTGTTGCCAACCCAATCGACCTTTCGTCAGTAGACGGGTAAGGGTAGACAGGAGTTGCTATAGCGACAACACGGTTGACGACTGGTATCCTGCCCGGTAGGTTCGCTCATCAATACCGGACTCCGTTGGGGGTGGCCCGCCGTTGGGCCTGAGACCACACCCTTCGAACCTGACCTGGTTGATGCCAGCGTAGGGAACACGGACCGCCTCGGTGATCAGCGCAACGCGCGCAGGTCCTGCGGGCCGCACCCTTCGGGGCACGCGGCTCTTTGTGGTTCTACAGGCCGCGCTCACCGATGGAATGATCATGAGACATCTTCTAGTAGCAGTTTTCGTTGCCGTGTTGACCTCGATTGCTTCGGCCGATGATCCGGGCGGCCTGACCGGTCGTGTCCTCGACGCCGCGACCGGTGTCCCGATCGCCGGTGCCCTCGTACAGGCCGGTGGCCAGGCAACACTCACCGATTCAGTCGGCCTCTTCCGGCTTACCGATGGGGTCGACAGCCTCATCGTCACACACGTCGCCTACCATGCGGCAGGATTCGCCGCAACCGATCAGTTGGTGATCCGCCTGCATGCACGAATGCTGACGGCTCCCGAGATCGTGGTGCGGGCCGGTCTGACCCGGCAGAGACTGGGAGAGATCACGGCCAGTGTGGATGTGGTGAGCGCCGACGAGCTGGCAGGTCAGCATCATCTGCAGGATCTCACCGATGGCATGGCGAACATGCACTGGGCCGGGGGGACGTCACGACCGCGGTATTTTCAGATCCGCGGTATCGGTGAGCGTAGCCAGTATGCCGGCGAAGGGCCCCCGAGTTTCGCCGTGGGATTCGTCGTGGATGATGTCGAGCTGTCGGGGCTGGGTACGACGGCGATGCTCTTCGACATGGAGCAGGTGGAAATTTTCAAGGGCCCCCAGTCCACGGTCTTCGGCCCGGATGCCATGGCGGGATTGATTTCCATGCGTTCGGTTGAGCCCGGTCAACGGCTGAACCCGCAATTGCAGGCCAGTCTCGGTGGGGACGGACTTGCCGAGCTCGGGGCGGCCGTCAATCTGCCATTGACGCACCATTGGCGGGCGCGCTTGTCCTATGGCGGTCAGCGCGCCGACGGATATCGCGACAACGTGTATCTGAATACGGATGACAGCAATGGCCGTCGCGAACAGACGCTGCGCGCCAAGCTGCAGTACAAGGGCGGATCGTCGGAGCAAGCGACGCTCACCTTGTTCCGCAGTGAGGCGGACAATGGCTACGATGCCTGGTCTCCGGACAACAATACCCGCTTCACGACCTACAGCGACCAGCCCGGCCGTGACGAGCAGACGACGACGGGTGGATCCCTGCGTCTTCGGTGGCCCCTGTCTGGCGGGTTGCAACTGCTGTCGATCACCTCTGCGTCGACGACGGATGTCCTCTATTCGTACGACAGCGACTGGGCCAATGACGACTTCTGGGCCGGGGATCCCTACCGGTTCGATCCGGCAGTCGAAGGCTGGAGCTACGACTTTTTCGATTCCAATCTGCGCCAGCGAACGACCTGGACACAGGAGGGACGGCTGCTGAGTGCGCGTGTGCCCGGTCTGGGCGGGGACGGCGTTGTGGGCTTCTACGCCAAACGTCTGCGTGAGCAGGACGATGCGACAGGTTATCTGTTTGGTGGCGATGCGGAAGATCTGGACAGCGAATTCGACATCGACAATCTCGCCCTGTATACGCAGTGGCAACGTGTCCTGTCACATGACGTGCGATTGCTCGTCAATCTGCGCGCCGATCGTCACGGCACGCAGTATCGGGGCGTGTCCAATGGTGGCGCCGACCAGGTGCGATTCGACACACAGGGCTGGCTGACCGGTGGTCGTCTGGCACTGAGTCGGGCGCTTCGAGTGGGTCGCGTCTTCGCCGCGTTGTCCCGCGGCTATCGCCCGGGTGGGGTCAACCAGCACCCGCGACTGAGTGAAGCGCATCGCCCCTACGACGCAGAGAGCGTGTGGAATGCCGAGACCGGTCTCAGAGCCACCGGCGAACGCGGCCACGCATCGATCACCCTCTTCTACGCACAGCGACGGGATCAGCATGTGGAGCTGTCGAGCCAGCAGGATCCGGGTGATCCCAACAGTTTCGTCTATTTCACGGCCAATGCCGCCACAGGGCGGAATGCGGGTGCCGAAGCCCAGGCGCGGTATCGACTGACGCACGAGTGGAGCCTGCATTCGAGTGCCGGTTGGTTGTCGACGCACACACAGGCTTACAGCTTCGATACGGCTGAGGGCGAGCGTCTGACACTCGGCGACCGCGAAGCGGCCCACGCGCCGTCCTACAGTCTGCGTGTGGGAGCTGACTACGATCACTCAAATGGCGCGATGGCCCGGCTCACGTGGAGTGCAACCGATGGTTTCTTCTACTCGGACAGCCACGATCAGCAGGCAGCGGCCCAGCAGCAGTTGCACGGATCGGTTGGCTACCGGGGTGACGGGTGGTCTCTGCGCCTGTGGGGGCGCAATCTGCTGGATGAGCGTTACACCACACGGGGCTTCTACTTTGGCCTCGAGCCGCCGGCATACGAACCCACACTGTATGTGACGCACGGGGACCCGAGACAGATCGGCATCACCCTGCGAGCTGATCTGGGGAGTGATCATGGCTCCTGAGCAGGGCGCGCATCAGACGGACGCTGCCGTCATTGTGGGCAATGGGCCACCGCCCTCTGCCCCATTGCTGGCTCACCTCCTCGAAGAGGGGGCGCTGCTGCTGTGCGCCGACGGGGGCGCGAATACTGTGCACCGTCTCGGTTACACCCCGCATGCAGTCGTCGGTGACCTCGACTCGGCCGATGAGGCCCTGCGGTCTGCCTGGCCCACAACGACATGGATTTGCGTGGATGGTGACGACACGGGAACGGATCTGCAGAAGATCCTGGCCTATGCGGTTCAGTCCGGTGTACGCCGAGCCGTCCTGACTGGTGTCACGGGCGGCCGAACCGATCACACCCTGTGGAATCTCGGTCTGCTGCCAGTCTTTGCCGCCGATCTGGACCTGTGTGTCATCGACGATGACTGCCTGATGCGGATGATCGTCGACGGGACTTCGTTCCAGGCACCCAGAGGATTGAAGGTGTCCCTGTGCCCACTGGCAGGCAGCGTCGACGGGATCACCACGCGAGGGCTGCGGTGGCCACTGCGCGACGAGGCGCTGGTCCCCGGTCTCCGGGATGGTATCAGCAACGAAGTGGTGGATTCACCTGTCGAGATACGTGTCGGCGGAGAACGGCCGCTGCTGCTGGTGATCCAGCGGGAGGGTGTCGGGGCCGATCTTGGCCTGATCGAGGCCACAGCGAGTGTTCACACCACCTGAAGCGGGGCCACCCACCAGAGACCAGGAGCCTGTCCGAGTATCCCATCTGGGCAACATCCACGTCATAGCCTGTTAGAGCGAATACCCGGACAGGCTTCTAGGCCTCAAGCAATCCCAACAGCGACGGTAGTTGCAGCAGGCGCTCGATCTCGATCGTGGCTCGCTCCGGGCCCGATGGCGCACTGCGATCCGCATTGAGCCAGCAGCAGGGCAGGCCCGCTGCTGCGGCGCCGACCACATCGTTGGCATAGGAGTCACCCACGTAGAGACAGCGGGCAGGGTCCACGCTCAACCGGCGGCAGCCCTCCAGGAAGATGGCTGGATCCGGCTTGCGGATGCCGAATTCTTCCGAGAGCACAACGCAGGCAAAGGCCTGTCCCAATCCGAGGGTTTCCAGCTTCGAATACTGCACATCGGGGTAGGCGTTGGAGACGACACCCACGCGGTATCGGCTTCGGCAGGCCTCAACTACGGGCACAGCCCCTTCGATCGGTGCTTCGACGACGGCGTAGAGTTCCAGGTACGCGTCGGTGACCGCTGCCGTCTCGGTCTCTCCTGCGGCCCTACCAAGCTCCTGCAGAAGGATGCGCGATCGTTCATCGCGTGCCGCACGTAGACTGTTGCCGGCACTGAAGACGTGATTCTCCGTCGCACGATCCGAAGCGGCCCAGGCGGCAGCCAACACGTGGATGGTGCAGGATCCGAGCAGGTCGGGCAGTTGTTGTCTCATCTGCTCCAACACCAGGCCCTGAGCGCGTCGTCGATCGAAGAGGGTCTCATCGACATCGAAGAGAATGGCGTCGAGGTGGGTGAGATCCAGTGGCACGGGCTTGGTGTGGGCAGGATTGGGGTGGCCCGCATCGGGAGTGCGAGTCTTGTGCTGGTCAGATTTGGACATGTCGCCTCAGGATGCAGACGGTCTAGCGGCTCTGGGCGTCGTCATCTGGATTCGAGTCCGAACTCGCATCTGGACTCGCATCTGGACTCGCATCTGGACTTGTGTCTGGACTTGTGTCTGGACTTGTGTCTGGACTTGTGTCTGGACTTGTGTCTGGACTCGCGTCTGGACTCGCGTCTGGACTCGCGTCTGGATCGGCACTCTCATCCCGGGCCGGATCATCCACGGCGTCTCCATCCAGCCTGCTCTGGTACAACAGGGCCGTGCGCGCGAGAAAGATCAGATGCGTTACCAGGTAGGCGGCGCCGTAGAGCAAGGTCGCCTCGAGCCGGTGATCGCTGGCGGTGTTGGCAGCACGCATCAACGACAACATGATCAGACACAACATCAATAGGGGGCGAGGATCACCCAGTGGTCGGGATCGCCAGATCTGCACGCCGAGCTGGGCGCGCGTCATCCATGCTGAGTCGGAGGTCGGTTTGCGGAAGAGCCGTGGCAGCATCATCCACGCCATGACGATCATCATCGCCGCCATGGGCTGACCCAACCACACTGGAATCAGGGCAGCAGGTAGAAGCAGGAATCGCAGCCAGCCGCACCAGGGATTGGCGCCACGAACCCAGGCATCAGGAGTCATCAGCATCATGAGGAAGCAAGCTATGATGCTGCCCGGAAAGCCGCCAGCCCCAAGGCTCACACACTACATGAAGCAGAGCGCCTCATACACTACATGAAGCCGACCGCTTCACACACTACATGAAGCGGCGCCCAGTACGCAGAACTTGGCGCAGTGTGGATGGTTGAGTTTCACCGGCGTGGATGCTTCGGCCAGGGAGGTCCCCATTTCGAAGGCCTCATGGTATGGAAGCAGGGTGCATGAGAGCACGACGGGGGATTCGGCTCCCTTGCGGCGCACGACCATGCGCGACGAGGAACACATGACCTCGTCCGGTGACTTGTCGAGGATGCCCCAGCAGGCGGTGGTGATCTCGGGAACATCGACTCGTTCGTCCATCTCAGGGAACAGGATCAGTTGCGCGGGCGAACTGGCGTCGATG
Organism: Gemmatimonadota bacterium; assembly: GCA_018673255.1. Next base: position 22,401 of record JABHDC010000048.1, read on the forward strand.
CGGATGTTGTGCCGGGCGAAGAGCTGCCGGTATCCTTCCCGCAACTCGGCGTCGTCATCTCCCCAGCGTGTGCGACCGGCGGCGGCGATGTGGAAACCGTGGCTCGACAGCCATTCCAGACCTTCGAGCATGGGCGTCCAGGAACGAGGCCCCCGTTCCTCCTCGTGTAGTCGCTGGCCGTAGTGGTCGACGGAGATGCGCAGGGTCAGCTTGCGGCCATAGATGCCGTGCAGCCTCAACAGGTCCTCACCGCACTTCATCATCGGCTTCATGGCATTCGTCAGCACGAGCACTTCGAATCCCCGCCCCAGGGCGTCCTCGATCATGGTGATGATCTCAGGATTCATGAAGGGCTCGCCGCCGGTGAAGCCGATCTCGCGCGTGACCCAGTGGTCAGTCTGAATCTCGTCGAGATAAACGGCCACTTCCCGGGCCGTCAGATAGGCCAGCCGATCATTGCGCGGGCTCGACTCGATATAGCAGTTGGCGCATTCGAGATTGCACAACGTCCCTGTGTTGAACCAGAGTGTGTCCAGACTCGTCAGCGCCACGTGGGCCCGTTCGTCACCGTCGGCGGTGATCTCCGGATCCTTGAATTTTCGAGGATCCAGGACCGGTATTGTCTCTGTCTGCGTCATCGATTCCTCTTAGCAGCAGCCATCGGGGCCGCAGGAGACTTCGGTCGTGGCGTCGTATTCGAGTCCCTTGCTCTGACGTGCATGCCGTGTCTGAAGGCCAGCACAATCGAAGGGTGTGGGCTCCTCAACCGGTTCACGTGGCTCGATGGCCTCGAAGTACTGAGCATAGGGTTCCCGGGTGAGGATCTCAAAAGTCTTGCGGCACACGGCGACGCGCTCTCCACGTCTGTAGAGGTGGCCATCGTCGTCTCTGGTTTCACGAAAGGGGCCGCGGTAGATGACGGCTTCGTTGTGATCCCAGCACTCGCCCTGCTTGCCTTTCCAGGCCGTGATGGTCACCGACCGAAACTCGATTCCTTCGACTGTGCGCCAGGGCGTTTCGTCGCGCTTGACCATCTCCACACCGTAGAATCCGGCGTCGACAAAGGCCTGCAGGAATTCCTCCTCCTCCATGGCGCCGGAGATGCAGCCACTCCAGAGTTCCGGGTCGGATTTCATGTGATCGGGCACCGGTTCATCGGCGACGATATCGCTGATGGCGGCACGGCCCCCACGGCGCAGGACGCGGAAAATCTCCTCGAAGAGCTGCTTCTTCTCCGTGTCTGAAACGAGATTCAGCACGCAGTTGCTCAGAACCAGATCGACGGCGTCATCACCGACCAGAGGTGTTTCCCGTCGCATGGCCGCGACCTGGGCCTCGTAGCGCTCGAGTGAGGCGGGATCGCTCACGGGATTGCTCTGCAACCAGGTTTCCAGGGCGCCACGATCCAGCCCCAGGTCCTGAATCCGTCCCTTGCGGAATTCGACATTGTCATACCCGATGGTACGGGCCAGATCCCCCTGATGCCGGCGGGCCAGGTCGAGCATGTCGTCATTCATGTCGACGCCAATGACGCGACCTTCAGCGCCGACAATCTGCGAGGTGATGTAGCAGATCTTGCCTCCACCGGAGCCAAGATCCAGAACGGTGTCGCCGGGCCGGGCGAAGGCGGACGGATCGCCACAGCCATAGTCTTTCTCGAGGATCTCGTCGGGCAGGATCTTCAGATACTGCGGATCGTAGTCGACAGGGCAGCACAACAGGGCTTCAGGTGCTTCGGCAGCCGCCGAGTAGCGCTGCCGCACACTCTCGGTGACGGCGGTGACGTCATTGGCAGGCAAAGTCGTCGTCATCGGGTCTTTCCAGTTTCAGATTTTGGCAATGGTCTGTGTCAGATGATAGACGATCGCTGCGATGGACGCACCGATCGGCAAAGTGATAATCCAGGCACCCAGGATCTTCAGGATAGTACGGATGTGTCCACCCCCGCTGCTGGCGCCGATGCCAAACAGGGCGCCGCAGGAGACGTGGGTGGTGGATACGGGTACGCCGAATTTCGAGGCGCCCAGTACCAGGAAACTGGTGACAAGGTTGGCCGCCAGGCCGCGTCCCTCGTCCAATTCGGTGATCTCTTCCGACATCACCTGCGCTACACGTCGCGCTGAGAGCAGGCCACCCAGGGCCATGATGGAGGCGATGGCGACGATCAGCCATTGCTGCGTGCCCGTGGCCAGGCTTGTGCCGATCAAAAGTACGCCAGCGATCTTCGGCGTGTCATTCAGACCACGGGCAAAACTGACCAGCAGACCGCTGAGGCAGTGAAGTATACCTACACCATCCACGGCGGACACGCCTGGCAGATTGAGCACACTCACGCGACAGGAGTCCTCGTTGCCGAAGCGCAGGGCCGGGAGGGCGGCTGGTAAGGCAGTGGCCCGTGCTGCTGCGCCAACGCGCGCGGCGCCGACAGATCCGCCCCCCGAAACATCAACAGGAAGAGGCACTGGCGCAGCAGCCGGCTCGAGGCAGAGGCAATCGTCCGGCTCCAGACCCCAGTGACGACGCACGATCCGCCCTCCCGTGTAGAGGATGGCCGCAAGTGTTGCCGCCAGCAGCGGACTGATCGCCAGAGGCAGAGCGAAGGCGGTCCCCAGATGTTCAGCCTGCAGGGATCCCGTCGACAGGCCGGCACCAACCAGGGCGCCAATGAGCGCATGGGTCGTGGAGATGGGCAGACCAAGGCGGGTTGCCAGCAATACGGTCAATGCGGCGCCCGTGGCGACGGCAACGGGAAATGCGCCTTCAGCCAGGTAGGCGGGATCGACGAGCCCCTTGCCGGAGAATGAGCGCACGAGCTGATCGGCGACGACGAGGGCCGCTACCGATCCCAGCCAGGTGGCCACCGTGGCGCCGATCAGGGCAGCTCGGTACGACAGAACACCACTGCCATACAGGGTCGCGACGCCCTTGAAGTTGTCATTGGCGCCATTTGCATATGTGAGGAAGACGGCACCGATCGCAACGGCGACGAAGAACTCGGAGATCATGAACCATCCCTGGGCTTGAGCGGATTGTGAGCCGACTACGATGGTCCCGCCCGAAGAGGGTGTCCGTGAAATAATCCCCCGGAGCTGTACTCGGAACGGACCTTATTCGCAGATGGCGTCGACTTCGATCTCGATGAGCATATCCGGGTCGATGAGTGCCGCTACTTCGACCATCGTTGTGGCGGGCGGGTGCTCGGCGAAGATCTCTGTGTGGGCACGCCCGAACGCCGACCACTGTGAGATGTCGGTGACGAACATTCGGGTTCGCACGACATCGGCCGCACCGGCGCCTAGCTCGGCCAGGGCGGCCAGAGCAATCTGAAGGCAACGCTTCGCCTGTTCGTAGGCATTACCCGGTGCGTGCACACCGCCCCCTTGAGCGACGGGGGCGGTGCCGGATACGCTGATGTGCTTGCCAGTGCGAATCGCACGGCAATAGCCAACCTGTGCCTCCCAGGGCGCCCCGGAATGAACGCGGCGCCGCTCGAGAGCGTCCTTCACCCGTCGATCTCGCGTCGCAGACTCTCGCCGTGCGTCTTCCACCAATCGTGCAGGATGTTGATATCGGTGCCGATGCAGAAATGCCGGACGCCCATGTCGAGATAGTACTTGGCGCCATCGGGGTGGTTGATCTCGGCCCGCGGCTGAACGCCGGCAGCCAGAGAGGCTTTGATGACGCGTTTCTCCACTTCCTTCACTTCCTGCGATCCGCCCTGTCCGGCCTTGCCGATGCTCATCGAATAGTCGGCGGGTCCCCATTGGATCATGTCGACACCGGGTACGGCCAGGATTTCATCAAGTTGTTCGACGGCGCCATTCTTCTCGATCATCAGCACGACGACGATGTCGCGAAGGGCCTGCACGTACTCAGGAGTCCCACCGTATCCCATATACGTGAACCGACGTGTGGCCACGCCATACGTCCCGCCATCCTCCGGCGTTTCCGGGCGTGCGATATTCACGCATTCGGTGGCATCCTCGACACAGCGGCTGTCGGAGAACAGAACGGACTGGAAGCCGGAGCCGATTGCCCGTGAGGCGATCCAGGAACGCGGGTCCTGCTCGACCTTGATCATGGTGCCCAGATCGTGGAGTTCGGCAGCACGGCAGAAATCGTCAAAAGCCTGCAGGTCATAAGAGCCATACTCGGCGACGAATTCCACGTAGTCGTACTGACCGGTCAGGGCCAGCGCTTCCACGACATTGGGCCAGATTGTGTGGACGTGCGTGCCGAGGGTCGGTTTCCCGGCGTCGAGCAGCTGGCGCAGCGTGTTGGGTCGGATGGAGTGCCTCCGTTGATTCAGATGGTTGCTCTGTGAAGTTGATGCTTGAGTTTTCTGCTTCTCTGCCGTGCCGGCCCGAAGATCAACTGCATGACAGGATCTTGAGGCAAACCGGCGACGGGGTCTGGAGTACATCCCCGGTTGCTGTGAGCCCACCATCGCCCTGTATGCGGAAGACGGGTACCGTGTTGGTGTTCTGTCCTCCTGAATACAGCCAGGTGCCGGTGGGATCCAGGACGAGATTGCGCGGCGTGGCCGGCACATCCTGGTGGCCCTTGGCCGTCAGTTGACCGGCTTCATCGATCGAATAGATGGCGATGGAATCGTGGCCGCGATTCGATCCGTAGAGTGTGCGTCCGTCCGGCGTGATGTGAAGATCAGCGGTGTGTGTCGTCTCGCTGTAATCGGCGGGGATTGTCGTGATCTCCTGCATCTGTTTCAGCGTGCCAGCCGTCTCGTCCCAGTCGAAGCCTGTGATCGTGTTGCCCATTTCGTTGATCACATACGCCGTCTGACGTGAGGGATGTACTGCAAAGTGCCGGGGGCCACTGCCTGGTGTGACCGTACCGGCGCTATGGGTCTTGAGCTTTCCTGCCTCCAGATCCAACTCATAGATCACGACCTGATCCAGACCCAGATCGGCACAGAAGGCAAATCGATTGGATGGATCGATGTTGACGGAGTGAGCGTGCGGCTCCTGCTGACGCTGTTCGTCGACGCTGGAGCCCACGTGTTGCTGGAAATCGGCCATCTCACCCAGACTGCCATCCGGGTTGATTGGATGCATGGCGAGATTGCCCCCGCCGTAGTTGGCGCACAGGACGAAACGACCTGTGGCATCGACCGTGTTGTGGCATGGTGAGCCACCCGTGGGCTGAAGATTCAGATACGACAGATCCCCCGAATCCTGATCGATGGAAAAAGCACTCACCGCACCACCGCCATTGTGGGTGCTGGTCTCCGATACGGCGTACAGATACTTGCCGGACGGGTGTAGACTCAGATAGGAAGGAGCGTCTTCACAAGCGGTAGAACCGAGGAGCTGGATGGCGCCGGAGGCTGGATCGATTTCTCCGTAGTGGATGGCGGCATCCTCACCGCGCGTGTAGTTCCCGATGTAGACGAGCTGACGCTCTGGCATGGTCTGTGATGACTCCGTCATGGGCGGCTTTGGGGTGAGGTACGGCAAAATAACAAGGCCCCGGGACGGCTACAAGGAAATGAGCGGTCCCGAGGCCAGATTTGATCGGCGACGACGAGTGGGTCAGATGATCTCGCGGTCGTTGGCAACGGGCAGCATCGGGAAGGGAGCTGTAGGCAACGTCTGGTACCAGTACACGACGGAGGCGATGTCGTCCTGCATCGGCAGGTAGCGGTGCTCGGAGCGCCATCCGAGGGCCTGCATGTGGACTCGGAGATCTTTCTTGAAGAAGACAGGATCATGCACGTGGAATCGATACAGGGTCATGCGTGCACCGACCTGGCCGGATTCACCGGACACCTGCAGGAAACCGAGGAAAGGGGCGGTGAAATCACGGCCAAAGCACCAGGCGCCGCCGAAGTAGTCCTCCGTGCCGGTGCCGCAGATGGTCGGGTGCTGGCCGTCCCCGTCGAGGAACATCTTGATCTCGCCTTCCCCCCACCAGCCGGCATTGTTCTGCTGCCACGCCATGAAGGTGCCCACATACTGACCGCGGCCTTCGACACCATCGATCATCACAAATTCCTCCGCATAAGCGAGGGGGTTCGTGCGTCGCCACTGTGCGTGGAAGTAAAGGGCGTCATCTGGTACATCTTCGAGGGTGTAGTTGATCGTGTAGAAGAATCCGCGTAGCTCATTCACATCGTCGTTCTGCACGGTGATGCGAGCGTGTTTCCGGAAAGGCATGGCGAAGTAGATGTTCATGCCGCCTGACGGGTTCACATTGATCGGCACGGCCAGGACGTCCTGGCGGCGATTCCATGCATTGGCCATGAAGTCACCTAAAGGGGCTTCGATCGACGGTTGATCCTGGCCATCCCAGTACACGCGGATGATGACCGAGCGATAGTATTTCTCGGAGAAGGTGAACCACATATGCCGGATCACACCCGGTCCCTCATGGTCCATGAGGGTGGTGGTTTCGCCTGCGGCCAGTTCCAGACAGGGCCGCACTTTCCAGCCGATGCCGAGTTCACGGGCTGCACCTTCTCCTTTCGGGTCGGCCTTGGCGCCACCGGCGATGGCTCCATCAGGATTCTCCGCACTCAGCGAGCGTGATTCGGCCTTGCGGTCGAGGAACAGGTTGCCCAGATCGATTGGCAGCATCGTGTCAGTTCTCCGTGTTGGACATTGATTTCATATGATGACTAACAACCCACCAGTCGGCGAGCGGGTCAACCGCACAAGAGGCTCGTTCAGCGGACGGGTTGCTGATCTGTCACCGATCTGGTGCGTTGGCTCTCTTAGCCGAAGCGATCCGGATCGAGAAGATGCAGATCGTGGTCGATGGTCGATCCCATGACCAGACGCGCCGCGGTCTGGCCGGTGACGGCACCCAGCGAGATCCCGATCATCGCGTGTCCCGCAGCCAGGACCAGATTCTGCCAGCGTCGTGTCCGACCCAGCATGGGCAGACCGTCCGGTGTGCAGGGCCGCAGGCCGCCCCACACTTCCTCGACAACGAAGTGATCTGGATCCCAGGACGGCAGATACCGGGGCACGGCTGCGGTGAGCGCGTCGACGCGTCGTGTGTTGAGGCTCAGATCCATACCAGCCAGTTCGAGGGTGCCAGCGAAGCGAACACGACGTGTGTCTCCCGGACCGGAGAGCGGTGTCACGGCGACCTTGGCTTCGGTCAGCATGAAGGGCACCCTCGGTGTATCCGCCGGGGCCTCGACGGTGACGGAGTACCCCTTTGCCGGTTGGATCGGTATGGTCAGCCCCAAACCTCGGGCAACAGAAGGCGACCACGAGCCGCTGGCCAGGACGATCTGCTGGGGCTGGTAGGTGCCCTGCGAGGTCGATACGGTGTCGATTCGGTTCCTGGCAACCTGCCAGCCGGTGACCGCGGCATTTTCTACAATGTGCGCGCCGGCCTCGCTGGCCGCTGTCGCCAGTGCGGCGACACACCGGGCAGGATCCAGATGGGCATCGTCGGGGTAGAGGAGTCCCCCCACGACCTGACAGGCCAGCCCATCCAGGTGCCGGGCGCAGGCAGCCGGATCCAATTGCTGGGTAGGGATGCCGGCGGCGCCCATCTCTTCTGCCTCATGGCACGCGTCGGCAAAGCCGGCCTGGGTGTCACACAGCAGGATACGACCGCGGCGCTCATAGCCGAAGTCCAGACCGTCGGCGACCATCTCTTCATACAGCGCACGACTGGTCATGTGCAGATCGCGCAGGATGGGAATTGCGGCCTGCACCCGCTCCGGGGTTGCAGCACGCCAGAAGCGCCACAGCCAGCGGGCCAGATCCAGATCGAACCGCGGCTTGATATAGAAGGGACTGGCCGGGTTGAGCATCCAGCGCAATCCGTGCTGGATCGCGGCCGGTTCGGCGAGGGGGACTGAGTGAGAGGGGACCAGCAGACCGGCATTGCCATAGGAGCTGCCCGCAGCGAGCTGATCCTTTTCGACGAGGGTCACGTCGACACCCTGTCGAGCCAGATAGAGGGTGGTGCAGACGCCGACGATGCCACCACCGATGACGAGAACGTCCGTGGACTGAGCCTGTCCGCTATGGGTCATTTTCGTCGCATCCCCTTCGTGTAGAGCTTGCCGCCGATCACCTTGTAAGCCGGGCCGCCACCGATCATGCGTTCGCGTGCGAAGGTCTGACCGCAGGTCGGGCACTCTAGGGCACCATCGGTGAAGTCCTCGGCGATGCGCTGGGGGCGGATCTTGACGAGAGATCCATCACCCCCCTTGTGATACTTGTAGAGCAGGGTCCTGCACTTGGCACAGTGGATGGAGATGGTCCGTGCATCGCTCGGGAGCCGGTCCGCCATCCGGGTTTCTACTCTCCGCCCGGTGTCGCCAGTCGGGCGCCAGCATAGGCGGCGGGCAGAAAGAGGATGATGCTGATGAGGATGAACCACCAGGGATAGGGCATGCCGATCACCTTGGACAGGCCGGCCAGCATGAGGACACCGCCGACCAGGAGTCCGTAGAATGATCTGCCCATGATCCGGGCCGCGAGCCAGGCGCCGGTGAATGTTCCCAGAGCCCACGTGGCCAGGATGGCGCCCAGTGCGCCGGCGGGCATTGCTTCAATGGTGGCGGCCAGATCTCGCGCGTCAGTGCCTGGATCAGTGACGCCATCAGCTGCAAACAGGGCCAGTCCGATGGGCTGCAGCAGGGCGATGGTAACAAAGGCCAGCGCGATACTGGCGATGACAGCCAGGAGAGCACGTATCACGGGGGATTCCGATCAGTCGAGCATTGTCAGCGCGAGGCCTGGCTGACGGGTTGGTCCGAGAATGTGATGTGGGGGAAAACCTCAGGCACATGTGAATCCCAGACACCGTGCGGGCTCCACGCCCAGCCACCGTGATCGGTTGCCGGCGGTGCTTCTTTGTACTGATTGAAGCGAGAGAAATCCATCCGCCACGTGTCGCCGCTGTTCGGCGGGCAGGCACGGCCATCGCCGTGAGCGACCCAGGTCAGACCCGACCAGGGGACGGCCAGTTCGACCGTCCAGCCGCGATCACGATCGCTGTTGTTGTTGATCGTGCCATCCAGGTGCACGGCCGTCTTCAACCCGGGCAGATCCCAGTTCCAGTAGCCGATTCGGGGCCCTCGCGGGTGGTCCTTGTAGCCGACGCCGTGGAAGGGGAGCACCTGCTCAGGATCCCGGGAGAATTCGGGAATCTTGTCGTAGCCCTTTTGCTGGTAGATCTGCTCCCACAGGAAGAAGACCTCGTAGATCGTGCCAAAGGAATTGATCTCGAATTCGTAGTAGCCATCAGCGCCGGCGATGAAGAGCTCCACATCGTTGTCCTGATAGATCGGCGCATCCCGCTCGGTCAGTGTCGCCTCGAGGAAGGGTTCCTCGATCCAATACCCCACGTACAGGTAGTCGTCATCCCACAGGACCGCTGCGCGGGTGTCGTGGATCCCCTCGTTGCCATTGACCAGATCGCTGAATCGCGGTGACCGCGGTGCCTTGATCCAGGACTCCTCATCGAGGTGACCATCCACAGCGATGGGACCCTCGGCCCGATAGGCAGTGTAGCGGGCGATCTGATCTTCTGGCCAGGGCAATTGCGACATGGGAATCGATCCTGAGGATGGGCTGTCGGTGGCCATCGCGGCGCCAGCAGAGGTCAGCACGGCGATGAGGAGGGTCGCTGCGAGGATGCGCGCGTGTTGGGGCCGGGTGCTGGCGACAGATAGTCGGCGTGTCACGATCGATCTCCAGGAATGGAACCGACTTGCGGCCGATCCCTACACGTTGAACAGGAAGTGCATGATGTCGCCGTCTTCGACGGTGTAGTCGCGGCCCCGTGTCTGCATCAGGCCCTGGTTCTTGGCTTCCACTTCTGAACCGGCTTTGACGAAGTCTTCATAAGCCATCACTTCGGCGCGGATGAAGCCGCGTTCGATGTCAGAGTGGATACTGCCACCCGCCTCCGGTGCCAGGGCGCCCTTGCGGATCGTCCAGGCACGGCACTCATCCTCTCCGACCGTATAGTAGGACATCAGGCCGAGGGCGTCGTAAGCGGCGGCATTGACGCGATCCACGCCGGGCGCCGACAGGCCCAGTTCGGCCAGGTACTCACGGGCCTCGTCGGCATCCTCCATCTCGGCCACCTCGGCCTCAATCTGCACGGAGACGGCGACGGAAGCTTCTGGCAACTGTCTGCCCAGGTCGTCTTCCGACACATTGTAGACGCGCAGCACAGGCAGGAAGGTCACCAGATCCAGGGAACGGACGGCGGTGCGTTCGCTCTCATCCAGTTCCAGGGTCTCGAGTCGTTCGCCGGACTCCAGGCAGGCCATCGCCTTGTCGAGGACGGCTTTCTCTCGCTCCTGCTCCGGCTTGAGTCCCGATCGGCCCTCCTTGGCGAGTCGCTCGAGTCGTGTCTCGACGAGGGCCATGTCGGCCAGCAACAGTTCGGCCTCGAGATTCTCGCGATCACGGTCGGCATCGATCGAGCCGCTCGGGTGGTAGACGCTCTCATCCTCGAAGGCGCGCAGGACGAGGCAGACCTGGTGGCAGCGTCGTGCCGCAGTAAGCCACTCGTAGTTGCCGCCACCCTCCGCATCTGGACAGAGAACGAAGTTGTTCTCTGCATAGGTGGTCTTCTCGGGGTTGAACATGCCGGCCAGCACGTCGACACGCGGGTCGCGGATCGGTGCGATGCCTTCGACGGTTTCGCCCGGCTTGAGGCCATCGGGAACCTGACGTGTCGTCAGCAAAGTGAACAAGGTGCGTTTGCCGGCCTGAGGCAGGCCGATAAGGGCAATCTTCATTGGTTTCCTGGCAGATGGAGTCGGTGTCTCAGATGCCCGGGCCCGGCAGAGCTCAAGCACAACCCATCTAAGATCGACCCGACGCGGCACATGTGCCAGACACGGATACCAGACACATGTGCCAGAGACGGGTGCCAGAGACAGGTGATGCGAGATTCATCTTGCTTCGATGGCGGCGTCGATCTTGTTTGCTGCCAATGACAAACCCATTGTGCCGACCCCGCCAAGTGCATTCGCGATGACGAATCGAACCCGTGGCTGCTCTGTGCGAGCCGTCGGGGTGGGCTTAAGTCTGTGTGCCTTCATGGCCGTGGCGATCCCCTATGGTGACATGGTCATCAAGGGCTCTCAGATGGGCGTCTGGAATACGACGCCCGGTGCCATCTTCCTCTTTGTCATTCTCGCTGGCGTCGTCAATGCTCTCATCGGATGGGTCAAGCCCCGGTGGGCACTGGATCGTAGCGAACTGGCCGTCATCTACATCATGTTGCTGGTGGCCAATACACTGCCGGCGCGGGGGTTTGCCGCCTACGTGCCGGCCGTCGCCTCGGGGGCCTTCTACTACGCGAGCCCCGAAAACGACTGGCATCAGCAGGTGCTGCCCTATCTGCCCGACTGGTCGACGGTGCAGGATGAACGTGCTGTGCGGCAATACTACGAGGGTGCCGGCCTGGATGCGGGCATTCCGTGGGATGTGTGGCTTGGGCCGCTGCTCTACTGGCTGTTGTTCGGGTTGGCGCTCTATCTGGTCATGGTCAGCGTTGCAGTCATCTTGCGGCGACAGTGGGCAGAGAGGGAACGACTGGTCTATCCGATGATGCAGTTGCCGCTGCATGTCCTCGGCGAGGCCGAATCGAGTCCCTCCTCACCGATCTTGCCATTCTTCAAACAGTGGGCGATGTGGATCGGATTTCTCGTGCCGGCCAGTATCGGCACCGTCAATGCCCTGCATGATTACCTGCACTACGTGCCAGAGATCACGACCACCTTTGCGAATCTGCCCCTGTTCCGTGAGTCGATCACGGTTGGTTTCACCCTCAGTTTCACACTGCTTGGCTTCTCCTACCTGATCAGTCGGAATATCGCGGCGGGTCTGGTTTTCTTTTATCTCGTCAACGTTGTCGAGCAGGGCATGTTCCGTATGCTCGGCATCCACATCGACCCCGGGCCGGTGGGCGCCTTCGGCCACTACGCGCAGCCTGTCATCATCTACCAGGCTTTCGGCGGGATGATCGTGCTCGTTCTGTTGGGTCTCTACAATGCGAGAGCCCATCTGCGTGCCGTCTGGCGCAAGGCGGTACTGTCCGATGTAGAGGTCGAGGACGACGACGAGATCCTGTCCTACCGGCAGGCCGTACTGGGGTTGGTGTTCGGCGTGCTGGTCATGAGTCTGTGGCTCTGGCGCGCCGGTCTGCCTCCATGGATCGCCCCGATCCTGCTGTTCGCCTGTTTTGTTCTGTTTCTGACCATCTCACGGGTCGTCGTCGAAGGTGGTGTTGCCGTGCTGTTCCCGCCGATTACGGGACCGGATGCCACCGCCGCCTGTCTGGGGACATCCATGCTCGGACCCGGGGGGGCCGCGGCGCTGTCGACGAGTTACGTCTGGGGGACCGACGTGTTGATCCTGCTGATGACGTCCTGTGCCAATGGTCTCAAAGTCGCTGATCGCTACGTGCGACAGAAACGGCGTCTGTTCTGGGCCATCGGCGCCGCCATCGTGGTGACCCTCGTCGTGTCCCTCGTTGTGCGCCTGGAGGCCGGCTACCGATACGGGGCCATCAATCTGAATCCCTTCTATGCCGACAATGCCGCGCAGTATCCCTATCGCTTCATGGCCGAGGCCGTGAGCGCACCCGTGGGGCCCCACTGGGACGGCATCATACAGGTCGGCGTCGGGGCGGCGATCATGCTGGTCCTCGAGTTCCTGCACTACAAACTCCTCTGGTGGCCCTTCCATCCACTCGGCTTCCCGATCAGCTCGGCCTTCGGCGGCATGTGGTTCAGTGTCTTCGTCGCCTTCCTATTGAAGAATGTGGTGCTCAAGTATGGCGGGCCGCAGCTCTATCGCCGCACGATTCCGTTCTTTCTCGGCATGATCCTGGGAGAGATCGTGCCAGCGGGTGTCTGGCTCATCATTGATGCCATGACCGGGATGAATGGGAATGTGCTGGGCACATTCATGAACTGAGTGCCCATCACAGGGCACGATACGACCCCGGATGTCTTACACGCGGGGCCCACCCACAGGACGAGCATTCGAGTCAGGAGCACAATTCATGAAGGTCTTGTTCATCGGCGGCACGGGTACCATCAGCACTGCGTGCACGGCACTGGCCGCAGAACGCGGCATCGAACTCACATTGCTCAACCGGGGCCAGCGATCGGCACAACTGCCCGCAGGTGTGGAGGTTCTCACTGGCGACATCAACGAGGATCGTGCCGGCGTGGCAGCCCAGCTGGATGGCCGTTGCTTCGACGTGGTCGTCGACTGGATCGCCTTCACACCCGATCAGGTCGAACGAGACATCGAGATCTTCTCGGGCAGGATCGGCCAGTACATCTTCATCAGTTCCGCTTCGGCCTATCAGAAGCCGATCACCCACCATCACATCACCGAGGCCACGCCGCTGGCCAACCCCTTCTGGGAATACTCGCGCAAGAAGATCGCCTGCGAAGATCGACTCATGTTCGAATACCGCGAACGGGGTTTCCCGATGACGGTCGTGCGCCCATCCCACACCTATGGCCCGGCATCGTTGCCCACGGCCGTGGGGGGTGGCGCGACGGTCGTGTCCCGCATTCGTCTGGGCAAGAAAGTCATCGTGCACGGAGACGGTGAGTCACTGTGGGTGATGACCCACAACACGGACTTCGCCAAGGCCTTCGTCGGCCTTCTGGGCCATCCAAAGGGGATCGGCCACGCCTTTCAGATCACCAGCGATGAAGTGCTCACCTGGAATCAGATCTACGACTGTCTCAGTCGTGCCATCGGCGTCGAGGCGCAGGCCATTCACATTCCCTCCGACTTTATCAACCATCACGATCCAGCCACCGGCGCCGGACTGCTCGGGGACAAGGCGTGCAGCGTCGTCTTCGACAACAGCAAGATTCGTGAACTGGTGCCCGACTACGTGGCGACGGTGCCTTTCTCACGTGGTGTCGAAGAGTGTATCGCCTGGCTTGATGCCGAGCCGGGCCGCGGCGACGTGGACCCGGGCAAGGAGGCGATGATGGACAAGATCATCACGGCCTACGAACGGGCGTGGGCTTAGGTAACAGGGTGAACTGAAGTCAGAAGGAGAGGAGATTTGGATGGCGTCTGATACAGCGAGCACGGACCATGTCGGTTCTGGTGAGCAGACCATGGGACTGGCAGGCCTGGCGGAACTGACCGAACACGCCGCAGGTCGTGATGAGCGGCTCACGATCACGGACGTGGAATTGCACCATGTCTCTCCGCCGATGCAGACAGGCATCATGCCGGCATCAGCCTCGGGCGACTTCGATGAGGTCCCCAAGTTCATTCTGAAGGTGCACACCGATGCGGGCATCATCGGGCTGGGTGAAACCCATCGCACGCGGGGTGGCCTGAATTCCGACGCGGCGATCCGCCTGCGACAGGCAGCCGACCAGTTGCGTGGTCGCAATGTCCTCGATTTTGACCTGCGCGATCTGCAGCTACCCGTAGAGACCGATAAGGCGGCCTTCGAAATCGCCTTCTACGACATCATTGGCAAGGCGCTGGGCTGGCCCATGTGGCGTCTGTTGGGTGGCAAGGTGCGCTCACAGGTTCCCGTTCACTACTGGGCGGGGAAACACCTGGCCATGGATGAGACCCGGGCCCTGGCGCAACGTGCCGTGGAACTCGGCTTTGCCGGCGTGAAGATGAAGCGCAGCTACCCGCTGGTGGAGGTGCTGGAAACCTACGCCAGTGTCTCGCAGGATCTGAAGATTACCGTCGATCTGATGGGGTCCTACCCGGAAGGATTTCTGGAAGATGCGCGACAGTGGCAGAATGTGGGCAACGTCTTGTGCATCGAGGACCCGCCGCCGAGTCGTGATGCCCTCGACGACTACCGGAGGTTGCGGGACGAACTCGACATCCCCATCGCCATGCATCTGCACATCAACGATCGTGGCGGGCCCGGCATGGTGGATGCCATCGCCGCCGAGGCGTGTGATGTCTTCAATCTCGGCGCAGGCAGCACCTACGATTTCCTGGCACGCGCCCATCTGGCAAAGGAGGCCGGGATCCCGGTCTGGCACGGTTCAGCACACGAACTGGGGATTCTGGACGCGGCCATGCTCCATGCCTGCGCTGCGGCACCGGCATGCACCTATCCAAGTGATATCCTCAGTTGCCAGCGGGTCCACAACCTGCTGACGACGCCCCTTGAGGTGAAGGACAGCTGCATCCGCGTGCCGGATGGTCCCGGTCTCGGGGTGGAGCTGGATGAGGACGCCCTGCGTCGCTATACGGTGGCCTAGGCGGCGATCGGTGGAAGGTGCTGTTCCTCGCGATGCTGATTGACGCGATCCAGCGCCCAGGGAACCAGACTGCCATCGGGGCGGAAGCGCGCTGCATGGCCACCTTCGACACGATGCAGGGGCATCAGCGGTGGCTGCGAGCGCATTCGACGCAGCGAGACAGCGTCGAGACGATCGCCGATCGATAGATCCACCACATCGATCTCATCGATGCGCGTTGTGCCCAGGCCGCGTTCGGCGGCGATCTGCAGGTAGGGTGTGGCCTGCGGATCGAGGCCCATCAGGAAGGTGCCCACCACATCGACGAGCACCTCGCTGGCACCCAGCAGCGTCCAGCCCAGTGGTCGATTGTCCCCCTGGTTGAAACCAGTTCCATCCCGTCCGATCAAGCCGTCGACGATACTCAACTGGGGAATCCCCATCTGCAGACGGGCCACGGCCTTGTCCGACTGCTTATGACAGAATCGTTCCTCGTGCAGGCTGTAGCCTCGGTCCGTCATCTCCCAGGCGCGTTCGGCGAAGGGCTGATCCTCAGCCTGCACGCTGCACATGTGCCGCTGGGGTGAGAGCACCGTCCCTTGCGTGTTCTTCATGGCCAGTGTCGTGAGCGACAGATTGTGACACTTGGCAACGGGGACATTGATGTAGAAGGCGCACTCGGTGACCTGCCGGCAGAAGGTCAGTTTCTGAAAGACGACGCCGTCAGGGATGTCCACCTCGATACCACCGGCGTTATCCAGATTGATCAGATCCAGTCCCAGTGGCGCCAGTCCATCGGTGAAACCACTGACCCGTGCCCACTCCTGCTCGTCGGGTTTGCCGTGGCCTTCGCCCACGATCAGGCGCTCGCGCTCGATGCCTCTCTCCAGCAGGACATCGACGAGGCCGGCGACGAAACCCGGATGTGTCGTGATGCGCTGATCCGCAGGCGCGGTGATGGTCACATTGGGATTGAGAAGAATGGTGCCCGTCGCCGGCAGTGGCAGATCCAGATGCCGCAGGGCGGTGGCGGCGAATTCGCGATAGTGCTCGAAGGGGGCTGTATCGGTTGAGATGTCGGTACGGTAGATGTAGACGCAGGTCGGATCGAAGTTCACGCGATGTGACTCCAGGTTTGGGCTCCCGGTTGATTTGGCTCTCTGAGCATTGTACCTAAATCGACCCCTGCGATGCGAGTCCTCACGTACTATCTCGCCCCTTCCAGCAGACGTTCAGCCATACGCCGGATCACAACACGTCGCTCATCACGCGGGCTGATGGTGGCCATGATCTCTTCCAGTGCGGGGGTGGCCGGTGATCCCAGTTCGTGCACGACGCCAACCAGCTCGGCGTAGTTCTCTGCCTCGTCGAGACGGATGAGTACGCCTGCGGCCAGTGTCAGCAATTCGGCGCTGTCCGGGTCGTCCTGCAGCAATCGGCGGAAGGCGTCCAATCGACGATGCAGAGCCTGGGGGTCGGAGCTGAGTTTGTAGGGTTGCTCGGGAACCAGTTTCTCGATTTGTGCCACCTGGTCGCGCAGATTCGCGCCAAAATCGATCTCCTCCGAGGCGGACAGCTCACGCACCTGTTCGAGGAAGAGACCGTGGTATTGCGGGTGGCGCCGCAACTCGCTCAGGATGGTCACCACCAGGGCGTTACAGGTATCGGTCTCGTCCTCGGGCAGGAATTGCTCGGCCAGTTCCAGCCAGGCCGACACCTGTTGACCCGGGCCGAAATGAGCCGGCGTGGTCAGCATCAACTCCTTCTCGGCGTCGGACAACTTCGACAGGTGAACGCCGATCAGCTGGAAGACTAGAGAGCGCAGATGAAGCCGCCAGTCGCCCTGGTCACTGGCGGGCAATAGGCGGAACTGTTCGAAAGCCTCTCTCATCCGGATCAGGACCAGTGCATCGCTCAGGGAGTCGAATTTTCCACCCATGTCCATATCCGGGGGCAGGTCCCTCGCCCAGTCCTGCAACTTCTGCCGAAAGACCGAGACCGTGTGGTAACCATCGAAGTAGTAGTCGGTGATCACCAGATGATTTGTCGCCCGTTCGCGAGCCACGGCATCGGCAAAGGCCAGGATCCCGGGTGCACCGGCATCGATGAGTTGATCCAGCAGTGGATCGGTCTTCACCTGGCGACCCTGGCGGAATCGAGCCACGTCTGACAGGTCGTGGATGACCTCTTCCACCGTGATCGGCGCGACGGGCTGGCCGTATTTCTCTGCCAGTTCGAAGGCGGCAGGGTGTACGATATCACGATCGAGTTGAAAGAATGTGGGGTAGTTGAAGGTGTGGGTGATGAGATCAACCTTCCACGCCGCCCACTGGCGCTCGACCCCTTCGTCGAAGATTTCGTCCACCATGTCGAAGGGATCGCGGTCGAGAATGTCCCGCCCCCATTCAAGGAATCGCGGGCCGTAGTGGCCATAGAACAGCATGAACTCGTCTTCCTTGGGGTCGACGAAGAACCGGCCTTCGGCACGCAGTGTGGCGGAAGGATCTTTCAGATGTTTGTTCAGCGCCCGCGTGGTGTCCTTGATGAAGGAGATGCCAGGCAGGTTGACCTGGCGCAGTTTCACCTGCACATGGCGCACAAGTTCGAGGATGAGGACGTAATCCAGCAGTGGCCAGGCCTCCTGGATGATGACTTCGCTCAGGGCCCAGTAGTCGTAGCCGGCATCAAAAGCGGCGGCCAGCACCTGCTCCGGCATGTAGATCGTGCGACGGGTGCGCCCCGTGTGGAACGACTGATGGGCGCGCACATCCTCGTAGGCGAGCAGGTTGCGCTCGCGGATCAGAGTGACGCTGATACCGGCGGCGAGGATCGCATCGAGGATGATATCGGGGATCTGACGGATGGCACCATAGAAAAACTTGACCATGTCATGCCCGGCATGGAACCGGGGCAGGGTCTCATCCTCCATCAGCAATCCCAGGCGCAACCGGGTCTGCTGTCCGAAGATGACGGTCTTCGGAGCGAAGCGAATTTCTTCATTCACGCGCGCGTGCGTCACGCCGCCTTCGCGCAGACCGCTGTTGGGCCGATGGTCGTTGGAGGGGAGTGCCTCCAGGACCCCAGGTTCGGGCGGGATTGTCATCCAGTTGCCGTCACAAGAGTCGAGTCTCTCTGCAGACGGTAGTCAACGCCAGCTGACAGGGCGAGTCGGGCTCGAAGGATCAGCTTGGTCGACGCTGGGTGCATCTCCCTATCTTGGGCCCCACGACGGATCTGACCAGACTATTCTGAGGGACCTCGGTTCGCATCGTCTCGGCGAACCACCGGCGCTTCATCGGCGTGCAGATCCGGCCTCTGAGGGCCCCCTTGGCCCATCACGGCCCCCGGATCGTTTGGATCCGAAGGCCGTCCCACGGGTCTACAGATGGGCCGCTCTTGACGAGTGTGATTGCTTGGACATGTGTTCCCGCAATTGCGCTCGCTGCTCGAGATTCAGGACCTCGGCAATGTCCGTCAGAGCCTCGATGGCCCGCCTTGAGGCGGTCTCTGCGATCTCCAACTCGGCGCGGCGCAACCGGTCCAGTTCATCGCGATCGATCTCGTCGGCGGTCAGCGCGTCAATGAGATCATTGCGGTGATCGTGATGAAGGCGGATCAGCGGGTGCAGCTGTGTCACAGCCGAATCTCCAATGGCGTGGATCTTCTCCTTCTGCGCTTCGTCGGCGTCCAAGGCCTTCAGGGCCCACTTCAGTCTCGATTGCAGCAGTTCACGGGCTGCCTCCGGTGTCTGCCCTTCGTGCATGGCATGATGGCCGTCGTGACGCCAGTGTCCGTGGCTGCGATTGCACCCCGCGATGGCGCCGATGCTTGCCAGGGCGGCAAGCATCGCACCGATCCAGAGGTGACGGGTCCTGGGGCGTGAAATCAGCATATTGTTCTCCAACGTAGGTGAGCCATTGGCTCTGGTGAGTGAGGGATCATGAACAGCTCGTAGCCTGCGCCTTACAGCTGGATGCGCAGGCCGAAGGAAGGCACCATCTCGATGCCCTTGCTCTTCACGGTGCCGGTACGTGGCAGGAAAAGGCGGTAGTTAGGATTCAGCCGCCCGTAGGCGTTGAGGACATCGAGGAAACCGATCACGGCAAGACCACCCAGTTCCCGACGGTAATCGATGCGAAGATTGAGGCTGTGATAGTCTGGCAGCCTGTCCGCGTTGGCTGCCGTGATCTGCTGGCCATAGCGGTAGGGGCCGACACCGGCATGCACGTCTTCGTGGACGACGAAACGATCCGTCGGCCGACCCGTGGCGTAGCGCCACTTTGTTGAGAAGGACCAGCGCGCGTTCGCCTCGTAGCCACCGACGATGCTGAACACATGAGGCTGGCTGAAGTCGGCATCGTAGCTACCGCTTGTATCGTGATCATTCCGTCGACTCACGCCGAAGGCGTAGCTCACCTGAGCGTAGCCCCTGCGGGTTAGCCGTTTGATCACGCCCACATCGATACCACCGGCCCAACCCTCACCCTGATTCGTTCTCACCGGTGATGCCCTGTCAGGTTGTACGACCAGCTGATCGAAGTGTTTGTAATACGCTTCCACGGCGAGGCGGATGTCGTTGCGCAGGTTGTGCGTGACACCGGCGATGGCGTGCACCGCGCGTTCGTCGGCCAGCTGCGCATTGGCGGGCGCCGCCGTGCGTTCAGCCAGATGCGGGGCCTGGTAGTAGATCCCGGTGGCCAGATTGAGTCGTGTCTGAGAATGCAGGCCGATGCTGGCACTCAGGCGCGGCGCCAGGCGAGCATCGGAACTCAACTCATCGTATTCGAGTCGCAGGCCCGGGTTCAGTCGCACGGGCCCCGCCATGGTTGAGGCTTCGAGAAATCCGGCCGCCAGCCAGGTGGCGCGATGGAAGGAGGCATTCATCTGATCCGGGTGTAGCAGGATGAAGTGCTGGTCTGGATCGGCGCGCAGATCGCTGGCGTCGAAGGTGTAGAGTGTGTCGACGCCGTTAAGGGTGAGATCGAAATCCAGTCCCAGTCGACGCGCCTCAAAGCCGGCGGTGAACTGGGTATGCTCACCGGCCGTGCGCGTCCAGGCCGATTTCAGTCCCCACTCGGATTCGCGCTGGTCTTCGTGCAGGATCCGGGGTCGGTCCAGCCAGTCATCGATCCGGGTCAGTCCCTGTTCGGTGAATCCGGGGTTCGCCCGGCCCAGGCGCCAGTCCCTGTCATTGTGCCGGAAGTAGAGAGTGCTCTCAAGAAAACCGTCCTCACCGGTGAGTTGTCGCCATGTGGCGCCCACCAGGAATCGCGCTTCTTCATTGTCCAGCAGAAGATCCTCGAGAGTGGCCAGCTGTTTCGTCGCGCGAACGTGGGCGGAAGTACGACGCATCTTCTCGGGGGCGTAGATGAGGAGGGTGGAGAGACTCGTCCGGTCCGAGATGTCCGTGGTGCTTTTCAGGATCAGGTCACCGTATTGGGGCGCGCCCTCTTCCTCTTCGTCAATCAGGCGCAGCACCCGCCCCAGATCCTCCCGGCGGGCCGAGATCAACAGCCCCGTGTTCGCCACGAGGTAGGCGGGACCGTCGTAGTTGAGCTCCCATCCGAACAGGTCGTATCGAGCGTCGAAGGACGGGCTCACGCGGTTGCCTTCGCGCAGACGCAGATCCAGGTAGGAGGCACGTTTCCCCCCGTAGCGGGCAGGGAATCCACCGGCCTGGAAGCGAGCTTCATCGATGAGACCGGGTGCGAAGACGCTGAAGCGACCGCCCTGGGCGGCGCCATCATCCAGCGCGCCGCCATCGAAGTGAGCGACCTTCTCGAAGGGGATATTGTCGACGAGGATCAGGTTGTCTCGTGGACCGGCGCCTCGCACGTAGTACGACGAGAATTCGCCGCCTGAACTGCTCACACCGGGCAGTCCATCAATCGCCCGGAAGACATCACCGGCAGCACCGGGCGCACGGCGGATCTCTTCGCGTGTGCTGCGCCAGGTTGAGGTGGGTGCGTCCGGCGCATCGGCGAAGTAGCCGGAGGTGACGACCATCTCTGCAGTCTCGATGACGGCTCGGCGCAATTGGATGTCGCGCACCTGCACGGTCTTGGCACGTGTGACTCGAACGTCTGTCTCGAGGCCGGCCTGGTAGCCGACATACGTCACGCGAATCCGGTATACGCCCGGGGCCACATCACCGATCACATACGCACCTGCTTCGTTGGTGATGCCGCCGTGCCTGGTGTCCAGCACCTGGATACTGGCGCTCACCAATGGTTGCTGCGTGTCCCGATCGACGACAGATCCCACGATTCGCCCGTGCTGGCCTTGAGTTTGGCCTTGGATCGGGCTACCCAGGCAGATACTCAGACAGAGGCATGTGAACCAGCGCGTCTTCATGCTGCGTCTCTCCTCGTTGACGATCATCATAAAGTGAAACGTCTATCGATTAATACGATCGTCGTTGTAATGGACGAAAAAAGGGGGACGAGGGTTCCCGAGGGGTTCCTACTCGTCCTGCTCAGTGGTTGGCTGCATGCGATCGGCGATCTTGTCGAGCATGCGGACCAGTTCGGTGCACTCGGCAGGATCCAGAGCCTTTGCCAGATCCCGGGCCTGCTGTTCGTCAAGTTTGCGGTGCTCCTCCACCATACGGCGACCGGTATCGGTGACCTGTAGACCGTAAGACCGCATGTCACGAGAGCTGATCTTCCGCTGCACGAATCCTTTGCGTTCGAGACGGCTGACCATGCTGCTGAGCGTACTCTGAGCCACATCCAATTCCTCTCTTAACTCTTTGAGAATCAGATCGGGTCTCTCGCAGGCAGCGATCACAACGTGCAATTCGGCGAAGGTCAGGCTATGGAGACGTTCGTCGACAAATTCCTGGCGGTGGGCCAGAAGAATGTGCAGGACGCGATGGAAGGCGCGGTTGACTTCTCGCGCCTGGTTTTCGTCAGGATTATTCATAACGAGATGAGAATATAACGATGATCGTTGTAAATGCAATCTCTTAGAATATAGAGAGGGCCATACGCGTGTGGATCTACGCCAGTCCCCACATCTTCTCTTTGAGATCCAGGTAATAGAGGTAGTCGTCCGGTGGCACATCGGGTGGGCAGCGATGATCGCAGAAGGGGATGTATCCGCCCCGGGTCACGAGCCGGTCGACACTCTCCAGATAGGCCTTGATCGCCGGCCTGCCCTTGGCCAGTTCCATTTTATCGATGCCGCCCATGATGCGCAGATCCTGGCCGTATTCGTCCAGCAGCTCGCCCGGATGAATACAGGAATTGACCTCGTATGGGAAGAGACAATTGATGCCGACTTCGAGGAATCCGGGAATCAGGGGGCGCACATCGCCATCGCAGTCCGTATACCACAGGTCGATGCCGGCGGCGTGTAACTTGTCGCCGATCCGCTTGTATCGTGGCACGGCCACATTTGTGTAGAAGTCCATGTTGACGATGGGGCCATTCTTGAAGCAGATGTCCTCCCACCCCGTGCCGAAATCCACATCTACATGTGGCAGAATCTGATCCAGGGCATCCTCGACCAGCACACAGCAGGTTTCGACCATGTCCTCGACCATGTCCGGATAGTCGTAGATGGCGTAGGCGAGTCCCTCGAAGGTGAGCATGTCGCGGATCTTGCCCATCATGGAGCCGCAATTCACGCCCAGTGCATAGTCTCGATCCGGTGGATGATTCCGGATCACGGCGTCTACGTCGACTTTCCGTACCGGGTCATCGCGGCGAAAGCGTTCTTCCTTGCAGCGTTTCCAATCTTCGGGTGTGACGACGGACGCCTTGATGTAGTGCGGGATCGTGTCGTGGCCATCGATGGGCACTTCAGCCAGCAGGCCGTCCGCATTCATCAGGATGCGTGTCGTGGCTGTTTCCTCGATTGTTTCCTGTTGGAATCCCGGGTGCAGCCACACGTGTCCGCCCGTGCCGGAGATTCTGTCGAAGTTGAAGAACACATCCGCCTCGGCATTGTTGCTGATGCCATTGTCCTTGAAGATGTCCCAGAGCGTGAAGTTCTCGTTCCAGTAGCCGAACTCCATATTGAAGCAGCGATCCACCGACTGGAAGTGCATCTGCCGGTTGAATCGTTCACGGTCCGTCATGGTGCCCTTCCACTTGGGCCTGCACGGTGTGATGGACATGTTGTGGCCTCTTCCTGAGAAACAGTTGATGACATCCCATGTGCGCGCGGCGATAGGGCCGGCTGACGCACCCCTGACCCTGAAGCGTGACGAATAAGCCACAGCAGGACCCGGACGGTCAATGCAGGAGATGTCATCGCACGCGTTCGGCGTACATTCGGTCTCCTGCGGGATCCGACAACAGAACCTGCTAAATCACGGAGAAGAAGCAGCGTATGGTGGCGAAGAATAATCTCAGGCATGCGGTGATCGTGTGCTGGTCTCTGACGATGGTCGTGGGCCCCGTCGTGGCGACGCAGGACGAGGCACAGGGCGATGTATTCGTCATCGAGCCCGTCACTCAGGGTGTCTGGGCAGCCCTCGTGGTCCCATCGCCACCCATGTATGTCTTCGCCAATTCGCTCATCATCGAACAGGCCGATGGTCTGGGTGTGATCGACTCGCACTCGTCGCCCTCGGCGGCAAGTGCGCTCATCGCGTTGATCGACCAGATGTCAGACAAGCCCGTGACATGGCTGGTGAATACGCACTTCCACGGTGATCACGTCTATGGCAACCAGTCCTACGCCGACCGGTATCTCAATCTGCGTATCATCGCTCAGCAGAATACGGCGCGAGATATCGACGGGAAGTTGCGTGCATCGCTCTTGAAAGAGATCGAAGATCTACCGCCGTCCATCGCCCAGCGTGAAGAGTGGATCAGTACACGTACCGGTCCCGGTGGCGAGGTCCTCACCGATGAGCAGGTGGCGCGCCTGGCGCACAGCGCAAGCCTGCGGCAGAACCATCTGAGCGAACTGAAGGCGATGCGGATCGTCCCACCCACCGAGACCTTTGCTGCAGAATTGCTCCTGGACGATGTAACCCACCCGGTGCGTCTGATCTACGTGGGGCCGGCGCATACCGAGGGAGATGCCGTCGTCTACCTACCCAAGCAACGGGTGCTCGCTGTAGGCGATCTGCTGGAGGATGCCCTGCCGTGGGTGGATGAGAATACGCACCCGGTGGCGTGGGCCGACTACCTGGACGAACTGACGAAGCTCGAGGCTGACTTCATCCTGCCATCACACGGCGACCTGCATCGGGGCACGGCGGCACTGGAGCGACAGCGTGCCTTCTTCCGCTACCTCGTCGATGCGGTCCGCGAGCGCTATGGTCGCGGCGAGACACTCGAACAGATCAAGGCTGCCATCGATTCGGAGGATGTGCCGAAACCACTGGAGGAAGGGCACCGAGGCCTGCGACGATGGCCAGAATACGTCGGCTCCGTCGTGGAGCACACGTATCGAGACCTTGGTGGACAGCGGTAGGGGGCAAGAGCAGGTGGGAAACGACAAGCTGTTCTCATATATCGAGCATCTGCAGGGCAACCAACCCTGGGGCCGCCTGCTGGATGCAGGCACGGGCAGCAAATCTCTGCACTGGATCACCGATCTGGCCACGACTCGCTGGACGGCGGTCACCGGTGATACAGCCCGTGCCCGCAATCTTGAAGCCGCCTTCCGAACACGGATGCGAACGGCCGACCGCGTCATCGGTGGCAACTGGACCGATCCGGCGCTGTTATACGGCGACCGCTATCAGGTTGTGCTGGCGGACTATCTCCTGGGCGCCATCGATGGCTTTTCGCCCTACTTCCAGGATCGGCTGTTCACTCGACTGCGGCCACATGTCGAGTCCCGTCTCTATGCCGTTGGTCTGGCGCCCTATCCGGATGTGTCGCCAAATCCGTGGGGGGAGATCATCCTCGAGATCGCACGACTTCGCGATGCCTGCATCCTTCTGGCCGGACACCGAACCTACCGGGAATACCCCGTGGACTGGGTCATCCGCAATCTGGAGAGCTCCGGCTTCGTCGTCGAAGAGGTGAAGAGTTTCCCGATATGTTACGGTCCGCGATTCGTGAAAGAGCAACTCGCGACGACGGCCCGAAAGCTGCCATTGATCGGCGACCGTGCGCTGGCGCAACAGCTCGAGCAATCGATCGCCGAATTGCGGGATCGCGCCCTGGCATGTCACGGCACGGCGGGATCACTTCCCTTTGGCGAGGACTGGGTGGTGATGGCCCGACCCGTCGATTCCTAGCAAGTCATCGGTCACAGGAGGCATTCCGGCATGACAAGATTCATCCCCATTGCCCTATTGCTCCTCATCACCGCCTGCGAGGTCGCCATCGAACATCAGGACGCACAACCTCTGGCCGACGAACTTCTCGCCGCGGACAAGGCTTTCGCTGACCTGTCGCAGCGGACCGATCCCAAGCAGGCCTTTGCCGCCTATCTGGCACCCAATGCGATCATGATCCCCCGTGCAGGCGATCCGATCACGGGCTTCGATCGTGCCATCGCCAGTTTCGGGGACACACCTGGATTCGAACTTCTCTGGCAGCCTCAGCAGGCAGAGGTGGCCAGCAGTGGGGACATGGGCTGGACCTGGGGACGGTATCAGGTGCTGGTGGACGGGACGCAGGTGTCCAATGGCAAGTACGTCAATATCTGGGTGCGTCCGGAGGGTGGGGAGTGGAAGGTCCGGCTCGATATGGGCAACCAGGAGCCCGAGTAGCCGCGGTCTGCTGACCGGCTCAGGCCGCCGATTCAGGCACCATGGGGAATGACAGGTTCACCTCGTCGAGAGCGGCCCGCAATCGATCCAGATACGCTGGATCGGCCAGGTCTTGGCGCCGGATACCCCCCATGATGTCCCGGTAGATCTCCTCGCAATCCAGGATGGGGCTGAGGATCATGTCCTGGTAGCCGTCGACGATGGCTCGCAACCGCAGATCGCCCGGCAGACTGCAGGTGAGATGTCCTTTCTCGAAGGGCATCGTCTCTAGGACCTCGGTCTGCTCCTTGTCGAAGGCCACGATCTGCATGCGACCGTCAAGTGGCAGGCTCGTCCGGGCATCTGTGATGATCGCGTGGACCGTGGCGATGTAGGGAGCTGGCGCGATATAGTTACTCGCCTCAAAGTAGACGGGACTGGTGATGGCCAGCTGATCCGGTGCCGAACCTTCGACACGCACCACATACCAGGCTGTGGCATCTTCGGCAACCACTTCTTCGAGCTCGACCTGCTTGTGCATCGACCCGTCGAATGTCCACTCCTTCAGAATCTGGCCATTGCGGATCACCTGAACGCGGCTGATGCCCGTGTCCGTGGCCGGGTCGAGATAGTCGGGCGCAGCCCAGGCCCGGATCTTCAACGTGCGCGGCGTCGGCGAACTCTCGTACACATGCCCCGGTCCCGCACCGTCGATGTCGATCAGTACGATGGGACCGGTGGTGCCGAAGGTGCGACCGGCGCGAATGCCCTCGACCAGCGCCTGCGGCCGCAGTGGATCCTCCACCTTCACATAGGTCCGGCGATAGGCGACCGGTTCATGAAAACCGAGCTTCCTGCCAGATCGATCGAAGCAGGCGTCATTGAAGGCACACACGCCGATCCGGTGGCCGTCGTTCAGCAGCATGTACCACATGTCCAAGCAGAGCGGATCACCAATCTCGTCGGTGAAGAGGTCGATCGAGTCCAGGGCCCATGGTGCAACCACGGCGTCCAGGGGCAACTCGCGGGAGATATTGCCCACCCGGCCGGGTGTGCCACCCAGCTCCCGCACGGGGTGTGAGTAGAGAGCAGTCGACCCGTGTCGATGCAGCACCCGGATCGATTCGAAGTTGAGGAAGGGCGTTCGCATGCCATCCTCGAGGCGATAGACACCCTCACCCGCTACGTCCCTCAGGTCAGCCGGATCGCGCAGGGGGAACGCGGCCAGGTGCCCCAGGTCGTGTTTCGGATATTCGTCCGCCCACAGGGCGAGGAAGTCACCCGTCGACGCCTCGGCACACAGTCTGGTCTTCTCATCGACGCCTGGTTCTGCCTCGCCCTGAACGCTGGTGAATCTGGCATCATACACCATCCAGGAGACCCCCTCGGCGCGTGATATGGCCGTGGCCAGTGGCAGATTGATCGCGAGCTCCGCTTCACCGTGGACCACGTGCTGGTGTGCATCGCCCGCAACCCAGCCTTCGCCCCCGGGGCAGCAATGGCGATCGAGCAGGACCGTGTGGGTCTCCTCCTCGTCGTCTGGGGCCAGTTTGATCTGTTGCGTCACGTATTCGTAGAGGTGACTGATCGACACGGTCAGGGGAAGGTCCGGCAGATCGCCTTCCCAGTCGCCGTCGCACCAGATGCGCGGTGGACCCAGATAGGTGAGATCCTGGCCGGCGGCATCCCGGCCCCAGATGTCGGCCACGCCGCTGCCGTGGAAGGAGAGCCGCACAGGAAGTGGGCGCTGTGTGGCGGCATCTCTGACGATGAGTCGTCGTCTCATCGAGGGCCTATTTGTCTGATGGGGGCCACCACATCTTCTCGGCACTCAGATTGAAGCGCTCGATGATTTCACTATACCGCTCGGTCCAGGTCTGCAGAGGGGCCAGGGCATGGGCATCGCTGCCGAGCGCCACCAGACCACCCATCTCAAGCCACCAGTCGATGAGTTCGGTGACGCGACCGGTGCGCTCGGGGTGATACCAGAGTTTGGGCTGAATCTCCAGGGCCACGCCGCGCGCCTGGGCCAGATCCAGCAGGGCTCGGATCCGCCCCTTGTCCGCCGCCTCCCACATGCCATTGGGATCGTGGCCCGATTCACGGACTGTGCCGGCAAAGGGATGAGCCAGGATGTTGGTGTGGGGCCAGTTCAGGGCCGTCTCGATATGGTCGAGCTCATGCTCGGCCACCTCGGCACAAGTTCCGGCGATCGAGTCGACCCAGTCGAGCTGGTAGTGATTGGGTGCCACGACCACGTATTCACAGACGTCGAGAATCTCGTCGCATTCGACGATCGCACCCTTTGCCTGGACCTCGAACTCGCCACCGATCAGGACCTGCACAGGCCAATCGGCTTCATCGCGCCGGGCCTTGTACTGCCGCAGTCGTTCGGCGTGGGCAGGGCGATCGGTGATGCTGTCGATATGGATGTGGTCGCAGAATCCGAGGGTACGATAGCCCTGCTCTACCGCAGCCGCGACTGCCGCTTCCAGGGTCATGTCGGCCCGGCCGCAGAGGGACAGGTCCGTGTGGGTGTGGTGGGAAACGATGGGGACGGGCGTGTCGGGACGACTCACTGATTCGATCTCTTCTGGAGAATGGCACTGCAGGTCTGGTATCAGCGGACCTCCAAGATCAGGGATCCTGCAGCTGGCCACCAGAGACACCGGATCTCAGGTGTCCCGCCAGACGCCGTCGCGGCCCTGTTCGACGTGGCGTTTCTTGCCCCGACGCATCTGGGGTGTCAGCTCGCCTGTCTCCGGATCCCGGCTCGCGATCAGCAATTTCGACGAGTCCTCCGGATCGGGCATGATCTTCGTGGGGATCTTCTTCGGCCGTCCTGCAACGCGCACTTCGACACGGGTCAGTTGCACGCCTCGGGCGACCTCCTCTTCGGTCAACCCTTCCTCGTGATCCGCTGGTTCAGGGGTCTCCTTCAGGGCCTCTTCCATGGCTGAAGCGCCGCCCTGGTCCTCATCAATGAGCTTCTGTTCCATCGCCTGCAGCAGTGCCTGGCCACGTTTGTGTGCCGCCGCCTGTTCTTCCTTGGAGGCGCTGCTGATCTGCCGATCCATTCGTTGTCGCAGAACACGCTCCGCCTTGCGCCGTGCTTCCTTGGAATCGCCCGAAGCAAACAGGTCTTCCAGCCGGGGGCGCAGATCTACCAGCAGCTGATTGACCATCAGCATGCGCAGCTTCATGCGGAATGGTGTTGCCTCGATGACATGATCCAGCAGATGGATGAGACTCAGGATATCGGCGGCCGGCCTGGCCCGCTCCCTCGGATCCTCGGCGCGGAAGAGGTCGGCCAGATCCTCTGCAGAAGTACTGCGCAGTCGATCGATGAAATCAACGTCCACCGTCAGATTTGAGATCGGCTTCAGCTTGTCGGGAGCAAGTTGGCTATATGGGGGCAGGCGCACGGCAAGCAGCCGTACCTCCGGATCGGTACGCGTCATCAAGCCGACGGCCAATTCGAGGAGCTTCGAAGACTTCGAAATCTTACCGAGCAAGGTATTCCGGTCGCCCGCCGAATCGTCGACGACGGCCTTCTTGTGTTTCACCAGGACTGTCAGGAAGGCGTCGTAGGAATTGCTGATTTTCTTCAGAGACTCGAAGACCTGGACGTAGCTGACCGTTGAGGCGACGGCGGCACGCACCTTGGAGTGCAGACTGGTGCGTTTGTCGACTGTCAGGATCAGGTCCCGCTCTGCCTCTGCTTCAGGTGTCTGGATCTGACCGGATTGCTCGCGATCATCAATCGTGTACAGTGCACGCAATTGCTCTGCCTGCGTTTCATCCAGCAGACCATCGGCGACGTAGACCGACAGGCTCTGGGGAACTTTGGCCATCTCCTTTTCTGTCAGCACGAGGCGAAATTCTTCCTGCTCCTGTACGCGAATGGCGGCCGCTTCCGCATCGATGCCGCCCGCCTCTGCCGCCAGAGACAGGGCCAGGTTCAGGTCCGGTATCTTTCGAGCAGATTTGGCACGTGCCCGCGCCTGCTTCTCCGGCGGCTGGGCTGCCGATTTTTGGGCCTCCGATTCAGGCGTTGCGCCTGAGGGGGGCCTGCCCCGATTTGCTGTCGACGGGATTGCCGGTGTGGACAGGGAATCCAGGACCTGGCGAATCGTTGCTGAAGCGTCGATGGCATGAGGGTTGATCTGGATGTCGATAAGCAACTCCTGCATGCGTTCGCAGCGCAGGAATCTTCGCACCACCTGCCATCCGCAATTCTCAATCTCTTCGGTCGTCCACTCCAGACGTTCGATGCCGGCGGCAAATGCCACGCGCACGGCATTCCTCACGCCCTGTGCCAGGTAGGTTTCCGGATACTGTGTGTTGAGTTCGTGGACCAGGTCGCGAACCTGGCTCTGCACGGCAAAGGGCATCGGCTCGCCCCTCATCAGCTCGCATTCATGAAGAAGGGCCTTCGCGAAGTGATCTCCCGTCACGAGGGGCTCACCTTCGTGCAGTCGCGTCATGACCCGAGACCACATCTGGGTCTGTTCTTCAGTCGACAGCTGGGTTGGCATGTGCAGGCAATTCCGCGTGGTCAGGGTGAGAAGTGCCAATATGCTGTCAGAACCAACCAAGCGTGACGTATAAATCCTGCCTCTTCCGGTATTTGGACAAGGATCAGTACAAACGCATGAAAGAAAGTTGCTCACCTGCAGTTAATGCCATCACTACGAGCACGAAATGCCGCAATCGGTGTGGATCACCGGACGCAGGAAGTGGGCTCCCACTCCCTGAGTCCGGTTGGAGAGGAAGGTCGCTACCGCAGCGACAGGTAGCGCTGAATGGCAAGGCGGAAGCCCAGTTCGGTGTCCGCGGCAAAGGCGCCCGACATGACACTGAAGAATGCGCCCGTATTGATTCGCCATCCTTCGTCGAGTTCGATCTCCACATTGGGTCCCATCAGGACCGAGAGGTGCTCACCCAGGTCATCGGTATTCGACATGACATCGAGATCGATGAAGCCCGTGATCCCTCGATGGAGATGGCGTGAGGGGCGAACCAGCAGATGCAGACTCGTGCCCACGGGTGTATATCCATCGAGGAGTCCGAGTTCAAATTTCGTGTCCAGATCGAGCTCGGTGAAATGGAAGGATCCGAGCGCCCCCAGTGAGAGGCCGAGTGCCCCCGCCTCATTCTGAGGTGTCAGATGGATGGCGACGGACAGGTCCTCCTGCCACAGATAACGTCCACCAAGCGTCAGAGAGGACAGCGCGTCGGCCTGATCATGCAGGAAACCAAAACTCGCACGGGCGCCCACTTCGAAGTGACTGTCGATGGAATACTTCGCCATGACATCGGTCGTGGACATCTCCCCGATCTTTGTGATATCCGGTGTCGATGCCGGTAGCAGGGCCAGACCCAGATCCTGTGCGTAGCCGGGGTGGGAGAAATACGGGTCGAAACCCAGAGCCTGTGCGTCGAGGCGGCCGATGCCGAGGGCGAGGAGACCGCATGCGAAGAGGATAGTTCGATTCACGATGGACGTCCTTTCATTGCCGTCACCGGGATGATGATCAGCAGCACACCAAAAGGACGGGGGTCGCCGGCAGCCCGGCCGTGCCTCGCGTCACTCGGGCCATGTGATCCTTATCACGTTCACGGGATCGGCGGCGGGCCGGAATCCCGGGGCCTGTCGCAGAATCATCAAACCGACGATGATGCCCCTATCCATCACCACTCGATAACGGCCCTGAACATGACATCCCATCTGACACCTGATCAGCCGCCCCGACCGATTCCGACCGCACGCGATCTGCGTACGATGGTGACCGACCACCTGCAGCATCGATGTCTGGCCCTGCTGGAGAGCGCCGAAGGTCGTCGCCATGACGCCTTCGAGACCGGACACTGGGCCGCTCACTCGGAGGCGGTACGGCAGCACGTGCGAGAAGCGTTCGGTGACATGCCCTTCGGAGCGCGTGGGGCGCCACTGAACCTGCAGCCCGTGTCGAGCTTTGATCTGGGCCACTGCCGCGTGGAGAATGTGCTCTTCGATTCCTTCCGCGGGTGGCAGGTGAATGGCTCGGTCTTCGTGCCGCCAGGCGACGGTCCATTTCCGGCTGTGGTCATTCCCGTGGGGCACAGTGGCAAGCAGTTCGAGAACTACCAGGTACCGGCTCAGGCTTTTGCCTCGCTGGGATTCGTCGCTATCGCCTTCGATCCGCCGGGGCAGGCATCGGAGAAGCAGCAGGGGAATGACCACTTCGTCGATGGCGTGCGCACCTTCCTCACCGGTCACAGTGCGAATCGCTACTTCATTCTCGATGCACTGCGTTGTATCGACTACCTGGAAACGCGCGCCGATGTGGACATGAGCCGCGGCGTGGGCATGACGGGTGTGAGTGGTGGCGGACACACGACGCTCTTCAGCACGCTGTTCGACGACCGCATCACCTGCCAGGGGCCGAGTTGTTGTGTCAATCGAATGGCCGATCACCCGGTGGGTGATCTCTATTCGCCCTGTCCGGAAGCCAAGTGGTCAGGACGGATTGCGGCAGGCGTGGATGAACTGGATGTGTTGCTGGCCGGCATTCCGACGCCAACGCTCTACATGGCAGGTGAGCGCGATGAAGTGTTCCGCATCGAATGGTCACGTGTGCTGGCCCACGAGGCGGCCACGTGCTTCTCGCAGGCAGGCGTCGCCGACCGCTTCCAGTTCTTCGAGGATGTGTCCGGGCATGCCTACACGCTGGCCCAGGTGCGACAGTTCACGGCGTGGATGAATCGTTGGATCCTGGGTGAAGCGGATCGGGTCGTGCCCGAACTCGACCCGGCTGATTTTCCCATGATGCCCTACGACCAGCTCAAGTGCCATCCGGCGGCGGAGCAGAACATCTTCACGCTGAATCGCGCCATCGCGCAGCAGCAGGTGGCATCCCACGCCGTACACCGCACGCCTGAGGCATTGCGGGCGGCGGTGACTGAGGTGGTGGGATCGCCCGGTCTGGCGAGTGCGTGGGAGATGTCGGCGTCGTTTCAGGTCTGGTCGCAGACGAGCCGAGAAGTGCTGGTGACGGCCGAGGGGCTGGACATGCCGGCCACATGGCTCGAGCCGATGCCGGAGTATGCCCGAGATGATGGGCCTGTGCTGGTCCTCATCGACGACGCCGGACGTCGCGCTGCACTGGAGTCGTGGAATGCACCGGCCCGGTTGTCGAGGATGCTCGAGCGGGACACGGATCTGGTCTTCCCCACCATGCTGGTACCGGACCTGCCCGGTTGGGGGGATACGACGCCTGCCCTGGTTCCCTATGCGATGGCGGGATGGGGGAGCATGGACCGGCTCACGGCTTATCTGTCCTGCACGATGGGTGATGGCATTCTGGCAATTCGGACCCGCTGTGCAGTGGCGATCATCGACCATCTGATCCAGGCGCGCGGCATCGAGCCTGGGCGCATCGTCATGATCGGGCGGGGCCTGGGTGGACCGGTGGCGCTGATGGCGGGGGCACTCTGTTCGCACCCTCTGCGGGCGGTCGCCACGTGGTCGGGGCTGGTCAGTTTCCTGAGTTTGGCTGAGGCGGATGAATACGACTGGCCTGCGGCTGGGTTCCTGCCCGATGTGCTGGCACAGTTCGATCTGCCCGATCTGGTACGGGGTCTCGACTGCCCGGTCGCGGTTCTGAATCCACTGGATGCCATGTCACGGCCTCTATCGGCGCCAGCGGCCGAGCAAGCCCTGGGCGGTGTCGGTGAATCGGTCGTCATCGCCGCGTCCTGTGACGATGCGGATGCCGTATTGCGCCTGCAGGAACTGATCGGCCACCACATTGTGCCACGGTGATCGAGAGTTGAGCACGATCACGGCAGCACGTAGTCTCTCAATCATGGAAGAGACCGAACAGGAAGAGATGACTGAGGCCAGCGGGATGCCTGCGAAGAGGGGCATCGGCTTCTGGTATGGCGGCCAGCGCCCCCCATCGGAGGGGCTGATTGCACGACTGGAAGATGAAGAGGATCGGGTCAGTGAGATCTACGCCCTGCAATCGGGTCGCCAGCGTGGTAACTGGGTTGCAGTCATGGACACGCTGCGTGAACGACTGGCCTCGGTACCCCGGAGATCTGAGCAGAACGAGAGACGTTCCGTTGAGTCGGCCCTGCGGCGCGCGCTGGGTCAGTTCCCGAGAGATGCTGAAGCGAGTCTGGACATCCTGCTCGAACTCGGTGATAGCCTCGGCACCGACGATGACCTGGTCGATTGGCTGCACGCGCCGACCGGCGAGGGTAAACCCCTTGACGCACTGTGGCGGCCGGCCGATGGGAGCCTGCTGGCCCACCTGGCCGATGGTCCACCGGCAGCCGCGGCATGGATCCTCGACTGGCTTTGCACGGAGCGCGGCGGTCCGGTTCGAATCCTCGACCACTCGCTTCATGGAGTGACACCGAGCAGTCGTCGTCTGTTGGCCGACAGTGCCATCGCCGCCTTCCATCTGGGGGCCGATGTCCACCTGTTCTCACACGTGAATCATCATCTGGCCGTATGGGAACAGGCGCGCATTGTCGATGTCGAGGGCAGCCCGCTCTCATTGCGGGACACACTTCTTCTGCACGAATTGACCGAAGTCGCCGTGGAGGCGCGTGAAGGCATGGGGCCCGAAGCGGCGCATGTGGTGGCTGTCGTCATGGAGCGATTGTGCGGCCGAGCAGTTGAGTTGGCTGAGGCGGCCAAGGTCCTGTTTGAGGATCAGCGCGCCGAGGCGGATCTCGAGCCGCTTCAGGTGCCACGCCGTCGTGCGGCAGACGAGGATCACCGTCGACCTGTTCTGGTTGCAGACGATTCCTCCATCGGACGACACATGATCACGATGCTTCTGCGTCGCCTCGGCCATCCCGTGCTGGAGGCGACCGGTGGTGCCGAGGCCGTGTCGCATGCCTCGGATCAGAATCCACAACTCATCATCCTGGACATCGGCATGCCTGATGTAGATGGCCTGTCGGCACTGGCCCGGATCCGCGATCTGCCCGATCACGGAACGACGCCCACGATCATCGTGTCGGCCATGCGGGATGCGGAAACAATTCTTGGGGCGCGAAAACTCGGCGTCGTCGATTATCTGACCAAGCCGGTCGATACCAAGGACCTGGCGGCACGCATCGATCGTCATCTCAAGGCCGAGGCATCACGCAGCACGAGCGGATGAGCATGTCTCACACACCGCAGTTACTGACCTTCGCGATCTGCACCGATATCCATCAGGACATCATGCACGATGGTCCTCAGCGCCTGACGTCGTTTGTCGAAGCAGCCGCCGAGGCCCAGGTGGATATGGCGATCCAACTCGGGGACTTCTGTCAGCCAACCGAGGCGAATCGCGATTTCCTGGCGATCTGGGAGGCGTTGCAGGTGCCACGTTACAACGTGCTGGGTAACCACGACATGGACAGTGGTGCAACGCGCGAGCAGACCGTCGCCTACATGTCCATGCCCTCTCGCTACTACGCCTTCGATATCCGGGGATGGCGCTGTGTCGTGCTGGATGGGAATGACCCGGAAGATCCGCCGAAGCCGGGTTATCCATGTGGTGTGGCGGAGGACCAGATCCAGTGGTTGAGAGCCGACCTGGTGGCGACGGATCTGCCAGTCCTCCTCTTCATCCATCAGGCGATGGATCGGGGGGATCTGTGGGGTGCAGATGATCTACTGAGTGTGCTGCGTGACGCGAATCGCAGTGCCGGCTGGCAGCAGGTGGTGGCCGTGTTCAGTGGCCATCACCATCTCGATTATGCCCACTGCATCGATGGGATCTGGCACATCCAGATCAACAGCATGTCGAATTACTGGATGGGGGACGACTACCTGCACGTGCGCTACAGCGAAGAGATCGATGCGACCCGCCCGTATATCAAGTACACAGCGCCGTATCGGGATTCGCTCTATGCCATCATCAGGCTACAACCGGATCACAGTATCCAGGTGGAGGGTGTGGAGAGCGAGTGGGTGGGCCCCTCGCCCGCCGATCTGGGATACGTGCGAGCCCACGGGGCCAACCTGCCACAGGCTGGTGCCAGTGTGCGCCCCGGCATCAGCTCAAGGATGCTGGATCCTACTGCAGGTGAATGACGGCCAGACCGTACACGATCACCTCTGAGATCGTGAATTCGATGAACTGCGTCCCCGTGTCGTTGGTGGTCACATGATGGGGGATCTGTTGCGCCGTGGCGCCCTCCGGAAAGCGCCAGTCCACGTCCTTTGGCTGCGCACCTGCCGGCAGTGGGCAGCGCACGTGAATCGGTCCCGTCGGGCGGGGCACTTCGATGGCAGAATCCTCGACCTGATGGTAGTTGACCACGTGCAGGACCAGAGCTGAGCTGTCGTCGAGTAGCCAGGTCCGCAGTCGCACCCACCAGGGTGCATCTGTCTGCAGACCCGAGTCATCGAGCAAGCCCGCCACACACTGCAGGAATTGCTGACCGAAGGCATCATCAGCCAGATCCGGGACACGAGGCAGATCGGTGCCGGGCTGCAGTTGGAAGGTCTCCAGCGTACACGGCACTGCATCGAGCCATTCGATGCGTTCCCCCGCGGGCAGGGCCGGTGTCGGTCGCGTGTTGCCATCCGCATCAAGCTGGGCCGTCGTGCCACTGCACAGCAGCCGGCCCCCCGCTGCGACGAAGGCCTGCAGGCGCGCGATCTCCTTCTCTTCGAGCCGGGTCACATCCGGCAGGATCAGCAGGCGATACTTTGCCAGATCTCGTTCGGTGATCTGATGGTCCAGAATCATGTCGAAGAGTTGGTGGGCGTCCTCCAGTAGTCGGCCCAGCCGTCGCAGGGCGTCGGTGCAGTTGCCCTCAGCAACCAGTTCCCCCCGCCGAGGGTAGACGACGCCGATCTGAGAGAAGGCCTGGGCCGGGTGAATGAGGCTGGCCTGTTCGGCAAGAAACTTCTGATACCGGTAGACGGGGCTCGCGTAGTTTTCGAGGGCAAATTCCTCGTCGGCGTCCTGGCTCCAGTGGAATGCGAGGGAGGCGAAGTGATGAGCCGCGCCCTCCGCGATCGACAGACGCCAGCGTTTGTAGTCGTACTTGTTGATGATGAAGGGGCGGCCATCTCCGGCGGCGTGGACGAATCGCGCCGGCAGACCCATGTCGGCCAGGTAGCCGTGCGCCAGATCGCTGGTCCCCTTGTTGGCGCCCTGGCTGTACCAGATGTAGTCCTCGTCACGGGCCCAAAGCTGAGGTGGCAACAGAGATCGCTCGTCGGCAGGGCTGAAGTCGTATTTGTGATACCATTGCGCCAGCAGCAGGTCGGGTTTGTGTCGCCGCCCTCTGGTGATGAAGACCTCGTCGAAGGCTGCCTTGCGGCGATGGTGGATGGCGCGCTGCACTTCGTGGTGGTGTCGTTGTCGCAATTCGGGTGTGGCGCTCGGATCCGCGATCCGCAGGTCCAGGACGGCAGGATCGCTGCCAGAGGGGGCGTCGCCAGATTGATCACCGTCAGCCAGATTGTCGGTTCCGAACAGGGCCGTGCGGTCACTGGCGTCGAAGGCGTTCACCAACCAGCTGCCCAGTTTGGCACGACAGTAAGAACAGGCGCAGAAGTTCTCGAAGTTGTGATGCACATTGATGCCATCGACACCCAGTGCGATGGCGTGTTCGAGCATGGCACCGAGCATGTCCAGCCAATGGGGATTGCACATGCATCCGGAATAGGCGAAGTAGGGCCGGCCCTCAATCGGCCAGCGCCGCAGTGTCCCGTCGTCGGCCAGTTGCTGTGCTTGGTCGGCGGCTTGGCAAGGCGGCTCGCCGGGCAGGAACTGATCCCAGAGTTCAGACCAGTTGCCGAACAGGCCCTTGCCGGTCTCATGGTCGCCGTAATGCCAGGACATGCTCATCTGTCCCACCACGAGCGCACCGGCCTCCTGCAGCCGTGGAATCAGATCGGCCATGTGTTCGAGATTGGCGCCGATACCGATCAGCGGCATGCCGACCCAGTTGCGATCGACACTTTCATCATCGGCCAGGCTGTAGAATTGGGGGCCGAAGGTGCCGGTCTGCACCAGTTGCAGGCCCGTGCGGCGTACGTGCTGCTCGAGGTCGAGGCGTGTGGGAACGACCCAGTGCTCGGCCATGCGGTTGAACCAGTCCATCAGAGCCCTCTCAGTTATTTGGGGTCGGCGGCGCCAAGGATCACGGTTCGTCAGGCGGGCGGCCGGGCAGGCAATCTCTCGTCCAGCAAGTGTCCCACAATCTCCACCGAGCCTGCCATACACTGCTTGCCGTGTTCGGCACTGGCATCTCGGGGGTCTTTGCCATTCACGCCCTGTGGCCAGGTCTCACGATCGGTCGGTAGCTGACTCAGGTCAGCCAGATCGGGCCGGTAGTGCATGACGAGGGAGCTCTCGTTACGGGCAGCGTGATCCATCTGGCTCTGCCAGTCGCCCGCGATTTCTTCGGTGACGCCCGCCAGCTTCAGGCCGAAGCGCTTCTCACGCTCCGGGATCGCCGCACACCAGGCGCTGCGGCTGGGGCCGTGGCCATCGGCGAAGACCAGTTCGAAACCGGCCCGTTTCACCTGGGCGAGGATGGCGTCGATGAGGAGGGCGAACTGCCCGTCTGCAACCCAGTAACAGCTGCCATCCAGCTGACGGTGCGGATCGGTGGTATCGGCGTAGTCCATGCCTTGCAATGTCTTGCCGTCACCCGTATCCCAGGCTCGATCCGGGCCCAGGTGAATGGGTGGCAGAACGATGCCCCCGAAACGCCGGGCGCACTCGATCATCAGAGATTCGCTCTGAATCGCATCACTACCCAGCGGCAGATGTTCGCCGTGCCATTCGAGGGTGCCCAATGGCAGGTAGGCCACGGGTCGCTGTTGGATCCGCTGGCGGAATTCCCACGGCAGCAACTCTGAATACTGGACCTTTTCCATCCTGATTCTCTCTCTCCGTCGCCCACACGAAAACGGTCGCGGTCAGTTGGTCTGCTCCGGATGAATGCTCAACGCCTCAGCAGCTGGCAAGTCACTCGCCCGAGCGGAAATCTGCCACGGGCTCAGGCTCGATCTCCAGGCCGTCAAATTGGGCCCGGCACCCGCTGACAAAGGGGGCCTGGGCGTGGATGCCGACAAGCACATCGGCTGGAGCTGCCATGCCGAAGGCGCGGGCGAAGCGCCAACTCTGGCCATCGAGACTGAAGTGCATGCCGAAGAGATCACCCTTGCGGGTGATGCGCAGGTGAGCGTCCGAGGTCGACAGCAACTCGTTGTTGGCGTCGTCCGACCAGGGATCGGTGACCACGGAGACCACCGAAACCTCTCCCACGGGGCTGCGCTCGACGCAGATCT
The DNA here is from genome assembly GCA_018673255.1 of Gemmatimonadota bacterium. Next base: position 61,581 of record JABHDC010000048.1, read on the forward strand.
TCGCCCACTGCTGGTCGCTGATCCGCACGGTGAGGGCGGCAGCATCACCGAAGCCGGCCAGCTGGGCCCGGACCCGGGTCCGGGCGGTGAAGTCCCCCGTCACGGAGGCGGCCAGGAAAGCGGCGTTGTCGAGGCCCGGGTGATCGATGGGGCGGAAGAAGTCGGTCTTCGCCTGCGGGACGACGTGCAGGCTTCCCCCGTCATCGATATGCCATTCCGGTGGTTCGTTCTGCCACCGCAGTGACGACGAGGCGCCGTCGGAAGAGTGTGTTAGGAACCTGTCCAAGTATCCCATTTGGGCTGCGTCCACGTCATTGCCGCCGTTGTCGGCGTTGCGCTTCGCTCTCTGAATTACCCAATTCAGATCGTTCGCGCGCCTTGCCATCGACGACAATGACACGCCCTCGCCTGTCAAAGCGAATACCCGGACAGGTTCCTATCAACAGATTCATGGTGGGCTCCTTCTCAGCCTGGTCGATCCATTGTTCGATGGGTGCCAATGGTAACTTTCAGCAACGAGGCATGTCCACCGCTCGCGTCGTGAACCAGACCCCGAGCTGATTCACCTGTTAGGATCGCGCCACTTTCCGGCGAGGGTCAGATGTTGCCCCCGAACCACTTTCCCTGGATGATGGACTAGGAACCTGTCCGAGTATCCCATCTGGGCTACGTCCGCGTCGCAAAGCGAAACCCCGGACAGGCTTCAAGAGGGCCCCGACCGGGCCGGGTGGTGCAGGAAGCGAATCAGGGATCTGGGATCTGGGATCAACGGGGAGCGTCACGATGACACCGAAACAACGTCTGAGTCGAGCAGTTGCCTACGAAGAGGTCGATCGGGCGCCTGCCGGTCTGTTCGGCACCCACACTGACTACGAGGAGGCGCTGGCGCGGCACATCGGGGCCTCGAGCATCGAGGCGATGTATCTCGAGCTGGGTGTTGATATCTGGCACAGCAAGGTCGGGTTACGCTACAAGGGAGAGGGAAATCCCCTGGGGTCGACCCCCGAGAACCCGCACCCCTTCGCGCGCATGACAACCATCGACGAGGTGGAAGCGTATCCGTTTCCCGGACCCGAAGACTTTGACGCGACCGAGTTGGTCGCGCACCTGCGTGACCATCAAGAGTTCGCCGTCTGCGGCGGCATCAATTCGGCGATCTACCATCACTATCTGGGTCTGTGTGGCCAGGAGAATGCGCTCTGCTTCCTCAAGCAGCAGCCTGATGTGGCCAAGGCGATGATCGGCCGGATCACCGACTACTTCGTCGTCTACCTGCGGCAGGTGCTTGAGGCCGGCGACGGGCTGATCGACATGGTGGAGAATTGCAACGACTTCGGCACGCAGCGCAGCATGTTCATCAGCGCCGAAGACTTCCGTGAATTCTTCCGTGAGCCTCTCAAGCAGATGTACGACCTGGCTAAGGAACACGACGTGTTCTACATGCAGCATTCGTGTGGTTCGGTGGGGCCGATCATCGATGACTTCATCGAGATGGGTGCAGATATCCTGAATCCGATCCAGGTCGAAGCGGACGGGATGGATATCGAGGATCTCGTCGAGCGCTACAAGGGCCGCATCACTTTCTATGGTGGGATCGATACGCAGCGTCTGCTGCCCCACGGGCCAGAGGCACTGATCCGCTCTGAGGTGAGTCGGCTCATCGGTTACTTCGGCACCGGGGGCGGGCTGATCATGGGTGGATCGCAGGGTCTGCTCGAAGACATTCCCTATGACCACGCCGTGGCCATGCTGGACCAGAATCTGTCCGGGTAGCGATGGCGGGTCGGCCTCTGGCCACGCCATCGGTAGGGTGGGCGCAAGTCCCCACCGGGTTGTATTCCCCACCCTGTGCCGACCATCGCTGGCGATGATCACCGTCGCCGGCTGATTCGGAAAGGCACGTAACTCCAAGCAGCAGTCATACATCGGGCATGATCGGCAGGTGCCGCATGTCGCACGGCCTCGTCTTTGCGTAGCAGACCCGGCAAGCGACATCGAATGCGGGACCCGCCTCTTGGAAGGGGACCCGCTTACCTGCCGGAGCCCAATCCCCCATGCCCACCCCCTCTCGATTGATATCTCCCGGCCTGCCGGCTGTACCTGCCGATGGGCCCGACATCAACTTCACATCTCCCACGATCCCGGCAGGCTACGAGGATCTGCGTGCGCTCGTGGATCTGGCGGACACCTCCGAGCTGTCGTCGATTCGCCAGACGGTCCTGCAGATTCTCCAGATCGTCGATGATCCGCTCTCGAGCGCCGACGATCTGACGAACATCATTTCCACGGATCCCCCGTTGTCAGCGCGGCTGCTGCGACTGGCCAACTCCGCCCACTTCGGTCTGTCCCGCCGGATCGGCTCGATCCACGATGCCGTCGTGTGCATCGGCTTCGACGCGGTGAAGGAAGTCGCTCTCACGCAGAAAGTCTGCGAGATCTTCGCCGAGGACGACGAGGGTTTCGGTTACTCGCGCTTCGCACTCTGGCAACACAGTGTCGCCGTCGCCCTGTGTGCGCGGGAGTTGTGCCGCCAGGTCGGACGTGGCCCGCGGCCCGAGACGGCCTATGCCGCCGGTCTCCTGCACGACATCGGCATCCTCGTCATCGATCAGTTCCTGCAATTCGACTTCCTCGTCATCCTGCGGGATGCGTCGGAAGAGAATCTCGATCTGAAGGATGTGGAGGAGATGGTTCTGGGCTTCAGCCACGCGGATGTGGGGCAGGCCCTGACGCAGACCTGGAAGTTCCCGAAGGAATTCAGCCGCGCCATCGGCCTCCATCACGCGCCCTCGCAGGCGCAGGAGCGCGACGTGGCTCTGAGCACCGTGCTGTGTCTGGCAGATCTGCTGGTATACAAGACGCAGACGGGCTTCTCGGATATCCGCCATCGGAATCCAAAACTACTGGCCTATTGCATGCGGGCCCTCCAACTCACGGAGGCGAATCTGAAGCCGGTTGTCGCGCGGCTACAGGAAGATCTGCGCCGGATCCGCCAACTCGGCTGGTATCGGGGGCAATCGCCATCGTGAACAACTGCCGTCCGCCGGGGCGGTATTCATGTCTTCCTCCTCCACTCCCATCACCAGGAGTTCATCGTGGGACAGCAACAGCTTCTTCTGATCGTTTTGAGTGTCATCATCGTTGGGATCTCCGTCGTGGTCGGTATTCAGACCTTCAGTTCCAGCGCGGCGGCGGCCAATCAGGATGCCGTCGTGGCAGATCTGACCAAGATGGGGTCTGATGCCCAGGGCTGGTATCGCAAGCCCAACATGCTCGGTGGTGGCGGCAGCAGCTTCGGCAACACAACCCTCACCCTCCTCGGATACCCCACGACGCCAGCGGATGTCGCGGGCTCCTACGCGACCTCCAACGGCGACTACACGATCACAAGCCGCTCCGGTAGCGACTTCGTGATTCAAGGGATCGGCAAGGAGGACGGTGATGGCGATGGCACGCCCGTCACCGTGGACATGACGGTCCAACCGAACAACGTCGTCTTCAACGTCTCCAACCGTTGAAGCACCCGACTTGCCGGGGATGCGGGTCATCCGGATCCCCGGCAGTGTGAAAGGAATCTGATGGCTGAGTTCCGCTATACCGCACTGAATCTGGATGACCGGGTCGTACGCGGCGTGATCAGCGCCCGACGCTCTCGAGAGGCCAGCGCACTGATTCAGGAGCTCTGCCAGCACAACCAGCTGCGCTGGGTGCGCACCGAACGCAAGCGAACCTTCCTCTACACGGTGCAGGTGGGGCAGGAGCGTCCACGGCAGAGCGAGCAGAGGGCCTTCAGTCGCGAAGAGATCATTCAGGCCCTGGAGAAGATGGACTACCGGGTTCTCAAGGTGCAGCGCAAGTGGATCGATACGCGCGTGCGCCCGCCCTTCTCCGATATCGTCCTCTTTATCCGGATTACGGCCGATCTGCTGCGTGAAGGCCTTTCGTACAACGAGATCCTTCCACTGCTGGCATCCGACGTGAGCAGCCGCACCTTGAGAGAGGTGATCCGCGAGATCAATCAGGATCTGAAGGACGGCCGCGAAGGGCAGGAGGTCTTCGCCAAACACCAGGACATCCTCGGTCGCTTTCCAGCTTACATGCTTGGTGTCGCATCAACCAGTGGCGACATGACGGCGATCTATGACAGCACGGCCAAGTTTCTCGAGCGCAACGAGGAATTCCGCAAGAGTCTGCGACAGGCACTGATCATGCCTCTCGTTGTCGCCTTCTTCCTCCTGTTGGCCGTGTTGTTCTACGTGGGGTACATCTTCCCGAAGACGGCCGAGCTGTTCGTGAAATTCGGGATGGAACTGCCACCACTCACACGCGGGACCCTCGCTTTGAGCGGGTTCCTGAAGGACCACATCCTGCTCGAGTTGGCCGGTCTGGCCGCTCTGGTGGGAGGGATCACACACTTCGTGCGTTCGGTGCGAGGGCGTGAGTGGATCGATCGACTCCTGCCACGGCTCCCCGTTGTGGGGCCGCTGATGCACAAGACGAGCATCGAGATCTTCGCACGCGTCTTCCATTCCCTGTATACCGGTTCGGGCGAGAATATCACCGTCCTGCGCATCGCCGCCGAAGCCTGCCGCAATACGTGGATGGAGAGGCGCATCAAGGAAGTTGCCATTCCATCGATGCTGCGTCAGGGGCAGGGCCTGGTGGAAGCCCTTGAACAGACACAGGTCTTCACGCGCAACGCCCTGTCTCGATTCCGCGCCGGTGTCGAGTCCGGCAATCTGAAGATGGCGGCGCTGCAACTGGCAAACTACTACGAGCGGGAAACCACCTATCGGCTTCGCCACGTGGTTGACCTGATCAACTTCTCCCTGTCTCTGACGATCGCTCTGGTCATGATCCTGCTGACCCTGATCTCCTCCGAGACGGCGGTGATTCGTCCTCCCAACCCCATGTTGCAGCAATGACGTCCCCCGCCGCTCTGGCGACGCCACGCATCTCCTGTCTTGTCGGGCGGGCCCTCGTCGAACAGGGGCTGGTCGACGATTTCACATTGAGTCGTGCCCTGGAAGCTCAGAAGAAGGAGCCGGACTCGGTTCGACGGCGTATCGGTGACATCCTGATCGAAGACTTCGGCGTCGATCGCCATCTGGTCTATTGCGAGGTGGCGCGCATCTATGGCGTCGAAGAACACGATCTGGAAGGGTTCGAACCGGACGAGGCGTCCCTCGATTTTCTTCGGTCCCTCTTCACCGGAATCGATCCATCGGTTCGTGAACAACTCATGGAGCGGGGCGTGTTGCCTTTCGAGTTGTGCCGGCAGGGGCGCAGCATCCTGATTGTGCTCGCCGCCGACCCGATGGACAAGTCGATCACCGGTCTGGTTGCCCACTGCGGCTACCCGAAATTCGAGGTTCGTTATGGGCGCCGGGAAGAGATCGACCGGCTGTATGCCACGATTCTGCCCCCGACGAATGAATTCCTCGAGATCCTCGAGGAGATGTCCCACGAAGTCGACACGGAACTGGCACTGCCGGGGTCGATCGACGAAGAAGGACTCGACGCCGAGATCCACCAGAGTCGACTCACGCAGCTGGTGGAAGCGACCCTCGTGGAAGCGGTCCTACAGGGGGCCAGCGATATCCACATCGTGCCCCAGGCGGGGAATGTGGTGGAGTTCAAGTTCCGCGTGGATGGGCAGCTGCAGGTCTGGCACGTGCAGGAGAATACGCGCCCCGAGGCGATTTCAGCGGTCTTCAAGGATCGGGCGCGCAATGTGGACCGCTTTGAACGCGACGCGGCGCAGGATGGTTACATGCAGCGCCACGTGGATGGTCGGGTGATCCGCTTCCGTGTCTCGATTCTGCCCATGGTCGGTATGGAAACGACGCGCAAACTGGAGTCGATCGTCATCCGCGTTCTGGACGACGAACAGTCGATTCACGGCCTGGGGGATCTCGGGTTGCCGCCCCGGGCGAGGGAGGATTTCCTGGAGGGCGTGTCGAGCCCGCAGGGGTTGGTGATTCTCACCGGTCCAACAGGCTCAGGCAAGAGCACGACGCTGAAGGCGGCCCTGGGAACGGTGAACAAGCCGGGACTGTGCGTGCTCACCATCGAGGATCCGGTCGAGTATCTGATCCCCAATGCGCGGCAGCTGAAGATCAATCCGAAGATGGATTTCGAGCAGGCCCTGCGATCGATCCTGCGGCATGACCCTGACATCGTCATGCTGGGCGAGGTGCGCGATGCGACGACGGCGGACATCGCCATCAAGCTGGCCAATACAGGTCACCTGACTTTCAGCACTCTGCACACCAATGACGCGCCCAGTGCCGTATCTCGCCTCTACAAGATGGGCGTCGAGCCCTTCCTGCTGGCCAATGCCATCAATCTGATCATGGCCCAGCGTCTGATCCGCACCCTGTGTGAGCAGTGCAAGCGAGAGACGACTGAAGACATCGAGGTACCACGGGCACTGGGGTTTACCGACGAGGAGGTTGCAAGCACCACGTTCTACGAACCGGTCGGCTGCGACGCATGCAACAACGGGTGGAAGGGTCGGGTGGCCATCTTCGAAATGCTGCTGATGACCCGCGAGATCCGCCGCATGGTCCTGAGAGCGGAGAAGAATATCGATGAAGAGACGATCCGCCAGCACGCCGTTGATCAGGGCATGCTCACATTGCGTATGGCCGGACGCGAACAGATCGGGCGGGGCGTCACGACCTGCGACGAGGTGGCCTTCGCCACGGCCGAGGACTAATGCGATGACGAACATTTCTGTCGAAGCACCGATGAAGGTCGGCCCGGTCAAGCTGCTGGCCGGATTCAGCCGCGAAGATCAGCGCGATCTGCTGGCGCGGGGCCACAGGCTGGAGGTCGCCCTGCAGGAGAGTTTCATGGTGGCAGGGGAGCGGGACCTGAATCTCTACCTGGTGCTCAGTGGCATCGTGTCGGCCTGGCGAGGCGGCGTGAAGGTGACCCAGCTGGGCGCCGGCGACATCCTCAATGAGACGAAGGTGTTCCTTCCTGGACCGAATGAACTCACGGCGAAGGCAGAGACGCCGGACACGGTCGTGCTGTGCCTGCCACGAACCGAGCTGCTGACCTATTTCCGCGATCGTCCGGAGCGTCTGCTGAAGGTTTTCGTCCTCAACATCGTCGCCATCCTGGCAAAGAAACTGGGGGATCGTGAAGAGTCGATCGTCGCCAGCCTGTTGCCTGATATGGCGATGGCAGAGGAGGTCTGAGCGATGCAACTGGGTGAGTCGCTACTGGCCATCGCAGCCGTGGTCATGTTCACCGTGGGTACGCTGCAACTGAATGGCATGCGTCTGGACGGCCGCACGAGAATGTGGGAGGCCGAATTCCGGACGACGGCGCTGGCGCTGGCACAGTCGTATGTCGAGCAGGCACAGACGCTCAGTTTCGACGAGGTCCTCACGGATACGACGGCCCGGGCGGCGAGACCGGTGGGACTGACGCCGCCAGTGGATTTTGGCCCTGATGCTCACGAACCGACGATCGACGACTACGACGATGTGGATGACTTCCATGCATACGCAGAGGATGTCATCACCCCACGGGCGAACTATCACGTCAGCATCCAGGCGACCTACGCCGACTCATCGACCCTGGCACCGGGTACCGAGTTGTCCCTGCTGAAGTGGCTGACCGTGGCCGTGTCGAGCCCATTCTATCGCGACACCCTGCGCGTCCACTATCTCTGTGCGCTGCGGTAGGATGATTCCATGAGTGCCATGCTCGATCTCTTCTTCGCCGCCACGGTGGCCGTCATGCTGATCCTGAATGTGATGCATGTCAATGACGACCTGCTCACCATGCGGCATCGCAACACTCTGCAGTATGCCCTGCAGGCGAATCATGCCGATCTGCAGGGCATGTTGTTGCGTGACCTGCGCATGGCTGGCCACGGTGCCGATCCCGGGTCAGGTATCACGCGGGCATATTCGACGCTACTCGAATTCCGTGGTGATGTCCTGCGGGACGGGGCGCAGCACACGGTGCGTTATACAGTGGGGAACACGGCCGAGGCGGCCATGACCGCCCATCCGCGTGATGTCATCCTGTGGCGGACGGTCGATGGTGTGGACGCCCAAGCCTATGCCTTCGGGCTCGTGGATCTGCGGTTCACATATCTCGACAGCACCGGTGAGGTCACGATCGATTCCTCCAAAGTGCGGCGCGTGTGTTACGAGTACGTCCTGGAGAGTCCAACCCCCTACGGCGACGATCCGCCCGCGGTCTGGGTGACAGGCGGCGTCTCCCCGAAGAATCTCCAGTGACATGGGACGCGCGTCGCTCCTTCTCGTGCTCGGATTCTCGGCGGTTTTCCACATTGCCGCTTACGACATCCAGCGGTCCGTGCTGGCCACGGAGGCGCAGGTCATCGAGCACTATGGCGAGACCTTTGCCCTCAATCTGGCCGAGAGTGGCGCAGAGATGATTCTGACCAAGCTGGCATACAATGGCTCCTGGCGTGGGTGGAAGGCGAACGACGTACCCGGTGGTGGACACCTGGTGTCCGGCGCCGTGGACGACACGACATTGGGACCTCTCGGTGTCCGTGTTCTGTCCTATGGCGCCTTCGAGGAGCATGCGGACACCGTCTTCGTACGTCTGCTGATCGAGAATCGAATGCCGGGTGCGGCGCGGGGTGCGCTGACGGCCAACACCGTCGTGGCCGGAAATGGTGGCTTGCTGCTGGATGGCCGCGATCACCAGCTGAATGGGCAGGTGATCCCGGGGGCTGGCGCGCTGGCCATTTCGACGACGGCGACGCTGGATCTGCGGCCCAATACCTGGCTGGCCGGTACGGCGGACAGTGTCGACCACGATCCGCACCGTGTCGGTGACAGCGATCTGGCGGCCCTCACCGAGACGGGTGCTGTCTGGCCGCTGGGTTTTCCCATGACCCCGGACGGTGTCATGGGTGGCCCGGAAAAGGGGTATCCCGAGGGCCGGCTCGAACGGGTCGCCAAGAGTGGCGCCAGTGGCAGCCAGTATGTCGGCCCGGACACCTCACCGCCTACGGGACCCTCAGACCTGACGTATCCGCTGCGCGGCGTGACCTATGTGGAGCTCGGTCTCGGTGAGGTGTGGGTCGGTGTGGATTTCGGGACAGGCAGTGCCGGGATCCTCGTCGTGCACAACGACTCGCGGACGGCGGTGGTGAAGAACATCAACCATGGTGATTTCCGAGGTCTACTGATCGCCGATGACATCGTGCATCTGCACGCGCGGGTCATCGGTGCCATCGTCGTCCTGTCGAGTGCGCCCTCATCGGGTAATGTCCTGGGCAATGGCCGTGGCCGTGTGCTCTACAGTCGCGCGGCGCTGTCGCGAGCGGCCTCCGGGATGCCCGGTATCTATCGACCCCTGGACATCCTCGACTGGAACTATCGATGACGGAGATCGGCAAGGGCATGGAATCATCCCGGCCGATTCTGGCCGGACTCCTCGACGCACAAGTGAAAGGGCTGACGGGAATCGACCGTCAACGGGCCATCGCTGAGCGGCTCGAGCGTCGTTCGCCACAGGACCGGCAGCGGCTCGTGCAGGTCGTCGAGGCGGCGATGGTTCGTATGGCACACAACGATGCGTCGGACCTCGATCTGGGTGCTGAGGGCTGCGGTGGGCAGGTGTGGTATCGGATCCACGGCAGGAAATGCCCCGATCCGGAATTGGGACGCCTGGAACTGCTGGAGACGGATGCCCTCTGCCTGAGTCTCCTGTCTCCATCGCAGCTGGACTATCTCTTCGAGCACCGGAACCTCGACTTCTCCTACCAGATCGAGGCGGACTCGCAGCGGCATCGCTACCGCGCCGACCTCTACTTCGATCTGGATCATCTGGCGCTGAACTGCCGCTACATCGCCGATTCGATTCGCCCCTTCAAGGAACTGGGGCTGCACCCCAATGTGGTGCGCACGATGAGCCTGGTCTCCGATCGGCAAGGTCTGGTGCTGGTCACGGGCCTGACCGGATCCGGCAAGAGCAGCACCCTGGACAGCATCGTGGACGCCAACAACAAGACGGCAGAGGCCCACATCGTCATCATCGCGTCGCCCGTGGAAACGATCCATCGACCACAGCGCTGCATCATCCGCCACCGCGAGGTGGGCCGTGATGTGCACTCCTTCAGAGAGGGGGCGATCCAGGCATTGCGGCAGGATCCGGATGCCATCGTCATCGGTGAAATGCGTGACCCCGAAACCATCATCACCGCGCTGGAACTGACGGATACGGGGCACAAGGTCCTGTCGACGCTGCACACGGCATCCGCCGTGGAGAGCATCGACCGCATCATCGGCGAATGTCCGGCGCACGAACAGGATCGTGTCCGTCAGCGACTGGCTGACACCCTGCAGTGCGTCGTGTCACAGAAGCTGATCCCTACCCTCGACGGCCAGCGCGTGCTGGCCACGGAGGTGCTGTTGGCGACGACCTCGATCCGTGCCGCCATCCGCAACAACAACACCGTCGAGATCTATCAGATGCTGACCGAAGGTTCACAGCTTGGGATGCAGACCATGGAGCAGAACCTGCTCGGGCTGGTGACCGACGGCAGGATTTCGGAACCAGAGGCTCGGATCTGGGCCAACAACAAGCCCCGCATGAACCAGTTGCTGGGCGTCGCCTGAGGGAGGGGATCATGGAAGCGATCGGCTTGATCCTGGATGGAGGAGACCTGTGTCTGGCGCGCCTGCGCAAGCAACGCGGGGTCGTCGAGATTGTGGCGCTGGAACGCGTGCGTCTCTCCGGACCTGAGGAGGAGTCGCAAGCCACGACGCAGGATGAACACTACCGCGAGGTGATGGGGCTGGCCGAGGGATCTGCGTCGGGGGGTGATGAGGGAGCATCAGCCACGCATGGTTCCGGTGCCCAACTCGTGGTTTCGCACGAGGATGATGCCGAGATGGAGGCAAACCCCGTGTCCAGGGAAGAGAGGACACTGCACAACGCGCTGTTCCGCCATGCGGACAAGGGACTGCAACTGGGGATCGCCCTGGAACAGGAGGACGTGAGTTTCACCAACATCGGCCTGCCTGAACCCCTGCCGCCACGCAAGTTGCGGCGCCGGATCCGGGAGGAGCTCACCCGGATCGATCCGGCTGTTGGCGAGGAGGCTTTCGACTATGTCCCCCGTCAGGGAGACAGCGTGCTCGCTTTCTCTCACAATGGCGAGATGGGTCTGCTGGATCGTGTACGCCGGGCAAATGAGGCGCTGGCTGATCCTCTGCGGCTGGCCCTGGTCGACGTGAACGAAGTGGCACTGATGAATCTGTTCACGCGCCTGGTGACCTCCACGGCAGGAATGAGCGTCCTCGTCTACGTGGGAAACGAATTCAGCCGCTTGCTGTTCTTCCGCGACGGTGGATTCCACGATCTGTCTCCTGTCATCCACGAGGGCGTCAGCGCGGTAGGCAATCTGTCGCAGTGTTACGGCCGCATCCTGGCCGAACTCGATGTGGCCGGCGTGGATGCACTGGATGGCATCTACGTCACCGGCGGCGCCGACACGGAGGAATACCGCTCCTTTTTCGAAGAGCGATTCCCGGGATGCCAGGTGCGGGGACTGCCCTATACCGGGACCATGACAGGGGACGAAGATCTGCTGCAGCAGGCCGGCGCGTATGCACTCCCCATCAGCCTGGCCTGGAAAGTCCTCGAGGCAAGGCCAACCGATCTGGCACAGACCAACTTTCTGCCCCACGACCTGCGGCGCGGGTGGATGTCGACGGCTCTGGCATGGCACGGTTGGATGTTGGTGTCTCTGTGTGCGACGAGTCTCGTCGTCGCTGTCACGGCGGCTGCCATCATTCACTCGCGCGTGACAGCGACCCGGGCCGATCTGGAATTGGTGGAGGCCCAGATCGTGGCGGTGACACCGGCGGCGATGGTCGTGGACGAGTTGGCTCGACGCATCGAAGCGGTGCAGGAACAGAGCGCTCTGGTGGACAGCCTGCGCTGCTGGGACCTGCCGGCATCCGATCTGGTGCGGGATCTGACGATGGCGGCGAAGGAATCCAACTCGATGTGGCTGACGGATCTGACGCTGTCTGACGGGGTCTTCGCCACCCAGGGCGTCTCTCTCTACGGCAACCGGATCCATCGCTTCGCTGAACGCCAGGTTGGCACGCAGATTCACAGCGTGGCCCTGACGACGATCCTGGGCAAGACGCTGTATGAATACGATATCTCCGGTCCCGTGCCCGTGCCCGTGCCCGTGCCCGTGCCCGTGGTCGACGGCGCCTCGGTTGCTGCCACGGCGGCAGACAGGGAAGCGACACCATGAGTCGTCGAACAATCCACAGTGTGTTGCTCGGCGTGCTGCTCCTCATCCTGATCGCCGGTTCCTACAGCTGGGTTCATGCCCATCTGTATGTCGACTACCAGGCGCTGGAGGAGACTCGGCGCGGCCGTATCGCCGACTACGATGAACTTCGAGGGCTGGTGGATCGACACGACGTATTCGCCGACTCGCTGACCCGGGCGCTGGATACACTGCGTGGCCGATCGAAGGTTGTGCTCGCCCGCGAGAATTCGAAGATCACCTTCGAGTATCTGAATGAGCTGGCCACCGTGAATGGGCGCCACATGCGCCTGAACCTGGTCACCGGCCGGCGTCACGAATTCGATCGCTACCAGAGCACGAGTTACATGATCGAGGGTGAAGCGTCATTCCATCATCTGTTTGCCTTCCTGTGGAAGCTCGAACACTACAAACGGCTGTATACGATCGAGTCTCTGCACTGGCAGGAAACGACGCGCTCCGAGGGCCGCGACAGCGCACCGCGGAGTCTGGTCAAGTTCCGCATGGCCATCACGGGGTACGGCACCGGATCGCAGTGGAGTGAGGATACAACCCTCATCGACGAGGGGCAGCCGGAGCCCCTGGAACACAATCCCTTCCGGCCCCTCGTGCGCGACTACATCCCGCCGAATTTGAGAAATCTGCTGGATGTCGATCATGCCCAGTTGCAGGGGCTGAGTGATGATCGGGCCTTCCTCCTGGATCACCAACAGAAGCTTCAGGTGATGCGCGAGGGAGATGCCGTGTATCTCGGGCTCCTGACGGACATCGACAAGCAGGGACGCTACGCGGAGTTCACGCTCAACAAGGGCGGCTTCATCGAGAAAGTCGTCCTGCGTCTGCCACAGCGCCGCTGACTGAAGAGGAAGATCTCATGCCACGATGGCTCCTCACTTCCATGATCCTGCTGCTGGCCATTGCGAGCCTGGCACGGACGCCTTCGGCACCGCGGCGTCAATACGTGTCGCTGGCCGGTACCGTGTCGTTATCGAGGGGCATGCCATTCTACCAGGCCATGCAGGCCCTGAGCGAAATCAGCGCCCGCCTGGCTCAGAAGGTGATCGTCGACGACCGCGAACGAACCTTCCCCATTGGCGTGGAGATCACCGACATGCCGTGGCGGGATGCGCTGGACATCCTGGTCAAACTGCACGGTCTGCAATCGCAGGAATTCCACACCTACATCCGCGTGCTGGGGGCAGACGGACGGGGAACGGTCAAGGACCGGGAGAAGGAGCGGCCCCACTATACATCGTCGCGCCGGGAAGTGGAGATCAGTGCCCTGTTCTTCGAGGCAGATCGCCGCAAGCTGCGCGACCATGGCGTCAACTGGGGCGCGGCGATCAAGCGCGGTACGTGGATCCAGGGCGTCGAGCACGCAATCCCCGGTCAGGTGAGCGTCACCATCCAGCAGCAACAGCAACAACAGCAGGGGGCCTCCGCGGGCGGGGAAGGGGGCGAAGGGGAAGAGCAACTTCGTGAGGGACTGACGGCGCTGATCCGGTTGCTGGAATCGCGTTCGGTGGGCAACGTGCTGGCTAGTCCCAGCATTCAGGTGCTGGACGGTGACGAAGGCCGTGTGCAGGTCGGGCAGGACTTCTCCGTCAAGCAGATCGACTTCGCGGGCAACGTCACTGACAACTTCATCAGCACCGGGCTCATTCTGCATGTTTCGCCAACGGTCGTCCTCGAAGACAGTCTCTCCTTCATCCACCTGTCGGTGACGGCAGAGCGCAGTTCTGTATCACCGGGGGCCGTGTCGACGATCGTCAACAAGACGCAGGCTTCGACATCGCTGATGCTTCTCGACGGCGAGCGTGCGGTCATTGCAGGACTGTACACGACGAGTGAGATCATCGACCGAGCTGGGATCCCGATTCTGAAGGATTTGCCCTGGTGGTTTCTCGGCATCCGATACCTGGCGGGCACGACGATCAGGGAGAATTCGCAGAAAGAATTGATCATCATCCTACGCGCGTCTCTGGTGCCAGAGCTGGCTGTTCGCCGGATCGAAGCCTCGCACAATCTGGACTACCTCGAGGAGAATCGGCAGATCATGCGCCAGCGTCTCGAGGAATCCGAACCATCGAAGGGGCAGTCGTCGAGGTGATTCAGGTGTGATATAGCTCACAATTCGACGGGTGACTCGCCTCACGACCCTCGAGCGGGCGGTGGCGTATCGTATGGGCCATGAAGGAGGGATTCTCCATGACCAATGCGATCACCATGCTCGAAAAGCCCAACTGGACGGGCGCCCCTGCCGAACCCCCATTACAACCCGAAGGACTCATCGGGACCAGTGCTGCCATGTTGCGCGTCCTGGTTCGTCTGCGCCGTGTTGCCGCCTCCAGTGCGACGGTTCTCATCCGCGGCGAAAGTGGTACCGGGAAAGAAGTCGTGGCCCATGCCATTCACCGGATGGGCCCGGCGCCGGACAGCCCATTTGTCACGCTGGACTGCTCAAGCATACCCCCCACGCTGATGGAATCGATCCTGTTCGGACACGAGCGGGGTGCTTTCACCGACGCACGGCAACGCTCCGAGGGGCTGCTGGCTGCTGCCGATGGGGGTACGCTGTTCCTCGATGAACTGGGTTTGATGCCGGTGGAGCTTCAGGCCAAGTTGCTCAATGTGCTCGAGACGCAGACCTTCCGACGTGTCGGCGGCACGCAGGAGTTGTCCGTCGCCGTACGTTTCCTAGCGGCGACGAACGAGCCGCTGGAGCGTGCCGTGGCGGAAGGGCGTTTTCGCTCAGATCTCTATTATCGTCTCAATGTCGTACCCATCGACCTGCCGCCGCTGCGCGGACGCGAAGAGGATATCCTGCTGCTGGCGCAGCACTTTCTGGACGAATTCAAGGAGCGGGAAGGACTGCCCGACTTGAGGCTCTCGGACAATGCGTTGCGATTGCTGGCGACCAGTGACTGGCCCGGGAATGTCCGCCACCTGCGCAATGTGATAGAGCACGCCGTCGTCATGGCAGAGGGCAAAGTCATTCGTCCTGACGATCTGGCCATCGATCGCCGTGCGCCCAATGCGCCGGTGACCAACGTGCGTGTCGAGAGCAACGGAGAAGTCTGCGTCCATCTGCCGGCGGAGGGGATCTCCCTCGAGTTGCTCGAGCGCCGTATCATCGAAGCCGCCCTTCGGCACACGGGTGGCAATGTCCTGGGTGCTGCGCGACTCCTGCGGATTTCACGAGACCGACTACGCTACCGGATCGCTAAGTACGAGATCGACACCCATACCGCAGAATTTGCCTGACCATGAGAACGTTGTCGCTGAATACCGAACGTCTGCGTCGCCTGCTTGTTGAGATTCGCAAGCGGGATCTGCCGTGCGAAGTCTGTCTTGCTGAAGATGTCATCGGACCCGGCGGGGGGATCTACGTGAGAGCGCAGACACCCGTCACCACGCGGCACATCACCTGGTTCGAGAGTCGCAATCCGTCGAGCAAGAATCGTCCGACCTTCATGGAAGTCGAGATCCACCATCGTGCGGACAGCGATCCGGCCGATGTGACCACCGAACTGGCCGCCGAATTGGGTCTCAGTTCCTCTGAGGAAGGGGGCGACCGGCGCACCCGCGCCCGCGAAGCAGCCGACGCCGTGGGGGGGCAGGCCAAGACGGCGGCGAAAACCGTGCGCAATCTTCACCAGATGCTCGGCAACCGCTACACGCGCACCCAGTTGAGCGCCGTGGAAGTGGCCGGCAGCTTCCGCGAATTCGAGCGTGAGATCCGGCGATTGCACAATGTGGTGAGTGTGGCGGTCGATGAATTTCTGGGCGGCAATGCCCTCGTGATGGACTTCATCGTCGACTACGATCTCGAGCGACCCGATGTGCGCCATTCGGTTCGTGTGGGAGCCCTGGCGACGGAGCTTCGCATCCGTTCACAGGCCGAGTGTTGTGAGGACGATGCTTTCCGTCGTGAACTGGCGCATCTATTCGTGGCCGGTTTTCTCCACGATTCCGGGATGTGGAACGAGCCCTACTGCTTTGCCAAGGATCACGAAGTTCGAGGTGCAGCACTGGTCGGCGCCGTTCTGGAGGAGAAGGCACTGGCGGAGGCCGTCGAGAAACTTGTGCTGTTTCATTCTGACTGGGAAGCGCTCGCCCGTGCCGAAACCGTGTCTTTCCGCCGACTGTCTGAGGGCGATCTCTACGAACGGTCCTTTGAGGCCCAGCAGGGGGCGGGAGGCGATTGCCTCGTGCTCAGCGAGAGCGAACGCTGCAGCGGCCTGGCCCTTGCCCTGGCCGAACGGTGGGTGAGTGATGGTGACGAAGCGCTCGTGCGCGCCCGCACGAACCGGGACGTTCTGGATAAGCTGGTTCAGGGCGTGGCGTTGCCACCCAGTGCCGAGTTCGTCACCGCCCTGTGCAACATGGAGATCGAGTGTGTCGCCCCTCGGCGAGCCTGGGTCAATCTGACCGGTACCGTACCTGTTCACTCTCCTCGCGGGACCCGGACGGACCGGTATGTCCGTACGAAGGTCGACGGTTACACAGCAGGCAGCCTGGGGCACGATGACGATGCCTCCTCACCGCACCTGATCACACTTTTTGCTCCCGGCGCCGGAGGCAAGCGTCGTGCCCTGACCGCCATCAAACCGGATGATGAGGGTCTCTGGGAGCGGCGGGGAGCCGGTCGCCGCTGGCACATCCCGGCCGGCCGGCACCGCAGCCTGTTGTCCTGGGAAGTGACCGGCTTCCTGACTCAGGAGGAGTACGACACGATCCTGGCGCCCTATGAAGCGCAGGGCCGTCGTCGGGGGCTGCTGCCCGTGCGTGATCAGGCTGAGTGATCCGCCCGTTGGTCCGCCCGTTGGAAGGGGCCGACTTTTCGGGTCTCTTCCCTATATTAGGTCGCTCTCCTTCCCTGCGTATTTCCACTTCTGACATATGATGGCAGGCTGAATTCATGCCCGAAAAGATCCGTGTTGGTGTCCTGTTCGGCGGACGCTCGGCGGAACACGAGGTCTCGGTGACCTCGGCGCGATCGGTATTGGCGGCGATCGATCGCGACAAATACGACGTCACGATGATCGGTATCGATCGTGATGGCCGGTGGTTGTCCGCCAGTGATGCCCAGAAACTGCTCGGATCGGCACAGGTGGCCGGCGACGACCACATGCTGGTCCGACTCGACTATACCGGTTCCGGTGAATTGGTGGCCGGCGACGGCAGCGCCATTGGTTCGGGAGGGCTGGATGTCGTCCTGCCAATTCTGCACGGTCCCTTTGGTGAAGACGGCACCGTGCAGGGACTGCTGGCGCTGGCCGGTGTGGCCTGTGTAGGGTCTGGTGTCCTCGGCTCAGCCGTGGGCATGGACAAGGACATGATGAAACGTGTCTTCCGTGACGCTGGTCTGCCCCAGGTCGACTACCGCTGCGTGCTGCGCAGTCGTTGGCAGACGGCGCAGGGCGACGTGGTCGCCGATATCGAGACACACTTCGACTATCCCGTCTTCATCAAACCAGCCAACCTGGGCTCCAGTGTGGGAATCTCGAAGGCGCACGATCGGGCCGAACTGATCCAGGGGATGGATGAGGCGGCCAACTACGACCGCAAGCTCATCATCGAGGCGAATGCCACCGATTGCCGTGAGATCGAGGCGGCCGTGCTCGGCAATGACGATCCAGATGTGGCCACCCTGGGCGAAGTCGTGCCGGGGAATGAATTCTATGACTACCGTTCCAAATACATCGACGACAATTCTCAGCTGCTGATCCCGGCGCCACTGGCCCAGGAGACGACCCAGCGGCTGCAGCAGATGGCGCGTGATGCCTTTCTCGCCGTCGATGCGGCGGGCCTGTCGCGGGTCGATTTCTTTGTCGGTCGTGATGATGAATCCCGCATCTACATCAATGAGATCAATACGCTGCCTGGTTTCACACCGATCAGCATGTATCCCAAGTTGTGGGATGCCAGTGGTGTGCCCTACGCCGAGCTCATCGATCGGCTGATCGGTCTGGCTATCGAGCGGCATCGGGAGTCGGTGGATGTGAGCACGGATCGCGGTCTGGAGGCAGCCGAATGAGCCAGACTCCATCGGGTGCCCAAAGACCAGACGACCAGACACCAGACGCCCAGGTGCCAGGCGCGCAGGGCCAGGGTGTGCAGGACCCGGGCAGCCGGATTTCGGGCACCCAAACGCAAGCGATGGCAATCGAGGCGTCCGACGCTGCGGCCGGGCCCTTCTGGCACAAGGGCTCGGTCAGCAACATGCTGTCCCTCCTCGTGCTGTTGGCGGGCGTCACCATGGTGTTGGAGTTGGCGGGTACGCCACCGGCGTGGCTGATCGCCTGGGGCCCCTGGATCATGGCAGTCGGTGTCTTCGGCTTTGCCGGCGGCATCACCAACTGGCTCGCAGTGAAGATGCTTTTCGATCGGGTGCCCGGACTCTACGGATCGGGTGTCATCCCGGCGCGATTCCGGGAGATCCGCGCGACGATCAAGAATCTGATCATGGCCCACTTTTTCGACGAGGAATACCTGCAGCGCTTCTTCAACGAACATGGGACCGAGCTGGGAGGTGGACCGGGCGTCCTGACCCGGAAGCTGGGTGATCTGCTGGCATCCGATGAGGCGGGGCGGGCGATCGAGTGGGAGATCGAGAAACTGAAGGAAGGGCCCTACGGCATGGTGGTCCGCATGGCGGGCACCGAGATGCTCATGCCACTGATTCAGCAATTTCTTGGTGGACTGATCGAACGCATCGGCCCCATGGCCGAAGCGAAGATGCGCGAAGACCTCTTCGACGTCGTGAAATTGCGGTCCCAGGTCGATCGACTGTTGGAGACCAAGCTGGAAGAGCTGACGCCGGAGATCGTGAAACGCATGATGGAAAAGGTCATGCGCAAACACCTGGGTTGGCTCATCGTCTGGGGGAATGTCTTCGGAGGCCTTATTGGCCTGCTGTCCAAGGCGATGGCGGTGCAGTATGGGATCCAGAGCGTGCCATGAGTGCTGATTTCCGCCTTGATGGTCAAGTGGCTGTCGTCGTGGGTGGCACCGGCGTACTGGGCAGTGCCATGGCACGCGGGCTGGCTGCGGCGGGTGCGCATGTCGCCGTGCTGGGCCGGAGCAGCGAACGCGGTCGGGATGTGATCGAAGCGATCGGCGACGGTCAGTCACTCTTCGTGCCCTGTGATGCGACGGATCGAGCCAGTCTGACCGATGCACGTCAGCAGATCTCCGAGGCGATCGGTGCCGCATCGGTGCTGGTCAATGCCGCCGGTGGCAACGATCCACGGGTGACGGTCAGCGAAGATCTGCGATTCGAGGATATCGACGGCGACGCCTGGCAGGACAGCTTCGATCTGAATCTCGTGGCGGGTGTGATGCTGCCATGCCAGGTATTCGGTCCGCCCATGGTCGCGGCAGAGACCGGCTCGATCATCAACATCGCCTCGATCACCGGTCATATTCCGCTGTCCCGGGTGGTGGCGTATTCAGCGGCCAAGGCCGGGGTCCTGAGTCTGACCCAGTTTCTGGCGCGCGAGTGGGCACCGGGTGTGCGGGTGAATTCGATCACGCCCGGTTTCTTTCCCGGCGAACAGAATCGGCGCCTGTTATTCGAAGAGGATGGCTCGCCCACCGAGCGTGGACAGCAGATCCTGTCGCACACACCGATGGGGCGCTTCGGTGAGCCCGAGGAACTGGTCGGGGCGGCGCTCTTTCTGGCCTCGGCGGCGAGCTCGTTTGTGACGGGCAGCGACCTGCGGGTCGACGGGGGATTTCTCTCCACAACGATCTGAGAGACGGCGCCAGAGACCAGCTTCTCTCCGGTCATCCGATGGTTTGACCGGGCACACCTGGGCCGATTAGCCTTGGCGCATGCTTCTTACCCTCATCCGAAAAGAACTACTCAGTCATCTGCGCACGCTGCGCCTGATCGTGGCCCTCGTGTTCACGGTGGTGTTGTGTGCGCTGACGACGTTCATGGGATCCCTCGATTTCTCGGTCAGCATGCGTGCCTACGAGGGGGCCGTGTCCCAGATGCGATCCGATCTGGACGAGGCCCGGTTGATGGACGATGTGGGACCTCATGTGATCGTGGCGCCGCAGCCGCTGACGGTCCTGGCGCGTGGCGTGCTGGAGGGGGCTGCGCAACGATTCCAGGTGCGGATCCTGCCCTACTGGATGAGTACGCAGTTGATCGGCTCCGGCTCGTACGACGATCTCATGCTCATCCTCGTGCGCACAGATCTGACCACGGTTGTAGCGCTGGTGTTGTCCTTTCTCGCCGTTGTGCTGGGCTTCGATGCGGTCTGTGGTGAACGCGAGCACGGTACGCTGAAGTTGCTGTTGTCACACCCGGTACCCAGAGCCTATCTGTTGGTGGCCAAGTTGGTCGGTGGCGCACTGGCCCTGTGGCTGCCCCTGGCGTTGGCCTTCGCCTTGAGTCTGCTCATCTTGCTGGCCAACCCGGACGTCTCCTTCAGCGGGGACGATTGGGTGCGTCTGGTGATCATGTTCGCTCTTTCCTGTCTGATCCTGCTGCTGGTCTACGCGGTGAGTGTGATGATCTCCACGCTTACACGCTCACCGGCCACGTCGCTGATCATCTGTCTCTTCGGCTGGCTCGTGTGTGGCGTGGGTTACGCCAATGCGCTGCCCGCCTTGATGCGCTACGGTCTCACCTACCCGCCATTCCAGCAGTATCTGGACAAGGACCGCGAGGCGGAACAGCGCATGGAAGCAGACATTGCGGCATGGGAAGAGAGACATCCGCCGCCACCGGAGATCGAGCTCGGCCGGGTGGCCGATGGTCCGTGGCGTTACGCCACCGAGGCGGGTCACGTCTGGCTCGCGAAGAAGGCGGCCTTCGACTTCGAACGCCTGCTGAAACGGGCCGATGAGGACTACACCATCCGCTGGCCCAATCAGCGTCCCCTGGCAGAGCAGGAATTCGCCGTCGATCGCTGGTCGATTCTGTCGCCACTGACAAACTATCGCACGCTGTGCAAATGGGTCGCTCGCTCGACGCTCGACGACCGCTTTCAGGTGGCCCGGTATGGGATTCAGTATCGGCGCACGCTGATGCAGTGGATGCGGGCACGGTTGCAGGCCACCGACTGGCGCCGATGGTACACCGATGATCCACCCGACCAGGAATCACTGGTGGACGCCCTCGGACTCCAGGAGCAGTCGGAGAGTGAGAACTCGGCTCAGGCGGAGCAGATCAGGGCTTGGGTGGCGGCGCAGAACGAGCGAGCCCAAACCGATCCCCGACGCCATCTCGACCTGACGGGCATGCCCATGCCCGGTGAGGGCAGCCGGCGGAGTCTGTCCGCATCGTTGCAGGAGATGATGCCGGGGTTGAGTGTGATGTTGTTGAGTCTGGCGCTGGCCATGGTGATCGCGGTGCGACGCTTCTCCCGCTATCCGCTCAACTAAGTGTCCTGTCGCAGAAATCTGTCGACGTTCGCCGGCCGATCCATCCCGGTTCGCGGCGTTGCGCTCACTCTCTGTATCTCACTGATACGAATCGCTCGCGCGCCTTGCGAACCGGGCGCCTCGACCGCCGAACTCTGTCAACTTATCTCTGCGACAGGACACTAGTCATGCAGATCATCCTGATGCAGCAGCTGCGTGAATACTTCTCCTCCCTGCGAGTCCAGTTGGGACTGCTGATAGTCGTCGCCTTCTTCTCCATCAATGGTCTGACATCGGCCTGGCGCATGGAGCAGGTTGACGACCAGCAGCAAAGGGGCCGAGCCCAGGTCGAGGATCGACTCGACGTGGAGTCACTCTACGAGGCCTCCAACACCTGGTTGCGGGCCGAGGGGCAGGCGACAGGCACAGAGTTTATCGCTGAGGGTGGCTTCAAGTGGATGTGGGGACGCCTCGATTTCCTCCTCAACTGGGCCCATCCGTCGTGGTTCTTCGTGGCACGCGACGTGAATTTCTGGATGACCCGATTCGACGACATCGATTGGCTCCTGGTCGTGCGTATCGTGCTGTCTTTCCTGTGTATCGTGCTCGCCTATGATGGGATCTCCGGCGAGGTGGAGCGTGGTACGTTGCGGCAGATTCTGGCCAACCCCTTATCCCGGGCGCGATTGCTGACGGCCAAGTATCTGGCGGGTCTGCTCGTGGTCATGGTCGCCACGCTCGTCGGCGCCGTGGTGAGTCTGCTCGTTCTATCTCTCCACGGCGCGATTCAGTTCAACTTGGTGCTGTTCACCGGGATCGGCCTCTTTGTCCTGGGAACGATGCTCTATGTCTCTCTGTTCCTCTTCCTGGCCCTCGGTGTCTCGGCCCTCGTGCGCAATTCGGTGGCCTCTCTCGTCTTGCTGACCCTGGCCTGGGCGGTCTTCGTCGTTGTCGTGCCGCAGACGTCGTATCTGATCGCCATGCAAGCTGGCATCGAACCTGAGGGGGGAGATGACCCGGGTCGCTTCTGGACGGATGCGGCATGGGAGCTGCGCCGCGAGACCGTCAACGCCCTGATGCGGCAGGGCATGAATGTGCGGGATTCGAGTCTGGCCGTGGCCGATGGATATGCGCAGGAGCAGCGCCTGTCACGTCAGCTGGTGACGCTGTCGAAGGAAGTCGAGCGGCTCAATGATGACGGCCTGCTGCGGCAATTGGCACGCTACCGCGTCTCCCGCGCGGTGAATCTGCTGTCCCCGGGATACGCCTATCAGTATGCGACGGAGGCGTTGATGGGTGCCGGTATCGTCAAACGTCAGAGCTTCTACCGACAGGCCCGGGCTTACCGGGAAGAGGTGGCACAGATCGTCCGCGAACGTGATGCGGCAGACCCCAATTCCCCGCATCTGCCCCAGCTGATGGCATTCCGGTCGAAGGCCCCCCTCGGCGAACCGGGACTGCCCCGTTTCTCGGAACGTCCGCCCACGTGGGGTGAACGGCTGGAATGGGGGAGTGTGCCCTTGCTGGTGTTGGTGCTGGAGGCGGTGCTGGCGTGTCTGTTTGCCGTGTGGGCCGTCAATCGGACCGATGTCACCGGCTACGCCATGTCAGAGAGTTAGCGCGGCTGAGATTCCCTCTCTCAGGCCATCACATCGATCTGGCCACCCTTGGCGGGATGACGCGGTCGGATCGGCTCATCGGCCGTGTGTGGTGGATCGACGCCCATCCTCTTTCCAAGTGACTGATCGCCGATCTTGGGCATCTTCAGGCCGAGCGCCACATCACCCATCTGTGGCATCTTGAGGCCTACTGTATAGTCGATTCTGCGGATCACGGCCTTGATGATAAGGCCCGCTCCTTGCGAGCAGCAAGCCCGTCCTTACCTTTTGTGGCTCGCAACTATCAGGCCGACAGCAAGTTAGCATCGCCATGCTGACGACCGGATCCCCACTGAAATCGCACCACCGACGCAAGAGATCATGACCGAATCCAAGAGCACCAGTGCCGGCGAAGCGCAGGCCGAAGAGCGGACCTTCCAAACAGAGGTCCAGCAGATTCTGCAGATCCTTATCCATTCGTTGTACACGGACAAGGATGTCTTCCTGCGCGAGCTGATGTCGAATGCCTCTGACGCCCTCGACAAGGTTCGATTCCAGTCGCTCACCGACAAGAGTATCGTCGATCCGGATGCCGAATTGGAGATCGAGATCACGGTGGATGCCGAAGCGAAGACGCTGACGATCCGCGATACCGGAATCGGCATGACGCGGGACGAGGTGAATGAGAACATCGGTACGATTGCTCACTCCGGATCGCGCGAATTCATCCAGCAGCTGAACGAAGAGTCCAACGAAGAGAACAAGCTCAAACTGATCGGTCAGTTCGGGGTGGGATTCTACTCAGTCTTCATGATTGCCGAGCGTGTTGAAGTGACGACGCGTTCCGCCAACGAAGAGGCTGAGGCTGTCATCTGGGAATCGACGGGAGACGGTGCCTACACGATTGCCTCGACGAAGGACAAGGTCGATCGCGGTACACAGATCAAGATCTTCGTGAGATCTGATTGCGAGGAGTATCTGGATGCGCATCGTCTTGAAACGGTCGTGCGACGTCATTCCGATTACGTCTCCTATCCCATCAAGGTTGCCGGCAAGCAGGCCAATGCGGCCTCAGCACTGTGGGCTCGACCGCGCAACGAACTGACGGCAGAGAACTACAAGGAATTCTACCAGCATCTGACCGGTGACCATCAGGATCCCCTGGCCTGGGAGCACACGGCCGTCGACGTGCCGATCCAGTTCTATTCCGTCGTCTACATTCCGCAGCAGTCGCCGATGGAAATTTTGTTTGCCCCGGAGCCGAAGATCTCGCTGAACCTGCACGTGAATCGAGTCTTCATTCAGGATGACTGCAACGACCTTCTGCCCCTGTATCTGCGATTCATCCGGGGCGTCGTCGACTGCGACGATCTGCCCCTGAATGTGGCGCGCGAGTCGCTGCAGAATAATCCCGTCATCATCAAGATCCGGCAGACTCTTACGCGGCGAATCCTCAACAAGATTGAGGAGCTGTCGAAGAACGACCCGGCCGCCTATCTGACCTTCTGGGAGTCCTTCGGCATCGTCTTGAAGGAAGGCGTAGCGCGCGATCTGGAGAATCAGGAGAAGGTCAGCCAGTTGCTGCGCTTCCACTCGAGTTTCTCCAACAAGCTGGCCGCCGATGCGAAGGCGGATTCGGCATCGACCAGTGCAGAGAGTGAAACAGAGGGCGACACCGAGGGGGAAGCAGTGGAGGCGCCGGCCCGTACGCCGGAGATGGAAGGACTCGTTTCCCTGCAGGACTACATCGATCGTGCCACATCCGATCAGGAAGTCATCTACTACGTGTCAGGCGAGAATCGGCCGCAGGTCGAGCAGAGCCCGCTCATGGAGGCTTTCCGCAAGCGGGAGCTCGAGGTGCTGTATCTGACGGATCCCGTTGACGAATGGGTCGTCAACTCGTTGCAGAAGTTCGATGGCAAAGAATTCGTCGCCATCGATGCCGAGGATCTGGAGTTGCCCGAAGAAGTGAAGTTGGAGGGCATCGACAGCGACTCCGGTGAGAAGGAACGGACCATCGAGCTGGTCAGCTATCTGAAGTCTCAGCTGTCGGATCGCGTGGGCGAGGTGAAAGAGTCGAGTCGCCTTACCGACAGCCCCTGCGCACTGGTCGTGCCCAAGGGCGGTGTGAGCCAGCAGATGGAGCGCCTCATGCGGATGTCGAATGAGGCATTCCCCCTCACGAAGCGGACGCTGGAGATCAATCCGAACCATCCGGCCATTGCCAACATGGGTGAGTTGCTCAAGGCGGACCGCGACTCCGATGAGTTGAAGGATTGGTCGCAGTTCCTCGTCGACTACGTGCTGCTGGCTGAAGGCAAGGTCGAGGAACCGCAGCGTGTGATGAAGCAGGTGCAGCGTATGATGTCGATGGCCAGTGAAGCTGCACTCAAGGCGCGCACATCGTAAAGACCCGAGCAGCGGAGATGAAGATGACGACGAGTTCATCGACGGACAGTCACCTGCGGACCCGGGCGCTTGGCGCCCGTGCGGCGGCCCGTAGACTGGCCGCGACCGATGCCGGCGTGCGGGATGCGGCCCTGATGGCGATCGCCGCGGCCCTTGAGACAGAGAAGGATTCGATCCTGGCTGCCAACGCCCTGGATTGCGAGGCGGCGGCGGATCTGGCGCAGAAGGGTGAATTGGGAGAGCCCCTGGTCGCGCGTCTCGACCTGCGCAAAGGCAAGTTCGAGACGGCGCTGGACATGGTTCGCTCCGTGGCAAGCCAGCCGGATCCACTGTGGCAGACACAGCGGGCCACGGAACTGGATCAGGGACTCGAGCTGTTTCGCGTCTCTGTGCCCATTGGGGTGATCGGTGTGATCTTCGAGTCCCGTCCGGATGCGTTGGTGCAGATTGCCGCCCTGTGTCTGAAGTCGGGCAATGCGGTCTTGCTCAAGGGCGGCATCGAAGCGGCGAACTCGAATCGCATCCTCGCTAGCGTGATCACACGTGCCACCGAAGCTGTGGATGGCATCCCCGCCGGCTGGCTGACGCTGCTGGAGACCCGGGGTGATGTGGCCCAGATCCTGGGAATGGATGACGCCATCGATCTGATCATCCCCCGTGGATCGAATGAATTTGCCGCTTACATCATGGACAACACGAAGATCCCCGTCACCGGTCACACGGACGGGGTCTGTCACGTCTATGTGGACGCCGCCGCCGATCTGGCCAAGGCCACTCGTGTCGCGGTGGATGCCAAGATTCAGGATGTGTCGACATGTTGTACGGCTGAGACGGTGCTGGTGCATGTCGATGTGGCAGAAGAGTTCCTGGGTGCCGCCATCGGTCAGTTGCAGGATGCGAAGGTGCTGGTGCGGGGTGATGAGAGAGTCCGAGCTCTGGCCGGCGTGAATGGCGATGTGGCCGCTGCGACGGAAGAGGACTGGGCGACGGAGTATCTGGACTACGTGCTGTCCGTGAAGATCGTCGATGATGTAGACGAGGCGATCGACCATATCAACGAGTATGGTTCGGCGCACACGGATACGATCGTCACCGAGAATCGGACCACGGCCGCGCGATTCCTGCAGGGCGTGGATTCAGCCTCCGTTTTCGTCAATGCGTCGACACGATTCGCTGATGGTTACCGCTATGGCCTGGGTGCGGAGATCGGCATCAGCACAGGACGGCTGCACAGTCGCGGCCCGGTCGGCCTGGAGGGCCTCACGACCTACAAGTATCTGCTGGAAGGCGATGGCCAGATCGTCGCCGATTACTCCGGACCTGACGCCCGCAGCTACACGCATCGAACGATCGACAAGACCTGGACGCGTACATCGTGACCGACCAGATACCACAGACCGACGATACGATCAAGCGTCACATCTTTCTCTGTGCGACGCCGACGAAGGCCAAGTGCCACAGCGATGGTTCGGGGGCCGAGATCTGGGACTATCTCAAGAATCGTCTGCGTGAGCTGGGTTATGGTGATCCACGCTCAGGTGTGCATCGGACCAAGGCGGACTGTCTGCGTGTCTGTGAGAGAGGACCGACTGCCATGGTCTGGCCCGATCAGACCTGGTATCAGGAGCTGACGGTGGAGAAGATGGAACGCATCATCACCGAGCATCTGATCGGGGGCCAGGTGGTGGAGGAGTTCGTGAATCCGGAGCCCTTCCGGAAGATCGACGCTGGGGGCTGAGGACGGCGCCCTCCCGTCGGTGTGAGCATCTCGGGGCACTTGGTCACATCCCTGCGCTCCTCTATGATCTCGATTTCTCGGCAACGATCCTGGTAAAACCGAGCGTCCGTCCCGCATCGATCCGCAACATGTCCGCTTCCGCTTGATCGTCGGTGAGTCCGGCACTTATGCGCAGTTCCTGCCAAGCCTGCCAGTGCCGCCAGCCGTCGGCGAGGAAGTCGGCGCACTGTACGTCGACCTGTCCTGACTTCTCCCAGTGCTGCTTCCACCACGCCGGGCTGTGGAACGAACAAAAGTCCCAGACCCAGTAGGGCTGCAGATGCGCAGGCACATCCCCATCGAGTTCGTACTGCGTTCCCGGGCTGACGATTCCCAACTGTCCTCCCGTTTTCACCAGGCGTGAGAAGCGTTCGATATACAGGTCATCTGTGCCGAAGTAGTGATAGGCATCCAGGCTGACGGCGGCATCGAAGAAGCCATCTGCGAAGGGCAGGCTGTGAGCATCAGCATGCACCGGATAGACGCGCTCAGCCCCCGCCTCTGTGATCCGCCCCAGGTTCTCGGTGGCACCAATCCACAGATCCGTCGCCCAGACCTCCAGGTCGAATTCCTTGGCCAGGAAGATCGAACTGAGGGCCTTTCCACAACCAAGATCCAGCACTCTCATCCCGGGCTTCAGGCTCATGCCTTCGGCAAGCCACTCCGCGAGCCACAACACATTGGGTCCCATCGAGTGATCAAGGGCCCAGGCCTGATCATATCGTACAGAACGTGGGAATCGGTCGTTGTACAACATGATGTCGCTCCATTCGGTCTTGTGGTCCGCAGCAGCAACCTGCAGTGGGTGGTGTTCTGCTCTACCTGAGTGCGGATGCACGGTCCGATCGTTGTCTGCTCCTCACCTGGCACACCTCCGGAATGTTCGTGGCGCTCGGAGCTGTGTCACCCATCGGGCGTGGGCCACTGGAGAGCGACGGTCATTTCCTGGGCGTTGACCTTCGTGCCGTACGTAGCCATCTGGACCGCGGTGGTCGTCGGCGTCCCAAGGGACCCTTGCGTGACAGTGCACCAAATCACCAAGATTCCCAGTGTATGGAACAGATCAGCTACAGCACCCAGGGGTTCATAGACCGCGAAATCGCGCCCGCGCTCGAAGCCATTGCTGCGGCGGGCTTTTCGCAGGCTGAGATCTCCAGCCAGTCACCCCACGCCTGCAGTCCACTGACGGGCAATGAACTGGACCGGTTCCGGTCACATCTGAGTGCTTCGGGTGTCAGTGCAGGGACGGTACATGCCCCCATGCGGGAGAATGTCCTGGGAGCGCCGGATGAAGTCTGGCGCCGTGAGAAGATGCCGGTCATGGCCGACTACCTGCGATTCACTGGCGCCATCGGTGCGGCGGGACTGGTGATCCACCCCGTACCGAATCCGATGTTCGTCACCGATCCTGAGCGGGCGGAGCTATCCGCGTTGATGTGTGACGCGACACGTCGCTCTCTCGATGAGTTGGTACCCGTCGCACAGGACGCGGGCGTGCGGATGCTGTTGGAGAATCTGCCGTACAACTGTGGTTACCCCTTCCTCAATGTGCGTGAGCTTCGGCCGCTCATCGATCCGTACCCGCAGGATGCTGTGGGGCTCGTTGTCGATACAGGACACGCCTGGACCTCCGGCGATGATCCAGCCGAAGAGATCCGCCTGGCTGGATCGCGTTTGTGGGGGACTCATCTTCAGGACGTGGATGGTGAGAACCCGCAGGACAATCACTGGGTGCCAGGGCATGGTGGACTCAACTGGCCGAGCATTCGAGCGGCACTGGACGACGTCGGGTACCGCGGGGCGCGCACCTTCGAGGTGATCGTGCCCCGGTATGGTGAGAGTCTCGAGGAGCTTTCGCGTCTGACGCGAGAAGCCGCCAGCTCGTGGGGGTGGGACGCGTGAGAGGCGCATCGTGATGGACATCGTGCGGCCCGAAGATGCCCCAGACGCAGGCCTCAAAGTGCGACTCGGTGAACCGGTCCCAGTGATGCTGGCGCCCGAGGGCGATGAACGTTGGGGCTTTTTCATGTTCCCCTCGATCTGGCGCTTGCGTGACGGAAGACTGGTCTGCGCGGTCACCCTCGGTGGCGATCATATGCCGACGGAGATGGACTATCACTATCTCTGGTATCTCTCCGACGATGAGGGGCAGCACTGGACCCACACTGTCATGGATGTTGCCGAGGCGGAGGCGATCCTGCGGGAGCGCTTCACGCTTCCCAGTGGCCGGCAGATCTACTACGAACCGAAACTGGTCAGTCTCGATCTCATCGAGGCCGAACCCTACCCGCTGAATCCGGCCGCCGAGCACGGATTCATGCAAGGGATCGAGTTACTCTATCGGCTGGGCGATCTGCCTGAGGCGTTTCGATCCGTCACCATGGTCGAACGTGGACCGACGGCAGATGAATGGACGACCCATCAAGCGACCATGGACCCCGACATCCTCCTGCCGGCGTTCAAGGAGACCGTCGTCGATGCAGATCCGATCGACCAACTGACCCATGGCTACATCGCCACCCGCCTGCGAAAGTGGGTGAGGCACGTCGGCGATCAGCGCCTGCCGAATCCAGGGATCTGGGTGCATCGAGGGGCCACGTGGGCAACACCTGACGATCTGGCGAATCCGCAGGATGATGTCGCGCTGCGCCTGCGGATTGAGACGCCTTCGGCTGTTCGTCTTCACGACATCGGCTACCAACCGATCATGGAACTCGCGTCGGGTGAGTTGATCGTATCGGCCTTTGGTACACGCTTGCGACTGGCTGACAACAAGGCACCAGGCACGAAGCGCACACACTGCCACGTCTTTCGCAGCTCAAGCGACGGACTTGCCTGGCAGCATGACTCCACCTTCCCCCATGCACAGATCGGTGATGATGTAATTGCCCAGGTGCACATCACTCCCAACATGCCTGCAGGCAATTGGCTCGCCGCCGTTCGCACCTGGAACCGACAGGCCACGACGGCCGACTCACCGTTGTTGATCTCCACTTCCGATGACGAGGGTCAGAGCTGGACCTGTCCGATGGCCATTCGGCCCAGCAGCACCAATCCCGCCGGTGGTCTTCTTGCCAACGGCGTCGCGTATCGCATGTATGGACGACCGGGACAATTCATCACATTCTGTGGCGACGGTGAAGGCAGGCGGTGGGGGAATGATGTGTGTCTCGTCCCGGTTGACTCCGATACATGTGCCAACAGCAGTGATGTGGTTCTCGGCGCCGACCGTTTCATGATCGCCTACACCGACTATCGTCACGTGGACGCCGCAGGGCGGGTACGGAAGGCGGTCCTGGTGCGCGAAGTGGTTGTGGAGCCTCCAACGACGTGAGGCGCAATCTCCGCCCAGACAGGTTCTGTGAAGCGGATACGGTGGCTATCACGACGTCAACTTTTCGCAGGTCCTGGCCCCAGGTCCTGCCCACGGAGGAATGAGGATGCGACAAGGAAAATTCAAGTTGTCCATGACGCTGGGCCAGAGCCCAGGCGATCACCCTGAGCGTGTCAGGATCTGCCGGCACATGGGCATCAAACACTGCGTGACATCGCCGCCACTACATGGCATTGGTCGCGATGAATACGAGGCGGCGATACGGCAGCAGCGGGATGAATGGGCCGAAGCGGGCTTTTCCATTCCCGTCTACGAGACCATGACTCCCGTGTGTGGTGACCACATACGCCGCGGCACGCCGGGCCGAGAAGAGGAGTTGCTGGACTTCATCGCCGCCATTGAGGCGATGGGCAAGGCGGATATTCCGGTGCTGTGCTACAATCTCGGCCAGGGCGGATCGCGCACCGACTGGGTGCCGGTGCGGGGTGGCGCGATCTCGTCGCAGTTCGACTACGCCGCCTCGAATGAGGAACCGCCGGCTGATGAAGTGTTCACTGAAGAACAGCTCTGGGACAATCTGACCTGGCTGTTGGAACGCATCGTTCCCGTCGCCGAGAAGGCCAATGTGCGTCTGGGGTACCACCCGAATGATCCGCCGATTTCACCTTACAAGGGTTCGGCGCAGATCATGGTCAGCGCCGACGCCTATCGTCGGCTGCTCAACATCGCGCCGAGCCCGAACCATGGCGTGTCGTTCTGCCAGGGGAATTTCAGAGCCATGGGCGGCGATATCTATTCGGTGGCGCGCGAGTTCACGGAGCAGGGCAAGGTGTTCTTCATCCACTATCGCGACGTCGAAGGCACGGCGGGTACCCGTTTCACAGAGACCTTCCACGATGACGGCCCGACGGACATGGCACGCATGTTGGAGATCTATGCTCGGGCTGGTTTCGACGGGCCCATTCGCCCCGACCACGCGCCGACCATGGGAGATGAGGATGCGGAGTCGACGCGTGGGTATGGCATGCACGGCAAGATCTTCGCCTTTGGATATATGATCGGTTTGATGCAGGCGCAGAATCTGGCCTACGAGTGATCGATCGCGACAATGAGACTGGATGTCCGCACTGGCTGCCCGCCATGCCACCGTTGCCGGACGTCGGTGAATTGCACCTCGCTGTTGCCGGCGCGGTGTTCTTCCTCCATGATTGCACCCACGCGGACCACGACTTCCCACAGACGACCGAGAACTGAGCTGACGTCATGAGAATCGCCATCGCCACCTACGGGCAAGAGACCAGCAGCTTCAGTGCCGTACCCACGACACTTGAAACCTTCGGTCTCTACGGTCTCTTCGAGGGTGACGAGATCCTCGAGAAGTGTCGCACCGTCGGCGCGATTGGTGGTTTCCTCGAGACGGTCGATGCTGCCATCGACTGGACGCCTGTGCCGATCATACATGGCTGGGCCGGCGCCAGCGGGCCCCTGACGGCCGAGACCCTCGACTACTTCGCCGAACAGCTGACGACGCGCCTGCAGGCCGCGGGGCCTCTCGATGCAATGTATTTCGCTCTGCACGGGGCTGCCGTCGCGGCCCAGGCACACGATTCAGAGGCCTATCTGCTCAAGATCGTGCGAGACCTCATCGGTGATGATGTACCCCTCGTCGCGTCGCTCGACCATCACGCCAATCTCACCGAGGCGATGGTTGGTTATGCCGATGCCCTCGTGGCACATCGTACCCAGCCCCATGACCAGAGGGAAACGGGACAGCTGGCCGGAAAGCTGATGCTCAGCATCGTACGTGATGGCGCGAAGCCGACGACGGCGTGGCGCAAGATCCCCCTGATCACACACCAGGAGCAGTTCCTCACGGCAGGCGGTCCGATGAAGGTGTGGTTCGATCTGGCGCGCGAGATGGAATCGCGTCCCGGTGTGTTGTCCGCATCAACCTTGCCCATGCAGCCTTGGCTCGATGTACCGGAAGGGGGGTGGGCGACGGCGGTGGTTACCGACAACAACCCCGCGCTGGCCGAATCGCTGGCTGATGAGCTGGCGGACAAGGCGTGGGAATTGCGCGCCGAATTCTGCCGACTCGACAGCATCACCCCGGCAGCGGCCATTCAGAAGGCGGAGAACGCTGATGGCGGGCTCGTGATCCTCACCGACACGGGTGACAGTATCTGGGGTGGGGCCACGGGTGACAGTACGACCATCCTGGCCGAGATGATCCGGCAACAGATCACGACGATGGCCCTGGTGCCGATGATTGATCCCGAGATGGTCGAGGCGGCCATTGAGGCCGGTGTTGGCAACACGCTGACGCGGTCTGTGGGTGGCAAGCTGGATCCGAACTTCGGTACGCCCCTGGAGGTAACGGCGCGCGTGGCCGCCATCGGGGGTGGATGCTTCGACGTGCAACTGCTCGGGTTTCAGTCTTTTGATGTGGGACGTGCCGTGCTGCTGGAGATCGGTGCCATTCGCCTGGTCGTGACCGAGAAACGGGGTGTGGCCGGGAACCATCCGTCTGTTTACGAACACTTCGGCATCGATGTGGCCGACGCGCGCATGGCCGTGATCAAGACGGCGAGTAACTGGCAATACTTCCAGCCCTGGATCTCTCAGGTTGTACGGGTGGATACGCCGGGCGCCACGACATCACACCTGGAAGATCTGACGTGGAATCACCTGCCCCGCCCGATCTATCCACTGGACGAAATCGACGACGTGGTGCGACCGCGACGTTGATCTGCCCACCTGGCCGGATTCTCCGACATCAGCGGGTCGGTGAATCCGCCCGGCAGGTCGTGCCATTCGGGTCACCGTCGCGGGCCGATCTCGTCGATCCGCAGCGCCTGAAAACCAGTCTCCCAGGCCGGTGAGTTGGCGCGCACTGTGAAGCGCGGCGCGTCACCTTCCAGCCCTACATCATCGGCAACGTAGTTCTCACTCATGTCGATATAGGTGCGCGCGTCATCGCGCACGCCATCCCACGTGCCGCCCTGGCAGACATTACGCCGGATGATGTTCCCCTTCGGCGCGGCCGGTTCATCTTCCCAGATTGTGAGAAGCTCGGGATACCGTTCGGCCCAGAGGGAGTCGGTGATCGGCATCTCGTCGAGACGATCCTTCATGGTCGTGCCCACGTGGTAGCTGGCCCAGTTCATGGCGCGCGCGTCGAGATGGGTGGCCGGCTCACAGTCGATGAAGAGATTGTTCTCCACCAGCACGTCGCGGCCGCCGCCGATCATTGCGGCTCTCGTGACCCGATAGAAGAGATTGCCCGTCACCTCGGTGCCGCAGAGCATGTCGTCGAGGTAGACACCGACACAGCCACGATTCTCGAATCCCGTGATCTCCCACATCAGGTTGTCACGGATCACGGTGCCACGCCATGTCCAGTCACGACCGGAGTAGATGGCGCCGGCGTCATTCGACTCGAGACAGACATGGTGGATGTCGTTGTGGGCGATGAGGTGATCGTTGCCGGTGAATTGCACCGCCATGTGTGGGGCGTCGTGGATGTGATTGTGGATAACGCTCTGTCCGACGCCGTTGATCTGCACGGCAGGCTGATACATGCGATTCACGCGACCGTAGTCGTGGATGTGGTTGTCCTGCGCCACGTGGTCTGCCCGCGTGAGGGAAGGGCGCTCACCACCACTGAGGCGGATGCCCCCATTGCCCAGGGCGTGCAGATGACAGGCGCTCACTGACACCCGTCGACCACCAGTGACGCTGATGGCCCAGCCCCCGACATTGCGGAAAGTGCATCCCTGCATGCAGACATCTTCTCCCCGCTCCACAATCACCGCATCGCCGCGGGTGTATTCGAAGGTCAAATCCTGCAGTCGAAGATGGCGAGCACCATCGATCTTCACGATCCGTTCACCGACGGAGACCGCGATCTCAGCCTTCTCCAGGTCAGCCGAATCCGCTGGGGGCCAGAGATAGAGCATGCCCCGCTCCCGATCCAGATACCACTCGCCCGGTTCATCGAGTTCGCAGAGCATGTTGTAGGCGTAATACCACTGCCCGGTGCGGTAGCCGTAGTTGTGATCGGGTGGTTCCAGTTCCAGAACACCGTGTTCGGTGTCGATCCGGCTCACGCGTTGTCGCTGATCCGACCAGTCCCAGAACCAGTAGCCGTGTACCCACGGGTCCTGCGCCTGTTGCCACCGGTCCAACCGGGCGCGCCGCACATACAGCTTGCCCTGTTTGTCGCCCTTCGTGCCGCGCACATCGACCGGATCGCCACCGACGAGACCGGCGACCCGATCAAAACCAGAATTTGGCCAGCGGGCCAGGGTCTGCGGCACCCCATTGATGAACAATTCCAGCCCGCCGGCGACGGGCTCGCCATAGTCGTCGACACCGGCAGCCTTCAGATCCAGTTGCAGCACCTTGCCGCGGGCATTTTCGGGCAACTGCTCGAGGATGTGATCCTCTTCCACCGGCACGAAGCCTTGCAGGATGGCGCCGGCCATGAGGCGAACCGTCTCACCCTCACAGGCGCACCAGGTGACCGGTGCCAAATCGGAGCCACCATCTTGCGAACCCAGTTCCAGGGGTGTATCGAGATGATAGTCGCCGCCCGATATCTTGACGGTGACGGCATGACCGGCACGGATCAGACGTCGCGCTTCATCCCGAGCTTGTACGAGTGTGGATATCTCGTCGGCACCGCTGCCGACGTGAAGTGTGGTGGCTTCAGCCATGGTAGGACTCCTGTTGCACAGGGATTACGGGCAGACTCGTCTCATCGCCGGATTCCATCTCTGAACCCATCATCGGGCGTCTCCAAGAGGCTCGTGCAACCGGGCCATCGCATCAAGTGGGGGCCGTGCGTGAACTGTTGCGGCGAAGATGTGCAAGGCCGAAACTCTCAGGTCAAATCTTCTCTATCCAGGAGCGTATTGTGCAGATTGCCGCCAACAGCGTCGTATCCATTCAGTATACCTTGACCAATGACGCGGGGGAGACCCTCGATACGTCAGATGGTCGTGAGCCCCTCATGTATCTGCACGGTGCGGGCAACATTATCCCCGGTCTCGAGAAAGAACTCTTGGGCAAAAGTGTGGGTGACTCACTCGAGGTCACCGTGCAGCCGGAAGAGGGTTACGGTCAGATCAATGACGAAATGATCCAGACGGTTCCACGCGATGCCTTCGGGGGTGTGGACAAGATCGAGCCGGGTATGCAGTTCGAAGCTTCCGACGAGGACGGCGGTACGCAGATGATTGTGGTGACTGCCGTCGAAGGCGACAACGTCACAGTCGACGGGAATCATCCGCTTGCCGGCGAAGTCCTGCATTTCGCCGTCACTGTCGAAGAGATCCGCGAAGCGTCGGAAGAGGAAGTGACGCATGGCCATGCCCACGGACCCGAAGGACATGGCCATCACTAGGGACCTGTCCGCTGCTGGTCGCAGGGCCTGACATCAGCCTCAGATACGCCCGCCGGGCGTGGGAGGCTCCCGTGATGAATGTGCCGCGCAGGCCAAGGGGCTTGCGCGGCACGTGGTGTATCAGGTCGTCAGTGCAGCAGCCAGTTCGCGAGCCACGATCTGGGCTTCACCCTCTTCCATCATGTAGGGATTCATCGTCACGCTATCCTGGCCACCGGACATCTCGATGCGGGGATCGCCGTCGGACAGGCGCTGACGCACGTCGGCGGCTGAGACGCCAACTTTGGCAGCGTCCCACTGGATTGTCAGATGGGGTGCCACATTCGACGGTCGAGGTGTGTTGACGGAATGGGTCACCGAGTCGATGGCAGACACCGCGTCGGTGATGACCTGCAATCGACGCTCCCACTCGCGCCACTCCGCCTCGTGGTCACGCACGACCCACTGTTCGACGGCGGCGAGCAGTCCCATGATTTCTTCTTTGCCGGCTTTCATAGGGCGACCGATGTTGGCATTCGGGCACCCATTGGCGAAAGCCGCCTGCAGCAGATCCTTGCGTCCCAGCACCATCCCGGAGGCCTGCGGACCCCGCAGGCACTTGCCACCGGAATATGCGACGGCGTCGACGCCCTGTTCCAGGTAGACGTTGGGCACGTCGGGTCTTTCGGCGGCGGCATCGACAAAGACGGGTACCGAGTGTGCGCGACCACTGGCCACCAGTTCCTTGACGGTGATCTCACTGCGCTCGGCGGCGTCGCCGAAGACGAAGATCATTGCCGTCCGGTCCGTGTAGGCCGCTTCCAGATCGTCGAGAGTCGTCACCTCGATGAATGTCGCACCCATGGCGCGAATGACCCGATCGTAACCCATGCGATGTGAGGCCTGTACGATGACCTCGTTCTTCAGATTCGTTGTGTCCGGCAGGCTGTGCATCTTGGCTGGATCATCTCCGGCTATGCAGGCGGCCGTCACCTGAGCCAGGGCGGCGGCGCAGCCATTTGTGACCAGACCCCACTCACACGCCATCACCTGTGCCAACCGAGCGCCGACGGCATCCATCAGTTCCTCGATCATCACGTAGGATTGCGAGGCATCCTGCATCGCCTGCCGGGCCTCGGGCAGCATGAGCGAACCGCTGTAGCGGGTCACGGTACCGATGCAGTTGATGAGGGGACGGACACCAAGATCCTCGTAGGAGGACACAGGATTCGTGCTCAAGGGATGCTCCTTCACAATTGCTCAGGGGGCCATAGAAGGCACGCCCTGGTTGCCGGCGAGTTCATTCCAGGGGGTGGCCCCGGACGATGGAAGGCGGTAACCTGAACCAAAGGAAGAACGCGCGCGAGTCCGACCCGGCGCGCATGAGCCAGGCGCTGGCAGTTTCTGGCCGACGACTTCCACCTGCGTGTTGCTGGCAGGACAGGCTCCTATTGCTGAGAGCCGGGCGGCAGCCTCACCGTCTCGATGACCGAGGTGGAGTCATCGAGTTTCTTCCAACCCTCGAAGATGAACTCCTCAGGACCGTATGTGAGCAACCCGGTCTCATTGAAGAGAGTCA
>JABHDC010000049.1 GCA_018673255.1 Gemmatimonadota bacterium
ACGGAGTCGATCTCCCAACCTACAGATGTCGAAGGGCTTCACTCATTCAGGATCCCCTCAGCGCATGCCGAGGGCCGGACCGGCGAAAGTGTCCAACTTTAGACCGATGCTTCTGTCAAAGATCAAACCGGTGGTGACACACGACGGACATCAGACCTTCGATGATCATGCGGTTGCGCGTGTTCTGCTGCGGCAGCAGGGCCATCTGAATGCGGGTCTCCAGCAGATCCTGGATCAGCTCCCACTCTGTACCCCAGGCGGCCAGGCGCAGGGCCTCGCCGACAAACGGATTGCTTCCGTTCTCGTCGGCGAAAACCTCGAGTGCCTCTTTGCCTTCCGCCTGCGCCAGACGGGCAAGGCCCTCCCACAATGCCGCCAGGTCGTTGGCAGCGATCTGATCGAGCGGACAGCGGGCAAGATCGTCGAGAGGGCGATCGAAGCTGGCAGGAGTGGCGTCCGCTCGAGTCTCGGCCCCGTCAGGCCACTGGAGGTCACCCGCTTCGGCACACTGCTTAACCTGAAGCAGGATACGCCGCTGGGCGTCCAGCGCTTCATCGTCCGACAGGTCAGTTCGCCGGACGGTCTCCGACTCGACGAAGCCGCGCACCCGCGCCGACATGTTGCCCAGCAGCCGCTGCTTCACGTCGGCGGAACATGTCTTCAGGGCGGCGACGCAGTCTTGTGCGCTGACTTCGCGCAGGAGGGCCTGTGCATCGGGATCCGCCAGCTGTGCCAGCAGGTCGAACTCTACGTCGGCGACGATCTGCAGGGCCCGCCAGTTCTTGAAGCCGTATTCCCTGGCGATGACGTGCTGAGCTTCCTGGAGACCGAAATCGGCCGCCGGGATGTCAGCGACCGGTGTCTGCGACAGTTTGGGCAGGTGGGTGCGGATACGCTCCACGGCCTGCGGGTCGGCGAGCCGGTGAGCCTTGCGCAGGTCCTTGGCTTGCTTCTTGAACTGTTCGAGACTGGGACGGGAGGGAAACTGCATGACGCAACTCCTCTCTGAAACGCCCGCGGTCCGCTTCGTGTACGGGCAGAAAGAAGTTGGTATGGTCAATCGAACGACGGAAGGTAGGCTCGGCCATTCCCGCGGACAGGAGGCTCCCTTCCACGAGCCCTATCGGGAAAGTATCAGAATGAAGTGTGGTTGGCCAATTGCAAGAGTGGAGACTAACCAGAAACCGATCGTCGGATGATCATGACTTCGAGACTCGCTTCTCCCGTCAGCTTCAGCGCCCAGGCCAGCGCATTGGTACCGATCGGCTCACTCTGGGGACCGATCTCGTCGATCACGCGGAGCAGACCGGGCGTGTAAAACGAGTTGAGCCCTGCCTTGACCAGTTCACCCACGGCGTATTCACCCATCCACTCCAGTTCCTCCAGCAGGGACTCGTATTCTGCACAGCGGTCCAGGCGAACCAGCACCATCGCCAGGGCGCCCAGCTGCTTGGGATGGGTCGGTGACTCCTTACAGATGCTGTCGAATTTCTGCAGCGACCGCCGCAATGGCGTGATCTTGTCCGACGTTTCCTCGTGCAAGCGCTCGGGCAGCCGTAGACGGATTGCCCGCACCTTGTTGTGGAGATCACCGAATGCATTCGGCACTTCCTCGAGCGCGTTCTGGCCTTGCCGCGTAGCCATGCCACGCCGTGCCGCAGCGACGCCGATCTGGCGGGCCGGATCGTTTGCGGCCCATGCCACATAACGCTCCAGTTCTTCCTGTGACACGCCGCCACCCTGAGTCCCAAGGCGTTCGATGATGCCGTGGAAATCTGGCATCAACTCGAGATTGAGCGTCAACTGGATCATCGTCCGCTCCATGGCTTCATCGATCCACGCCAGTGCCTGCGTGGGTGGGTCGAGATGCTCCCTCTTCACGTGCCCACCGAGCAGCCGCTTCGCCTCACCCACCAGCAGCCCCCTCAGTTCATCGAAGAGCTCTTTGGCCGTCGTCATGGTGAGGATCAGTTGCCGACGCATGTCACTCACGAGCCCTTTGGATTCGACGAGTTCGATCATCTGCTGGCGCAGCAGGTCGCCATGCTCCAGCTCCAGCTTCTGCTCGCCGTGTCGTATCCGCCACTGAAACAGGATGAGCTCATGCAGGCGGATCAGATCGACGCCGCGATCCAGCAGGGCGCGGACCACATCAGCGGCCTTAGCGACCCCTGTATCTCCTTCTGCTCTCTCGACGGTGATCCTGTCGCTGCTGGCCACGTGGCGCACCAATCCATCCAGCGTCTTGTCCCACAACATCCGATTCAGCTGGCCATCCTGAAAGAATCCAGCCGCCATCTGCTCGATGAGACCCCGTAGTCCCTGCGGGGCGAAGCGCATGCCCTGCTCCACGAGCCATTTAGTCGCCAATTCGGGCCCGATACCGAAGCGCATGCGATCATTGTAGTCGTGCCGCGCCTCGTCGATATCATGGGGTGTCGTATCCTGGCCGGCGGCGGCGGCCAGTTCTCTGGCTGCAGGATGGACGATGTCCCGGTCAAGGAGGAAGTAATCGGGAAAGCCCTGCTCTTCGCAGATCTCCTCCGCTTTGCGGTTCGGCCATACTTCTTCGACATGCCCATTGTAGAGGGCCTTGGACACGCCTTCTGGTTCCATCAGGCTGAAGGGGCGAGGCAGATCGGCACCCAGACCCCCATCTCCACCATAGGTCATCGCCCTCAACAGCTTTGGCTCGTATTCGTCGGTGAAGGCCGCCAGTTCACCGATGGGCACGTCGATACCCCACTTGTCGCGCTTGGCCGCCAGTTCCTGACTCTCGAAGGCACTGCGGTGTCGATTGTGCCTCTGCAGCAGACGACGAACCGTATTCCAACCAAGGACGGAAACATCGTGCTCGGCCATGTGTTGGCGACCCGATTGGATCAACTTCAGCAGGAGATTGTAATCCAGCAGCTTCCAGCCTTCGATGATCATCAACTGGGTGATGGACCAGTAGTCGTACCCATTGGCGATCGCGACTTCGAGGATCTTGTCGGGCAGATAGATGGTGCGTCGTGTGCGGCCGCTGTGGATTGCCTGGTGCTGGCGGACGTCGCGGAATAAGAGCAGGCCCTTGCCCAGGACCAGCGTTACAGAGACGTTGCAGGCCAGCAGCGCGTCGACGAAGTACTCGGGCAACTGACGCACGGCGCTATAGAAGAACTTCACACTGTCATGGCCAGCGTGGAATCGGGGTAGCTTCTCGTCAGGCAGCAGCACCCCATCGCTGAGACGATTCTGGCGTCCAAAGATGATCGTCTTGTCCGCCGCCGCGATCGCCGCGTTGATCTCGTCGTGGCTGATGTCTCCTTCGTGCATTGACTAGTTGCCCGAATCCAGTTCCACGCCTCGCCTTCTGGCGATCTCACCAGCCCACTGAGAGCGCAGATCTGGCCGGCAGTCAGGCAGCCTGGGCAGGAGCATCTGCGCCGCCTTCAGGATCTTCCCGCGACCCTCACTGCTGTAATAGACCTCGGATCCGGTGATCTCTTCCAGGGGCGGCACGGCATATTCACCGAGGATGATGATCTGAGAGCACATGTCACCGAAATCCGGCGACTTGTCGTAGCGAATGAGGCTCGCGGCGATCCAGGTGAACAACAACCGGTTGTAGGGGTCGTTCTCGTCGGCATCGCGGAACTGGGCCAGGTAGAATCCCAGGTCGGCCGGATCTGAACTCAACTCGAAGTAGCGTTCGGGCATGAACCCTCTGAGGCGTTGCACCTCGGGTCGAATACTCGGAGGACCCGGGAGCTGGCCGCCATTCAGTTCCACGGAGTCTGGCAGGAAGCGCTCGTGGTACAGGGGGTGCTCGTCGAGTTTGTACAGGAGACCGGCCAGGTGCTGACGCTCGGCCTCGTCGCCCTCGGGTTTCACCGCCATCTCGACGGAGTCGAGCAGACTGGTCAGGTCCCGGGAGGTGAGGATCTGGCGCTTGAGATCCTGGGCCTGGTCGAGGCTGAGGGTCTGATCGATGATGAGATTCAGGGTCTCCCGGATCCCGTGTGACTGCTCCTGCAGCGCCTCGCGTGGGAGCTTGCGCAGGTCCGCCAGGTAGGCGGCGCGCCGAGTCGTGGCGTAGTAATCCTGCAACCGTCGCAGATCGTAGCCGATCGACCCGGGCACCTCGGACAGACCCGAACCCGAGTAGCTCCGGATCCTGCTCCGGAACACGTCGACCATGCCGTGTCGATTGAGGTCGAGTACGGGCCCCCCGCTGCTGAGACTGCCCGTTGCCGAGTAGCGGAAGGAGATCGCCATCAGGAAGGCCCGGAGGCCCGGCGCTCCCATGGCGATCAGTACCTCAAGGAGCTCCTCGGTGCGCATCGACAGGCTTGTCTTGAAGCGGGTCTCGTCCCACAGGTCATGGATGGCGTCGTCGGCGGTCTGAGGATTGTGTGGTTGACCCAACTGGGCGGCGCGGTCAAAGGCGGCGGGATGGACGATGTCGCGGTCGATCATGAAGTAGGTGGGGAAGGAGTTCAGCGTCGCCACTTCGTCGAGCTTGGCGCGCCCGGCAAAACGCTCCCATTCGTCCTCGTAGATCTCACCGGCCACGTCGTGGGGATCGCGACCGATGATGGTGCGGTCCAGATCGCAGAACCGGCTCATGTAGGTGTCGAGGAAGGTCCCCATCTCGTCGCCTTTGAGCAGTCCCACTTCCAGGTCTTGGTAATCGTCACACAGGTCGCGCATGTGTTTACTCTGCGTGCGCAGGCCCTCGCGCAGGAAGGAGTAGCCCAGCGTCCAGCGCTCCTCCAAGGCAACCTGGCAACGCTCCACCATCTCCACCACCAGGATATAGTCCAGAAGGGGCCAACTCTCCTGGATCAGGATCTCGGCAATCGCCCAGTAGTCGTACCCCATCTGGTAGGCGTGTTCGAGGATCGGCTCGGGGATATAGATCGTGCGCCGGGTACGACCCGCATGGAAGGACTGGTGACGTCGCCGGTCGTGGAAGACCAACAGATCTTTCCCGCGCACCAGCGTGACACTGACCTTCTTGGCCAGCAGGGCATCCAGGAGTCGTTCGGGTAACTGTCGTACACCGCCGTAGAAAAATTTCGATAGCCGGTGTCCCGGATGGATACGCTGCAGGCGTTCGTCATCCATCAAGCGGCGCGATCGCAGGCGTGTCTGCTGACCGAAGAGGATCACCTTCTCTGACGCGCTGATGGCGGCGTTGACCTCGGCATGGGCGATGGCACCTTCGTACATGCCGGTGTTCGTCCGATGGTCTCCCTCATACGACTGCGCACCGTGGCTGCCGAGCGTGGGGGTAGGTTGAGATGTCGCGCCGCTGCCCGCCGGCGTCGCAGGGGGCGGCTGGGAGGATCTCTCGGCGGCCAGAACCTGTGCCAACTTGAGACGCAATCCGGCCTGCGCGGCTTCCACCGCCGTATCGCCCAGCGTGTCCCGTTGCGCCTCCAGCGCATCCAGGGCCTGTTCCAGTTCGTCTCGCGTCGCCATGGGATCGTACGATGAGAGAATCGTCTCAGAGGCGCAAGCAATGGCTGATCGCTGTGGGCAGGGGGGTGTCGTAGGTTCTGCCCCATGAACCGGCAACAGGACCCCAGCTACCGGACGCGTGATCTCAGACTCGTGATCCATCTGTACCGCAGTTACGAGCTGCCGGTGACGTTCTCCGCTGAATCGACCGTCCTCACCGGCGCCATGCAAGGCGATCTGATGGTGATGGTCCAGGAGCACCAGGCTGACTTCCTGGCCCGGATCGGACAGCTGCGTCACAACTACAGCAACTACGTTCGTCTGATTGCTGAGAGTCGCGAGAAAACCAACCACCGTGGCATCTTCGACCACTCGGTGGGCTGGTACCAGGCGCATCAGCCGGAGTATTACGAACGCTTCAAGCGTTTGCTCCTCGACATCTGCAATCTGCTGCCGTCCCTGCCGATGTCTTCCCTCGACGCCATCGACGAGGAGATGGCCGAGAAGATCCGACGATTCGAGGAAGAGGCCCTCGCAGTGATCGTGCGCCCGGTGGCGGATATGGCCATGAAGGCGTTGACGCGGACCCTGGTCGGGGAGGGGCTGATCACGGAGCAGGCGATGATCGTCTACTTCAACCTCAAGGACGCCGACTTCACGCGGAAAGGGTTCTCGAAGGTGATCGCGCGGGTAATCAGCAACCGCGACCGCCTCTTCTTTCGCAAGAATGTGCCGGACACGCTGCTGGCGTCGAATATCAACGTCCTCCAGGGACAGCTCGATGGTCATTGCAGCCACCTGATGAGCCTGCTCACCAGTCGCGACATGTCCGGCTATGTGCAGTCGACGCTCCGTGCGATTCGTTATCGGCACCTGCCGGTGATCATGGCTCAGGTCATCAAGGAGCTGGCTGCGCTCGAGGCACACCGGGACGCGATCTTCGCGCACTCTCTGTTCCGCGAGTCGATCTCGATCAAGGACCTGGTGTTGCACAATACGACCATCACCCCGGGCTACCTGGCCGAGTGCGCCGCGGCGATCGAACCGCTCACGCGGCCCTTCGATCCGGCAGCGCCCGACAATGTGGACCTGCAGGTGGTCGAGTTGCGCGTCGTCGAACACGTGAGCCGCGCCCTCGAGCAGCTCGACCGATTCGGCATGGGGGTCAATCGCCTCCCGGTGCGTGAACTGGATCTGAAAGTGAAGTTCCTGCGCACGGAGTTTGACGCCGCCATCGATGCGTGTCTCGCCTTCCTGGGCAGCTACAATGGCATCTTCGACAAGGTGGAGGACGCCGTGCGGCCGCTGCTGGGGCTGATCTCCTTCGATGCCGGCGGCCAGTCCGATTTCTATGCCCGTTGGTTTCCGGGGATGAACAATCTGCTGGCGCGCGATAATCTGATCTCTGAATACGCGACGGCCGTCGAACGGTTACGGTCACAGATGGCGCACAGCGAGGAAGAGGACGGGGAAGCGATCAAGGAGAATCTGCGCAGTTGGCTCACGCCTGAGGTGATGGCAAATGCTGAAGGGGCATCGCCACACATCCGACACTTCGCCTCCGAGGGACTCATCGAAGTGCTGGCCTCGGCATTCGTGTTCATCACGTCTCTGTCCGAGGCGCCGAGCTGGTTCCATGAGTTGGAGAGGCGGATCTTCCAC
This sequence comes from Gemmatimonadota bacterium, assembly GCA_018673255.1. The sequence continues at coordinate 7,111 of JABHDC010000049.1, forward strand.
GACATCGACCAGAAGAGGAGCCAGGCGCAGGAAGTCATCACTGCCGGGAAGAACTGAGATGGGTATCGAGGTCAAGAAGGGCGACGATATCGGCGAGGCGGAGTTTCCGCTGTTCTGCGAGACGCTGGAATACTTCGACCTGATTATGGACGTCGACGATTTCGGGATCTCGTACTTCGGCGAACGGGTCGAGGATCGCTCGGACTACGCCGTCATCAGCACCGAAGACTTCCGCCAACTCGACGAAGGCTCCCGGCAGCACCTGCGGGAGCGGATCAAGGACAAGGGGCTCGACGGCAGTCAATCGCCCGACGACCTGGCGGTCTTCATCAGCAGTCTGCGTCTGGACACGATCGACCGCGTGGTCGCCGACATTGCCGAGTTGCACAGCCGGGGGTTAAGCGCCGGTGAGAAGGCCGAGATCAACTCGCAGGTCCACGACATAGCGGCGGACTATCAAGAGGCCGCAGCGACCGGACTTGAGAGTCTGCTCACCCATCCCAACGTCAGCCGTGTTCTCGACAGCGACAGCCCGTTCCTGGAACTACCCGAGCCGGACGTGGAGACACTCGACAGGATCCGTGCGACGCGGATGCCCGCCTACTTCGTGCTCGACGTGAGTTACTCGATGGCCCACGAGTCGAGAATTGATTACGCCAACGCCTTCGTACGCAGTGTTGGTGATCATCTCAGGCAGGAGCGCGTGAGCGACGACCTGAAGTGCCTGATCTATTGGGGCGAGCACAGGCTTATCGATCTGACGGACCCCCGGCGCTTCGAGGTCGGTGAGGCGACCAACACCGGCGAGGCACTGCGTGTCGTGGGGGAGGAGATCCGTGCGTCCGAAGAGGCTGGTCCGGTCTTCGTGGCGCTGGTCACCGACGGTGTGCCCAACTGTTCGGGCACTCACGATGGCGTTGAGCACCCTCCCGTGGACTACACCGTGAAGATGGCATCGCTGCTGCCAGACAATGTCATCTTCACGCAGATCGCCTTCGCGCCCTTGGATCCGGGTGATCCGGATCATCCGGAGACGCTCGAGGAGTTCCAGAGTTATCTCGCCGACCTCAAGCGGGTGACGGACGTGGTTGCCCACGGTCAGACCTGCGTGCTGGTGAGGGAGAGCGAGCGGCACCTGCCGTGGCTGCCATTGGGCGCCTTTCAGAAGGCCAAACATCTGAGCCTCATCGACGCGAGTTTCGCCGTGATCGGGGATGAATGAGTCACGACTCACAAGATGCGGTGTGTAAAGCAGCCTTGACATTGGGGTGAAGGTTTCTATACAATGAGGTGTAAAGCAAGCTTTACAGAGTTCGTAGTGATTCAGGTGATTTCAGCAGGAGTAGGAGATCATGAATACGGTTAAGACGTCGCTGCTGCAACGAGTGTTCTTCCCAACGGGATGGGGGACGCCGAAGGATCGCAGGAACTGGTTCCTGGTGATGGGGTTCAGCAGCGCATTCGCCCTCAGTTGGGCCGTGGTCACCTACCTGATCGCTGCGGGTTACGTACCGCCGGGGTCTCTGGCATTGACGGCAACGTCGGTGCCCGTTCTCGCCGGTCTGGGCCTCATGGGGGCATACTACAGGTTCCTGCGTGAGACCGACGAATTGCAGCGGCTCGTGCAGATCAACGCCCTGGCGCTTGGCTTCGGCGCTGGCGTGTTCTGGTCCGTCCTCAGCTCGATGCTCGGGCGGGCCGGTGTGATAACACCCGATGCCATGAGTGTCCCTTTGGTCATGGTTTGTGCCTACAGCATCGGTGGCGCAATCACTGCCCATCGCCACGGCACCATGTCCTGAAGCGGCGGGATTCGAGGTGATCAACCGCATCCGGGCACTCCGGGCCGAACGAGAATGGACACAGGCGGATCTGGCCCAACAGCTGGACGTGTCGCGCCAGACGGTCAATGCGATCGAGACGGGACGTTACGATCCGGGTCTGCCCCTGGCATTCCGTATCGCCAGGATTTTCGGCCAGCCCATCGAGGCCATCTTCACGCCTCAGGAGCCTGGTACGTAGAGCACACGCCAGATCTCGGGCGGGTTGGGCGGGGTCGGGACATGCTGCATGGTGCCGGAGTTCAGGGTGACATTGTCGATGGAGATGGTGGCGCCCTCTGAGTGACTATTCGACCAGACGGAGATGATCATGGGGCCATCGTCCATCTGTGTTCTGCTGCCACCCACTCCTTCCCAGCCGTCCTCGGTGAAGCAGTAGCCGGTAACGAAGCGACTGGTGCGAACTAATCTGAGTCTCCCGGTCAGGCTCGTGGATGGCACCCTTCCAGCGACACCATTGTCAAAGTGGGTGACACAGGCCTCGCCCCAGGCGCCATCCTGCAGTCGGATAATGGCATCGGTGTAGAAAGAGCTGTTCAAGGCACCGGCTTTGAGGCCGACGCGAACGCTGTTTTCCGGACGCCATCGTTGCAGGGTGTAGTCCAGTTGTACGTCGAATTCGCCCTGCAGGAGCCATGTGGAGGTGATGCTCACGCCGGAGGTGGCCTGATGCGGCCGGAAGTCCACCAACAACGCGCCATCTTCCACAGCGATTGTGCCGGCGTCATCCGGGTAGATGTACGTCGTCCAGAGGTCGTCATCCAGCGTGCCGTCCTCGAAGGCATCGACCAGGAAAGGCTCGGAGACGTCGACGGGTGCAGGCAGCGATCCATCGTCAATCTTGGTGTGGAACAGGATTTCGGACCCACCCCACGCGGTGGCGCGAATGGTGACATCACCTGCAGTGGGCCCGGACTCGACGCGGGCCTGGGCAACGCCCAGCCGGTCCGCGGTATCCTGGGCCTGATGGATTCGGGCGTCTCCCTCGACCACGTCGAAGACGACCTCCACTCCAGATCCGTTGGTCCGGGCGCCCACAACGAGTGGATTCGTGAGAAAACTGCTGACGAATCCTCGCTGCCCGTCACCCGAGAGAATCGACAGCACGGGGAAGTCGATCCGCGCATCGCCGCCTGGCTCCGAAGGCGACCCCAGCGCTTGCGTGAGTGCTTCGATCCTGCGTGTGAGTACGACGATGGCAGCGGCGAGTGAGTCGTGAACCGAGGGATTTGAAGCATTCTCGGCGCGAAGGCTGTCGACCTGAAGCGTGAGCTGCTCCAGCTCTTCCTTCACCCCGTCCGTCTCGGGTGACGTCGACTGTTCACACGACAACACGCACAGGCATGCGACGACTGCCAGAAAGGATCTCATGTCACCCATCCACTCGAGAGGTCGAAGGAGCCCGGCACAGGTAAGCGCATCTTACCATACAGTCAGCTACCCGAACGCAGTGACCATCGTCAAGAACTTTCCGCACCTGCATCGCTTGACACACCGTGGCGACAGGCCTTCTTGTCGGTCACCCCAACCTGACCGACGTCGCCACAAACACGGTGTAGAGGAACTGAAATGAATCTTCCCAGAACCAGAGTGCTACTGGTGCTGATCGCAGGCATCTTACTGTCTGCAGCAGGAGACCCCGTTCAGGCCGAGTACGTGGAGGGATTCTCCCGGACGCTTCTGGCGAGCAGCGAAGGCAGCTACGCAGACAACCGGGGGTCAAAGGTCGAAAGCTCCTGGGAATACGCCCAGGACGGTGACCAGTCAGTGACCTGGGAGACTGCACCAGTACCAAGGATTGCGGCGTCGGAGGAGGTGACCTTCGTCTGGTCCGTCGGCCTGTCTCGTCAGGAGGGGCCGCATGAACTGTATCTGAATGATGAGCCGTGTCTCACCTTCACCACAGGTTGGACATCTGAGCCGCGCACCTGGGAGCAGGGCGATTGCCGGCTGGAGTTCCGGCCCATGCTGGCCGACGCCACGGGAGAGGTGCATGGACTCATGTACCTGACGGTTCCGGCGTCGAAGGTGGAAGCAGAGGCTCCGGCCACATTGCGCGTGCGTGGTGTCGAGGGCGGGGGTGGAACGTGGTTCATGCTCCACGAATATGCAGACTCGTATATCCACGCCGAGACTGGAATCGTGGTGCTGCCGTCGGGCAGGCGGCTGCTGATCCTGCCGCCTCGCGAAGTATTCACCGCACCGAATCGGATCGCCTGGACATGTCCGGTTCTGCTTGGGGGAAGCGACGAGAACGCGGCGGCGGATGGGTTCTCGATGATCGTCAGGTTGCCGTCCGCAGATGGCGTGGAGGCGCACCACGTGGACATCACGCTCCAGCCAGATCAGCAGCAGATCGACCTGGGGCTGTGGGAGGCGCTTGGACTGCCAGAGGGGTGGCACGATCTCGAACTGGTCGTGGCGACTGAGGCCGAAGGGGAGTTGCCGGCGGCGCGACGGTGGCCGATCTCGGTGTCTCATCTCGATGAATACAGATCGCTGCGCAGCCGAATCGAAGAGAAGCTTGCACTGGTCTCATCGGCGTACCTGGATCCTCTGCTGCAGGATATCACTCTGCCGTCTCTGGCGTATTCGCTGACCAAGGCGGAGGCACAGATCGCCTCCTGGCTGACTGTCGTCGAGTTGGAAGAAGGCTACACATCTGTGCTTGAGGAGCTTGCCCGGACAGCTGCCCAGGTGGAACAGGTCGAAGCGGGGCAAGACCCCTTCGCCGGCGCCACCGGCTTCCGGATGCAGGCGTACCGCTCCGAACTGGATGGCAAGCTCCAGCCGTATGGTCTGTATGTGCCGACCGATTTCGACCCGAGTCGGGCCTACCCGCTCGTGGTGATGCTGCACGGTTTCACCGGCGGTCCGGAGGAAGCGATGCAGAAAGTCTTTGGCATGGCGGGGGATCAGACCGCGAGCCCGTATCTGGACAATGGCTACATCGTGGCTACGCCGTATAACCGCGACAACATTGGCTACACGAACCAGATCGGCGAGGATGATGTCTGGCGTGTCGTCGAACAGGTGCAGAGGGTGTATACGATCGATGCAGATCGGGTGTATCTCACCGGGCTTTCCATGGGTGGTGGTGGTACGCTCCACATCGGGTTGCATTACCCTGACCGGTTCGCCGCGATCGCCGCCGTGTGTGGCTGGAGTGACTGGCGCGTGTGGGCCGGTGATCGAGAGCCGGACGAGATGCGCCGGCAGGTACTCGATTCACGAAACATCATCCGTCTTGCAGAGAATGGGCTCAACCTGCCCGTGAAGTTGTTCCACGGCGACACCGACCCCGCCGTGAATGTGGAGCACTCGCGGCGCATGGTGGCTCGGCTGCGGGAACTGGAATACGGTGTGGAGTATGAAGAGTATCCGGGGGTAGGCCACAATTCGTGGGACAAGGCCTACGAAGGCGGGCGCATTTTCGACTGGTTTGACCAGCACCGACGGGACCGGTTCCCCGAACACGTGGTCCATGTGACCACCGATCCGAAGCGTTACGGGAAGAGCTACTGGACGCGTATCGAGGCCATCGAGAAGCCTTACGTCCAGGGCCGACTTGAAGCCACGGTGGAAGGAGATGTGGTCGTCGTGCACACACAGAACGTGGCGCGCTTCTCCCTGGAACTGACGCCGCCGCTGGTGACGGCTGATCAGTTGATTCGCGTTGAGGTGAATGGGAAGATCTGCCAGGACGGGAGCTTGCCTGATGGTGGGCACCTTTCACTGGCCAAGATGGGCGGAAGCTTTGAAGTGGCAGGTGATTACGAACCGGTTCTCGTTCCGGTGGGGGGACTCTCGGAGGTTGCTTCTGCCTGGCGTGTGTACGTATTCGGCACTGGGGGTACCGAGGAACAAACCCAGGCTGCCCGACGCACCGCCGAAGAGCTAGCCCGCGTGCAGGGCCCCGTCGATATCAGCTACGCAGTATTGGCTGACACGGCCGTAACACCGGAGCAGACCGAGCCGGCCATCCTGATCCTGGTGGGCACGCCGGCAACCAACGCACTGCTGCGACAGGTGGCCGACCAGTTGCCGATCCGGTGGACGACAGAGGGAATCGAGATCGGAAACCGCGTCTTCGAGGAGGCCGACCCATTGCTGGTACTGACCTGTCCGAATCCGCTGCAGCCGGATCGGCTGCTCCAGGTGGTTGGTGCCCTGACGGATGGGTTTGCCGCTTTGTCCCACATCAGTATGGAGGCGCCGGACTACCTACTGATGCAGCCCGACGGGACCGTGATGGCCGAGGGGCTCTTTACTGTGGACTGGCGAGTCGCTCCTGCGTCAGGTGGTGAGTGAGATCATCATGCTCGAAGCGCTGACAGACTTTGTTGATGATGCCATAGCCGCCGAGATCACTCCCGCACACGTGGACGACATGATGCGTGTGCTGAAAGAGGCAGGTGTCGAACGGGTGAGTTGGGCGTACTACGGCGATGGGCATGATGGCTACTTCATCCCGGCCGGGCTCAATCCCAACTGGGATAACTACGAGAAGACGTTACGCGCCCTGGGCAACCCACTGCGCGTCGCTGTTGAGGCGGCCCACAGATACGGCATCGAGCTCTACGCCTACTTCAAGCCCTATGAGACCGGCCCCGCGTTCTCTCTACCCGAAGGATCTCCAGACGCCAGGGCATTTGGCCGAATCAGGCAGCAGGGGGGGCGACTCACCTGGCTGGACCGCTTTGTGGTGGATCATCCCGAGTTGCGGATCCGCCACAGGCCAGACGCCTCGATCGAGGATCTGGCTCACGTGCCGATCTGTGCGCTCAAGTTGGTCAAGGGAGATGGAGCTCCCACGCGCGTGGGCCGTGAGCATCTGCAGATCTGGAGCAGTCAACACAACTACAGATACCAGCCCTGCGCTGTGGACTTCCAGGTTCACGAGACGGTCGAACCCAGTCCGGAGGAGGTGCGCGACGTCAATGGTGATCTGGTGACCAAACAGGGGGATGCAGTGCGCACGCTGACCCTGTCGGGGTTCCAGCTGACAGATCCCTACATCATGGTGACGACGGATTTCACCGATGGGCCGGCCGACTTCCAGAACACGGGAACGGAGTTACTTGTCGCGCTCGATGCCGAAGGCCGTGAGATACCCGGTGTGTTTGCGACCGGTGGTGCAATCTGGGAACGAGACCGCGTGGATTTCCGCGACTGGGGTCTGATCTTTGATACGGGCCGTGGACGGTCGGTCGTTCATCTCGACGAGCCCAATGTGTCTGGCCGGAAGGGGTTGATCGCATTCACCCGAGGGCGGAACGAATACCTTCCCGGGGCGCTATGCGAAACCGAACCCGGAGTGCAGGCCTACTGGCTCTCCTGTCTGCAGGAGATACTCGAGACGGGAGTGGATGGCGTCGACTTCCGTGTTGAGAACCACGGGACCCACACGGACTATACCGAGGAATACGGCTTCAACGATGTGGTCCTCGACGCATGTGCCCGACGGGGGCAGGCCGACGTGGCCACCATCGCCCAGGTGCGAGGCGAGGCCTACACGCAGTTCTTGAGGGATGCAAAGAGGATGATCACGGCGTGCGGCAAACGCGTGCGGATCAATCTCAATATCGATTGGTTCCGTCCCGATCCACCCCCGGCCCGACGGCTCGCCTATCCGGCCAATATCCACTACGACTGGAAAGGCTGGGTGGAGGAAGGCCTGCTGGACGAAGGCATTCTGCGTCTGTACCAACTGCCCTTCGACGCGGTTTTCGACGACGCCGTCAGTGTTGAAATGATTGCCTGTTGCCAGAAACAGGGCATCCCGTTGACCATCAATCGCTACATCAATTCTGACTATGCAGAAGAATTTGTGAGAGTTCGTCGAGACGGGCGATTCAGTGGTTTCATCCTCTACGAGACCGCCGGATTCCTGAAGTTCGAGGCGGGTGGGCATTGTCGCTTCGAAAACGATGCTGTTGCAGCAGTCTGTAAGATGATGAGAGAGAGCCCGATCGAGGGTTAGCCAGACTGCAAGGCGAGGTGAAGGCGGGGCTCGGGCGGCTTGCCCTCGCCGACGATTTCCCTTATGGATTGAACAGTTGTCGACCCAACGAGCCCTTCCGGCGAGTGGAAGACAACGGAAAAGGAGGCTGTCATGGGAGACCGAGGCGGCAAGAAGAACAAGGACAAGAACAAGAAGGAGTCGGTGAAGAAGAAGGATGACAAGGCAGCTAAGACCAAGGAGAGGAGTACGAAAAAGGATACGTAGGCAAGCCCTGCGACGAGTCCTCGGATCTACGGATTCGAGGACTCTCCAGAGCTGCCCTGCTCAGCCGATCGGTTCGAGCAACATCAGCACTTCCAGGTTCGGCGTACCTGCGAACATGTCCAATGGCAGACAACGGGTCACGCCGTAGCCGTCCTGCTTCCAGGCCGTCACGGCGGCGGGGATGGTCTCGACGCCACAGCAGATGTGAACGACCCGCACCGGTCGGCGGTGGGCCAGGCAGGTGATGACGCCTGGATCAACGCCTCGCCTCGGCGGATCCAGAACAACCAGTTCGCGACCCCCGGGCTCGGGGAGACTCGCTGTCAGGCTCTCGGCTGAGATGTCGCGTCGATGGAATGTGACACGGCCTTTGGGACTCTCGAAGCGTAGGTGTTCCGTGGCGGCAGCGATGGCGTCCCGGTCGACGTCGATGCCGACGACTTCCATACAGGTGTCGGCCAGGTCATGGGCAAATAATCCAAAGCCACAGTAGAGATCGAGGAGCCGGTCGCCGGGCGACGGCTGCAGCATGGTGCGTACGGCCCCCAGCATGGGCTCGACCATCGACTCGTTCACTTGAGTGAAAGAGGTCGGTGGCAGTGCGTATCGGTGACCCGCCAGGCGCAACGGGAAGCGCGCTGGTCCGAACATCTTCTTCAGGCGCACTGCCACGGGAGGCGCCTCGCGTTCGAAGTAGTAGTCGGAGCGGCTGGGATCGCAGAAGACGAAGTTGGAGAGGATGTTCTGCGGGAGGGCCTGCAACTGCTCGCTGAGTTTCTTCAACCGGCGGACGATGCTGCCGTCGAGGAAGTCGAGGTTGAGGATGACGGAAAATGCTTCGTATGAGCCTCGAATGATGGCGTGGTTGAGATGGGTTGCCAGGGCCCGATTGGCGGGCGTGGCCAGTGCCTCGACCAGAAACCGGTAGATGGCGGAGTGAGCCTCGGGCTCCAGATGTGACTCGGGCAGGGCGACCGACGAGCCCCTGCCATCACCAAATCCGAGCTGGAGACGCCCCGGGCTGTAGTGGGCGCGGCGCCGCGTTGTGGTGCGATAGTGTCGCGGCCGAGGAGACGGCATGACCGGTTCCGGAAGATCCCCGAGTTTGTGCTGACGCCAGAGATTGCAGAGGGCCTCATGCTTGAGGCTCAACTCGCGCTCGTAATCGAGGTGCGCCAGAGGCTCCACCGGTTGAGCGCCGGCTGATTCGGTGCGGGTCAAAAGACCTTGCAATAACCGCTGGAAGACCGTGACCTGTGCCGGCGGCGGATCCTGGCGAGGTGAACGCCTGTCGCTTGTCTTCTTCTTCAATTGCGTTCCTGGTCCATCATCTATCGCTCGTCGTCAAAGTGGGATCCCGGTCCGAGTTCGACTGGTGATCCGTGGTGTCAGGGGCCGTCCAGCGTGAGCAGGGGCAAGGCGAAATCCAGCCAGGTGTCCTGATCCTCGACAAGGTCTGGTGTCGGGCTCAGTGGAGCCCAATAGAAATGGAATGTGAGTCCCTCGTCCGCTCGTTGGTCCCAGTGATCGGGTGTGGGGAAGGCGGTGACCTTCTGAACAGGATCGATCATGAAGAGCTCTGGCGAGTACACCAGAAGCGCTCGGTGCCAGGATATTTCTCGCCAAGGCTCCGCACCATGAACGCACGCTTTCGGTAGAAGCCTACACCATGCTTGTCGGTCTCAGCGCGCAGTTCGCCGAGATTGTGGGCAGAAAATGCGTGGTCGATGAGCCGGGTCCCTATTCCTGTGTGTCGGTGATCGGTCAGTACCGCGATATGCCGAATCTCGGCTGCTCGAGAGTCCACGAACTGGAGACCGATCGCACCGACCATGGTGCTGCCAAGCCAGGCACCCATGAGAGCCCAGTCCGAGTTATGACGGTAAGACTCGATGATCTCGTCAGCCTTGGATTGCCGGATCTCAGGCGGGTAGTCCAGGGCGAGGACGACCTGTCGGAGTTCCTCTGAGTCGAGGAAATCTCGTGCGTCCTTCAGTACGAGCTGATCTGGTGTCATCGTGGCATTCTGTGAAGGAGTATTCGAACAGGACCAGTCGCCGGTGGGCTACTGCTCCGGGCGTCGACAGCCTCAGAACATAGACACCCCCGGCGGCGGGATGGAATCAAGAACGCCTTTGCAGACGTGCAGGGATGGTTATAGCGAGATCTCGATGAGGACCAAGCTGCCGGTGGGCATGGCTCTGAAGGGCGCACGCCCGGGCGGCGCGAAGCCCCGGGCCATGCCGGGCATCATTCGTCCGGGACGTCGACCGGCAGGCACGGATCTCGCATCGCCCCCGGGTTTCCCGTCGATCTCCGCGGTGGGCAGGTCGAAACGGGCCACGACATGCGCCTCGAGTTCTTCCCGCAGCGACTCGAGATGATCCTCACCGGGCACGAGCACGAAGGCTCGCCCTTCGGAACCCGCCCATTGCCTCAGGTCGGCCAGCACCTTGCGGGCGCGCTTGCCATCGCTCAACTCGCGGTACTTCGACCAACGCTCCTCACCGCCCCCGGCCATGGGATTGGGGCGGTCGCCACGCTGATCTGAACCGGCTACCCGACCACGTTGCGACCCATCCGGAACGGCGACTGCGCCGCCACCGGTTCTCATCTGTGCTCCAGGACCACGCCGCAGCTGTCCCCCGTTCAGAAGCACTTCGGCATGGCCGACACGCCAGAGCGAGAGCACATCCAGGTGTTGCCCCACGGTGCGATCCGCCAGCACGATGGCCCCGTCGGGCACGTATCCAGCCAGGGAGTCGGTGAGAGCCACCAGGTGGCTGTCGACTTGCGCGCGATGACTCAAGGTGTCGAGCGAACGGCTCAGACCCCACGGCAGTGACAGGGCCAGCACGACGGCGACCGCCACAGCGGGGCGTCCCACGGCATCGCCCAGAATCTTGAGCAGCCAGACGCCGCCGACGACGTAGAGATAATACGTGGGCAGCAGAAAACGCTGGGACATGTTGTCGCCACCAAAGTAGTAGGCCATATAGAGGAGGGTTGTGGGGAGAATGAGTGCCGCCAGCAGAATGGCCCGGGTACGCGTCTGACGCTGGGTGACCAGGACGGCCACGCCGATCACACCCAGTCCAAACAGCAACCCGACACCGGAGCCCCCGAGGGTTTCGAGATAGATAGCCCAATGGGCGGCGAAGTACTGGAGACCGAAACCCGTCTGCTCTCCCGAGATGGCGTAGGCCGTGCGCCAGAATGCACCAAAGGCCAGCTGATTGCGCAGGGCCAGCCAGGCCATGGGCAGGGCTGCGGCAGCGGCACCGGGAAGTGCAGCGCGCCAGTTGCGTGCGGTGTGTCGCAGGTGCAGGGCGACATACAGGGCGAAGGCGCCGACGTAGAGCACTTCGGCGTAGCGTGCCGTCGGGATGGCGCCCACGCACAGACCGGCAAGAGCCAGCCAGGGCCACGAGTCGTCACGGGTCCAGCGCGCCAGCGCGTAGATCCCCCAGACCAGAAGGAAGGCCACGGCCGTGTGGGAGAAGCCGGCCACAGCGTGCTGATTCACCAGCGGATTGGTGGCCATCAGCGCCGTGGCAACCAGACCCCATCCCGGCCCCAGCCACAGCCGGCACAAGAGGAACAGCCCAAGCAGGGCCCCCGAAACCAGCAAGGGATCGACCCACAGAGACGCCGTTGGGCCCGACAGGGCATAAGGCACCGCGAGCAGCAGAGGAAAGCCCGGCGGGTATTTGGCGAAATAGCGCCCATCGCCGCCGTCGAGCCAATGGGGGCCGACGAACTGCAGGGGTGAGGTCGGCTCGAGGTAGGTTTGGCCACTGGTGGCCAGCGCCTTGGCCTGGGTGAAGTAACCGCTGGCGTCCGGGCCGGAAAGGGCCGGCTGATGGAAGGAAGCGATACAGACGAAATGGGCGGCTACGAGAACGAGAGCAGCGAGCGTGAGGCGATCGGTTCGGTTCACAGTGAGACTCCCTCGGGGGAGGTGTGAACAGGCCAGGCGAACAGCCGGTCTGTCGACGGTGTGCGACGTGGGCAAAGCGATCCTAGTCTGCCTGACTCAGTTCGTAGATGTAGAGTCTGGGTTTGGTTTCACGCACGACATAGAGGTGATCGGTATCGGGGTCATAGGCCACGCCCTCAGCCTTTTTTCCATCCAGGGCAGACCAGCCCAACAGGCCCGCTGCCGGACTCCACAGATAGACGGACCGGTCCTGATCGCTGACAATCCAGAAGGCCTGCCGACGGCGGTCCCAGGCCATGCCCGACACATCCCCTGCGAAGTCGAGGAACCACATCTGCTCGATGGCCAGATCTCCGGTCAGCAGAATAAGGGAGGCCGGCTTCTTTTCATTGAGGACGTATACAGACCCGTCGTCGTCCACGCAGACCCCCTCAAGACCGCTGTTGTCATCCCCGTCCAGCGCCAGCCTCACGCGCCTGACCTCCCGGCCATCAAGGTCAATCTGAACGATCTCGCGCTCGCGTTCTTCCACCAGCCACAGGGTGGAGTCGGCCGGGTCAAAGGCGACGCCCTCCGGGTCCTGACCCGCGTAGGACACGGAGTCCAGTACCGTGCCATCCAGATCGAGACGGTAGATGAAGTCTGTCTGACCGCTGACGACCCACAGGGATCGGCCGCCAGCGGCCAGACTCAGGCCCGAAGGCTCGTCGATGCTCAGAGAGTGGTCGTCGAGCTGCGTGAGTGGCAGCACCAACGTCTCCGGTCCTTGCCCACTCGAGTCGCATGAGAGCAGTTGCAGGATGGCGACCGCTGCGCCACCGAGGCTGGAGAGACGATTCAACTCACTGCACCAGCGTGAGCTTGCGAGTCTGCAGGAAGGAGCCGGCCTCCAGGCGGTAGAAGTACAGACCACTGGACACGGCGTGCCCACGTTGGTTGCGGCCGTCCCAGGTGATGGAATACTGGCCGGAGGTGATGCTGCCCGACATTAGGGAGATGACGCGCTGGCCACTGAGGTTGTACACATCCAGCGTCACGAACAGGTCTTCACCGCTGCCGGCATCGGGTATGGTGAAGGGGATGATGGTGGTACCGTTGAAGGGGTTGGGGTAGTTCTGCCCCAGCAGGAAATTCGTCGGCAGGGAATCGTCCGGATCTTGGGTCACGGCCGTGATGACGCCGGTATTGGCACTGCCGGGTGTGGGCTGATCGAGGAAGCCGAAGGTGGTCATGTCTTCTGGCAGACGCCCATAGGAGACATCGTCGAGTTGGCCGCTGAAGGACACCAACTCCAGCAACGCCCCGCCGTTGCTCGGCGCGTCGGTGAGGGTCACCACTTCGCCGGATTGTGAGAGCTTGAAGTTGGCGTGCAGTCCGGGATCATCGTCGTCGCCATCGGCCCACACTACCAGGCTGGCGCCGGGGGCAAGAATGGTACCCTCGGGCAGGCTCCACTTGCGCAGATCTTCGGTGTCGTCGCTGAGAGACATCCCCGACAGGTCTACCTGCTCGCCGCTGACATTGGTCAGTTCGATCCAGTCGTCACTGTCGCCCTGAGGATCGAGAACGGCGCCCTGATTGGAGGCCATCAACTCGGTGATCCATATGGGGCTGCTGGTCGCCCGCGGTGCGTTGGCGAGCAAGACATACACATCGTGCTCGGCGCCGGCGGGGGCAAAGGCGGCCGTGCCGATGCCGTCGTCGGCACGGGCTTCGACATAGTAACGGACCCAGCCACTGTCGGGCAGAGGCAGGACGGCACCGTAGGTGCCGTCATTGGCGGCCCCGTCGCCGTGGGCACCGTCATCGAACAGGGCGGCGGTGCTGAAGGTCTTGGTCAGGCCAAAGGACCAGTGCAGGAGCATTTCGGCAACGACGGGTGACGTCCCGACACGCGCGGTGATGTGAGCCTCTGCGGAGGTGCGCTCAGCATCCACGGCCAGGATCTCGGGAGTGGACTGATCCACCTCTGCATGGGCCAGGAGGAAGGCGCGCCTCGTGTCGACAAAGTCCTCCAGTTCGGCAGGACTGTCCTCGAAGGCCTCGGTGGTGTAGAGCTTGCGGTTATCAGCTCGCACCTCGGCGTCGATGAGCAGCCCGTACTGTTCCACCAGTGGACCCACGGTCTCCCAGGTCAGCGACCGATTCAGCACGGTGCGCAGGTGCGCCAGATAGCGCTGCCGCAGAGAAGGCACGCTCAGCAACTGACTGATGATGGGGCGGTCGACATTGTCTTCGCCCTCCATGGGATCGCGGGTGGCCAGCCTGACATTGAGGGCTTCGTTGCCGTCGTATTGGAGCGGGTGCATGCGCCCACTCTCGGGCTCGAAGTAGAGTTGGTAATCGGAGCCTTTGGTCAGATAACTGTCGTCGTCTCCGAGGACACTCTCTACAGCCAGGAACCACAACCAGCGGTCCACGTCCATGATCGGATCCAGGGTCTGTTCCAGCTGGTCGACAGGTGTGCTGTTGAGTACGTCGCACAGCGCGATCAGGTGCCCCCATGGGTCATCGGTGTTGGCCGCCTTGAGTTGATAGAGAGGCTCATAGGTGGCCGGATCGTCGCCGAGCCAAGTCAGGGCCTTGTCGCCGCCGAACATACTGCCACCGGGCTGCCGTCCGGCGACGGGCGGCGCTCCACCGTTGGGCCGAGTTCCGCCGACGGGAGGCACGCCACCATCAGGTCGCACGCCGCCCGCTGGTGGCTGTTGGCCTGGGATGGCGCTCGTGGTGTCTGCGGCGGGTGGCACTGTGCCCCCTGGTGGTTGCCCTCCCGGAACGGTTCCCGCGCCACCTGCTGTGTCTCCCCCCTGGGGCTCGATTTTCCAACGGTCACCGTCATTGCTGGCAAACCACTCGGCCACCATGTCGGCATTGATCTGCTGGACGTTGGCGTACACGCCCCAGTTCTGCCCGTTGATGGTCAGCCTTACATGGTTGGCCTTGGGCGTGGGGATGTAGTCGCGGGCCTCGTGGAAGTACAGCACCTCGCGCATGAAGGAGGCATCCAGATTGGCGTTGTTGAGGTTGAGGGTCCGGTAGCCCATCAGGGCCTGGTCTTCGTCGACGAAGTCCAGCTCGATGTTGAAGGACTTCTTCTCGGAGTTCCCCGTCTGCGTGTAGGATGTGTTGCCGCGGAAACGCACGCCCACTTCGGGATACGTGATGCCCTCTACGGTCAGGTCGGCCAGGATGTTCTCACCGGTGCCGTAGTTGGCAGCCAGCTGGTCCCACCAGTCGGTCTGCGCAAATTGCAGCTCCAGCGTGCGCAGGACGGTCTCGTCGTAGAGGGTATTGGCCGCCGGGCCGGACTGGACCAGCGTTGATCCGTCGTCGCCCAGGTGCATGCTGGGCGATAGATCAGCATGCAGTGGCGTCCGGGGCAGCATCAAAAGCATGAGGGGCAGGGCACGCCCGATGGCGCGCGTGATGTGGGTCGATGACATGGCGTTGTCCATTCTCAGGCAGCAGTGAATGTTCAGTCGTAGTCTTCGTCGAAAAACAGATTCACCCTTCCGACCTGCGGCAGTCCGCGCAGCTGGGAGACCAGTTGGTTGGAAGCGTCCTCGTCCCGGAGGCTCACGTAGAAGGAGACGGCCAGACCGTCACCCCCTGGTTCGGCTTCGGTGTTGACCAGGTGATGGCGGCGACAGAAACGGCGCAGGAGCTCGGCATAGGGAGGGACCTGGGCGCCGGCATCGGGGGTATAGGTCATCTCCAGCAGATAGTCGCGCTGACGGCGGGAGCGTGACTGGACCTTCTCTACACCCAGCATGGTCAGGCCGATGGCCACAGTCCCGGCCAGCGACATGGCGGCCAGGCCTACACCAGCGGCCATGCCGACGGTGAGACTGAAGAAGATGAAGACGATGTCGCGCACATCTTTGACGGCGGTGCGGAAGCGGATGATGGACATGGCGCCCACAAGCCCGAAAGCGCGGGCCAGATTGTTGCCGATGACCATGATGACGATGCACGTGATCATGGCCAGGGCAATCAGCGCACTGACAAAGGCGTGGGCATTGGTCGACCGGTGGGTGACCCACCGGTAGAATCGGGCCACCAGCAGACCGCACACCAGGGCGACGGCCAGATTGGTGGCCACCTGCTGTGGGCTCAGGGTCAGGGAGATGAGGCCACTCACATCCTCAAAGGCGCTCATCGGCACACCGGCCGCCAGCGGCGCTCACTGACACGCGACTCGATCCCGACTCGCCGCGACCGGGCGATGACGCCGGGGCGCGAGGATCGGTGGGGCAGATCCAGATTGTCGAGACAGTTACAGTATTTGGAGAAGGAGCCGCGCTTCAATCCGAAGTCGCTGAGGAGGCCCTTGAGCCACGAGGGGCTGGCACCGTAGTGCTTGACCTCGACCACCGAATCGCGCCGCGCCCGTACGACAGTCTGCCGGCCGAACAGCTGTGTGGCTTCGGGAAAAGAGCGGCTGCGCAGGCAGCTGTCCAGCGTGATGCGCAGATCGTCGTTGTGGCGCCCGAAGTAGGCCTCGCGCTCGTACCGAATGAGAACCACAGGGCGCAGACCGTGCCGTCGGATCCGGTACAGGAAACGTTGCAGATCCTCCATCGAACGGGCGTCGTCGGGGCCGGCCAGGGCATAGCGTTCCACGTCGCCGGTGACCAACAGTGCGTCGAGGTCACGATGCAGCACCCGGGCCCGGGCCTTGGAAACGACTCGGTCATCCTTGCGCTTGATCTCCAGCACGACCACGTCGTCGGGGCCGCCGTCGTTGTAGCCTCGCAGGCGCACTTTGTAACGGTGCTGCACGCCGGCCAGCTTCTGGTGATAGAAATCGAATCCCGGCGTGTCGAAGTAGATGCTGTGGATGGTGTAGCCCAGCCTGTCCGGTGGCGTGTGCCGGTCACGGACAACAAAAGGCTGCAGAGCGCGTCGTAGGGATTCCAACCTGTCGCGTGGCACCGGGTACTTCAACTCGTATCGGTCTCTTCGGGCGTCCACGGTGTCTTGTCTCCGTTGTGTGTGGTGGAGGGTCGCGCGGCGAGGCGCTGATTCAGGCGCCGGGTTTCAGGTCACAGCGCCAGGATGCGTTGCAGGCGGTCAAGCCAGGTGCCAGCGTTGTCGTTGATACGGCACTGTCCCACCAGCCCGGGCACGAGGGCAGAGTCGACGCTGTCCAATCGGGCCACGACGGCGACGAACTGCCGGCCGTCGAGGGCCGAAAAGGCCCCCGTCCCAAGTCGTGTCAGTTGCCCTGTCGATGGTGCCAGACCGGCTTCCCACACGAGCTCCACGCCGAGGCCCGGTCGCAGGTGCTGGCGGTCGTACCAGGACACGGGCATGACGGCGGCCCAAGTGGTGGTATCCTGTACCACGGCCAGCGTGTCGCCGCGGCCTCCGAGAAAGCGCCCGCCAATGGGTGAGCACACCACGTCGGCGGCGATGTCGAGGCGCACCTGCTCCAACTGGCTCAGCAGATCGGCGATCCGCGCCTCGACCCAGGCAATCTCCTGATCGCGGCTGCCCGTGCGCGCCGTCTGCAACTGAGCCTCGGCGATGTGGATGTTCAAGTCGGCGGACTCGACGGCGGCGGCGGCCAGCTCCAGGTCGGCGATGGCTACCAGGTTGCGCTCGAAGAGCCTCTGCTGACGGGTCAGCTGGCGCCGCTGCTGTTCGGCCTCGGCACGGGCCAGGTCCAGTTCCGCGCCCGCTTCGCGTACGAGGGAGGCCTTGTGGCCCGACCGGGCCATGGCCAGGTAGGCCCGCTCAACATCAAGCTGTCCCTGCAATTCCACCTGCCGCCGAGAATTCAGGGCGGAGACGCGGCGGCCGATGGTGTCACCGGCGGCCACGGCCGTGCCGTAGGCCAGTTCGGGATGGGTCTCGAAGATAATGCGATCGTCGCGCTCACAACCCAGGATCGTTCGACTGAGGCGGCGTCCCTGCAGGTGATCGGTGAGAGAACCAGTGATTTCACCGTCCGCGCCCTGCTGCAGAACCCACTCCTGGCTTGGGACGGCCCGGGCGGACACGGTCAGACCGCTGGATATCGGGTCACAGCCGGTTCCCAGGCCGTACAAGAGAAACAGGGCCACCGGGATTCCGACGGATCCCATGGGCCCTATGGCGAGTCGGCATGGAGGGTGGTTGAGAGAGTTCATCTGTATCCTCTGGATGTCGGTGGACCTCATACCAGTAAGACATCGCGCGGAGACGGTTCATTCCCTCAGGTTCGCGAAAGGGCAGTTTTCTGTAGACTCACTCCTGTGATCCTCAGGGTACCTCGCCGGGCGACGTTGCTGGAGCCGCCTTCCGGTGAGGCACGGCCCGGCATCGTATCATTGGCAACACAACTCCTGGTGTCGACGCCAGAAAAGGGCGTCAGGGACGGAATGAAGTGACGTCGACGGTGGTCCAATGGCTGTAGAGGGTGTCCCCGACCTGGAGCTCGTCGAGCGAGCGCGGGCCGGTGACGACGGGGCCTTCCGGGTGCTCGTAGAGCGCTACGAGTCCCAGGTGGCCGGCACCGTCGTCGGCATGTTGGGCCCGGGTGCCGACGCCGAGGAAGTGGGCCAGGATGCCTTTGTGCGGTTCTATGAGTCCCTCCACCGATTCCGGGGAGAGGCCTCGGTCGGTACGTACGTGACGCGGATCGCCATCAATCTGGCCCTCAACGCCTCGAAGCGGCGCAAGCGAGATCGCTGGCGTTTCTGGAGTCGTGATCGCGATGAGGACCCCGCGCCCGATCCGGTATTCGACGGTCGTGACGCGGTGGATCAGGCCGGTCGCGACCAGCTCGTGCAGGAGGCCGTTCAGGAGCTCAAACCCGATCACCGCGCTGTGGTGGTCCTGCGTATGCTCGAAGGCTACTCTACGAAGGAGGCGGCCGAAGTACTGGAGATCCCCGAAGGCACGGTGCTGTCGCGCCTGGCCCGGGGCATGGCCCACCTCAAGACAATCCTCGGGGAGAGGATGGCAGACGATGAAACGTGAATACGAACACCTGCTGATGCGGGCCCTGGGCGACGAGTTGGAGCCCTCGCAAGAGGCTGAGTTCGCGCGCTTACTGGAGGCGGACACCGAATTCCGCGCCGAGTGGGCGTCCCTGCAACACACACAACAGCAACTGAGCAGCGCCAGGCCGGGCGCCTTTCAGCCCTTCTTTGCGACCCGCGTCATGGCTCGTGTGGGACAGCAGCGTGAATCCATCGCCGACAGCCTGATGGGCCTCTTCCGGCCACTGGTGCCGGCCGCCGTGGCCGTGGCCCTGCTGCTGTCGGTCCTCAACTGGCAGGCGGGTGACCTGATGGGTGAAGAGGCCTCCGCCTTCGAAGTGGCCTTTGCCATGCCGGCGGTGTCGGTCGAAACCGCCGATCTTCTGGATCTATGAGGCCATCGATGACCGTGCAAACCAAGAGCGCCATAATCCTTCTGGCCACCCTCCTGATCGGCATGGTGCTGGGCGCCCTGCTCTTCGGCACTGTTCAGCGGCAACGCTTCCAGCACGCCCTGCGTCTGGTGCGCCCTGACCGATTCACTGCCAGCGTGGAGGAGGTGATTCGGCCCGTCGATGACGAGCAACGTCGGGCCGTGGGTCGGATTCTGCAGGCCTTCGACCTCCAGATGCGCGCCGACCGGCAGGAGAAGGACGAGCATATGCGCACCGGGCTCGACTCGCTGCAGTTGCAGTTGTCTCTCCTGCTCGACGAGGAACAGGTGGCCCGCCTGCAGGAACACATCGTGCGGCACCGCCAGGCCCTGCGCCGTCCGCCGCCAAGGATGCGCCCTCCGGGTATGGGGCCGCCGCCGGGAGAGCGACCGCCACCGCCACCGGATTGATGGGGGCACTGTGGGGGCTGGGCGCCGTGTCGGTGGTTCATCGCGCGAACAACGGCCCAGGCCGCCCTGACCAGGGCGCTCCGCCAGCGTGTTGTGGTTTGCGACAACCGTTGACAGCCGCCGCACGACACGTTCGTCGTCGCCGTTGTCGACAAGAAAATCAGTGGCTCCAACCTGAACGCACGTCTTCACCATTCGCGGGTCCGCACTCGTGGCCAGCACGACGATGGGGGGCACCCAAGCGAAGTCGCGGTGAGCGAGCAGTTGATGGATCCACCGGGGCCAGTCCAGGACGCCTCGTGCAAAGATTGTGGCCCGACGTCACTGCCACCAGCCATGCCATGGCGCAGCGTCTCTGGCAGGAATTCGTCGGAAGATGGAATGATGGCAGCCATCGCATGGTCAAACCCCACGAAGACACGGGGGGCACGAGGCTCCCCATCACGACCAACCGAGGGGTACCCCATGAAAACGTCTTTCCGTATTCTCATCCTCAGCGCCTCAATCACCGGCCTGGCACTGGCTGCTTCCCCCGCCCTGGCCCAGGGCCCCGGTGGACGCGGTGATCGGGAACCCCCGTCTCAGGAGGAACGCGCCGAAGCCCGCACCGAGATGTTGGCGGCCCTCGACCTGTCGGCCGACCAGACGGCCCGGGTGGAGGCGGTGCTCGACACGCTGGACGCAGAACGCACGGCCCTCATGGAAACCGCGCGCGGGAGTGGTGACCGCGAGGCCATGAAGGAGGTCCGCGACGAGATGAAGCAGCTGCGAGAGGCGGCCGACACGCAGCTGGAGTCGATCATGTCAGAAGATCAGTATGCCCAGTATGAGAAGCTCCGTCGCACCCAGCGCGGTGGTAGAGGTGAGCGCGGCGGTAGAGGCAGAGGCGGCCGTTAGTAGCTGAAGTGACGTCTGGGGGCTCATAGCCGCACTGTATCCGATGCCCCCGGCGTCGCCTCAATCAGTCTGGAGGCATCCTGATGAACAGGACCAAGTGCTGGTCGAATCATGCGATGATGATGGCGCCTTCCTCATGGTCCTGTCCACGACGGTCCTCGGCATGGCGTGTCTTGCAGGCTGCTGGACAGCGCCCGCGGTCATCCTCGACCGGCGACGATTGGTGGCACCAAGCACGCCAGTCAGGGGGCCGGGGGCTGCGCGGCCTACGTGGCCGCCCCCCCCCGGGTACCTACCCCAGACCGATCCGCGTGCTGAAGCGCAGCCGCCGGCCCCGCGCCTCCGAGGTCAGTTCGGGTGATACGCACAGGTGGTTGTCCGGCCCGAAGGCAGGCCGATAGGCCATACGGAAAGGCTCGGCACTCTGGCACAGCGACACGCTGAGGTCCCTCCCAGCCAGGTGCGCCAGGGCCCTTCCTTCCTTCGCCTGCAGGACCACATTCATCGGGGCCAGGTGGAAGAGCAGACGCGCTTCGATCTGCTTCGAGGCACTGAGGCGGTCATTGATGAGCACCTCATCACGAGCAAGACTGATCGTACGCGTCCAGGTGCAGTGCCAGCGGCCGGCACGCTGCACGCTCTTCACGACGATCCTGTGTGGCTCGAAAGATTCGACGGACACCGTGGGATGAGGCGCTCCAGCGGGGGCGCCAACCACCACGACATTGTGGGCCTCGGCGCGTTTGCAGTAATCCACCCGCAAGGTGGCATCGTAGTTGCCACACCCGGAGTCGACGAGCAGCGGCTGGTCTTCCACGAAAAGCAGCAGGTTGGGCCGGCCCTGGTGATGGTGCCACAAGTCCTGCCCGCCGGCATCGACGATGGCGGTGAAGGGGCCGCGGCGAAGCACCGCCATGCCGCTGTCGGGGAACAGTGTCGATGACGCTGCCCGCCGGCCCAGGGGGAACAGCTGCTCCACCAGGCGCAGATCGGCGACCGCATCCAGCGAGTAGGAATCGGACACCTGCAGCGAGCGGCCCTGGGGCGAGGTGATTGCCGCAAGGTGTCGGTACTGGCGGCGCAGGCTGCGATCCAGACCGCGTATGGGAGATTGGCCATTGTCCCGCAACAGCAGGAAGGCCTCCAGGTAGAGACGGGCGATGAAGTGGCTATAGCTGGGCGATGCTTCGACGCTGCCGCCGTCGGGCATGATCTCCGTCTCCATCTGCTGCCGCACGATGGCTCGACCGGTGTCGCGACAGGCCTCGGCGCCGGGCTCTTCCGAGAACAGCAGGCCCGAGTAGAGCAGGGCCACACCCTTCTGCAGGAAGTGATTGCCACGGCCCGTGCCCTGCTTCAGAGCGGCGGTTGCATGTTCAAGGACATGCTCGCTGTGCTGGACCAGGGCGCGATGTACGCGGCGCCAGCGCGAGGCGGTCAGATAGCTGGAGGAAGCCAGCAGCGGCACACTGTGCACCAGCACCAGCAGGCGCCAGGTGACCTGCATGTCGAACCAGGCCCAGTCCTTGCGGTCCTCGGCGCCGGAGGGACGCGGATGATGCCGCAACCACGAGTTGAGATGACGGTACCAGTCACGGGCCCAACGCTCTTGGCCGCTGCGCAGATAGGCCTGGGCCAGGGGCAGCAGGAAGTAGAGGCGCTGGAGCCACACGTGCTTCTCCAACGGCGCCGGACAAGCCGACGCGGCGGTTTCCGTCAGGGCACGGTCCCAGTCGATGCCGCGGCCGTCACGCCAGGGCGCCAGCAGCGAGCCGTCCTGGTAGGCGGCGAGGAAGTCGCTGGCCGTGGCGCCGCCGAGGTGCTCGTGGGTGAAGAAGAAGGCGCCGCCATCGAGCACGAGGAGCGGGAAGATGTCGCAACGTCGCAAGAGGTCGCGGGGGTACGGATAGCCTGGTGTGGGTGAGCCGCGCCGTGAAGGCGCTTCGATCCAGGGCTTTGGGTAGGGTCGCAAGAGAGGCTCCATTCTTCGTCAGCCGTCAGTGCATCTGCAGGATGAAGATAGTCGGTGACCACGAGATTCGATGAATCTGATGTAGCGGTGGAATGATGCAGGCCATGTGACTGTCTAACCCGGTGAAGACACAAATCGGAGAGACAACACATGCGACACATGACCAGCTTGCTCCTCAACGCCCTGGGCCTCCTCGGCCTGCCCTGGCTCCTTGCCTCGGCGCCCGTCGAAGCAGACGCCCCATTCCTTCTCACGCTGGACGCAGCCAGGGAACTGGCTCTCGAGCGCAATACCTCCTTGCAACGCCAGGCCAACGCAGCGGATCTCAGCCAGGTGTCCGTCGACCATGCCCGCGCCGCCCTGCTGCCAGACCTGCGTCTGTCGGCCAGCGCCTCCGAGAATTTCGGCCGAGCCGTCGAGCCCCTCACCGGTGACGTCGACGGCGAGCATAGTCGCTCACTCAGCCTCCAGGCGAGCTCCAGCCTCAACCTCTTCAGCGGCTTCGGCGATGTGGCCGCCATCGAGTCGGCTCGCCAGTCGGCGGCGGCCAGCGCTGGTGATCTGCAGCGCTCGCGCGAGGCGGTCCTGTACCAGGTGACAGGGGAGTATCTCCTGGCCATCCTGGATCTCGAGTTGATCTCTATCGAGGACGAACGCCTGGATGCCGAGCGGGGCCAGCTCGACCGCATCGAGTCCCTGCACGAGGTGGGCGAGCGCCCCTGGGCTGACGTCCTGCAGCAGCGGGCCGCCGTCGCCGGAGCCGAGCTCGATCAACTGACGGCCCGACAACGCTACGAGTTGGATCTGCTGACCCTCAAGGATCTGTTGGGCTTCGCCGCCGGGGTCGCCATCCATCTGCAGAGCCCGATCCATCTGGGAAGCCCGGACGAAGCGGCCCTCGCACCCGTCGACGGTGACCTTCAGTCTCTGCTTGCAGACGCCCTTCAGGATCGTGCCGACGTGCAGGCACAGCAGGCGCGGGTGCGAGCTGCCGTGGCGTCGATGCAGGTGGCGCGCTCAGGATACTGGCCCAGCCTGGATCTCACCGTGGGCGCTGGCTCGTCCTACAACAGCCAGGTGAGCGCCTTCGGTTTCGGCGACCAGTTCGTGGACACCAACCCCAGGGCCTCCGTCGGCCTCTCCCTGTCTCTGCCGATCTTCGATCGTCAGCTGACCGATGTCGCCGTGAGCCGCTCTCGCATTCAGTTGGCCGACGCGAAGTTGGTCTCCGATGCCACGGTACGGGAGGTGGGAATGCAACTGGAGCAGGCCCTGCTCAACCACCGCATCGCCGTAGCCCGATTTGACGTATCCCAGACCCAGGTCCAGTACGCCGGCGAGGCGTTGGCCGCCACCGAGGCCCGCTACTTCGAGGGGCTGGCCACGCTGGTCGAGGTCGGACAGGCCAGAGCCCAGTACGTGGAGGCGGCCGGGAACCGTGCCACGGCCCAAACCACCGTAACGCTTCGCCGGCTCGAGATCGAGTTGCAGCGAGGAGGGAGTCCACTGTGAAAAAGCTCGTATCCATCGCCATCCTGCTCTGTGCCGGCGCCGGTTTTGCCTGGCACTTCGGCCAGATCCATGATGCGGCAGACGCTGGTCTGCGTACTGCCGGACTCGAACGCGGCGACCTGGAATCGCTGGTATCAGGTACCGGCACGCTGAGCGCTGTCGGCACGGTAGAGGTCGGCACTCAGGTCTCCGGGCGCGTGGCCGGGATTCACGCCGACTTCAACGACCGTGTCACTTCGGGCCAGTTGCTGGCCCTCATCGACACAGCCAATCTCGCCGCCACCGTGCGGGACGCTGAGGCGGGTCTGGCCCGGGTGCAAGCGCAGAGCGAACAAGCCATCGCCGACCGCAACCGCAACCGTTCGCTCTATGAGCGCGGCTACGTCTCCGAGCGCGAGTTCCTCGCCCTCGAGACCGTGGTGACCACCTCGCAGGCCTCCCTGGTTTCGGCCGAGGCGGGTCTCGAACGAGCCCGCACCAACCTCGACTATGCGTGGATCACCTCCCCCATCTCGGGCACCATCATTCAGCGCGATGTCGAGGCCGGCCAGACCGTGCAGGCCAGCCTCCAGGCGCCCACGCTTTTCGTCATCGCCGAGGATCTGGAGCACATGGAGATCCTCGCCCAAGTGGACGAGAGCGACATCGGCAGCATCGACGAGGGGCAGCAGGTGCGCTTCTCCGTGCAGGCTTATCCGGACGACGAGTTCACCGGCGCCGTGCACCAGATCCGCCTGCAGCCGATCACCGTCCAGAATGTGGTCATGTACACCGTCGTCATCGACGCGGCCAATCCGCAGGGCCAGCTCCTGCCGGGTATGACGGCCACAGTGGATTTCATCGTTGAGCGTGCCGAGGACGTCCTTCTGCTACCCAATGGCGCCTTGAGTTTCCGGCCCACCCAGGAGATGGTCGACCAGTTGCGTGAGCAGCGCCGGCCGCGAGGAGAGGGGCCCCCTTCGCGGGGTCACGGCACTGCTGACGACCTTGCCAGAGACACCGCAACCGACTCGGCCATCGACATCGATGCTGATGGGGCGACGGGTGAGAGGGCCGTGGTCTGGTACCTCGACGAGGCCGGCACTCCGACGCCGACACCGGTCCGCATCGGCCTCAGCGACGGGCTGAAGACAGCCCTCCTCGATGTGGGTGACCTGAATGAAGATACCGTAGTGATCGTCGGCTCTTCGACGGCGACCCAGGTGGCGGTTGTCACCCGGAGTGAAAGCGCTCGCGAGGGCCCCGGAGGCCGTGGAGGTCGCCCAGGCGGCCCCCCCGGACTGTTCTAGACGAAGCCACAGACTCACCCAACGCAAGGGGAAGGACAACCCAGTGACCGCCATCTACACCGAGAACCTGACTCGCACCTATTGCATGGGCGACACCGAGGTCCGTGCCCTGGACGGCGTCGACCTGACCGTCGAATCGGGCGAGTTCATCGCCATCATGGGAGCCAGTGGCTCCGGTAAGTCGACGCTGATGAACATCCTCGGCGCCCTCGACGCACCCACGGGTGGGGAATACTGGCTCGACGGCGTCTGTGTCAGTGGTCTGAGTCGCGATCAGCTGGCCGATGTGCGCAGCCAGCGACTGGGCTTCGTCTTCCAGCAGTTCAACCTGCTGGCCCGCACCTCGGCCCTGGAGAATGTGGAACTCCCCCTTCTGTACGATCGCACCGGTCGGATACCCGACCCGCGCGCCGCCGCGCGCCGGGCCCTGGAGCGGGTGGGTCTGGCGGGACGCCTCGACCACGAGCCGGGTCAGCTGTCCGGTGGTCAGCAGCAGCGTGTTGCCATCGCCCGGGCCCTCGTCAACGAGCCATCGATGATCCTGGCCGATGAGCCCACGGGCAACCTCGACAGCCGCACATCGCTTGAGGTGATGGCCCTGTTCCAGGAACTCAACGAGAGTGGCATCACCATCGTGCTGGTCACCCACGAGACGGAGATCTCATCCTATGCCGGACGGGTGGTGGAGTTGCGCGACGGCACCGTCCTGCGCGATGAGGCCGTCACCGAGCCGCGTTGCGCTGCCCTCGACCTGATGCCGATCGACACCGCAGCGCCGGCCAGGATACCCGTATCGGCTACCGCAGCCTGACCCAGGAGACGACACATCATGAAGTGGAAAAAGCTCACTCTGGCCGCCGGCCACAGTATCCTCAAGAATCGCATGCGCAGCCTCCTGACCATGCTGGGCATCATCATCGGTGTCGGCTCTGTCATCGTCATGGTGGCCATCGGCGAGGGCGCCCAGGCCCGGGTCGAGAGCCAGATCGCCAGCCTGGGGACGAACCTCATCATGGTGCAACCCGGCGTGAGCCAGGCCGGCGGGGTCAGCCGTGGCGCGGGCAGCTTGAGCACCCTCACCTTCGACGACGTGGACCGCCTGCGGCAGGGGTCGGACCTGCTCACCGACGTGTCGGCGGTGGTTGACGCCAACGCCCAGATCGTCGGCGGCGAGGCGAACTGGAGCACCCGCATTCAGGGTGTGGACCCCTGCTATCTCAACATCAAGGACTGGAGCCTGACCTACGGCGCTTTCTTCACCGACCGCGACGTCGTCACCAGCCGCAAGGTGGCCGTGCTGGGCAAGGACGTGGCCGACGCCCTCTTTCCGGGTCGCGATCCCACGGGAGAGCGGATTCGCGTGCGCAACGTGCCCTTCACCGTCATCGGCGTCCTGGCCGAAAAAGGCTCCTCCATGCGCGGCAGTGAGGATGACGTGATCCTGGCGCCGTCCACCACCGTCCTCTACCGCCTCAGTGGCGGCGACCGCCTCTCGCAGATCGTGGCCAGCGCCAGTTCTCAGGGACAGATGGAGGAGGCCGTGGCCGACTTGACCTCGATCCTGCGTACCTCCCATCGCCTGCAGAGCGCCGAGGATGACGACTTCGACGTGCGCACACAGACCGAGATCGTCGAGCGGGCCACCGAGGTCACGCAGACTCTGACCCTTTTGCTGGCTGCCGTGGCCGGTGTCTCCCTCATCGTCGGTGGGATCGGTATCATGAACATCATGCTCGTGTCAGTGACCGAGCGGACGCGGGAGATCGGCCTACGCCTGTCGCTTGGAGCGCGCGGCCGCGACATCCTGTCGCAGTTCATCGTCGAGGCTGTCTGCCTGAGTCTGGTGGGCGGCGCCATGGGTGTCGGCGCCGGGTTGGCGATCTCGACCGGCCTGGAATGGGCCGCGGGTCTCTCCATCGCACTGAACCCGATTGTGACCGGTGTGGCTTTTGCCTTCTCCGGGGCCGTGGGCGTGTTCTTCGGCTACTACCCCGCTCGCAAGGCGGCTGCCCTGAACCCGATCGATGCCCTGCGCTACGAGTAGTGCTGCTCGATGAGCTTGCTCCTTGACATTGCACGATCCTGGTCAGGTCCTTGGGCAGACCACCCAATCAGGAGATCGGACGGCAATGGCGCTGGGAATCGAGGTTGCACGCAGTTTCTACGAGGGTTGGGGTCTTCCCTATCTGCAGGAGGAATACCCACACCTGGTCGATCGCATGGCGGCTGTGTTGTGCCATGGCTCGCAGTGCCTCGGTAACGATGATGAACTGTCGCGAGATCATGGGTGGGGCCCGCAGTTCGCGCTCATTCTGACAGGGGCAGACATGAGTCGATATGGCCGTGCCCTGGCGAACCGGATCAATCGCGATACTCCTGATGAGTGGGAAGGACACAGCCTGAAGAAGGCCAACGATATTGAGGTTGCATCGATCAATCGCTGGTATCGAAAACTGCTGGGCCGGGAACAACCTGCCACGACAGACAAGGGGTGGTACCACCGCACAAACGAAGAGAATCTGTGCATGCTCAACCATGCTCCTGTCTTCCAGGATCCACTCGGTGAGTGGTCGGCCCGGCGCCGTGGATTTGCCACGTATCCGGACCTGGTCTGGAAGTGGAGGGCACGCGATGATCTATGGAATGTCTGGCACTTTGGTGAGTACAACTTCCTCCAGCGCCTGACGCTGAGACGCGATCCCGTCGCCATCGCGCTGGCCCTTGGGAAGGTGTGCGAGGGTGTCATGCGGCTCTATCTGGTCCTTGAACACCAGTACTGTCCCTACTGGAAGTGGCTGGCGGCCCAGTTCCGGAAACTGCGAGATGTGGAGGAGATGGACCAATGGCTCCGGGCCCTGACGACGACACACAACATCGACGAGCAGGCAGAGCTGATGGGCAAGATCTGCGCTGAGGTACACAAGCGGGTGGTCGAGGCGTTTGGCCTGGAGCCGAATCCGACGGGACACCCGCATCCACTGCTTCTCGCACATGAGGAACTGGCGGAACAGGGGCGTCAGTCGTAGCGATCTACTGCCCCAGGGCGGGGGTGCCCGCCATCGAGTGGAAAGGTTGTGAATCCCTCGACACGACTGGCCGATAGCGTCAGTAGAGGTCGCCTGCCCGATCAGATAGCCGCAACACCAGGAACACAACCGATGACAACCAGATCCAGGGCCGCACTGGCCCTCTTGCTTGCTCTCGTCGCCACACCAGCCTTCACCACGGCCCAGCGACGTATCGCCTTCAACTCCAGCGGCCATGGTCTGCGTACCATCCGAGGCGATGGTACGGGTGTGGTGAGTCTGGCAGGGGGAGTGAATGGAGCGGAGGCGGCCTGGTCTCCCCTTGGCGATCCCCTGCGCCCATAGATGTCGCGTTGACCCGTCACCTGTCTGTGTGACCCACACCCACCCCCGGTCACGGACCGGGGGCACGGGCTTGACGCCGTGATACCCACGCTGATAAGCTGTTGGCACAACGGGGTATACCGTTGAGTTGTGCCGATGCGTGCCACAACCTTGGCGTGTCGGCGAGTCGTTCGGGCGGGGGTCTTAAGGACCTCCGCCCGTCTCTGTTTTTCTTCAGATCCACACCAGTGAGCCGATAACGAGAACAGGGCAACACCACTGAACAGGAAGAGGGCACGTGAGGAGAATGGCCGGATGTTGAAGAATACCAAGATCGGTACACGTCTGGCCCTTGGGTTCGGGCTCATGCTGCTGTTCATCCTGGCGCTGGGCATCTTCGCGGTGGACCGGATGGACGGGCTCTCTCTGCTGACCCACAAGCTCTATCGACATCCCTTTGCGGTGAGTAACGCGGTCGTCAGGGTCCAGCTCAACATCGTCAAGATCCACCGCACCATGAAGGACGTCGCCAGTGTTCGAGACCTCGATCAGATCGGCGGCCTGAGAGATCGGATCGTCGGATATGAAGAGGATGTGTATCGCGATTTCGCCCTCATCGAGGAGCGCTTTCTGGGCGATGAGGCGATGTACCGAACCCCGCTGCAGGCCTTCAAAGACTGGAAGCTGATCCGGGATGAGGTCATCTCCCTCATTCAAGATGGGGATCAGCAGGCAGCCTACGCGATCACGATTGGAAAGGGAGCTGGGCACGTCGAGATGATGTTAGCGCAGATCCAGGCGTTGGATGAGTTCGCCCAGAACAAGGCGGCCCAGTTCATGGCCGGTGCAGAGGAAACGGCAGCTCACACCTATGAAGTGACCGTCGTCATTCTGGCCAGTGTGTTTGTCGCCTGTCTGGTCATCTCGATCTTCATCGCACGCAGCATCACCACGCCTCTGGCGGAGGTCAGTCTGATCGCCGATCAGATCAACATCGGCAACCTGGGGCATGAAGTGTCGTATCGATCCAAGGACGAGATCGGCGTCCTGTCTGATTCGTTTCGCGAACTGATTGAATACGTACGGGGGATGACCGCGGCGGCGGACCGGCTGGCACAAGGGGACCTGACGGTTGAAGTGGAGCCGCGCTCGAAGAGCGACGTGCTGGCCCACAGCTTCCAGGGGATCTTCGGCTACACCCGGGAGATCGCCCAGGCGGCCAACAGTCTGGCCCAGGGAGATCTGACGGTGGAAGTAGTACCGCGGTCTGATGCAGATGTGCTGGCCTTCAGTTTCCGGGAGATGGCGACGAAGCTGCGCGAGGTGTTCGTCCATCTCAACGCCCAGGCGGAGACCCTGACCCAGGCGTCGCATGATCTGTCGACGGTGGCCGAACAGGTCGCTGGCAACATGTCCGGGGTGAGCGCCAACATGGTCAGTGTATCGACCTCGGCCGACAGGTCGACAGCCAGCATCAATACAGTGGCTGCATCCACTGAGGAGATGTCGTCGACGGTCTCGGAGATCGCTCGTAGTGCCGAACATGCCCGACAAGTGACAGGCTCTGCCGTGCAGACAGTAGAGAGCGCCGTGCATAGTGTCGGTGAGCTGGGCGAGGCGGCTCAGGCGATTGGCAAGGTGCTAGAGGTCATCGTGGAGATCGCCGATCAGACGAAGCTGCTGGCCCTCAACGCGACGATCGAGGCGGCAAGTGCTGGAGATGCAGGAAAGGGGTTTGCTGTAGTGGCTGGCGAAGTGAAGGACCTGGCTCGGCAGACGAGTGAGGCGACCGAGGAGATTCGCCAGAGCATCAGGTCGATTCAGGAGTCGACACAGAGCACTGTAGGGGAGATGGGCCAGATCCAGGGCGTGATTCGCGAAGTGAACGAAGGCGTGTCGAGCATCGCGGCAGCGGTGGAGCAGCAGTCAGTGACGACACGTGAGATGGTGCGCAATACCGGTCAGGCGGCCAGTGCATCGACGAGTATCGCCGCCGAGATCTCTTCGGTAACTGGAGCCAGTAGTCAGGTGAGTCAGGCCGTCGATCAGGTGAGCAACCAGGCACAGTCGCTGGCGCGCATGGGCGCCGAGCTCAAGCAGATCGTTGAACAGTTCCGGATCAGTTAGCGAGACTTGACCACAGCCGCTATTTCGGGGTGAGTCGAGCCAGCATCCCAGAGTAACTACTAAGGGACTGTGACATACCGTCGATGTCGAACATGGCGGTGGCATCCATAAGTTGATCGGCCCATTCTTGCAGTATCGCGCATTGATGCCTGGCTCCGAGGGCCCTCATCTGGGCCGCAAAATCCTCGACCTCATTCAGTGTCAGCGTACTGCTCAATTCAACAACATGGTCGATCTCAGCTTCGAGGGCCCCAAGCAAGGCCGGCAGATCCGTTACGGCTGTGGGATCGAAAGTGTCCTCGGTGCCAGCTGCAGTTTCGACAGTCGTCTGGATGTCCAAGGCATTACGGATCTCACCAATCAGGCGGTCGAGTTCCAACTGAACCGATGCCAGGTGTGACTCGATTTTGCTCTCTGAGTGCTGATCGCGGATCGCCGTCTCCAGGCCCTCTGCTCGAGACTGCAATTCACCGGCACCAAGAGTGCCTGCGCTCCCCTTGAGTGAGTGCGCGGCACGTTCGGCTTCGGCAAGTTGGCCCTTGTCCAGCAGTGCACGAACCGTGCCGACGGTTTCTGATTCTACACCGTCGCAGAACTGACGGATGAGCCGCTCGTAGAAGTCGCGCTTGCCGGCGACGCGTTGCACACCCGCTGCGACATCGAGACCGGTAATAGACTCAAGGATGGACGCTGGGCTGGTGTCGGCGCTGTCGACATCGACCGACGGAGGTTGCATGCCACGGTCGCCGGCGGGGATCCATTCCAGCAACGTTCGGAACATGACATCCGGGTCGATGGGTTTGGTGATGTGGTCGTTCATGCCGGCTGCCAGGCAGCGTTCGCGGTCGACCTCCATCGCATTGGCCGTCATCGCCAGGATCGGTAGATCACCGTAACGCTCATCCTTGCGGATTTCGATGGTTGCCGTGACACCGTCCATCACCGGCATCTGCATATCCATCAGAACCGCATCGTACGGATTCTGTGTGACCATTTGAACGCCGATCTTGCCGTCTTGCGCCAGGTCGACCGAGAGGCCCCCCTGGGTCAGTAGCTCCATCGCCACCTGCTGGTTGAGCTCATTGTCTTCCACCAACAAGACGCGAGCCCCTCTGATGGGCGTCAGATCGAGGGCTTCAGCGGCATTGGGAATCGTCTCTGAACGCGTACCGCTGAGTGATTGGACTACCGCATCAAACAGCAGGGAGGGGTTTACGGGCTTAACCAGAGAGACCTCCATGCCGGCCTCCTCTGCCTCGTGAAACACCTCCGCTCGTCCGTAGGCCGTCACCATCACCGGGTGCGGACGGACCTTCAGATCCGTCGTCGTCAGACGGCGCACGGTCTCGATGCCGTCGATGCCGGGTGGCATACGCCAGTCGATGAAGGCGACTTCATAGGGGTCATCGGCTTTGTCGGCTGCGGCGATTTCAGACAACGCCTCTTCGCCTGAGCTCACCTCGTCCACCCGGAATGCCATCCCTGTCAGCATTTCGGCGAGGATCTGCCGGGCGTTGGCATTGTCGTCCACGACCAATACCCGTCGATTGCGCAGATCAGGATCAGGCTGATACCGACGAAGTTCCGCCACACCCTTGCCCAGCCGCGCGGTGAACCAGAAGGTGCTGCCCACGCCATACTCGCTCTCCACACCGACCTCACCGTCCATGAGTGTTGCCAGCTGTTTGGAGATCGTCAGACCCAGACCCGTCCCCCCGTACTGACGCGACGTGGACGTATCTGCCTGTTGGAATGCCTGGAACAGCTTGCCCCGCTGTTCTTCCGTGAGTCCAATACCACTGTCCTGGACTTCGAACCGTATCAGCAGATGATCCGGGGTCTCCTCGACCTTCTTCGCCCGGACGACGATCTCGCCTTCTTCTGTGAACTTCACCGCGTTGTTGGCGTAGTTGATGATGACCTGGCCAATGCGCAACGGGTCACCGCGCAGCGCTCGCGGCAGATCGGGATCGATATCGAAAATCAGTTCCAGCTCTTTCTCCGTCGACTTTTCACTGATGAGCGCCGCAGCGTTATCCAGCACCTTGTCTAGATCAAAATCGATGGACTCCACTTCGAGCTTTCCCGCTTCGATCTTGGAGAAATCGAGGATGTCGTTGATGATCCCCAGCAGATGTTGTCCAGAGCCCTGGATCTTGTCGATATAGTCCATCTGCTTCGCATCCAGTTCCGTGCGTAGAGCCAGATGGGCCATGCCGATGATGGCATTCATCGGCGTCCTGATCTCATGGCTCATGTTCGCGAGGAAATCGGCCTTGGCCTGAGAGGCGGCCTCAGCTGCCTCCTTGGCCTCGGCGAGGGCTGCCGATTGCCGACGATTGACACGATAGCTCCAGGCGACTGCGCCAAGCAGAACCAACAGAAGGATCCCCGCACCGGTACCGGTGATGATGGTGTTCCGCTGCCTGTGGATGGTGGTGTCCTGAGATCGCAGGCTCTGTCCCTGGCGCTCGATCTGCGACGCCAGGGCCGACATCTCCCGATTCTGCTGCTCTAGAACACTGGCACTGGCCCCGATCTGTTCGGCCAGCACGCCCACCTGCGCCTCACGGGCCTTCAGTGTATCGAGCTTGGACCCCAGCAACTGCTCGGCCTCCCGTGCTTGAGCCCGGTTCCTCTTGGTCTGTGCCTGATCAACAGCCAGCTGAGCGGCCAACTCTGTCAGATGATGTTCTCGTTCGCTGATCTGAGCCGTCTGCTGCTCAATCTGTCCTGTCTGTTGTTCGAGTTGCTGATTCTGCACCTCGATCCTGTCCTGCTGCCGGGCGAGTTCGGACTGCACGCCAGCCAATTCGACCTGCTGAGTCGCCATCTCCCGTCTTTGGGATTCCACTGTGGACCCCAGTTCTCGGTAGACTTTGACGACATCAAGCTCAGCGCCGCCCAGTTCCAGAATGTCGTCAGAAACACCGAGATTCTCGGCCACAATGTTGGCCAGGTTGGCCTGGAAGCCGATGCGGCCTGACGCAGTGGTGGTGAGGTTGAGCATGATCACCGAGGCATCGTCGCAGCCTTCGGTGACCAGGAGTGTACCGCTGCCGCGAAGCGTCTCTGCAATGGACCGGGCTCTGCTGTTCTCTGACGATCCCAGAACCAACACATGAGCCGAGCGCCCTTCCTGGGCAGTGGCGACGCGTACAAGTCGGATCGGACGCTCGTGCACGCTTCTGCCGGGAAGGACAGAAGACAGTTCACGCGAAAGGGCATCGTCTCTGCCGAGAAGGGCCACCACAAAAGGATCGACGTCCTGCGGCCACTGGCTGTATTGCATGAAGTTGTAGACATAGGCGCCCTTGATCTGCACAGGGGACTGTGCAGAGGCCAAGCAGGTGAGGCTTGCGAGCAGGATGCATACCCATCCAAGGCGAGATCTGATGCCCTGTCGATCGCCGCCTGATCGAGACATCACAGACCCAACCCGAGCCTTACCGACAAGGCGGGTGCCTCACTTCGATAGCCGGCCATGCGCCCAAAGAAGTTCCGCTTGTTCAGACCGTAGTGAAGCCAACCCAGGATGTTGTACGTGTGGAGGCTCAGCTGAACGCCACGACCGGTGTCGTAGATTGTGCCAATGTTGAGAAAAGCGCTGCCCTGGAATGCTTCTGTGCGGCCGTCGTCTGTTCTGCTGATTCCATTCTGTTGCAGAACCTCGTTGTTGTACTCCGCGTAGTTCTGCGCACCTTGATACCCCCAGAAGAGGCGTAGCGAACTGACAGCTGTCAGCATCCGAGCTGGCCGCCAGCGCCAGGTGAGTTTGCCAACGTGCCGAGGCCAGTTGTGCAGGTCGTTCCCATAGCCATAGGGCGCGCTGGACTCTCGCTGACTCAAGCTTCTTTCGTCTGCGAGCTGGTAGTCGAGCAACTTCGTGAAGGCGTAGGACCCCGCAATCGTGTGCGAGATGGAGCGGTAGTCGAGTTCCACTTCGAGCCCGGCGACGTGGGACCTGCCGATGGGCTGCGTGCGCCTGACCTCCTCGCCCGCATAGCCGATGCTGTCAAACCTGTGCCAGAGTGCCGCCACCGACACAGAGACGTCTTCTCGTATCTGTCCTTCGTGGCGAAACTCCAGAGATTTGATCTTCTCTGTGTCACCGTCAGTTGCCGGATCGGCATCGCTCTGCGCCTTCAGTTCGATGTCCTCGCTCTTCCGCACAGACTGATTGTAGAGCAGCTTGGCCGTATACCGGTCAGTTGGTGAGAAGACAACCGCCGCCTTTGGCGAGTACATCCACTTGGTGAAGGTATGTCGGTCGGCCCTGCCACCTAGAAACGCAGTCCAGTTGGCACTTGCGTTCCATTGATACTCACCCAGAACCCCAATGGTATTGGTCGTCCATGGCTTGAAGTTCGTGGTGTAGTCATGGGCTGGGTCATCGGTGAGGGCGCCGGGATCTTCACCGAACCATTCGCGGGAATAGTCGACACCGACGGCCAGGGAGTGGTAGGCATGGGGTGACCAAGAGACCATCTGCCTCAGGTTGATCTCTCTTTCACGCATCGCACTCGCGTAGTCGCGATCCACCGGTTTGCCAGGATGCTGTCGGAGCACGTCATGCGTATCGTAGCTGGCCCTCAGGTGCAGATCCAAGGTTTGTGCCAATGCCAGCACGTGCTGTGCTTGAAGCGTGAGTTGTCGGTACTGAAGGGCCACCGAGGAGCCTTCGAAGGTCTGCCGCCCCTCTATGAGCCCACGATTCATCAGATACTGCGTACTGCCTTGCACGAACCGGGCCCAGGCTTGCGTATCGCCATAGCGAAGCTGCATGTGAGCCTTATGGTGAGCCCTGTCCTCCATGGCTCTGTTGTCATGGATAATCCCGGTGTCAACGGGAACCCCTGCAATGAATAGATCCGTGCTGTCGTTGAGACTCCTGGTCCTGCTGAAGACGAGGGGAGCGTCCGCCGGACTGGCGCCCCGGTAGCCGTCGATGCCATAATAAACACTGACATCGGCCTTGGTCCCGAGGGCTCTGGCAAGACGCATCTCACCAAGGGTGTAGCTTTCGGCAAAACCGCGGCTGAGGTCTGCTTCAAAGCTGGTGACCCCCTCGGCCACGCGAGTCCGGATGTTGATGACACCATTGATCGCTCCCGGGCCGTAGACGGCCGACCCCGGGCCGCGCACAACCTCGATGGACTCGATGTCTCCCAGCAGTGGCAGGAAGCGCTCGGAGATCGCACCGAAGAGGGCCCGATGATTCATGATCCGGCCGTTCACGATCATCAGCGTCTTGTTGTCGCGGGAGTGAATGATGCCTCGCATCCCGAAATCGGGACCGGTGGCTCCCTGCCGCAGCCGGGTAAAGTTCGGTACGTAAACATCCAATAACTCGTCCAGACTGCGGGCACCTGACTCAGAGATCATCGTGCGAGTGATGGTGGTCACCGACGCCGGAACCTTGCGGGCCTCGGTCTTGGTGAGGGTTGCGCCGGAGGATATCCGCAGGCGGCTGAGCTCCTGGAGTGTCAGATCGTAGACGCTCTGCTGTCCCGCGACAGGCGCCGTGTGGACAAGAAGGAGCCCGACAAAGGCAGCGACCTGGAGGGTTGTTATGTGAGTCCAACGATCCATTCTCAAGAAGCCGTATCTCATGCTGAACGAGGCTGCGGACAGATTCCCTTCGAATGGGGAAACTCGCCTCGCCAGCTACCGTTGTCCATCATCCCGCACACGGGGCTTCAACTGGACTTACGCGTTTATGAGGGACCCGTCGGCCTGTCGCGCTCACGACGCACCTTCTGTACCCAGGCATCGTGGTGCGATCCGATGAGCTCTTTTCGGCGGCAACCCGCCAGACGGTCTAGACGGCCATGCTGCGTGGGCGCACCTCGGCGTTGAGGCGATCGGCCAACTCGTCTTCGGTTCTGTCCAACTCGAAGTCCATCTGGAGGCCGAGCCAGAAGTGGGCAGACATGCCGAAGTACCGACCCAGCCGCAGTGCTGTGTCGGCCGTGACGCCACGTTTGCCGAGGACAATCTCGTTGATCCTGCGGGGCGGCACGCCCAGGGCCAGAGCGAGCCGGTTCTGACTGAGGTCCATGGGCTCGAGGAACTCCTCGAGCAGGATTTCACCCGGATGTACGGGGGGCAACTTGGTCTTGGGCATGCTGAGTCCTCAGTGGTAGTCGACGATTTCGACGTGTGCGGCGTCGTGGCCTCGCCACACAAAGCAGATACGCCATTGCTCGTTGATACGAATGCTGTGCTGTCCGGCCCGATTGCCACGCAGTTTCTCCAGCCGATTGGTGGGGGGGACCTTGAGATCTCTCAGCGATGTGGCCCTGTTCAGCATCCGGAGTTTCCGCAGGGCGGCGCGTTGGATGTCTGTTGGCAGATTCCGCGATGGGATTCGGCCAAACAGGCGCTCAGCTTCGCGATCGCGGAAGGAGACAAGCATGAGCCAAATTTATAACGCTTGACGTATAACGCAAGGCGTTATAGGAGTGGGTCGCATTCAACCTGTCGCCTTTCCAGCGGCGGTGATCGCCTCGTCTCACTCCCAGCGTAGCGCCTCTACAGGATTGATGCGGGCGGCCTGCTCGGCCTGGTAGATGGCGGCGAACATGGCGCAGGTCAGCACCAGCACACTGCCGAGGGCGAAGAGTCACCAGGCCATCTCGGTTCGGTAGGCGAAGGCCCCCAGCCACAGATCCATCGCCCAGTAGATCACTGGCCACGCCAGCAGGTTGGCTACGGCAGCGAGGGTGGCGAATTCTCTGGCCAACAAGATGACAGCGCCGCCAGGCTGGCGGATCTCGACGGCGATGGCGTGTTTGCACCCCAACAGAGCATCTGTCAGGAAACTCATGCGCGGGACTCAAGACCGTATCTGTATCGATCCTTGCTCAAGGATCAATCCAGCGGAGTAGGTGGAAGATGAAACGATCCGAGATCAATCAGTTCCAACGAGAAGCTGTGGCGTTCTTCGATGCGCATCGGTTCAGGTTGCCGTCCTTTGCATTCTGGACGCCTGAGACCTGGGCAGAGATGGGGACAGCAGTCGACGAGATCCGTCACTGTGGCCTGGGCTGGGATCTGACGGATTTCGGCTCGGGCGACTTTCGCGCCGTGGGGCTTCTGCTGTTCACCGTGCGCAATGGCAATGTGCACGACGATGAGAACAGGAAGGCCTATGCCGAGAAGATTATGATCGTCAAGCAGGACCAGGTGACACCCTGGCATTATCACAGCATGAAGATGGAAGACATCATCAATCGCGGCGGTGGTGATCTGGTCATCGAACTCTGTGAGTCTGATCGTGAAGGACATCTCATGGAAGAGAAGGTTCACGTCTCAGTCGATGGTCGTCGATGTGAACTCGAACCCAGAGCACAGATCACCCTCAAACCCGGTGAGAGTGTCACTCTGCAATCGGGTCTTGCCCATCAGTTCTATGGCCGGGGTGGCACGGTCCTGGTGGGTGAAGTGTCATCGGTCAATGAAGACGCCACCGATAACTATTTCATTCCACCCCGGGGGCGGTTCCCGTCGATCGACGAGGATGAGCCGCCACTCTATCTGTTGTGCAATGAATACCCGCGAGGATCCTGAGCCTGTTGTGACCAACGCACCCAGGCGCCCGGAGCCGAAGGGTCTGACAGGACATGTCGCACTGATGGGCGACGGTCGCATGGTAGAGGGCGTTGTCCTGCGCACAGGACGCGAGGCACGGTGCACCGCCCCCCGCGTCCAGTGGCTGGTCGACTACCTGGAGTGGGTTGCCACGACTACGATGCGTGGCGAGTCATCTCCCAGTTCTGAACCCGACATGTCCGAGTAACATGCTTCGATCCGCAGGCCGTGCTGTTCGAACGTGTGTGTCAGCGTTTCAAGAGTGTAGCACTGAATAAAGACGTACACGTCGAACTCTCTGGCCCTGTCCGCGACTGTGTATTTGTCACACAGGACTTGTTCTGGTTCGTACTTGAAATGGCGAGTGAACACATGGTGAGGCCCTGGAGACCAATATCCGTCCTTGGCAGAATACTGATAGTGGACGTCCTCGGTCGCTCCTTGGAAGTACGCCATGGAAGACACATCAATCAGTAGTCTTCCATCTGCACAGAGCAGCTTGTGAAAGGTCTGGAGGATCACCGCTCTTTGTTCGGGACCAAGCGCCGAGAAGTCACACTGAATCATGGTGATCAGGTCAAAACGTTCCTCGGTCGAAAACTCCAGGTAGTCCTGCAGGACATAACTGATGTCCAGACCTCGCTGCCTGGCAGTATCTCTTGCATAGCCAATTGATCGCTCAGACAGATCAACCCCGGTAACTGAAGCACCCCTCTGCGCAAAACGAGTGGTCCAAAGCCCTGGGCCGCAACCAAAGTCACACACCTTTGTTCTCTCAGAGAGACCGAAGGACGAAGCGATCCAGTCAACACTCGCATCGATTGTCGCCTCAGGGTGTGAAGCTGCCTCGTTGCTCTGATCAAGATGGGCCTCGAGCATGCCCTTCGAGATATGTGGATCATTCCAGAGCAGTGGTGAAGTGTAGTGCCCGAACGGGTGTGGCCTCTCTCTTGTGGTTTCTAGTCTCTCAAATAGCGTGGTCATCGTGATTTCCTTCTCTCAGCGTATTATTTTGGGACTTCTCGACTCAGAATGACAAGACGCAGAAACGCCATAGGGCACACCTTTCCCAGAGCCCGGATAAGGTGATCCGGTGATGAGAACGGGTGGCCCGATGGCGCTTGTCAGATTAGGAAGTCATGATGTTGGAACTCTATGAGTGCGGATGAAACAATGTCAATTCCAGGGCCAATCATGCCGTGAGTTGGGGCGAACACACAGTTCAGTCCGTTGCCATGGACTGGCTCACAAGCGAGACCGACGACGTTGTGTGCATGCATCCGCTGGAGTGCGTGTTCTGCCGACCGTCTGACAGTCGACGGCATCTACAACCGGGAGGACAACTCGTCCCGGACACGGCACCAACGGATGTACGACGACTCGAACGGGGGAGGGGCGGCGAACCGGTAGAGCCGGCTCCGCGGCGGCCTCGATCGCTCGCTTTGGCGCCTATCTCGTCGCGGCTGATTCGACGCCGCCAACCATTCACTCCGTCGTCTCGGAACGAGGTTGGATCACGGCTCGGGTCAGCGATGCAGGGGCAGGTATCGATCCGGCGGATGTCAATGCCTGGCTGGATGGCGAATCACTGCCCGGAACGCTGATGGCCGATCAGATACGGTGGCAGCTCAGCGCCACCGGCGAACCTGACGCCGAGTCGCCAAGTGTGGAGATCCGGATCCGGGACCGCGCCGGCAACGAGACGTTCCAGTTCGCGACTGTCTACCAGGACAATGTTCTGCCGCGAACAGCGAACCTGGGGGTGAACTATCCGAACCCCTTCAACCCGGAGACGGCCATTCCCGTCGTTGTGCCGCAGAGCGCATCCGGCAACTCTCAAACCGGCGACTCATCATCTACAACGTGACGGGACAGCGGATTCGATTGCTCATCGATGATGAGATCCTGGGAGCCGGCCGGCATGATGTGCAGTGGGATGGTCGAGACCTGCAGGGACGGGCAGCGGCGAGTGGCACGTATCTGTATCACTTGAGTGTGCAGCCGGCGGGGTTTGAAGCAACGCACATCATGACGTTGCTTAAGTAGAGCTACGGCCGCAGAAGCGGGGTTGAATCGATCACTTCGGAAAGATCACTGCAGACAGGGGGAAGCCAACCCTGCATCGAGGGGCTGGCGATT
Organism: Gemmatimonadota bacterium; assembly: GCA_018673255.1. The sequence continues at coordinate 47,815 of JABHDC010000049.1, forward strand.
CAGGTAGGTGCCCTCTGCCAGGATTAGAAAAGGGGACCTGAGTCACTGACTCAGGTCCCCTTCAATATGGTAGCCCGTACGGGATTCGAACCCGTGTTACCGGCGTGAGAGGCGAACACCAGTAGCATAAAAAACAATAACTTATGGACCTGTAACCAATATTGTAACCATCAATCACCACCCCAAAGTTCCTCTTCCACCCTTGCCACATCAATCGGTCGGAAGCGCAGCTTCTGCGACGACAACGCAACCGCTGGGAGATGAACGCCTTGCGGATGCTTGCCGTTGACCAGAGCCCGCAGCCACCGCTTCGACACGTTCCAGCGACTCATCACCTGGGCCTCCGTCATCAGCGGTGCGGCCCTCAAGATGCTCTCGGCTTCCTCGGCGGTATAGGTCACTGTCGTCACGGTCGTTGATCCGGCTTGCAGCTTGGTTTCGTCATTCCCGCCGCAAGAATGCGAGTGCAGTGGATCACAACACGACGAGGGGCGAGTATCACATCAACCCTTCATGCACCCACGCTCGTACGTCGGCGCCGGCTTCCAGCATATCCGCAGGGTCGTCCACGGGCGCCCACCGTCGGACGAGAGACAACGCGGACAGCCACCATCCGGCGGCCTGTTCTCCGGCCTCGTCGCTATCGAATGCGACCAGGGCGATGGGGGTAGAACCAACGGCCCTCACCCATCGTGTGTGCCGG
>JABHDC010000050.1 GCA_018673255.1 Gemmatimonadota bacterium
CATGGCACCGGCAGCACCCGCCCACAACCGGGGCCGGCGCCGAGTGGCAGTGCACCTGTTGCCGCCGGCCGAAGAGCTGCTCGGCTTCATCGGGGCCGTACAGCCTTCGCTCTCACGCCTTGCGATCCCCACCGTCCTTCCCCTCTCCGATGGCTATCTGCGTGACTTGCAGGTTGCCGCTCAGATCAGTGGCATCGAATTGATCTCATTGGCCATACCGGATGCCCAGCACGTGCCTGACGGCTTGCGGGAGATGCTCATGGATCAGGTCGAGGCCTTGTGGCTGCCGCCGGATCCACTCCTCATCAATGCCACCACCTTTCGCCTGCTGTGCCAGTTTTCGGAGAGCAACGACATCCCTCTGTATGTTCCGACCCCGGGTCTTGTAGGGGGCGGTGCGACTGGTTCGATCGCGCCCAGCTATGCCCAGATCGGCGCATCCGTCGCAGCGACGGTCGCCACGCTACTGGCCGGGCGCAAACCACCAACACACGTGTACCCATCGGGCGGAATTCGCACCTGCAATCGGTCGGCAGCGCTGGCTGCTGGTCTGTCGTTGCCAGCCGACATGGGTGGTGGTGCGTGTGATGTGATGGTTGGTGAAGAGAGCCGGTAGGACGGCCAAATCGCTATGCGGATCACCGAAAAACTCCTCCTCGTCTTCCTGCCAATTTTCATGCTCTCCATCGTGACGGTGACGTTGCTGAGCCGTCGGGCAGCCGAGCAGGTATTACTAGAGGATGTCGTGCGCAGCACGCGGGCCCTTGGGTTGAGTTTCAGCCAGAGTCCGGGGCTAATCGATGCATTCTCTCAAGGCGATGAACTGCAGCTTCTGCCTCTGATCCAGCGTATGCAGGCGAGTGTCGGCGCCACGTACGTCCTGGTCCTGTCGCCTGATGGACGGATCGTTGCGCACACGAATGTCGCACGTACGGGAAGGCTCGACGATGGGACCGCTTCGACAGAGGCCATCGCGTCAGAGCAGCCATCGCACCGCCGCCTTGTGATGGAGGAGGGTGAGATCCTCGACGTCACAGTCCCCGTGTGGGAGTCGGTGGCGCCCCTGGCCGGCGAGGCATTCCTGTTTCTGGGGGAGACGCAGCAGGAGCCACGGCGTCGACTGGCAACCTTGCGGCTCGGGTTGCCACTGGATCAAGCGAATGACACGGCCCATCGCATCTCGCGGCAAGTGCTCTGGATCGTCACCGCCGTCAATCTTCTCATCCTGGGTGTCAGTCTTTTCTATCTGACCAGCATTCTGCGTCCCGTGCGGCACATGGCCAGAGCGACGGAACGCATCGCCAATGGTCAGCTGGGTGAAGCGGTGCCCGTTCTGAGTCGTGATGAAATGGGAGATCTGGCGCACAGCTTCAATCGCATGAGTCGTGATCTGGCTCTCACAACCGTCTCGGCCGATTTCCTCGACAGTGTCATCGACAGCATGCGCGACGTGCTCATCGTGATGAACAATGACGGCTCGATCCGGCGGGTGAATGGTGCCACGCTGCGACTGTTGGGTCATGAAGAGGGCGATATGCTCGGTCGACGTGCTGACTACCTGTTTGCGGATGTGGGAGAGTTGTTCTCTCAGGAGGGGCTCTTCGATCTGGATCGTGGCGAGGGTGTGGTCTCACGAGAGGGCCTGCTGTGCCCGCGGGAAGGCGAGCGTGTCCCGGTCCTGTTGAGCGTGACGACCTTCGCCGATCACGACGGGAAACTGGCCGGCTACATCGTGACGGCGGCCGATATCACCGAACGTATCAAGGCCGAGCAGGAGACGAACCAGCGTCTGCTGGAGAAGGAGGTGCTGTTGAAAGAGATCCACCATCGCGTGAAGAACAATCTGCAGATCATCTCCAGCCTCCTGAATCTGCAGTCAGATCAGCAGACCGATCCCCGAACGAGGGCGGGCTTCGGCGACAGTCAGAGTCGGGTCCGGGCAATGGCGCTGATTCATGAGCAACTGTATCAGAGTCAGGATCTGGCACGGGTGGACTTCTACGACTACGTCAGAAGCCTGACCATGACCCTCTACCAGACCTACAAGAGAGATGACCAGGCCGTGGATCTGCGAATCGAGGCACACCACGTTGACCTTGGAATCGATCAGGCGATTCCCTGTGGTCTGATCATCAACGAGCTCGTCGCCAATGCCATCAGACATGGCGTTGGAGAACGTGATCGTGGCATCGTCGGCGTACGCTTTCAGCTGCAGGATGAGGGAATCCGCCTCGATGTCACCGACGATGGCCCTGGTTTGCCGACCGACTTCGATTTGGCGGGATCCCAAACGCTGGGAATTAAGCTGGTGTCCATGCTGACGACCCAGCTGGGGGGACAGATCCGGGTTGAGGAAACCGACACGGGGGCGCACTTCGTCCTGTGTTTCAGGCCATCCGAGCCGGTGGCCGGCCTCGAATCCTGATCAGGCGTCGATGATGGAGCGGGCGGTCTTCAGCAGCTGGTAGGTGTTGAAGGGCTGCATCAAGACGCCGGCGGCGCCCTTCCAGGCACTGGCCGGGCGTGTCTGTGCCGTCACCACCAGAATCCTGGCGCGCGAATCGATCCGCAGCAGCTGGGTCAGCAGCTCTTCGGCGGGAGCCCCCGGTTGGGTTAGTCCCAGCACGACCAGATCGATCTGGCCATACTCGTGCCGGAACAATTCCACACCATCGCGCGGATCACGACCCAGGTGGACCTGGTAACCGTGGCGCTCGAACATCAGATCCAGAACCTTGCGGAAGCGGTCCACGTCGGCAATCACCAGAATGGATTCCTTGCCCCGCAGGGGACGCAGGTCGAGCGTACCGGTGGTGACGATGCTGTCAGTAACCGGTACGACATCTTCCTCGGCCGGCCCCGGTCGTCCGAGGGGCAGGAAGATGGACATGGTCGTGCCCTGACCGGCGTCGCTCACGCACTCGATCCATCCACCATGATCACGAGCGATCCCGAAGGCCGCCGCCAGTCCCAGTCCCGCCGGGCCGGCGCTGGATTTGGTCGTGAAGAAGGGTTCGAAGATCCGCTCCCGTGTGGCATCATCCATGCCGGGCCCATTGTCGATGACGTCGATTCGCAGATAGGCCAGGCTCTGACCCGCACCCGGCGGTGCCAGATTCGGTGTCTGGTCGGCACGCTGGGCGGTCGCGCGCAGTTCGATCCGCGCATCCGCGGCGATGGAGCCGCCCTCAGCGGCGCGGGCAATGGCATCACGGGCATTGGCACACAGATTCACGATGCACTGGCGTAGCTGGTCACGATGCCCGCGTAGTCCCGGCAGGCGATCGGGGACTACGACGTGAAAGGCGATCTCGCGGGGGAATACCCCGCGGCAGACGTCGGCGACCTCTTTGAGCAGATCGAGGCCATCGATCTTCACATGCGTCGTGTCTTCTTCGCTCTTGTGGAAGAGCATGAGCTGGCGAATCAGTCGGGCAGCCCGCTCGGCTTCGAAGGTGGCATCGTGCAGGAACGGGCGCAGGTCGTCGCTGGCCGACATAGAGGCCAGATCCAGATTGCCGATGATGCCCTGGAGCATGAGGTTGAAATGATGGGCCACGCCCGCCGAGAGCTGACCCACGGCCTCCATCTTCTGTGACTGCCGGACCCGCTCTTCGAGATGGGCCTTCTCGGACTCGGCCCGATGCCGGTAGAGGGCAATCTCGACGGTCGTGTAGAGTTCGCGCTCTTCGAAGGGCTTGAGCAGATAACCGAAGGTCTGCGTCGTCTTGGCGCGAGCCAGTGTGGTCTCGTCGGAATACGCTGTCAGGTAGACGACGGGAATCTCGTAGGCAGCGCCGATGCGTTCAGCGGCATCGACACCATCCATCTCACCCTCGAGCTGGATATCCATGAGCACGAGATCGGGACGAAGGCGTTCGGCGCTGCTGATCGCCTCAGCTCCGGTCGACACGACGGTGGGTACATCATAACCCATCGCCTCGAGTTTGCTCTGGATATCGAGGCCGACGATCCCCTCGTCCTCGACGACGAGAATGCGTGCGGGCGCGCTCACGGCAGGATCCATCTCCGGTTAAGAATGGACCTTCAATCTACCTCGCGAACCTGCTGTGCGCCACCATCTTGCGGGCGTGTGAAGGACGGTGGCGCCTGAGGAAGATGCCACTCTTCCGGCACTCTGAGGTGCTTGACCTGCCAGGCGTCGACCGTGATACTGAGCCGTTGAAAACAAGCGTAGACCACTTTGGTCGCCACAGCTTGCGCCCCGCGCGCAACGGCTGTGCGACCAGGCACTGACAGCCCGATGATGCGCGGTGGCATGTGCCGCGGCAACTCGATGGCCCGGAGGCGAGAGTAAGATGAAAGGTGTGGTGAAGACGGCACGTGGCCATGGCCACGTTGAGTTGCGTGAACTGGAGCTGGCACCCCCGGGCCCGGGGCAGGTCAGTGTGAAGGTGGAGGCGGCCGGGATCTGTGGCTCGGACCTGCATATCTACCACGACACGATCAACTACAACATCCGCACACCCGTCGTCATGGGACACGAGTTCTCCGGCACCATCACGGCCCTGGGCGAGGGGGCTGATCGAAATCTGTCGATCGGGGATCGGGTCACCGGTGAACCGAGTATCTACATCTGCGGCGCATGTGACTACTGTCGCGGTGGCCAATACAACATGTGTCCAGACCGGCAGGTCATGGGCTACTACCACGATGGTTGCTTCGCACCCGTGGTGAATGCCACTTTCGTGCACCGACTGCCCGACTCGGTGAGTTTCGAGGCTGGTGCACTGACCGAATTGCTGGCCTGCTGTGTGCATTCCGTCATCGAGCAGGCCGGCGTCGTTGCCGGCGATGTGGTCGCCGTCATCGGACCGGGACCGGTGGGATTGTTCGCCTCCCTGGTGGCCATGGCCGAAGGGGGGAGCGTGGTGCTGTTGGGCACCTCAGCCGATGCGGATCGCCTGCGTTTCGCGCGGGAAGAACTCGGCGTGGCTCACACCCTCGACGTACAGACAGAAGATCCAGTCGCCGCCGTGCAGGCCCTCACCGGAGGGTACGGCGCCGACGTTGTGGTAGAGTGCGCCGGTGTTGCACCAGCGATCAACTCAGCCTTCGACATCGTCCGCAAGCGGGGGCGCGTGAGCCTGATGGGCTTACCCGGCCGCAAGCTCGAAGTCGACATCGAGAAGATCCCCTACAAGGAACTGCAGGTCTCCGGTGGCATCGGCCAGCGCCGCAGCGCCTGGGAACGTTCACTGAGACTGATGGCCTCCGGCGCCATCGACGGGGAGAAGCTCATCTCCCACGAGATCGGCCTGGACGAATGGCAGACCGGCTTCGAAATGATGGAGCGCCAGGAAGGTCTGAAGATCCTCTTGCGCCCCTGAGTAGAGACGGGGGGGAGATTCCAGAAATGCAGGAGGGGTTCCCGATCGTGTCGGGAACCCCTCTTGCTTGTACAACTGGGTGAAATTTCCCAAGAAACACCGGGCAGTTTCAGCGTAGACCCGACATGGAGTTTCACCCAGCAGCAGTACCGCTGGGTGAAATCTCCCAAGAAACGCGGCAGCAGTATCGCCGCGTTTCAGACGACCTCAAAGTCCGCGTCCACCGCCTTGTCGTTCTTGTCCTTCTTCTCGTCGCTCTGGGCGCCATCGCCATCCTGCGCTGCCCCGGCATCGGGGGCGGAGCCTTCGGCGCCTTCAGTACCGGCCTGGGCCTGGGCATCGGTGTAGACGACCTCGGCCAGCTTGTGTGATGCCGTCTGCAGGGTCTCGACGGCAGCATCGATAGCGGCCGCATCCTCACCTTCCAGCGCCTTCTTGGCCACCTCCAGCGCCTCCTCTACTGGCTTGCGATCTTCGTCCGAGAGTTTGTCGCCGTGCTCGGACAGGGTCTTCTCGGTGGCGTAGACCATCTGATCGGCCGCATTGCGCTTGTCGACGGCTTCACGCCGCGACTTGTCGACTTCGGCGTTGGCCTCAGCGTCTTTCTGCATCTGCTCAACGTCGTCGCTCGACAGACCACTCGACGATTCGATGCGGATCGACTGCTCCTTGTTCGTGCCCTTGTCCTTCGCCGACACATTCAGGATGCCATTGGCATCG
>JABHDC010000051.1 GCA_018673255.1 Gemmatimonadota bacterium
ACTGAGACGTTCCAGATCAACGACATGGGATCAAGCAGAGAAGAGAGCGAGGCAATGGAGCGAGGAATCATGCGAGTCGGTCGAGCCATCATCACGATATTTGTGACGGGAATTCTCCTGACGGGAATTATCGCCACGACGGGGTGTGCCCATCGGTACTACGCAGACGATCTCAAACCACTCGGGGAAGGTGAACAAGGCGAACATCGAACTGTCCTCGATGATGGATCGGTCGTACTGGAAAAGGATCGTCTCGAGATCACCGTGCGGCCCATGTCGGTGGATGAGCTCAATCGTCAGTTCAATGCCAACACGCAAGTGGGTACCAATCCATACACATGGGGCAGTTCCACGGTCTTCCGGACGGATGAGACGCCAGAACGCTTCACCGTCTTCCGCGTGAGCGTGAAGAATTATGAGTTCCCCAAAGTGCACCTGACGCCGACAGACGCGTATATCACGAGTTCGAATGGGCGCAAGTATTATGCACTCTCCTATCACCAGCTGTGGACCTATTATCGCTCGTATGCAACGGGGGGCAAGGGCGGAGACACTGGCGATACCGGCGCAGAGCGACAGGGTGCCCGACGTGGTAATGAATTGAATGAGTGGTCGGCCCGCTCAGATCTCCTGAAGCGCACCATGTATCCCGACGACCTCGTGTTTTCCGGTCAGGAACAGGAGGGATTCCTCGTGTTTCGTCCACTGGATACTGATGTGTCGACGATCACCATCCACATACCCGATGTCGCTATCCGTTTCGACTACCGTGGCGAACCGGTAGAAGTGATTGATGTAACAGCACAATTTGATCGTGAGATCGGCAAGGTGTATCCCGACGGAACCAGAGAGCCTATGTAGGCTCCAACGCTGACGTCGTCACATCCCGCGCCTTTTGTAAGGCTGAACGCGGTTCCCAGGTCTCGACCAGGGGGCCGCGTTTTTCCGTGATAAGACCAGATCGAATCCCAAACCGAGTTGAGATCATGAAGCAGTTATCGATATCCCACTGCGTGGCAGGAATATCCCCGCTGATCCTGTTGCTCATTGCCTGCGAGCCAGCACCCACCGGACCGCCTGATACATCGGCGCCACTGGCTACCGTTCACGGGGACACGGTGTACGTTCGCGATCTGACGCGAATCGTCGAACGCCTGCCCGAGCATCTTCGTGTTGCAGGCGAGGGCGAGGATGCCGTCCGTGAGTATCTGCAGATTCTCATTGATCGTCTGATCCTTACGCACGAAGCCGAAGGCAGTGGGCTGTCGTCATCGGCGGAAGTCGGGGCGAAGGTGGCCGAACACGTTCAAGGGCGCCTGAAGGAAATCGTCATGGAACGTGTCGTGAGCCAACAGATCACGATTGCCCCAAACGAAGTGTCCGAGGTGTACGAGGAGTTGGATATGGGCTGGCGGTTGTGGCCTGCTCACATCCTGAGTGCGACACAAGAGGAGGCGTGGGAGATTCATCGTCTGCTCTCGGAGGGTGCTGATTTCGCGGCTCTTGCCCGGGAACATTCGCTGGCCGACGACGCGCCCCGAGGTGGCGAACTGCGAGAGTGGTTCGACTATTCCGATGCGGTGCCCGTGATACGTGAGGCCGCATTCCCCCTCGACCCGGGTCAGTTCACCGAGCCCGTCGAGACGATAGATGGCTTCGAGGTTATCAAGGTCCTCGACAAGCATCGAATGACGCTGCCGCAGATGCGCTCCGAAGTCCATCGAATCCTGCAGAAGACGAAGTGGAGCGAGCGCCGCCAGGTTATCCTGGACAGCCTGACCGCAGCCTATGGTGTCGGTATCGACAACGATCAGATTCCGCTCGCGCTCACGGCCGTCGGGGCGCCCACCGCCATGACACCTCAACAGGCAGAGCAGACGCTGGTCAGTTGGCGAGGCGGGCGCCTGACGCTCGGCGATTTCGTCGCCGCTGTGCAGCAGGACAAACAGGTCCCTGCTCCCGCTGACAGCGCTGCGACACCCCGCAGCCTCATGCGCTACTTCCTCTCCGATACACTGCTCGTTACTCTGGGACGCGATCTCGGTTTTGATGAGGAGCCGTATTTCCGTGACTGGCGACAGGAGAAACTCGACCAGGAACTTGTCGAGGCGTATCGTCGGCAGATCCTGGCTGGCAAGATCGACGTCACCGTCGCCGAAGCCCGAGCCGACTATGAGGTGAATCAGGGCCCCTATGCGCTGCCGGGTGAAGTCCATCTGAGTGAGATTCTCGTGGATACCGAGCCGGAGGCAGATCGACTGGTGCAAGCCCTGGTATCCGGAGCAGATTTCGCAGTCCTTGCGGCCGAGCACAGCAAACGAGAGATGGGACCGGATGGCGACCTGCACCTGGAGGCCGACCCTCAGGGCCGCATGGTCATCGATCCGCTGCGCAGTTCGCCCTATCACGCGGTCTTTGAAGATTCATCCGCCCATATGGTGGGCGTCGTACAGGGACCCATTGTGATGGAGAATCGCTACGCCATCTTCCGTCTCGAGAAACCTGTCGAACCCTACTATCTGCCTTTCGAACGCGTGGCTCGACAGATCCGGTATCGGATTGGTCGAAGAAAATCGGACAGTCTGTTCGCGCGGCACATCTCGCAGTTGCGTGACGGACATGCCGATGATGTTACGTTGTTCGATGACACGATCCGGCGATTCGCTCTGCATCACCTGGCGCCTACCGACGACGAGTAATCCGCCTTGCCAGATCAGACCCAGGCCCGGTCCCCGTCGACACGTAGTCGGCAGGGGAGATGGCGTGGCCGCGTAGCGGGGCTCGTCTTCGGGGTGGTCCTTGTCGTGGGTGTCGAAGGGGTCTGTCGAGGTCTGTGGCCCAGCGATCCACTGACGGTCTCACTCGCGCAAGTCGAGGGTGTCGAGCTGCGCAGCACGAATGCCCTCTACCCGAAGCGTTTCTTCCGAGGTGTCGTGTCGGCGGCACGACTGGCCGGATCGCGCATGTCCTCTCAGCCCTATCTCGAGCCGGACTCGCGCGAACCTTTCCGTGTGCTGTTTGTCGGGGGATCGACGGTGCAGGGCTACCCGCATCCTCGACGACTGGCTGCAGCGGCCTATCTCGAAGTGATGCTGAGCGATGCGCTGCAACGACCGGTGCAGGTGGTCAACCTCGGGATCACGGCTGTGGCCAGTTTCGTTGTGGCGCGAACCGCCATCGATGCATTGCCCCAATTGCAGCCCGATCTGGTCGTCGTCTACACCGGTCACAACGAGCTGTACGGGATCTACGGAGCCGCCAACAGCGGTGTAATTCCGACCTACTGGCGGCACCGATTCCACTATGCACTGGCCACGACGGGGCTGGGCACGGCGGCACAGACCCTGAGCGCCCTGTTGCGCCCCGATTCACCGGACGCATCGCTGCTGGAGATCCTGGGCACAGTGGGTCAGATTTCCCCCGCGGATGCAAGTCGGCAGCGCGCTGTCGAGTTACTCGGCCGGAATCTCCATGATATTGCGGCTGCGACGCACGCCGCCGGGATTCCTCTGGCCCTCTGCACGCTGGCCAGCAATGAGACCGGGTTTCCTCCTGCTCGCGACACCACGCAGGTCACGGCGCGAGCCATGGGTGATCCCCAAGAGCTTCTGATCCAGGCCAGATCTCGCAGTGATGCCTATCAAGCCTACAAGGCCGGTCAGATGTTGCAGGAGGCAGGTCAGGACCGGAAGGCGGCCGCAGCATTCCAGCTGGCTAAGGAACTGGACCCCTCGCCGTGGCGAGCGGTCGATGCACTGAATCAGACCATCAGGGATGTCGCTGAGGAATCCGGGGCCACGTTGGTGGATGTGGAGGCGGCATTCCGTGCCTACAGTCCGACGGCGGGGATCGGTTGGAGCTTGATGAGCGATCACCTGCATCCTTCTGCAGCGGGGCAACTTCTGTTGGCACGGGTGGTCATCGATGCGCTCAGGAAGCAGGAGCCGACACTCGGGCTGACGGCGGCTGCCATGGCGCGGATGACGAGTGCCCAGACCTACCGAATCCGGCAGGGCGCACTGCCGGTTGAGCGGGTGGGGCACGCCATCGAGATGGCGAAGTTCTTCGACCGGCCTCCTCTGAGCAGTCAGGGTCCAGGTTTGTCCAGAAAGTGGCAACACGAGGCCGACAGCCTCAGCGCGAGTCTGCAGCCGTCGGCGAGGGCAGCCGTCGACACCTGGCAAGGTGTGGGCAGTGGCCCGCCGCTGGTGTTGCGAGTGGCTGATCGCTTGTTTGCTGCCGGTGATTACCAAAGGGCAGCAGAGCACTATCGCGCGGCGCGCCTGGAGGCCCCATTCACTATGATGGGTGATCTGTGGGCGGCATCCCGCCGTGCGATGAGTCTGCGAATGGCTGGGTTGCCTCTTGGGAATCGGGTCACACAGGAGTTGCACGAGGCTCGCTACAGGTCAGAATTCCTGCGGCAGGCGGCCGACTTTGATCCCGCCTTCGGTCACTTCTTCGATGGTGTCGTCGCACACCTTCTCAGCGAACATGAGCTGGCCCTACAACATCTGGAGATCGCTTCCGAGGATGCGGGGATTCAGCGCAACTTCACATTTGATCTCATGGCCTGTCTGGTTGCTGAATTGCAGCGTGCTGACAGGGAAGAGGACGCCTTCAGATTCCTGTCCTGGATGAAGACTACCGGTGGTCAGCCCGAACTGGCCGATCGGTTTCTGTATCAGCTGCACAATCAGGCCGCCACGCGGTAAGGCCACAGTTCAGTAATGCCACAGTGCAACAGGCGCTTTGGCAGGCGGACAGGCAGTCAGGGTTGCTCGAGGCGGTGTCGCCCGGCGGGCATTGGTGGCAATGCCTGCCACGTCCCGTCTGGCCAACGGATGCGAATGCTGTCCGCCTTGCTGCTCTGGCTGAGACCAAAGTGAAGATCCGGGCTGCTCTGCGACAGGAAACTGCGTCCACTGCTGATTTCCCGCACCACCCAACGGCCGTCGATCATGACCCGTGCACGAGCGCCGTAGGCGACACCACCCGACGGTCGAACCAGGGCCAGATGGATCGCGGCCGGATGGGATGAGGTCTCATTGCGCAGCAAGGTGGGTGCGGATCCGAGATTGAATGCGAGCAAGTCCACGTCCCCATCCAGATCGATGTCGCCAACGGCCGTGCCTCGTGTGACAGCTGCTACGCGAAGGCCAGGTCCGGCACGCTGGGTGACATCCTCGAATACCGTGTTGCCGTATTCATTCTCACCCCGGTTCAGGAAGAGGAAGTTCCGCTGCGCATAGGTCGTGGAGGCATCGAAGAACTGCACATTGTCCAGCACGTGCCCATTGCCCACGAACAAGTCGAGGCGACCATCATCGTTGACATCGACGAAGTTTGTGCCGAATGCGAGGGTGGGCACCGTGATCAGGCCCGTGCCGGACGCAAAGGTGTGAGACAGGAAATAGCCCGAACCATCATTGCGGAACACGCCATTGGGTTCTCCCTGAAAATTGGTCAGTGTTAGATCCAGGTGGCCATCTGAGTCATAGTCGGCCACATCGACACCCATTCCCGCTTCCGCTTTGCCATCCTGGCCATAGGCGACTCCCGTAGAGGCGCCGATCTCATCGAAGGTGCCATCGCCAAGGTTGTGTAGCAGGAAGTTGGGTACCGCATCATTGGCTACATACAGGTCGGTCCAGCCATCATCGTCGAAGTCACCCGTCACGACGCCAAGCCCCTTGCCGTCACGTGGTACGCCGCTGGCTGCCCCTACCTCGCTGAACCGGATTCTTCCCTTTTCACTGTCGTTGCGCAGCAACAGGTCATGCTGGGCCAGGAAGTTGTCAGGATGGGGGTAGCCGGTTTCCTCCCCGGCGTGCTTCATGGCCTCGTCCATTGACAGGTAGGGGATGTCGACGTCACGATCCCGGTCCACCTCGTAGTCGACATAGCGAGCCACGTAGAGGTCGAGGTCGCCATCGCGGTCATAGTCGAGGACGGCCGAACTGGTGCTCCATCCTGTAGTGCCCAGTCTCTCGTCGAGATCTATCCGCAGGAAGTGATTGCCCTCATTCATGAACATGGCATCGGCGCCGAAGTTGGTCACATAGAGGTCAGCATCGCCATCTTCATCGAAGTCGGCACCGATTGCGCCATTGCCGTATCCCGTGTCAGCAGCGCCTGCCGCACCGGAAATGGCTTTGAAATTCCCATCGCCACGTCCCTTGTAGAGTGCATTCACTGGGTGGCTCTGAGCATCGCTGCCTGCCACGAGGGGACGACCATTGACGAAGTAGATATCGAGGACGCCGTCGCCGTCGTAGTCCCACAACATGCCGCCACCAGACATGGTCTCCGGAAAGAGACGATCCTCACTGAAACCATTCTCGTGGCGGAAGGTGATCCCCGCAGCCTCGGTGATGTCCACGAAGACGACCTCGGGGGAGATGACTGCCAGACGCTCACCCGCAGGTGAGGAGGACTCGTCCGTGTTCTGGCCACAACCGAACCAGGCCAGACAGAGGATGGTCAGGAGACGAATCATTGAGTCGGGCGACCCTGACGCGTTCTGGCCAGGCCCTGGCGTGCCTGCTGAGTGTGGCGCGGATCCGGCGTGTCGCTCTGCAGATACCGGTCGTAGGCCTCGGCCGCCCGTGAGTGGTCGCCGGACTGCTCGTAGAGAGCGCCCATGGCAAGGTGGACGCGAGATGCGCTGGAGTCGATTCGCAAGGCCTGCTGGTAATACGCCATGGCGCTGTCGGTTTCTCCGTCATGCACGAAGAGGGTGGCCAGATTCATCGCCGCCTCAGCCGGCGGTGCAGGGGTCGCCAATGCCTGTTTGAAGCGAACGCGCGCGTCGTCGTAACGATTCTCAAGCAGATTCACGTTGCCCAGGTTGTTCAGCGCCTGTGCGTGATCAGGCTTCAGAGCCAGCGTCTGTTCCAGATGGATTCGGGCGGAATGCAGATCCCGCAGCGTCAGTTGCAGATACCCGACGGCGAAGTTCCAGCGCGCGTCAGTTCTGGCAGGTCGCTGCTGCAGTGTCGACAAGGCCGCACGCGGATCGCGACGGCCTTCGTAGAGACGACTCAGTTGCAGGCGTGCCTCGATCTGATCGGGAGCGTGCGCGAGCGCCGCCTGCAGATGGCGTCCCATCTGTTCCTCGTCGCCTCGCTGCCGGTAGAGATGGACCAGCCGCAGGCGTGCCTCGATATCGCCTGGATCGGCATCCAGCAAGCGACGAATGCGGGCTATGTCCGCGGCGCCCTTCTGGACTTCGACAAACCGGGCCATCGCGTCTTTGGCGGCCTGTTCATCTCCGGCCGCCCGCAGGGCGCCGGCGAGATTATAGAATCCCTCTGTGCCCAGAGGATCCAGATCTGTCGAGCGCTGCAGTACATGCACGGCGCTGTCCGAATGGCCCGTGGCCATGTGCAGAAGTCCGAGTAGCCGCAATGCCTCCGCGTCGACGCTGTCCACATCCAGAGCCTGAGCCAGGCTGTGTCGCGCGCCGGAATAGTTGCCCAGGCGGGTCTGCAACTGTCCGAGGGTTCGGAAACTCGAGGCCGATCTTCCCGCTCGCGTTGACCGGATCAGTGCCGCCTCGGCCCGTGGGTAGTCACCGACTTTGATCGCCAGCAGGCCGAGCGTCTCGTAGCCGGCGGCAAAGGCTGTGTCCTCGTCGACGGCAAGCTGAACCGCATCGACGGCTTCATGGTGCTGACCTTTGTCGGCCAGGATGATTCCGAGGTTGTGCCAGGCGTCGGCGCACTGGCTGTCGATGGCGACGGCCGCCCGATAGTGGGCGATGGCCGAATCGAGAACCCCCAGATGGGCGTGAGTATTTCCCATGGCTACGTGCAGATCGACAGACCGTTCATTGACAGACAGGGCCCCCTGCAGCAATTGCAGAGCCTCGGAAAACTGCTGGTGACCAAGAAGACTGTCCGCTCTGGCTACGACCGGGTCGCGTTCGGCGACCACCTTCGTGGCTTCCTGTTCGGATGAAATGCAGCCACCTGTGATCGACAGAAGAAGAACAAGAATGGTCACTCTGGTGCGCTGTCGTTGAAGCTGAGTCCAAGGTGTCATGTCGCAGGTCGCCAAATGGTGAGACAGGTGGTGAGACAGGTGGTGAGAGTCGCCAGGCACAGGCACGCGAAGCTAACCAGCCCCGCCGAGGATCTCAAACATCGTGATCAGGATCTCAACCGCCTGGACCGGGTTGCCAGCGTCGCGCTTCTTCTTCTCGGCCGAGGGCTTCCAGCGCGGCAGCCATTCCGGCACGCGCTGAGGGTGCTTCGGGTTGATATCTCAGCGCTTTCCTGAACCAATCCAGGGCTGCCGAGGGGCGAGAAATCTGCAACTCGACCCAGCCGCGGTTGGTCAGGGCCGCCACATCATTCGGGGCCAGTGCCAGCGCCTTCTGCAGCGGCTCGATAGCCATCTCCGGTTGACCGTGCGCCACGTAGGAGACGGCCAGTGCGTTGAATGCCTCAGGGCGAGATTCGATGGCAAGGGCTGCTTTGTATGCACCAATCGCTTCAGGCCACCTGTTGGCCGCATATAGCGCGGTGCCCAATTCGTAGTGACTCCAGAAATCGTGAGGGAAGGCATCACGCGCCGTCTCCAGATGGGTGATGGCAGCAAGGGGACGTCCACTGCGGCGCAGCAGTCGTCCCAGGTCCGCGTGAGCCTCGGGTAGGTCGGGGTCGATCTGCAGGGCGTTTCTTAAGGCCTGTTCCGCTTCGGCTTCACGCCAGGCACCGGGTATTGCCTTGCTGGCCCGAGCCAACACGATGTGTGCGCGAGCCATGCGAGCATTCAGTTGCAGAGCTCGGCGTGCATCGGTGCGGGCACGGGTGGCATCACCAAGATGCAGGTGAGCGACGGCACGGTTGTGAAAGGCGGATGCATAGGTCGGATCCAGATCGATGGCGATCGTGCATTCGTCCAGCGCTCGCTGCCACTGGCTCTGACGTAAGGCAACCTCGGCTCGGTCGTGATGCAGTTGTGGGTCGTGTTCCGGGCTGTTTGCCTGGGGCAGGTTCACCAGGATCGCCACGGCGCAGACCGATCCGACCAGCCGCCATCGATGTCGTTGTCTGGCGATATGGTTCACGCCGATGCAGGCAAAGATCAGCAGGGCGGGTACCAGCGGGGCACGATAGCGCGCGGTGACGAAGAACAGGACGATGGAGGCGCTGTAGGTGAAGATGAACAGCTGCAAGGTGAGGATGGTGCTGTCGTGCCAGGAGCGGCTGACCCACAGGCCGAGCAAGGCCAGCGGAATCATCAGCCCAAAAGGAAACGAGACCCATCGGCTCCACATCAGACCGGACAGCAACCAGGAGTGCCCGCGAGCGTGATAGGGATCGACGTTCCGTTTCCGCTCGACCCCGCTGAGCAGGTGAGCCGTCTTAATTGCCAGCAGGGCGGTGTAGGCTACGGGCTCACTGGTGGCGAAGCTGATGCCCTTGTTGAGGAAATACGCCGAGGATTGGGACGGGCTGTGCAGTCCCGCCCGTCTGGGCTCTTCAACAAGGTCCTCCCAGTGACGCCCCGGACGAATCGCGATGGTGGAATCGGCGGCAGGGTTATTGCCGATGTAGAAGTTGATTCCCCCGTTGGAGGAGATCGGTACTACATCATCGGCGACGGCCCAGTTACGCAGCCCGACACATGCAATGATGGCAAGCAGCGGGACCAGGAATGCCGGCGTCAGTCGCCGTAGTCGACGATCGCCCTTCAGCCACCACCAGACCCCCGCAATGCCGACGAAGAGCAAGATATTGGGACGGGTGATTGCCGCCAGTCCGGCGATGAGCCCCGCTGCCGCTGCCGGTCCAGCCGACCCATGACGCAAGACGACGGCAGCACGATCGATCAGCATCAGATACAACAGGACTTCCAGTGAGGTGGCCAGTAATTCGCCATCGAAGTAGATCAGGGGCCCCCAAAGGGAGAACAGGATCGCTGCCGCATACGGTGTCCATCGCGCGACACCAGCATGTTCCACCACGCGTTGCCCCAGGCCGATCAGCAGATAAGCTGAAGCGCCGGCCATCAGCGCCTGCACGACACGCACGGCAACATAGAACGCCGACTCCGGCACGATCGCCATCACGCCAGCCAACAGATACGTATACAGTGGGGGATGCCAGAAGACTTCACCCCCCCCCAACCAGTCGCCGGCGGCGATGAGTCGTGCCTGCTCGACAAAACGCTGTGCATCGATGACGGGATGGGAGAAGAAATCGCTGCCCAGACTCTCTGCCAGATAGATCAGTCGGACGGCAACTGCCAGCAAGGCAATCCGCAGGCGGTCAGTCTCTCGGAACCACCTGTGCCGATGGTGGGCAGGCAGCGGTGTACGAGCGGGCATTCTCAGCGTGAGAGCGATCTGGATCATCTCCGTGGGCAGGCACAGGGCAAATGGAAAAGGCGGAATGGAAGATATAACGGCGGATCCACTCTTGCGAGGCAGGATGAGAGGCTGTTCGCCACCGGCCTTCCGACATATCTTCAGTCCCGCCAATGACTTCGCTGACTCTAATTCGCAACTGCGGGCGTGACCATTCGGTTGCCGGCTTCCCGGCCTGGGCTATGGTCCTGGTCTGCCTGCTGTCTGCCGGTACAGCCATTGCCCATCTGCCAGAGTCCGGGCCACAGGGGATGGCATTTCGCTTCCCAGACGGACTGCAACCGACGATTGACGGCGATCTCAATGACTGGGATCTCACGGGCCCCCCGGCACTGTCGACGACCCACTTCCACGATCTGGTTGCCGATGCAGATGCCGATCCGGAAGACTTTGACGTCTCGGTTTGGATCGGTTGGAATGAGGCTGAGAACCTGCTCTATTTCGCAGCGGAAGTGATCGACGATCTCCATCAGGTGGATCGACCCGAGGGAACCGCCACGTCGAGGATCTTCCTGGACGATGATATGCAGGTGTATGTTGACGCCGATCATTCGGGTGGCCAGTACGCCGACTTCTCGGAACTGAGTGCGTCGGAGCAACTGTCCCTCAATGGGACGCAGGCGCATCACTTCATCCTGGGCGGCCCCCATCCGGACGGTGATTTCTTCGTCCATTTCTCCGGGGCAGCGTGGTATGCTCTCGAGGACGGGCCGCACACGAAGGCGGCCCTCAGTTTCTCAGGAATTCCTGGTGGCCCAGGTGTTACCCGTTACGAGCTGTCCGTGCGACCCTTTGATCGGACCAATGTGACCGCTGACTTCCTGAGTGCCATGCACACGCTGGCTGAGGGGCAAACTCTTGGATTCAACCTGGAATTCAGCGATTTCGACGCACTGTCTCAAGTTTTTGACGCCAAGTGGTCACTGTCGGGAGGGCAGAATGCCTTCCGTTTTTCTGAGCGATTTGCCGACTTGTATCTGTTGCCTCTCGATGACCGTTTCAAGGAGACCGGGGTCGAGGCTGTCACGTGGGCGCGGATTAAGGCTTCCTTCGCACCCGGCCAATTACTATATTTAGACAATTCTTCAGACAAGCCGATTGGTCCTCTTGGAGGGCACAGCGGCCGATGAAGAGGCTGAAGTGGGTTCGTCGGGTGTGGGTCATCTTACTTTTTCCTGCTTTTCTCTTTGGTTCAGGAGGGTGTGGCTACTACCATTACTCCGGTTCACTGCAGCCGATGCCAGAACAATCGGTGTCTATGCAGACCGACCGCGCCGGGGTGATCACACATCGGGAGAATGATCTCCTCATCCAGTTGCGGGCAGTCAGCGCTGACGAACTCAACCAGCAGTTTGTGACTCACTCGGCCAATGGCCCTGAGTCGACAAATCCCTATACTTTCGGCGACACTCGATTCTGGGATGGGGAACAGCAGCGCGACAGGTTCACTGTCTACCACCTGAAGGTTGTCAACGAGGGTTTTCCGAAGGTCAAGATTGACCCAGCCCGCGTTGTGATGGCCACAGACAGGGGCCGCCAGTATTGGAGTCTCAGTCTACAACAGCTTGATACGTATTACCGCGCGTATGCGACCGGCTTCCGTGGCAATGAATACGCCCGTTACCAAGAACGCCTGGACCTGCTGCGGCGCACGATGTACAAGAACGAGGAAGTATTCGACGGACAGACAATCGAGGGATATCTTGTCTTCCCTTCACTGCATCAGGATGTCAGTTCCGTCACAGTGCGTGTCTTCGATGCAGTGCTGCGGTTCGATCATCGCAATGAACCACAGCAAACCGCTGAGTTGATCTACCGATTCGAGCGTGAGACCGGTCGTCTGTATCGAGATGGTCGCTTGGTGCTTGATTCGGCTCACCGATAACCACCAGTCTCTCGCACCATAGAGTGTGAGCGGAGAAGCCAGATGCGTATTCGACCCGGCCTGCTCTCAGTTCTTCTTGTCGCGGCGGCGCTGCCTGCGGCCGCCATCGTCAACATCCAGAGTCTGGGTGCCAGTGCCCGTTCGACGGCTCTGGGGAATGCGTATGTCGCGGTGGCCGACAACGGGGACGCGGTGTTTGCCAACCCCGCGGGCCTGGCGTCAGTCGATGGCCGTCAACTGGCC
>JABHDC010000052.1 GCA_018673255.1 Gemmatimonadota bacterium
GAGAAACCGTATGGTCGGAGCGCGCTGATGCAGTCGCTCTATGCCCGTGAGGCAGAAGGGCGGCGCAAGATGGTTCGCACGATCGACTGGAAATACGTGCATGACCCGATGGGGGATTGCGATGAACTCTACGATCTGGTCAACGATCCCTGGGAACTGACGAATGTTGCCGGCGACAGTGCCTGTGCAACGACGCTGGCTGAGATGCGTCTGCGCCTGGCGGACTGGAGCATTGAGACGGAGGACACCTGCCCTGTGCCTCTGCCGGATACGGCCGGTCCCGTCACTCGCTGACAGAGCACTAGTGCCCCACGGCGCAAGTCCTGTGGTTTATGGACGCCGATCCATCCCGGTTCGCGGCGTTGCGCTCACTCTGAGTATCGCACTGATACGCATCACTCGCGCGCCTTGCGCCCCGGGCGCCTCGACGCCCATAATAGTCCACACTACTTACGCCGTGGGGCACTAGCAGAGCACTATATCTGCGCCTCAATCAGTTGCCGACTGGGTTCGTCCAGTCGATTCAGATCGGTGATCTCGTAGCGATTGCCGTCGGCATCGCGCACCAGGACCCGAGTGCCGGCCAGGACCCGCAGATCACGACGGCTGCGCATCTCGAAGATTCGACGGCCGCGTATCGTCTCCACATCCCAGTGCGGGACGTAGTTCTGCGTCTCGATGGAGTAGATGGCGGTGATCTGGGAGGTGAAATGTCGCCACTCGAGTTCCGTCCGCAGGACTTGCTGGCTCTTGGCGTCGAGATCACTCAGCCGTCGCACGATGCCGACCTCCGTGCCCTTGTCCTTGCCCGTGGACAAACTCAGAGAGATGAACTCACTCTCGTGGCTGAGAGGAAAGGAGCGGCGTGCCGTAAGGGGGCCGGTCGGCTCGGTCTCTCCCCGTTGCATGTAGAGTTCGTCGAAATCGTTGAGGAAGAGACGAATCCGGGCCGAATCAAGCAGATCGAGTTCCTGGATGAGATCATAGGTCGATTCGAGGCTCACCACACCCTCCTCTGGATCGCGTCCGTCTGGATTCGACAGAGCCGCGCATAGATGCCATCGGCTTCGATCAGCTCGTCGTGGGTGCCGATTTCGGCGATGCGGCCTTTCTCGAGGATGAGTAGCCTGTTGGCATGACGCAGGGTCGAGAGTCTGTGGGCGATGGCAAAGGTTGTGCGGCCGAGGATCAGACGTTCGAGAGCCTGCTGGATCTTCTGCTCCGTCTCCGTGTCGACATTCGATGTGGCTTCATCGAGAATGAGGATCCGGGGATTCCGCAGAATGGCCCTGGCAATGGAGATGCGTTGGCGCTCACCACCCGACAGGCGTGCGCCACGTTCGCCGACGAGGGTGTCGTAGCCGTCCGGTAACTCGACGACGAACTCGTGGGCGTGAGCCGCTCGCGCGGCGGCAACCACCTCATCAGGGCCTGCCTCAGGTTTGCCGTAGGCGATGTTATCGGCGATTGAGCCATTGAAGAGGAAGGGGTCCTGCAACACGACGCCGATCTGATCCCGCAGGCTCTTGAGTTCTACATCTCGCACGCAGTGGCCATCGATGAACAAGGCACCACTGTCGACGTCATAGAAGCGACCGATCAGGTTGATGAAGGTGCTCTTGCCGGCACCAGAGTGCCCGGCGAGACCGATCATCTCACCAGGTTCGATGGTCAGGTCAAGGTGCTCGAGGACGGGTTTGCCCTCTTCGTAAGAAAATGTGACATCACGAAATTCGACCCGCCCTTCGATGCGTGGCATGCGTGTCGCCTGCGGTTTGTCGACGATATCGGCTGGCGCATCGAGGGTCTCGAAGACACGTTCAGCCGAGGTGGCGGCGCGTTGGAAACGGTGGTTCAGCCGACACAGGCTTTCGACGGGACCGTAAAACTGCCACATGTAGCCGGTGAAGGCGGTGAATTCACCGAGCGTCAGACTCTCATCCAGAACCTTGGCGCCACCCACGAGCCAGACGATGAGTGTGCCGATACGTGTGATGAAGGACATGATCGGGCTGAAGAGACTCTGCAATCGCGCCGCCCGTAACTCACCGATCAGCAGTTCGCCGGATCGGGACTCGAACTTGCCCACTTCGCGCTTCTCCTGGGAGAAGGCCTTCACGACCCGCACGCCGGGAATCGTGTCGGCGAGGAGGGCGCTGATGCCGGCCCAGCGTCGCCACAGACCGCGATAGACCAGATGCAACCGGCCGCCAAAGCGCAGAGTCGTGAAGACCAGCAATGGTGTGGGCAGGAGCACCAGCAAGGCGAGGGTGGGATTCAGATAGAAGAGGATCGTGCAGATGATGAGAATGGTGAGGACGTCACGGATGATCTCCTGCAGGCCGTCACTGATGAAGTCTTGCAGACGACCCACGTCCTGTGTGATGCTGGCCATCACGCGCCCCGTCTCCCGCTCGTTGTAGAAACTCAGGGACAGCGTGTGGAGGTGGCGATACACCTGGTTGCGCAGATCGAGGGTGACGTGTTGCCCGAGCCAGGCCAGGACGTAGCGCCGGATGGCATTCATCACATTGCTGGAGACGTAGATCCCGAGCAGGATCAGGGCCAGCGCCTTCAGTGCATCGGGCCGTTCCATCCCCTGCAGCCAGGGCGTCAGCCAGGTGCCCTGCGCATTGGGCACGAGCACATCGTCAAAGAGAGATCTCATCAGCAGCGGGGGCGTCAGTCCCACCCACGTAGCCAGTAGCATCAGCGTGAGGCTGATGGCGGCCAGCCCCCGGTAGGGCTTGGCGTAGCCGAGCAGCCGGAAGAGGAGCTTGCGCGTTTCGAGGCAGGCGGGGCAGAGACCGAAACGTCGCGGAATCACCCGTCCGCACGCTTCGCAGCGGCGGTTGCCGCCACGTCCCCAGCCGGGATCCTCGCCGGCGATGGATTCGTCTTCTGGCACATCACGTTGCTGTTGGATCAGGCGCTCAAGCTGCGATGGCACGTCGATGAAGGCGGGCATCCGGGTGCGGGTGAAGCGGGCCATGATCAAGCCGCGTTCATCGGTGCGCACTCGCAGGGCTCCACTGCCCTGATGGTCGATCAGTTCGGCCGTGCAGATATCGGTCAGAGGCAGTTCGAGCAGGTCGGGGCCAGACCCACTGGGGGTCAGCAGGAGCAGGCGTCTGGGCGTCGCCAACAACCACGAGGTGCCGTAGTGGCCATCGAGTTGCACGTCCGTTTCAACGGCAAGGCACAGGGCCTCGTCTTTGTATAGCAGCGGATCCAGCTGGCGCTGTAGTTCGGGTGGGATGTCCGGTTCGTGCTCGTCGGTGTCGGTCATATCAGCAGAAGACTCCCCTTGACGGCATAGGATAAAGGGATTCTAACTGCAGGTGGCAAATGTGGTTGACGATCATCCTGGTGGAAGAGGTGAGACGTGGCTGAAGAGATTACTGTCGGTGTATTGGGTCTGCGGCGAGGCCTGAGTCATCTGAAGAATTTTCTGAAGGTCGAGGGCGCTCGAGTGATCGGTGCGGCTGATCGTATTGAGCAATGGCGCGACCGGGCTGCGACGACGGCAGCCGACATGGGACATCCACTGACACCGTTGCGCGAATTCGACGATCTGCTGGAGTTGAAGCCAGATGCGGTCGTGATCGCCAGCAATGGACGGCAACAGGCGCAACAGACGATGCAGGCCCTGGAGGCAGGTTGCCACGTGATCAGTGAAGTGCCCGGTGCCTACACCCAGGACGAGATTCTTCGCATCGCAGCGACGGTGGAAAGCACGGGGCGGCAATACATGCTGGCCGAGAATTCCAGCTACATGGGTTTCCTGCGATACTGGCGTCGCTGGATGATGGAGGGTCGTTTCGGCGCCGTGTCGATGGCGGATGGGGAGTACCTCCACTATCTGCCGACGACTCTCGTCGATGCGGATGGAAACCAATACACACCATCCGAAGTGAAGGCGCAGGGGATCACCGGCGTGACCCCTTTGTGGCGTTCAGACCAGCCGCCGATTCAGTATCTGACCCACGATCTGGGTCCGCTCCTGGAAGTGCTCGACGATCGTGTGGTGAGTGTGAATTGCATCGAGGGGCCCTGGTGGAATGCGGAGACACCCCTGCGCTCAGACGGCCAGTATGCCCTGTTCAAGACCGCGAAGGGGCGGTTGATCCGGATTCTGGTGACACTGAATACCCGTCGACCGGGGGCGCACAACTACCGGATGTTCGGCACTGAAGGCAGCGTCGAGTGGTACGCCCACGAAGGCTTCTGCCGTCGTCTGGACAAGACACGGGAGGAGAAGGAAGGCTGGGAGCGGATCGATATTGGCACGGCACGCGACGATGTGTCCGAGGCCGATTCAGGACATGGCGGTACTGATATCTGGACGGCGATCACTTTCACCCGCGCATTGCTGGCGGGTAAGCGGGTGCCGATTGACGTGTATCGCATGGCCGACTACACCTTGCCCGGGATTCTCGCCAATCGCTCTGCGGAGAATGGCGGTGGTGCCATTCATGTGCCGGATATCCGCCGTGAACCCTTCGAACACACCGAATTCTGGGATCACATCGGTCTGCCGGAAGATGAACCGGCGGGACAGACTTACGAGTCGGGTACAGGGATCACGTACTAGCCCGGATTACTCACGCATCGGGCAAGGAAATGGCAGATCCCTTGTGAGGTTGATCGGCTCCGGGTGTTTCGGGTCGTGCTGGCGAGCAGGTGGGCACACGCTTCGTCGCGGGCGGCGCGCATGCCTTCGGCGACTTTGCGCCTTCGAGTGATGGTGATTGCGTCTGTCCACGAGACGCGGCGGGCTGGCGAGCCCTACGGGCTCTGAGTCCTTCGATGGTCTGCTGCGGGGTATGGGCGGCGCCATGTCACCTCCGGCATGCGCGCCGCCCGCGACGAGTGTTGCTTGATGGTGTCTACGTCCGCGACAGGGACGAGTTCCCGTTCTTCGTGCCGCCGCCGCCCTCATGTACAGGGCATGGTCGCCACCGTCGATTGCCACGAGATTCAGCTGCTGCGCCTTTCCAGGAGCCTGTCCACCACTTTCTTCCTCTTCTGGAAACCGGACATCTGCTTGAGCTCGAACAGGTCGTCGGACAGCAGGTCGCGGTATTCTTCTATGGGGCCATTGCCCGGTGACCATGAGGCGTACGAGGTGGCGTAGCGACAGAATACGGTTTTTCTCGGTGTGTCCAGCGTCCATCTGCGGGCGCCATGCCTGAGCAGCTCGGTAAATACCACGCAGTCACCAGCGTTGAGAGGAAGGTTGACCACACTCGGCGGATCGCTATCGACGGTCAGATCGTCCGGTGCTGCAAAGTGGGATTTGTGACTACCGGGAACGACGACAAAGCCGGAACCTTCGGGAACGTCCACCAGCGACACGCCAGCGTTGATGAATGTGGCGAATATCCTTCCGTCAGCTGCCTGATAGTCGTTGGCGGGATTGCGCATTCCGCCCTCCGCTCCATTGTGCAGGCCACCGTCAGTACAGCCAATGTGATTCTGAATCAGGGCGCACTGCAGATGCTGCGGGCAGTTGTCTGTGAGCGTCAGCACGATTCTCATGATCTCGTCGTTGAGTTGAAGCTCCGCGTACACAGGGTCAACGAACTCAGGGTTTATGATCGCTCGGGAGGCGTTTTCACCCGGCGGGTAGCCACCGGCGGTACTCATCGGCGAAGGTAGTTCTGTGTCGGCAAGAGCTTGCCATTCGTCACATCGCTGCACCATATGATTCAGATCATTCCGTGAAAGGATATTTCTCAGAATGACATATCCGTGCAGATCGAAGTGCCACTTTTCCCACTCGGTCATATCGAGTCCTTTCTCTGTTGCTGACCTTGCTCCAAATACGGGACTCTTCCAGGCTCACAGCTCTTACAGATCGACAGCCCCGCGCGACGCATTGAACCCAGCGAATTCCAGACCCGTAAGATCAGCCATCTGCTTCTTCCATGTGGTGATGTCACTGCGGTCAAACTGACTCAGGTGAGTGTGGCCGCAGGCTCGCGCCAGCACCTGCAATAGCTCCGTGGAAGCATGCAGGAAATTCGACAGCCTCGTCGCGCCTGCCGCAACGTCGAGTCTCGCTCGCAGTTCCGGTTTCTGCGTCGCCACACCGGTGGGACAATTGTTGCTGTTGCACATGCGGGCGCCAATGCAGCCGATGGCCTGCATGGCGGAATTGGCCAGTGCCACACCGTCGGCACCCAGGGCCAGGGCCTTGGCAAAGTCGGGCGGCATGCGCAGACCACCTGTGATAATCAGCGTAACATCATGCGCCCGCCGTTGGTCGAGGTAGTGTCTGGCCCTGGCCAGAGCGGGTATTGTCGGTACAGAAATGTGATCGCGGAAGATCAGTGGCGCTGCCCCGGTGCCTCCCCCGCGGCCGTCCAGGATGATATAGTCCACGCCAACCTGCAGAGCGAACTCGATATCCTGCTCGATGTGATTGGCCGAGAGCTTCATCCCAATCGGGATCCCACCGGAGACCTCGCGGACACGGTCTGAGAAACGGGAAAAATCCTGTACGGAACTCAGGTCAGCGAAAGTGGGAGGAGAAACAGCAGCTTGCCCCTCCTGCAGCCCACGAACCGCGGCAATCTTACCAACCACCTTGTTGCCTGGCAGATGACCACCGGTTCCCGTCTTGGCACCCTGACCACCCTTGAAATGGAAGGCCTGAACCCGCGTCAGCAGTTCCTCTTCAAAACCGAATTTGGCCGAGGCGAGTTCGTAGAAGTAGCGGCTATTGGCTGCCTGTTCTTCCGGGAGCATGCCACCCTCACCTGAGCAGATCCCCGTGCCTGCCATCTCTGCCCCCGTGGCGAGGGCCGTCTTGGCCTCCTCTGAGAGAGCGCCGAAACTCATATCGGAGACGAACAGCGGGATCTCCAGCTTCAGGGGTTTTCGGGCTTTCGGCCCGATGACGAGCTCCGTGCCCACACTGGCATCGTCCATGAGCGGCTTGCGTGCGAATTGAGCTGCCAGGATCTGGATGTCATCCCACGTGGGCAGCTCGTTCCTCGGAACCCCCATGGATCCCATCTGACCATGATGACCCACCTTGGAGAGGCCATCCCGCGCCAGCTCGTGAATCGCTTTGACATGCGGTTCCTCCGGTGTCGGAGTTGCCGTCGGCGCCCCCTTGTCCTCGGGCGCCGTTACAGGTGCCGACGCAGCGCTATCTTCTGCGGGCAGACTTGCGTGGGAACCATCGCAGTAGGGTGGGTTTTTCGTCTGCTTGCACATGCACAGCTGCGCTGACTCGCCAGCCTCGGCATCAAAGGCGAGTGGTGTGAATTCGGACCCCGCATGGGAACCATCACAGAAGGGCTGTCCAGAGGACTTGCCGCATGCACACCAATGAAGTTGCTCGCTCTTATCAAACTGAACTTCTACCGGCTTTGTGTCAGCAATCCGAGCAATGGCCATCTGTTCTCCGTCATCCGAGGTTGTTCAACCGTCATGGTCAATCAGCATGGTCTGGTAGTCTGCGACAGAGAAACATAGCCGTTCGACGAACTCGCATCACTCCCGGGTCAGTGTGATATCCTGATCGGTCTCGATGCGCAACTACAAGTCCACGGTTTCACAGACAAGCAAAATTCGGCTTCAGAAACCGAAATACTCTGCTCTTGGATCCTTGGCTGGTTCGCCCGTGGCCAGCAATCAGCAAGCGGTGTCAGGAGTTGTCAGGTAAGGAATGGCCAACGTCGATCAGGTGGGCGAGCGCATCGTGTGCGCAATCCGCGTCAGCCGAAGACCGAGAGATCTGTCCGCAGGAAGAACAGACCCGGACCATCAGCCAACTCAGGTGACAGATCGTAGAACAGGGTGCCCAGGGTTTGATCGTCGATCTGTACCGTGCGCGGCCAACCGCGCCCGCCGATGCGACGCCCTGGATCGTGGATCGTCACCGCCTGGTCCGTCTCCCAGGTCTTGCCATCGTCGCGTGACAGGAACAACTCGTAGGCCAGTTCGCCATCTACGCCAACACCGTAGACGATGGCGGTGAAGACGATCCGGCCATCCTTCAATACGGTCAGATCGTAGCCGGCGACACCGAAGTGGGGGAAGGCGTGCAGGGCCTGCCATGTCGCCCCATCGTCAGTAGAGCGCAGACCGCCGACCATATTGCCCGGCCGACCGACGGGAACCGGGGCCTGGGTCTGTGGCGCTCCGCTGATCAGGGCGCCGCTGGCGGTCCTGACGATCGGTACCATCCCATGGTTGCGGCCATCGCCAAAGACTTTGAGTTCATCAGCGGCGGCGTCGTACAGAACGGTGCGGTCATAGAAGGGGCAGACCCATTCGGTCGCGGACCATTCGACGACGGGGTGACGGTCACAGGTGTAGTTGGAGCGATCTGGCACCGGATACGAATGAGGTGTCGACCAGCTGTGCCCGTGATCCTCACTGATGCTGAACATGGGCTCGCGCCAGGCAGTGTCTGAGCCGGTATCGTGATAGCAGGACCAGTTCAGCAGCAATCGGCCATCTGAGAAGGTCGTGAGGGACCCCGGATAGATGGAGCAGTCGCGGATCTCAGTGATGGGGGCTGGATCACTCCAGGTCAGACCACCGTCGGTTGAGCGACACAGCAGAAGCTCCTTGCCGCCGCCACCCTCGATGTTGTAGATGGCCAGCAGTTCACCCTCGGCCGTACGGGCAAGAGAGGGATGTACGTGTCCGGAGATTACATCGCCGATGCGGATCGGTGTCGTGGTCATTGAGTCCACCTTTTTCCCAGGTTCGGTCTTCAAGAGTTCGCACCTCTTCGTCTCTATTGGTCGAAGGAGGCCAGTCCCTATACTTATGTCATCAAACTGACACAGA
Source organism: Gemmatimonadota bacterium (assembly GCA_018673255.1). Next base: position 8,815 of record JABHDC010000052.1, read on the forward strand.
ATCAAATGGGACAATGGCATGTTCAAGATCGTCATCGCGCACAGTGAAGATATCGACACCGAGGATGTGGCTGAAGATCTCATCGATCAGGCGCGCAAGGATCTTGGCGACGAGGTCCCGAAGGCAGGTCTGCTGTTCGCCTGCGTCGACCACGACTACCAGCTCCTCGTCGATCAGATCAATGAGGCTTTTCCCGGCCTCGAACTCATCGGCTGCACGACTGACGGAGAGATTTCAACGGTCCTCGGTTTTGCTCAGGACTCGGTCAATCTGGCTCTCTTCGTTTCAGATGAGGTAGAGTTTGTCGCCGGCGTTGGTCGTGAGGTCTCGCAGGGCGCGGATCAGAGTCTGGCCATCGCTGTCGAGGAAGCGCGAAGCAAGCTCACCAAGGAACCGGCGTTGGCCCTGTTCACGCCGACGGGTCTGACGGCCAGTGGTTCGACGATGGTTGACGGGATGAAGAAGGTTCTGGGCGTTGGCGTCCCCGTGTTCGGTGGGACCGCAGGGGATCAGTGGAAGTTCGAAAAGACGCACCAGTTCTTTCGGAACGAAGTCATGCTTGACGGGGCACCATTTCTGCTGTTGACGAAACCACTCAAGTTTTCGTTTGGGACGCGCAGTGGCTGGCAGCCGATTGCGAGCAAGGGTACCGTCACGCAAGCTGAGAACAATGTGGTGCAGATGATTGACGATGTAACAGCGATCCAATTCTATCGTCGGTATCTCGGTGACGGCGCTATGGACAACCTCGGTGAGTTCCCCCTGGCGGTCTTTCAGGAGGATGACACGTTCTACCTCCGCTCGGCATTGTTTGGAAAGGACGAGGATGGCACCGTGACTTTCGCCGGTGATATCGAGGTCGGTGCGACGGTGCAGCTCACCCATGCCTCCCGGGATGCGATCATCGAGGCAACGCGAGAAGCGGTCGATGTTGCCATCGCCTCGTATCCGGGACAGACGCCGACAGCAGCGATGATCTTTTCCTGCGCCGGCCGGCGCGGCGTGCTGGGTACCAGGACCAAGGAAGAATATGAGATGCTGCAGGAGCACTATCCGGATCTGCAGTTGGCCGGCTTCTACACGTATGGCGAGATATCCCCGATGGATGGCGGCACCGAGAGTCACTTCCACAATGAGACCTTCGTGTCGCTGCTGCTCGGTACGGAGTGATGTCAGAAGAGGAACTGAAAAAGGCGGCGAAGAAGCTTCGCGTTCTGCAGCGAAAACTCGACCGATCCGAGGATGATCGCCGAATTCTGGAAGGTATCGCTGAGCGCAATTCAAACCTGTTCATGAATTTCAACGCGGAGATCGAGTCCGCGAATGAGCAGCTGGCTGAGGCACGCGCGGCGGCAGACGAGGCCAATCGAACGAAGAGCGCCTTTCTCGCCAGTATGTCCCACGAGATCCGCACACCGATGAATGCGATTCTCGGATTCTCCGATATCCTGTCGGGGACGGTTCGCGATCCGCAGCAGCGTGAGTATCTCGAGGCCATCCGTACCAGTGGCAATTCTCTCCTCGGCCTGATCAATGACATCCTCGACCTGTCAAAGGTCGAAGCGGGCAAACTTGAGCTGGAGTTCAAGCCATGTGATGCGGCATCCGTGTGCCGCGATATGAGCCAGATCTTCTCGCAGAAGGCCGGCGAAAAGGGGATCGATCTGACCATCGACGTGGTGGATGGATTCCCTGATGCCATCGTGCTCGATGAGCTACGCCTGCGGCAGGTCCTCATCAATCTGATCGGCAATGCGATCAAGTTCACCACTACCGGCGGGGTGACCCTACGGGCGTCCAGTATCGGCGATGGCGAAGGGTCTGCCCGGGTGACCTTTGCCGTGATCGACACTGGTCTGGGCATCCCTGAAGACCAGGTTGATCACATCTTCGGTGCCTTCGAGCAGACGCGCGGCCAGAGTGCGGCCAAGTTTGGTGGTACGGGACTTGGCCTGGCGATTTCGAAGCGACTGGCCCAGATGATGGGTGGCGACATCCGCGTGACCAGTGCGATGGGCGAAGGCAGCACATTCTTCGTTGAGCTGGCTGGAATCGGTGTCGCAACCCAGGACGAGGTGGCAGCGCAGGCAGACGATGAGGTGCCGGCCGTGCACTTTGAGGCAAACAGTGTCCTCGTCGTCGATGACATCGTCTACAACCGCATGCTGATCCGGACGTACCTCAGCGAATACGACCTCAAGGTGATTGAAGCGTCTGACGGGAGCGATGGTCTCGAGTTGGCGCGCGAACACAAGCCGGCGGTGATCCTGATGGACGTGGCCATGCCGGAAATTGGCGGGGTTGAGGCCACCCAGTGGTTGCGCAACGATGATGAGCTCAAGGAAACGCCGATCATCGTTGTGACGGCAGCGGCGATGAAGGAAGAGGAAGAAATCCTGCGGCAGATCAGCGATGCCTATTTGAAGAAGCCCGTGTCGAAAGCACAGCTGGTTCGTGAACTGATGCGATTCCTGCCGTACGACGAAGTCATTCAGGATCCGTCAGCTTCGGCCGTTGGCAGTGCCCGCCACTGGACGCCCGCTGACCTGTCGGAAGAGGAGCGGGCCGAGCTGCCTGAGTTGAGGCAGCTGATACAGGATTCGATCGAAGCCTGGCAGGATCTGAAAGACACGCTGACGATCAATGACATCGAGATCTTCGCTAGTCGTATGCACGAAGCCGGCCATCGCTCCGGCTACGAACCGCTGAAGGTCTGGGGCGAGCGACTGGGAACACAGGCGAAGATGTTCGATATGGGCAGTCTGCCGGCCACACTGGATGAGTATCCCGTCCTGCAGAACGATCTGGACGAGTTGATCGACGCTTGAGCATCAGTTCGTCCGAGCTCATCCTGATCACCGCGTCCTTTCTGACGTCACTGACATCAGCGATCGGTGGTATTGCAGGAGGGGTGATGCTGATCGCCGTCATGCCCTCCTTCCTGCCCCCGGCGGCCGTGATTCCCATCCACGGTGTTATCCAGATCACCAGCAATGTCAGCCGTGCCCTGTTCGGCATCCGTCACATTCAATGGCGGATCGTGAGAGACTATGGTGTCGGGTGCGTCATCGGCGCTCTGCTTGGCTCGCGCCTGGTGCCGCTCTTCTCCTGGGACAATCTGCCGCTGTTGCTGGGTGTCTTCATCCTGCTGTTTACGTGGATGCCCAAACCCAGTGGTGAGGCGAGATGGCCGCTGAAATTCGGCGTGCTCGGTGTTCTGCAGACGGCCCTGTCTCTGTTCATCGGCGTCGCCGGTCCGCTGAACATGCCTTTCCTGCTGCGTGAGAATCTGGGTCGCGATCGAACGGTCATCACCCATTCGGTGCAGATGACCTTCATGCACCTGATGAAGGTCATCACCTTCGGTCTGCTCGGCTTCGCCTTCGCTCCATACTGGCAGCTCGTCATCGGCATGACGGCGGGGGCCATTCTTGGATCGTGGGTGGGAACGAAGGTCCGGGCCTACGTACCGGAGAATGTCTTCCGCCACGGTGTACGCATCCTGATCACCGTGTTGGCCGTGCGCATGTTGCTGCAGGGATTTGGGATTCTCAACTGATTCGCGCGTGCCCCAACCGATCATCACCGGACTCATCACTCATCACCCGCTGCACAGGAGATCCAACATGATCCACGTTCTTGCTATGATCGATCTGAAGGAGGGCACGCGGGAGCAATTCCTGCAGGAATTCCACGGCATTGTCACCGAGGTTCGGGCCGAGGTGGGGTGTATCGAATACGGCCCTACGATCGATGTGGACACGGGGAACGAGAAGATCCAGGCGCCGCGGGAGAATGCGGTGACGATCGTGGAGAAGTGGGAGAGTCTCGATGCCCTCTCCGCCCACCTGGTTGCCCCGCACATGCTGGCCTATCGCGAGCGTGTGAAAGACATCGTGAATGGGTCCACGGTCTACGTGACGGAGCCAGCCTGAGATACGCGACAGCCGCGAGTTCCTCTATGGGCCAAGAGCTGGCATAGGCTCGAGTCCGTGGTGCGCGCGTGGGCCCAGAGGCAGGGGGGTAAAGGTCAGATTGACTGCAACAATCGTCAGGAGGCGTGTCGCCCCGCGATCACCTGTTCTGTCGCTGCACGGGCAATGCGTGTCGCTGCCAGGCCATCGACACCGGTAGCCAGTTCGTCGGTCTGCTCGCCAGCCAGGGCACGCGCGTAGGCGCCATACATGCCATCGAAGTTCTTGCCCGGGCCGAATTCCATCGTGCGTGTGCCGGCCGTGTTGCGCACCTCCAGCTGGTTGCTCTCCATGACATAGCTGATCACCCCCTCGCTGCCGATCAATTCGTAGGTCAGGTGGTATCTGGGGTCGGCTGCCGTGTGGGTGTAGGAGTAGCTGATCTCGACCATCGTGTGCGCGCCGCACTCGTGGTCCATGTGCAACCACAGGTGATCGGGCGCCTCGTATTCGTCGACCCAGGCGCCGGAGGCTGAGAAGCGGGTCACTTCGGATCCCAGCCACCAGCGGGCCAGGTCGATATCGTGCACGCCACAGTCGACGAGGGGGCCGCCCTCGTGCATACGCCCGGCTCGCCGCGCCTGTTCCTGCTGCTGGCCATCTGGTCCCATCTCGTATTTCCCGTGACAGCCCCAGATATAGATGAGTCGCAGCGCGCCCACGCGGCCAATGGCCTCTTCGGCCAGCAAGTTCCGAATGGCGCCACTGACGGGATTGAAGCGGGCTGTGAAACCGGTGTACAGCGCGATCCCGGCGCGGTCGGCTGTGTCGATCATCTCCTGGCTGTCGGCTTCAGTCATGGCCAGAGGTTTCTCGCACAGGACGGGTTTGCCGAAGTGCGCCGCGTCACGGACGTTGGCCAGGTGACAGGGCGCCGGTGAGGTGATGGTGACGGCGTCGATGCCGGATTCGAAGAAGGCCTCTGTGTCACCTGTGGCATGGGGGACAGAAAAACGATCCTGTGTGGCTTTGAGGCGTTCAGGATCTGGATCGAAGATGCTGTGGAGCTCCAGGTCAGGTTGTGCTGCCAGTGCGGGCAGATGGCCATAGTTGGCTACGGTTCCACAACCCATCAAGCCGATTCGGTAACTCATATGGCCCAGTGCTGTCGTTCGGTGTGCACTTCGGCGCCACTCTCCTGGGCTTCGTGCATCTTGATATCCAGATACCGGTCCTGGCAGGCCTCGGCGAGGCTGTAGAATCCCGGTCCGCCCTGCACGTGATCGGCCATCTTCAACAGGCAATCACCGACGGCGATTTCATCATCCGACAACTCTCCCGGGGCGAGGGGATTCCGATAGACCCACTCCTCGCCGATCGTGTAGCCCTTGTGGTGGTTACCCTCCAGATTGCCGCGGGGGCCGGCATCGTGGCGCACGAAGGGTGTTTCGATGACCGTCGTGTGGTCCGCCAGGTAACGTGCCGTGTCGTTGATGATCTCACCGCGTTCGCCGCGAATGCACACGCGTTGACCACGGATGGGCGAGAAATACTGATCGCCAACGAAGTCGAAGACGCCGAGTCGGTCACCGAAGTCAAACCAGGCCAGTTGCTGCTGCGTCGCTTCGATCTGTTCGGTGGCCTGAGGGCCATCGCGGTCCGGGCTCTTGACGATGGGGGCCGTGAAAGTGCGGGCCCGAATGGCGGCATCCTCGAAACCGATGCCGAGAAGTCGTCGCATCAGGCTGATGCCGTGATATCCGTGACAGACCGACATCTGCACCTGGGAGACGCGACCGATTTTCCCGCCGCGGGCATAGGAGATCCGCGCCGCATGCAAGGGTTGGAGATGGAATTGTTCGGCCACCTGGATCTTGGCGCCTGCCGTGACCAGATCGCACAAGGCATTCATCTCATCAACCGACGTGGCCGGGGGTGTCTCTGACAGCACGGGCATGCCATGGCCGGCCAATTCCTGAATCACGAGGGGATTGATGGTCCACGGCACACTGGAGACGACGAATTGCGGTGTCTCCCGTGCCAGCAGTTCATCGATCGTCGACACAATGTCGACACCATAGGTATCGGCCATCTCTGTCTTCGACGACGGGTCTCTGGAGACCACGCCTGTGATGCGAAAACGATCCGGACAGGCGCGGGCGCACCGTAGATAGAATTCGGTCCGCCAGCCCGTGCCTACGACGGCAAAATCAATCATCCTGTTCTCCGTTGTGCATCCAATCGGGGGCCTATGTCCAGTGACTGCGTGTGGCCCGGCGCCAGGACGCGCCAAATGGCATCACACTACACCATGGGCAACGTATCCGGGGCCGTGTGCATGGTCAAATCACCGCCGATGGACGGCGTCTGTCAGATCGGTCAACTTACTCCCACCGAACAGGAGACGGATGATGCCAACGCTCGAATTCAGTAAAGCCCCTCAGGCTCGACAGACGCGGATTTACAGTGACAATGGATCGTACAGTGCCTTCCCTCACGTGGTGCAGATGGAGGGTGATGAGCTGCTGCTTGCCTTCCGCCAGGCGCCACGCCGGCCGGAGGGTGTGCGACACACCCATCCATGCTCGATCATCACCGTGATCCGCTCGCCGGATGCGGGGCAGACGTGGAAGGTGGATGAGGCGGCGCAACTGTCCGCCGGCGGTGGACAGGAATTCGGCCTCCTCTACCTGGGGAATGGCCGCGTCGGTGGCGCGCTGGCAGCGCATGAGGTCTTCCCCGAGTCAGAAGCTGAACGAGCCGACACGCCCTGGACGCACCCGGGCGAGCATCCATTCCGCAATGTGGGCGCCCTCTGGTGCTGGAGTGATAACTACGGACTCACCTGGCGCGTCGATCACACGATTCTCGTGGGACACCGAATGCAGGCCTGCGCCGCGGCGATCTCTCTGCAGGATAAGACGCTCATGATTCCTGCCTACGGTAATCTCGGCCGCTCGAAGATCGGGTCGTCCGTGTTGTATCGATCCGACGATGGCGGCGCCAGCTGGTCTGAGGCTGTTCTCATCGCCAAGGGCAATCCGAAGACGAGGGCATACCAGGAGCCGGTGCTGATGGAATTGGCACCGGGTCATCTGCTGTGCATGATGCGGGTTCACGACCCGAAGAATCCGGGCATCTTCTGGCGGTCTGAGTCACACGATGGCGGCGACAGCTGGTCGAAACCCGCGTCGACGGGGATCCGCTCCGGTGCCTGTCCGCGGTTGCTCAAATTGCGCGATGGACGTCTGCTACTCACCTACGGGCGACGCGCCGAACCCTACGGGATCTACGCGAATCTCAGTGACGATGGCGGCCAGTCATGGGGACCGTCATGGCAGCTGCGAACGGCAAAAGATGGCGATCATGGCTACACATCCTCCATCGAATTCGGCGACGGTCTGATTCTGACCACCACATACGGCAAGAATGGGCGAGGGGTCACCGGGATCACCGGGACGTTCTGGCAACTTCCATAGCTCAACGGAGGACGATTGAGAGCTGAATACTGGGCAGTTCTGACCGCATTGTGCTGGGGTTTCGGATCACTGCTGGAGAAACGCGGCGTGAGCATTGGTGGCCTCGCTCCGGTCATGGGTACCACCATCCGAACCATCTTCTCACTGCTGTTTCTGTTGGCTGTCTCCTATTCACACTGGGGGCAACTCAGGACCGCTGGCCTTCAGTCGATCTCCATGATCGCGATCGGTGGCGGTGTCCTGGCTGGTGGTCTTGGAATCATCTTTCTGTATTCAGGGCTGAAGGCGGGGAACCTCTCGACGGTCATGACGGTTGCCTTCTGCCTGGCACCCGTGGTGGGCACTCTTCTAGGGGTTTTCGTTCTGCACGAGAGGATGACGCCGGTGCAGCTTCTGGGTGTTGTCATGTGTGTGATCGGCGCATCACTGGTTACCTACTTCAAAGGGGCATGAACGATTCAGTCGGGGTAACGAGTCAGTCTGGATAACGCGGGGGAGATGCCCATCGATCTGAGGGGACAGCGATGACTGGGACATCTGTTCCAGGATGTACCGCTTGACGTGACCACACGCACCCGACGTCCTTCCTGCCCGATCACAGGAATCAAACCTCAGAACAGGATTCAGATGAGCCCCACAGACAAGGACTCTGCCGCCCCCATCCAGGGATTCGAGCCGGCGATCACCGATCGCGAAGCCGCCAAGGACTGGACGCCCGTCTCGGACCGCAAGATTCGCGTCGGCATCGCCGGTTATGGTGTGTGCAACTTTGGCGCCGCCTTCCACTTCCAGGACCACCCCAATGTGACGGTCGCCGCAGTGGCCGACCTGGACCCTGACAAGCGTAGCGCCCTGGCGCAGGCGTGCCGTTGCGAGAACGCCGTGGCTTCCTGCGAAGAGCTGATTGGGGACGACTCGCTCGAGGCCATCTTCGTGGCCACAGACGCCCCGAGTCACGCCCAGCTGGCTATCGCTGCCCTGGAGGCTGGCAAACACGTGGCCTCGGCCGTGCCGGCCGTCTTCGGATCACTGGAAGATGCGGATGCTCTGTTTGCCGCCGTTAAGAAGTCGGACCGCAAATACATGATGTTCGAGACCTCATATTTCCATGAGGATCTCTACTGCATGCGGGAGATGTATCGCGCCGGGCTTCTGGGCAAGGTGATCTACGCCGAGGGCGAATACTGGCACCACTTCGGAGCGCCGCTGGGTGCTCACGGGGGGTGGCGCACCGGACTGCCCCCGCAGTGGTATCCGACCCACTCCAACGCTTACTACGTAGGCGTGACCGGCGGGAGCTTCACCGAGGTGTCCTGCATGGGCATGCCCAGCGTCATCGATCACCTGAAGGCGGAGAACAATCAATTCGGCAATCCCTTCGGGACCGAGATTGCACTGTTCCGCACCAGTGAGGGTAGCATGGCGCGCATGGCAGTGAGCTGGGATACGCCGGGTGCCGGTGGCGAAATGGGCCGCATTCGCACTGAGAAGGGGGTCTACTCAGGTGAGTTTCACAGCGGCGACAAGGACTACGTGCCGCCGACAATCACTCGTCCGCCGTTGCCACCTGGGGTGGACGCCGGTGGCCATGGTGGCTCCCACGGGCAGTTGATGTGCGAGTTCGTCGAGGCGATCCTCCTGGATCGCACGCCCCTCGTAGACATCGCCCAGTCTCTGAACATGACGGTCAGTGGCATCGTCGCTCACCAGTCGGCACTCAAGGACGGCGAACTGTTGAAGATCCCGCAGTATTCCCTATAGTGCCCTCAACAGGGCACTAATCGGATCGATCTCAGAACTTGCCGTTGTCGTTCTTCCACTCGGCCCGAGGCGGAACGGTCTCTGTCGTGTCCCAATGCTCGACAAGTTTCATCTCTGAGAGTCGGAACAGATCAAAGAATGACGTGTGGGCGCCGTTCAGCGTGCCCTCGCTCACTGAGAGCACGAAGCTCCCCTCTGCCAGGAGGCGGTGGTTCTTCTCGTACTGGATGACTCTACTCCCACTGGCAGTGCGTTCGGAGAGGGCCGCTCGCAGGGCCGGCAGACCATCACCGATGTTCGGATTGTGCTCAGTGTAGCCGGTGTCATCCATGTAGTGCCCGAGTTTATCAAGTGCTCCCCCGATGAGGACCTCATCGACGAAGTCTCGGACACGATCTCGGTTCGACGCGGTCTTGTCCAAGTCCTGGGTGGTTGTCAGTCCATCAATCATGGAGTGACCGGACGGATTGGGTCCTTCCTTCTCCTGGATGTTGTCCCAGTGCTCAACGGTCTGATCGCCCTCAAATCGGAAAATCTCGAATCCGATATTCAGGCTACTGAAGTCATACTCCGTGTGGGCAAATACGAAGTCCCCGTCTGAGAAGACACGGACGACCTTGACCCGCGGGGATGTCTTGGCGATCCGCTTGAACAGCGTTGCCAAGCCTTCACCGCCCTCATGCGTCTCAGGATTGTGCTGGATGTATTTGTCCGGGTTGACGACAGCTATGGCCTTCTCGTCGCCGGTCTCGAGCCCTCTGAGAAGGGCGCGTATTCCCTCTTTTCTCTTCATCGACATGACACAACCTGCCTCTTCGGGTCGCTGATCGTAGAATGTGTGGAGGTACTCATTTTCGAGAACAGAATGGTCTATCGCACACGTTTGAAGAGGTAGGCGAAAGCTGCTACTGGCTGAGAATGTCAGGATTCCAGATGGTGGCCGCGATGAATTGGTCACGATTGTCTGGGGTTGCGAAGTAGTAGACGGTCACGAGCATTCCATCGGCACGGACAACTGTCTTTGGATAGCCGATATCCCAGTTTCGGGCGCCACCACGCAGTGTGATCTCCGGTGACCAGGTGCGCCCATCGTCTTCGCTTGAGCGTGCCGCGATCCGGTAAGGAGCCGCGCGAACGCCGTAGGTGACAACCAGACGTCCATCGGCCAGTCTCACGAGTGATGGCGGATTCCCATTGAAGGGCTCCCCATCTGTGGCGGTGTCGGTGATCTTGCGAACCAGCGACCACGTACGACCATTGTCGTGTGAGTCATAGAGATCTATCCAGTTGCGCAGGGCGCGATCGTCCTTTCGGCGCACGGCAGCCACAAGATGATCGGCACTGATCCGGACCGCTGAGGGCATGACCCAGCGCTGGTGCTGCGCCGGTTGCGTGTCCGCAATCCAGCCGCGCAGATCGAAAGTCAGGCCTCCATCGCTCGTCTCTGCTACAAAGGCTCGTTCCTGTGTGCCATCAGGCTCAACGGCCAGGTAGAAGAGGCCACTGCGCTCTCCCGTGATCATGTAGTCAGTGCGTGCCTCAAACTTGCCCAGGACGCCCCACACGGCGAGACGAAATGGGCCCGACCAGACATGCCCACGGTCAGAAGTGAAATAGAACCGTTCACCCTGGCTCTTGAAAGCGAACCCTTCGGCCCCAAAGGGCATGGGTTCCTTCAAGGTCTCGTATTCTCCGCCGCCACCAAACTGACTGTATCTGGACCATTCCCACGTTAACCCGCCATCCAGACTGCGGGCCAGGTAGTCATCGCACGAGCGTTCATCACGAGCATGCCCGTCCTCGTGGTCTGGTTTGTCCCGGAACCAACCCACTTCAAAGGTGACCACCAGTTCCTGTCCGCCATCCCATGACCAGAGCCCACCATTGGCTGGCCAGGCCGCGAACCTCCCGGGTTCGTCATAAACCATCACGTGCTCTGGCTCTTCCGCTTCAACCTCGCCCAACGTTCCTACGGCAATGATCGAAAGCGGCAGGGTAAGCACGGGGAAGAGAGATCGAAATCCAAGCATCAGTCTGTCCGGTCTACCAGCCCAGGATGGGCGGTCGCTGTCCAATGAATGCGAACAGGTGAAGGAACTGAAGAGATAACGAACCCGGGAGGATGAGGGCCGCCAGTGACATCGAGAGGGCGCTCAGAACGTGTCTGCGGGCCCTGCCGCTGTTATCTCGCCGCGAGGAAACCAAATAGGCGGTGACGGCGCTGAGCAATCAAAGGCTGCAAATCCGATAGCTTGGTACACACTTTGGATTTGCATGGCATAGTATCTACATAGGCCAAATTCATGCGACACAAAGACAATGAAATGAACAGTTCATACTATGGTTGCATAACTGACATTAGGCAATTGCACCGTTTTCATTCAGATAATGTGAGATGGCTAGATCCATCAGTAGACTATGATTTGATCGAGGAATATCTCAGTTACTTCAATGTTCACAGTGCCACAGACACGTATTTTGGAATCAGTTTGAAACGTATACAAGACGACTACTCAATAGATGAAGATAGGAATGGCAGGTTGTGCGGTTTTGTAGCTGATGGCAGGATCCTCTCTCTAGCTGGTGTTGAAGTCTACTCACCAACTGAATGGAAACTTTGTGCCGTTAGTTCTCACCCTGCTCACAGAAACAAGGGACACTCAAAAGCCACCTGCTCTTTTGTTGCACAATACATTCTTGAAGCAAACAAGCGGGCAATATGCGAAACAAACATCACCAATTTAGCAATGCAATCAGTCCTAAGGCAGATTGGAATGACGCAGTACTTCCTAGGGAGGACAGGGAACTGTTGAATGGACCAATAGATTGCATGTGGAGCAACGAGGCTTGCAGGCGGTTGCCGAAGGTGACGCCGGCCCTGCCGTCGGGCTGGTTGGGCCGCAGGACGTTGGCGCAGACGCTGGTGGGTTCGCCTGCGGACCCTGCTAGGGCCTCAGTCTGCCTCTGATTCTGAGCGACAACGCCGAGATGAGCGACTGGCGGGACTCGGCCATCCTGCTATCAATAATACCCAAGATGCGCTGGTGTCCCTCTGCAACTCCGAACCCCTGGCCAGTCTGCTCGATCTCTTGTAATACGCATTGACATTGTATATACACTATCAGATGTTTCGGACATGACGTAAGACACACCCACCAAGGCATCGACTTTGAGTGGGACAGTGAGAAGGCTGCGGCCAACCTGGCCAAGCACGGTGTGTCCTTCGAGGATGCCTGCGAGGCGTTCTTCGATCCATTTCTCGTCGTGGATGATGAGGAAGTCGCCGGCGAGGAGGCACGCGATGCAATCGTCGGGATGACAACGCATTGGCAGGTGCTATACGTCATCCACACGATCAGGTTCGGTGATCGCTTCCGGATATTCTCAGCACGGGAAGCCACGCCCGCGAAAGGCAACGCTATGAAAGCCAGTGAATTGAAGAACCGGCTCCAGAAGGATCGTCCCATGATTTCGATCAGCATGAGAATACCAGAAGATGTGATTGACGACCTGAAGCGCGTTGCGCCCCAGTTGGGATTCTCTGGCTACCAGCCTCTCATTCGCGCTTACATCGGCCAGGGACTCCGGCAGGACATCGCGAGGCTTGAGTCCTCTTCCATCGATAGCTTCGTCGAGAGTCTCCGCCTGCGAGGCGTTGATGAAGATGTCATCAAGCAGGCGCTCACCGATTCGAACTAACCGCTCTTGTTAATCTGCGGCTGAACCGAAGGCTGTTGCTATCGCGGTCTTCTCTTCCTCAGTCAGATCAAGGATCGCGAACCAACCGTTCTTGATCTCCGCCTGGATCGACGGGAAGCCCACCCACGATCACGGAATCGGATTGCCATGCGCTGTTGGATCGCACCCCGGGTGTAATCTCTCAAGGCCCTGCTTCCGGACTCATCCAACCGGAAACTCATCGCGTTGGGCATGGTCATCTCTTCTGTACCGATCACTTCGTGCTCTGTGAAGACCGGCGTACCGTAAACGACAAGCTCTGCGCCGCTATGCATGACCGTGTCAATTGCGCTCACCGGGCGATTCTGATCCGTTGTGCCTATCTGCATCGTGGGATATGCGCGGAGAACTGGACGGGGCTCATCTGTTGTCGGCTTTGGAGGCTCCTCAGTACAGGCGGTCTGAAAGACCATGAGGGCCGCACCAAGAAGAACAGCCTCTTCATTATCGTCCTAACCGTTCTAACGTATAACGCCGCAATCACCTGCGGGCAGGTCCACCGTCTGTCCAGCTTCTGTGCCAACCCCGCGAACTGGCTATCCAGCGCCGTGGCCCACCATTGAGACTCGTCAGGTGCATAGCATGTTAGGCAATTCTTGAGCTGCTTCATCTGGGTCGCAGACAGGGAATTGCCGCACGAGTTCTTGCCGTCTTCGGTCGGATCGCGTCACCTACTTCAGCAGCAACCTCTTCAACATACCCCAAGTCAAAAGGTGTATGGCCGTCTTCTGGCCTCGTGGTGGACGCCAAGCCGGGGCCCAGTCATGCGCGGCGCTGTTCGTGATGTTTTCTTGGTTAGATCCATCTGTGGACATGATGTATATCTCACCATTCCCAGGCCACGGATCTTGGACAGGGTCGTCCCTCACAGTCCAGAAGGCGATCTTCGTCCCGTCAGGGGACCATGCCGGATCGGCATCCAGTCCCTGAGTATTCGTCAACTGTAGCCACTCACGGCCACCAGGATTCTGGACATAAATGTCGAAGTCGCGATTCTGACCGAAGGCATGGATGGCGAGACTGCTACCATCTGGCGCCCAGGCCACACCGTAGGCAGACTGTGGAGCGCCCACCCAGTCATACGTCTGTTCGGAGTCGTCGAGTGTCGGGTCTATTAGTGCAATGTTCCCGTTACTCACAGCCAATTCCGAGCCATCTGGTGACCAAGCTGGACCTGCCAGATCCCGCAGATAGTAGGTCAATGGAAGGTTTCCTGTCCCATTCACGTTCACCACGCGCGTCTCTTGGCCCGAACTGGAAGACGGGGAAGCCGTATACGCGATCCAGTTGCCGTCTGGTGACCATGCCGGTGTCTCGCCTCGGCGGACCAACTCGTTCACGTCTGTGCCATCTGCGCGCATGATGGTGATAGCACCATTGCGAACAAACACAATTCTCTCACCGTTTGGAGACCATGCCGGGTCTCGATCCCAATCCAATGGACTCCGCGTGAGATTGGTGGGCATGGAGCCATCTTCATACATGACAAAAATGTCATCACTGCCGTCTCGGTCCGAAACGAAGGCGATCATCGACAGGTCTGGAACCGACGCACCAACAATTGTCGCAACCGCAACAAGGCCAATGCCCGCAAGAGTCCTCAACGCTTTCTCTCAGTTATTTCGGATTGCCTAACAATAGAGTATCTGGAAGTACTCATTTCCTGGTTCACTAGTTCGCCCCCGAACGAGAGCCCTCTGGGTGACCACGGTCAAGCTCTTTGCTGCCAGGCACAGAGGGTCTGATAACTGAGTATCCACCGGCAGACTGGCAACCTCCACAATTTCCTGGTTCGCAGTTCGCATAACTTCCAGATAACCGGATATTGCGCTATTGCAGGGGTGCCATGGCCGGCTGTCCGAGGCATCGGCGGGTCGGAGCTCCTGCACATGGGGCACAGCCACCCACGTCCAAACGTGAACCCGATGAATTCTCGTATCGTACCGACTATTGCTAAGGACAGTGCTGTTGGTGCGCATCTGCATGCCGGTAAAATACCATAAGACACTGTTAATGCGGATCTTATGGTGTGTCTGTGAGTCAGCGGGTGACGATCTGGCAACGACAGATTTTCCAGTCTAAGGGGTCGCCCCCAGACACCGCCCCACGCCCGGAGCAGAGAACGCGTCCATTCATCGCGTCTCTCACCGGCGACGGTCCATGTTGTGTCTTGCCATGGTGTCAGTGACTGCGCTTACCTACTCAAGCGGCACCTTCGTGTCGCAGACACTCACCATGGCAAGGATCGTATGAGACTCCGGCTTCTGTCCCTCTCTCTGCTCCTGTCCGTCATCGGCGCTGCGGCGCACGATGAGGGACCGCAATTCCGCTCTGACCTCGATGTTTCGGCAGTCACTCCCTGGACGGATCTGGAGTTCTACAACGATCCGGACCATTTCCAGTTCGCCATCGTTTCGGATCGGACTGGTGGAAGTCGACCCGGTGTGTTCGCGGCGGCGGTGGATCGGCTGAATCTGCTGAAGCCCGAGTTCGTTATGTGCGTGGGCGATCTGATCGAAGGCTATACGGAGGACGAGGCGCAGCTGGAGACCCAGTGGACGGCATTCGATGCGATCGTGCAGCGGCTGGAGATGCCCTTCTTCTATGCGCCGGGCAATCACGACATCGGCAATCCCGTCATGCTGCAGAAGTGGCAGGAACGCCGGGGACCACCCTACTACCACTTCGAGTACAAGGATGTGCTGTTCCTCGTGCTCAATACCGAAGATCCGCCGCCGACCCATATCAGCGATGCGCAGGTCGCCTACGTCGAACGGGCCCTGGCCAGTGTCGAGGAGCCGCGGGCGATCCTCGTATTCATGCACAAGCCGCTCTGGGACTACGACGATCCTGCTGGTTTTGACAAGATCGAGGCCCTGTTGGTGGGCAAGCCTTACACCGTCTTCGCCGGCCATTACCACGAATACGGGAAGTATGTCCGTTCCGGCAGCAACTACTATCGACTGGCAACGACGGGTGGTGGCAGTGCGCTGGGCGGCCCCGGCACAGGCCAGTTCGATCACATCGTCTGGGTCACGATGGCTGAAGAGGGCCTGGTGATGGCCAATCTCATGCTCGATGGCATCTACGACGACGAACCTGATGCTCTGCCACCGGCGCCCCCCGACTCCAGTATTGCCGCCCGCGCGCCACGTGCGAGGGTCCGGATCGATGGGGATCCATCTGACTGGGTGGGTCTGAAAAGTGATCCGGTCACCATCGAACTCGGTCCCGGATCACTCGCCAGCCAGATTCAGTATGCCTGGGATGACGAGTATCTGTTCGTCCTGATCCGCGAAACCGGTGATGACGACACCGACGGGGAGGCGGCCGATGCGGCGACCTTCATGAAGAAGGTGTGGAGGCACGAGGGGATCTCTCTCTTCATGGATCTGGACAATTCGGCCCCCGATGGCACCCTGGGCGTCGATGTGGAGTCCTGGTTCGGTTTCAGCTCTACTGGCCGTAGTGATCTGTTCTGCGTCCGAACGCACCGCACCGCCGAGGACTACTGCTCGCAGGCGCTGCTCAGTCGCAGTGTCGTGGCGACGTCTGGTGCCCTGGCCGCCAATGACCGGGTGATCGAGGCTGCGATCTCCTGGGCAGATCTGGATGCAAGCGCCGCGAGTGATCGCCTGCCGGGTGGATTCCTTCGAGTGACACAGCCGGGGCTGCGGATCGGCGTAGAGCCTCTGCTGCTCGACGATGGCAACAGAAAACAGGGTTTCATCGGCGGCAGTCGCAGCAAGAGGCCGAGTGGTCAAGACCGGAACTCGCGCGATATCCTGCTGACGGACTGAAGAATCCGGGCAACACCTGGTCGAAGCCCGAGTCGACATGAAGGGGAGGAGTAGATCGGCATGACGGTGACACAGGAGGGGCTCACCTTCGGTGACGGGGGCGTGCGATTGACGTGCCCGTGGGCGGTCGGTGTGGGTGGCGAGATCCTCGTGGATGGGGAGCGCGTGCAGGGCGAATGGACGCCAGATGCGACCGACAGCTGGGTATGCCGTGTCGGTGGGTGGCAACTCGTGATGCAGCAGCCAGCGCCAGGTCTGTTGGCGCTGCGCCTTGTGAATGTCTCTGCTGAGCGCATCAGCCTCGGCACGGTACATCTGGCGCGGTGGCGTCCGGACGTCTTCAATCCACGTCTGCCCACGGCAGAGTTTCGCGAACTCATCCACGGTGGCAGCTTCGTCAATATCGCGTCCGGCGTGAAGTGTGTGGGACGCAAGACGTCGGGTCTCGACGCTGCGGTTCCCAGCAGTGTGCTCACCGTATTCCAGCACGATGATGGGACGGCGTTGTTGCTGGGTGTTCTGCCCCCGGTAGGTGAGGCCTTCAGTGAGCTGGTTACCTTGCACGACGAACCCCACCTGGAAGGGGATTTCGGCGTGGAGGTCCGCCATCAGTTCGACTGCGAAGTGGAACCGGGCGCGGCTGTGTGCACGTCCGCTCTGGTGGCATTGTCCGGTGCGCCGGGGACCGATCTCATGGCGCAGTATGGCGACCTCTGGCATCAGCGTCTTGAACGTAAGCCGAGTCGTCCACCGATGACGGGCTGGAACAGTTGGGATTATTACGCCGGCGCAGTGACACGCGAGATCATGGATGAGAACCTGCAGGCTGGGCGACAGGTGCTGGGCGAGGGTCGCCATGTCCTGGCCATCGATGAGGGCTGGGAGCAACAGTGGGGCACATGGGAGCCCAATGCCAAGTTCGCTGCAGGACTTGAGGACTACTGCCAGCACGTGACAAGTGCCGGATGGTGTCCGGGCATCTGGACAGCGCCGTTGCTGGTCAATACCTACAACCCGCTCTATCTCGAGAAGCCGGAGTGGTTCGCGGCGCGGGCGGACGGACAGATCCAGGTCGATGCCTACTCCTACGGGCCGATGGCCTATCTCGACGTGACACGTCCCGAGGTCCTCGACCACATCGAAGGGATCTTCCGGCGCTTACGGGGCATGGGGTTCGAATACTTCAAGGTGGACTTCAGTCATTGTATCCTGGGGGCCAGGATGTTCCACGATCGGCGTGTTGGTCGCGCCGATCTGATCCGCCGTGCTTTCGAGGCCATTCGTCGCGCCATCGGTGCGGAGGCGTATCTGTTGTCCTGTGGTTCACCCTACGAATCGGTGGTTGGACTGGTGGACGCGGTGCGCTCCACCGGTGACATCCACATTTTCTGGGGGCACGTGTTGCGCAACGTCGGTGCCCTGGCGACACGCTGGTGGATGCAGGGGAATCTGTGGAACTGCGATCCCGATTTTCTCGTTGTGCGGGGCCCGGATACGGCGTTGCCGCCGTACGCCAAACGCGCCGTGGTTTCACCATTGGGACTGGACAATGGGTGGCTGGCAGGACGGGAGTTTTCCGCGACCGAGGCGCGCACCTACGCTCTACTCGTGCACTTGACCGGCGGCGACCTGTTCCTGTCGGATCCGCTACAGCGAATGGGACCGGAAGGGCTCCAGATTCTGGGTCCTGTAATCACTCCACGAGCCGTGGCCGCCGTGCCCGTCGATCTGTTCGACAGTGAGCAGGATCTACCCCGTATCTGGATCAGCCGGACGGCTGAAGATACGTTGGTCGGGCTCTTCAACTGGGGCGACAAACCGGCACGTATGGACTTCGATCCCAGCGCCTACGGTTTGCGCGGCGATGCGGTCGACTTCTGGAGTGGTGACGCGATCCAGGCTCTGCCCACTCGCATGCCGCGACGCAGCAGCGTCGCACTGCGCTTTGATGGGGAGTAGGGCCGTCGGTCATGCAGAAGAAGAGGGGGGGCCTGAGTCATCGACTCGGGTCCCCCTTTTTGTATTTGATCGAGGACCGTTAACTGTGGGACAATACGATGATTGGCACTGCGTATCGGAGGACAGGAGCATGTCATTTCAGTGGGATCCCAAAGAGCCGCCATTTTCATTCAACATGGATGGCAGGCCGTGTCGTGACGTCATGCAGTTCGATCCATCAGAGTCCACAGACCCACAGGGAACACACAAACCAATTCTTTACCACGACCCGGCCAGTGGTCTGACGGTATGTGTGCGACTCAGGCGCTTCGATGCGATTCCGGCCTGGGAATGGGTGCTGGAACTGACCAACGACGGGGAGCAGGATAGCCCCGCGATCAGCAATCTGCTGGCACTGGATGTCACCATCCCGACAGAGGAGGCTGACGAGCCGATCCTGCACCATGCAAAGGGCAGTTCGTGCGAGATCGACGACTTCGTGCCGCGCTTCGACAAGCTGCGCAGTGGCGGCGAGGTTGACCTCAGGCCGGTTGGGGGACGGTCCTCCAATGGTGTGCTGCCTTTCATGAATCTCCAGACGAGCACGGGTGGCTACGTGATCGGCATCGGCTGGTCTGGTCAATGGGCGGCACAGTTCAGGCGTACTGATGATGGTGTATCGATGTCCGTGGGGATTCAGCACCTGGATACCTATCTGCGGCCGGGAGAGACGATCCGCTCGCCGCGCATTCTCCTGATCGAGTGGGTGGGAGAGGACGCTGACACGGGAACGAATCTTCTGCGTCAGACCTTGCTGGCGCACTACAGCCAGAGGAACCCCGATCGCTC
The DNA here is from genome assembly GCA_018673255.1 of Gemmatimonadota bacterium. Next base: position 28,294 of record JABHDC010000052.1, read on the forward strand.
GTTGGTGATCCCGCCGACCGCCCACCCGCGGCAGCTTGTCTACTACTTCACCGGACACGTATCTGAGCAAGACCATCTGGCCGCCATCGATCGGGCCAGTGAGATTGGGCTCGAGGCGTTCTGGGTGGATGCTCTGTGGTACGGAGAAAAAGAGCAGTGGTGGGAGGAGGTCGGTAACTGGACGATCAACCGGAAGCGTTTCCCGCGCGGGCTGAAGCCGATCGCGGACAAAGCGCACGCCCACGGGATGAAATTCATCCTCTGGTTTGAGCCCGAGCGCGTCAGACCTCAGACGCCGCTGGCCGTGGAGCACCCCGAGTTTCTGCTGGAGCACCCCGGCAGCGACGACAATCTGCTGCTCGATCTCGGCAACCCGGCGGCAAGACAGTGGATGACGGATAAGATCTCCGCCATGATCGCGGAAGTCGGCGTGGACATCTATCGACAGGACTTCAACTTCGAGCCCATCGAATACTGGCTGGCAGCTGACGAACCGGGTCGCAAGGGGATGACGGAGATCCGTCATATCCAGGGGCTGTACACCATGTGGGATGAGTTGCGGGCGCGGCACCCGGGTCTGGTGATCGACAACTGTGCCTCCGGCGGTCGTCGGATCGATCTTGAGACCACGTCGCGATCCTTCCCGCTCTGGCGCAGTGACTACACCGATGCAGGTGCGGCCAAAGAAGGTTACCGCTGTGAGGTTGGATCGCAGTGCCAGACGGCAGGGCTCTCGCGCTGGATCCCGTTGCACACCGCCTCGGTCTGGCGCATCGAGCCCTACTCGGTGCGCAGCGCGGTCTCAACCGGTCTCGTGTTCTACCCGGATATCCGGGCAGAGGACTACCCGATACAAGACGCGCACCTGGCCCTGAGCGAGATGGCGCGGTTACGGCCGTTCATCCTGGGTGATCACCACCTGCTGGTGCCGCTGACATCGGCCGAACATGACTGGTGCGCATACCAGTTCCACCGCGCCGATCTGGATGCGGGGATCGCGCTCTTCTTCCGACGTCACAACAGCCCCTTCCCCTGTCTGGAGTGCGGGCTGAGACAGATCGATCCGAATGCGCAATACGAGGTGACCCTGGCTACACAATGGGAGCCATCTTCACCTCGACGTACGGCAGGGGCAGAGTTGGTGAATCTTGCCGTGACCATCCAGCAACCACCGTCGAGCCAGTTGTTGGAATATCGGCGGGTCTGACACCAGATCAGGAGGAAACACGTGGTAGACTTAGTGCGGGTTGGAATCATCGGCTGTGGAAAGATTTCCGAAGCGGACCACATCCCCGGCTATCTTGCAACGCAGGGCTGCCAGATCACCGCCCTGTTCGACAGCCGCACGCAGCGCATGGCTGAGGTGCAGGAGAAGTTCCCGGAACTGAAAGAGGCTGCCTGCTTCGACAAAGAGGAAGATCTCCTTGCCTCAGGAAAGGTGGATGCAGTCTCTATCTGCACGCCCAATGACTGCCATTATCCGCAGACCATGGCAGCGTGCCGGGCGGGTCTCCACGTCCTCTGCGAAAAGCCGATGGCCGCCACGCTGGAGCAGACGACTCAGATGATCGAAGCGGCCCGAGAGGCCGGGGTTATTCTGCAGATCAATCAGAGTCTGCGTTACAGCGGTCAGTATCAGACCGTCGTCGATCTGGTACGTGAGGGTGCCATCGGTGAGCCATTCCACGTGCGTTGTATCCGTGGCGGCGACGGCACCCCGAACGTCGGCTGGAGCCCCGGTGCCGACTGGTTCGTACAGAAGAAACATGAGGGCGGGCTGCTGGTGGATATCGGTATCCACATGGCTGATTTCATGCGCATGATCATGGGAGACGCGGAGAAAGTGGCGGGTCTGGTCGACTCACGCCTACCCGACATTGATGTTGCCGACAACGTCAACGCGATCCTCCGCTATCAGAACGGTGGGACGGGGGTACTCGAGCTGTCGTGGACGATGCCGGGAGGAGCCGGTTTCCTGGAGGTCTACGGTACCGAGGGCAGGATCCGAATGGGATTCTCCAAGGACGGGACCGAACTGTGGAAGGCGGGGAAAGAGGATGATGCGGCCACGACCTATCCAGATTCCCCACCGCACGGTACAAGCCAGCAGGTATTCCTCGACGCGATTCAAGGGAAGGGCCCTTCCCTTACACCGGGCGAATACGGTCGTCGCGCCCTGGCCCTGTGCATCGCCATACAGGAGTCGAGTGACACTGGCACCTTTGTGCCCGTGAGACACTTTGACGACGAAGACGCGTAGCAATCGACCATCAAGACCACTACCTCACACCGAAAGAATGTGTAAGCCATGATCATCGGCGTCAGCTCCTACAGCTTCAGTCGCCTCGTGCGTTCCGGCGACATGACACAGATCGAAATCATTGCCGCAGCCAAAGAGATCGGCTTCGATGTCATCGAGTTTTCCACCATCGCCGTGCCTGACGGCAAGACTTTGCCCGACTTTGCCGGTGAGCTTCGTGAGGAAGCGGCTCGCGTGGGTATTGGCATCGCCAACTATACCATCGCGGCGGATTTCCTCAACGGGTCAGGTGGTGATCTGCAGGCTGAAATCACACGCGTGAAAGGTGAAGTCGATATCGCCGAGATCCTCGGGGTACCCGGCATGCGGCACGATGCCACCGGTGGCTGGTCAGCCGAACACGTGGGCCCGAAGAGTTTCGAGGCGGCCATTCCGCGTCTGGCCGAGGGCTGCCGCGGGGTCACTGAATACGCGATGGAGAAGGGAATCAAGACCATGGTGGAGAATCATGGTCGCTTCTGCCAGGAAAGCGTCCGCGTGGAGCAACTGGTCACCGCCGTCGATCATCCGAACTTCGGCGTCCTCGTCGACATGGGGAATTTCCTCTGCGCCGACGACGATCCGGCGACGGCGGTGGGGCGGCTCATGCCCTACGCCTTTCACTGTCACGCCAAGGACTTCCACGTGAAGCCCGGAACAGAGGTCGCGCCGGGGAAAGGTTGGTTCGAGACACGTGCTGGAAACTATCTGCGCGGCGCCATCATTGGCCACGGCAATGTGGCGGTTGCTCAGTGTCTGGCCGTCATGAACCGAGAGGGGTATTCGGGGGTACTCTCCATCGAGTTCGAGGGCATCGAAGATGTGCTGATGGCTCTCCAGATGGGGCATGACAATCTGCGCCGCCTGGTGGGCATGGTGGGCTGACAGTCGTCACCAGGGCATACGGAATCGTCTCATGTGAGGCAGCGAGTGTGCCTCACATGAGACCTATTCCGCGTTGTCGACGGCGAGCGCGTAGAAACGGTCCGCCTCCGTCCACAGGTGGATGTCGACTCCATCGTGGGTGGCCTCATACGGGGCCAGACTGGTGAGCCAGTCCGTGGCCCGGGTCACGTAGAGGGTATGACGGCGAGCGTCGATCCGCAGCTTCAACAGCGCCGCCAATTGTCCCTGGATGGAGCAATAACGTGCGCCCGTCAGCGCTGCGTCAGGGATCTGGCTGGCGGGCGCGATCGCGAAATCCACCCGGTCCAGAGCCGTCACCACGTCTGCGTAGCTGGTAGTTGTGATCTCTGCTTGCAGGTCCTTGTCATGATTCATGGCGATCTCCACCAGCACGGCATGACGCAGGCTGGATTCCTGGCGTTGCAGGTGCAGTCCGCCCAGTCCGAGCAGGAGCATGGCCGCGACGCCAGTCATCCACACGGGCCGCCAGGATCGGCGTGATGCCGTGCGACCTTCCGTAAGGATGCGCTCGACGCGGTCATCGGCAAGCCCGCGGTCATCGTAGTGACGACGCAGCGCCGCATCGAGCTGGGCGTCATCACGCGGAACAGAAGAATCGTCGGTCATGAGGCCTCCTCGGGGGGAATCGGGTCGCAGAGGATGCGGCGAAGGCGTGACTTGCCGCGGTGGATCAGGCTGAGCACCGTGCCCCGCGGCATGTCCATGAGTTTGGCCGTCTCGGCGGCGGTGTAGCGTTGTACCGACTGCAGGTAGATCGCTTCACGCTCTTCGGGACGGATTCGCCCCAACGCCCGTGTCAGGTCGATTTGGTCCAGCTGATGGTCTTCAGGCAGGTCCAGCGTGGGATAGGCACTCTCGTCGAAGGATTCGTGCGGCACCCGCTGCTGCCGACGCCAGGTGTCGATGTACAGATGACGAATTGTCGTGAAGAGCAGCGCCCGAGCCGGGCGCCGCTCTCCACGATGGGCAAGTCGCAACCAGGCGTCATGTACCAGGTCCTCGGCATCGACCGCCGCGTGGGTCAACGACAGTGCGTAGCCATAACCCGCCTGGATCAGTTCCTTCAATCGCTAGATCCGCTCTTGTGTTCTTCTATGTGATAGGGGCGCTTGGTGTCGCCGACTTTGTGCACAACAGACTCAATGACACGAAAGCCGTCATCACCACCGGCGACGAGAAAATCGACGTCGATGAGGGTGCCTGCCGCATTCGTGAAATCGGCGCAGGCGACGAAGAATTCACCTTTGCGCACGACACCCGTGTGGAGCTCCTTGAACTGTAGCCTCAGAAGTTTGCCGTCGACGGCATCATAGATGACGTAGTGATCGCTGACGAGAGCATCATCTACATGGGCGGACATCGCCTGCCGCACAAGCACCTTGCGCTCAGACGGGATATTGGGATCATCGCCGGCTTGGGCGGTGGCGGCAAGGGACAGGATGGTGAAGCCGAGAGCTGTGATCAAGCGCATGTTCGGATGTCCTTTGATGGGGTGATGGCTGTGATTCTGTCATCCCCTCAACGAACGCCGGGTCCTGATGATTGCATAGGAAAGAAAAAAACCAGGCTGCGGCCAGATCTGGCACGCTTGCACCCCGACAGGGCATTGCTCAGAATTGCCCCATGGCTCTCCTCCATCTGATCGGCGGCTTCATCCCACGGTCCGCACTACGCCCCAGGCACACGGCGGCGATGCTGGTCCTGCTCGCCGTTCTCGTCCTGCCTCAGACGGTGTTTCCGCAGGCTCCGTCAGAGGAGGCCCTCAAGGTTGCCTACCTCTACAACTTCCTGAAATATGTCCGCTGGCCGAACGATCAAGGGATCTCTGAGTTCGTCATCGGATTGCACGGACGGGACGAGGGTCTGGCCACGGTGTTGCGCCACATGCTCGGAGAGCGCGAGGTGCGCGACCGCAGGATTCTCGTACGGGACGTCGACAATCTGGGTGATGCCGACGGTGTCCACATGCTGGTCCTGTCACCCTCGTTGAACAGCGACATCCGGCGCATCGCCCACGACCTTCACGGTCGCCCCATCCTGTTGGTGACCGATGGCTGTGAACAGAAGCAGCTGACGATGATCAACCTGGAGCGACCGCAGCCCGGTCGGATCACCTTCGAGGTGAATCGCCCCAATCTCACTTATGAAGGACTGGAGGCGAGATCCGACCTGCTGCTGCAGGGCCGGGGAATCAATCTCGATGTGGCCATGCTCTACCGGCAGATGGAGGCTTCGCTGCAGGAGTCACGCGATACCATCGCCGGACAGGAGGACCGGCTGGTGCAGCAGCGCGCAGAGGCCCAACGACGCACCGAGGAGTTGGCTGCGCAGCGTGCACGCCTCGTCTCACAGGGGGATGAGATCACCCGGCAACGGCAGGAGGTTGCCCGGATTGACGGCCAGCTTCATGACCAGACTCAGGAGCTGGCGGCCCAGCAGCTTGAGATGAGCCGCGCGCAGGCGCGGACTGCGCGCCTCACCCGGGATCTACAAGTCCAGCTCGACACGCTGGCTGCCCGCGAGGAGAAGGTGACACAGCTGGCCGGGAAGATCGACGAGGGCCAGCAGGTTCTCACCCGCCAGCAAGTGCAGATCAGCACACAGTTGGACCGTCTCGACCTGCAGGCCTCCGAACTGGTGGCCCAGGATACGACAATCCGCGAACAGCAGACCCTGCTCAAGTTCGGCACTCTCATCGGCGCCCTCATCGCGGCCCTGGCTGCAGTCATCTACTGGAGCTACCGGCAGAAACAGAAGTCGAACATCCAGCTGCAGGAGGCACGGGAAGCGGCCGATCGAGCCAACGAGGCCAAGAGCGCCTTCCTCGCCAACATGAGTCACGAGATCCGCACGCCGATGAACGGCATCGTCGGCATGGTGGATCTGCTCAGACGCAGCCGCCTGGAGGACCACCAACGCGAGCAGCTGGCCACGATCGACACATCCTCCGATGCACTGCTGGAGTTGATCAACGACATCCTCGACCTGTCGAAGATCGAGGCGGGCAACATGGAGTTGGAGCGCGTCGACTTCGCTCTGTGGGACACGCTCGATGGCGTGATGAAGCTGATGTCGATGCGCGCCCATGAGAAGGGTCTGGAGCTGGTATGCCACGTGGAGCCCGACGTGCCGGCAGGTCTCTGCGGAGATCCCACCCGGTTGCGCCAGATCGTCGTGAATCTGGTGGGCAATGCGATCAAGTTCACCAGCGAAGGTGAGATCGCCGTCCACATCAGGACGCTGACGCGCGACGAGGAAGGAACGCAACTTGAGGTAGGCGTTCGCGACACGGGCATCGGGATCCCACCAGAGAAGAAGGACCTCATCTTCGAAGCATTCTCCCAGGCAGACAGCTCGACCACCCGCGAATACGGTGGCACGGGTCTGGGCCTGGACATCTCCCGCCAACTCGTCGCCTTGATGGACGGCCACATCTGGGTCGAGAGCGAGGCCGGCGCCGGCAGCACCTTCCTGTTCACGGCACGGTTTGGTATCTCGGATGCGGAGCCGGCGAATGGGCTGGTCGACGCGGAGGGCATCCTCGCCGGTAAGAGCTGCCAGATCCAGATTGGCAACGACACCCAGGTTCGAGCACTCGAAGCGATGCTGCCGCGATGGGGTGTCGAGATCCTCCCCGAAGACGCTCCCCCCGGTGATCTGCGAATCATCGATGGTCCGCCACCCACCGATGCAGGTCCCAAGATCCTGCGTCTGCTCTCGAGTCTCGACGGTCCGGAGTTCATCGAAGCGGAAAAGGAGCTGGGTGTCGATCAGTTCGTGCGCAAGCCGGTCACAGCCGTCGATCTGTTGCGCTCCCTGTTGTCTCTGTTCGGGGATCCCGCCACGATCACGGCCCTGACTCGTGGCCCTGCCGACGGGGAAGAGCTGCTGCCGCTGCGGGTCCTGCTAGCCGACGACAACGAGACCAACCGCTACGTTGCTACGAGCATGCTTGAATCATTCGGGCATACCGTGACGGCTGCCGCGAACGGCGCTGAAGCGGTGAACCTGGCTGGCGAAGCGGACTTCGACGTGATCCTGATGGACGTGCAGATGCCGGAGATGGACGGCTACGAGGCGACACGCCAGTTGCGAGCCCTCGAGACATCACCAGACCGGCTGCCCATTATCGGTCTCACGGCGAATGCGATGAAGGGGGATCGTGAGGCCTGTCTGGAGGCAGGTATGGACGACTACGTATCCAAGCCCGTGCGGTGGGAGGCCCTGAAGTCAGCGATCGTGCGGGCCGGACTTCCGACACGCAGCGGCGACGAGCCTGTGACGCCGACCGCATCGATCGACACCGAACCGACGACCGACACCGAGACGTCCGCCGAGATGGACGCCGTGCTGGCGCAGCTGGGCCTGGCCCCGCCGGAGGATGACAACGCAATACCAGAGATCTCCATCGATCCGGATGTTCAGCGTCGACTCGACGAGGAATTCGGTGCCCAGGACACCGGTCAGGACGCCGTGCTGGACGGGGGGCCTCTGGATGAGCTGTATCAGATGGAGGCTCGTGGGGCGATCTCCGTAGCGCGGATGTTCGTCCTGTTTCAGGAGGGTGGCGAGCAGAATCTACTCAGCATACGGCAGGCCCTTGAACAGCAGCAGAGCGCCGACCTTCAGCGGGAGGCCCACACCCTCAAGGGCAGCGCCCGCGATCTGGGTGCCCAACGCCTGGCAGCCATCTGCCAGCGCCTGGAGGATTTGGGTCAGGCCGGAGAATTCCGCGGTGTCCCCGACCTTATCGTCGAGGCCGCCATCGCCTTCGAAGAGGCCCGTCAGGCCATCGAGGAACGGCTTTCGTGAAGCGTGCGAGCGGATCTGCCTACAGGTCGGTGACGTCCACCACATCGAGCGTGTAGTAGGCGGCCTCTTCTTCGCCAGGGTCAATCATATTCGCCAGAATCCTGCCGCCACGGCCGACCTCGGCGAGGGCCTGCCAGATGCCCTCGGGCAAGCCCTCGTCGCCAAAGGCGATATCCACTGGTGCCCTGTCGATCAGGGTATCGACGAGGACCTCTCTGTCACGACGCACTGCACAGTAATGGAGACGGACCGTCTGACCGCGTCGTGGCGCCAGGCCGGTACCGTCGATCAGATCGCGGATCCGGACCGTCGTCCCCACCTGCCTGGACGGTGGTAGCAGGTGTTCTTCCAGCAGTCTCAAGGCCCCCCCCTGGTAGAAACCAGCCTGCTCGAGCAGGACCGCACCCATTCGCGTGACGCTCTGCTGGTCACGTTCGTCCAACGAGGCGATCGGGTCGCAGATCATGTGCACGTTGCGGTTGTCGAGGAGTCCAGTGAGTCCACTCACCCGGGCGACCGACAATCCTTCCTGGCGGCGGCCGAGGAAGAGCACCCAGCGGATCAGATCGTATTGCTTCAGGTGTTTGCTGACTTCGGATGAGGTGGATTCGATCAGGTAACCGGCGCAGAGGTGGGGGTAGCGCGCGTTCAATTCGCTGATCCCAGCAGCGATCGCGAGGTAGAGTCCCAGTTGATGGGTGCCGCTTTCGTGGAGAAACTCGCTCACTTCGCTTTCCGGGATGTGGCACAACACGCAGGGCCCCGCGATCCGTGCCGGTCGCACTGCGCCTGTCAGAAGATCGCGAACCTGAATCTCTCGATCTTCGGGGCCTTGGGCCGCCTCAGGTGCCGCTTCCGCCTGAAGATGGAATTGCAGACGCTCGGTGATGTGGGCAATCGTGGCGTCCTTGCGCAGAAAGTCACGGGCGCCATGGGTCAAGGCCGTCTTCACCGTCTCTTTGTCGGCCTGTGTGGTGAGCATGATCACGGGCGTTCGCGCCAGTGCGGGCACCTTGCGCAGATAACGCAGGAGCGTGATCCCGTCCGCCTTCGGCATCTGGATATCGAGGACGATCAGGTCCAGATTGCCGGCATTGTGCGTGGCGACCGTCAGCCCCTCCACGCCATCCTCGGCACACACGACCTCGCAGCCGAGGTCTGAGAGGATACCGGAGACCTTTTCCCGGGCCACGGGAGAATCCTCAACGAGCAGAACACGTTTCTTCATCACTGCTTGCCGTTCAGAAGTCGAAGCTGGCCCGCAACAGAGCGGTCCGGCCCGGCTGCGGATGGTAGGCGGGAATAAACCCGGGGGGATTCGGATTGGATGCCGGATCATAGGCCTCGGCATCGCTGCTGCCGCTCTCGCGAGCCACACCATAGTAGTCGATATCAAGCAGATTGCGCACGATCAGCTGTAGCTCCATTCCTTCGACCCCGGTGTATCCGGCGACCAGACCCGCCTTCAAATACGATGGGGCGTCGCGACCCTCGCGGGTTCGAAGCCACGTGTTGGTGGCCTGGATCCGGCGCGGTCCGACGTAGTTCAACCGGAGCGTCATGTTCGCATGCTGCGCCGGGAAGGTGTGCGTGACGATGACATTCACCTTGCTGCGTGCCGTCTGTGGAATCGTATCCCATCCAGCATTGTTCTGACGGCCCTGCGTGAGCATGTAGTTCGCAGCAACCCGTGTCTGCTCATCAACACGGAGATCAGCCTCCATGGAGGCGCCCCGCACGCGGGTCTTGCCGTCGAGATTCTCGAAACGTTCCAGGGCAGGCTTGGTCAGATCCTCGACGCGACCAACGAAGTCCGTCACGACGGAGTAGAAGAGATTGGCCTTCAGGTTGAGGGCCGGGCTTACCAGGGAGCGCACCTCCAGTTCGTAGGTACGGATCTCTTCGGGTGTCAGATTCTCGTTGCCGCGGAACTCGCTGCGCAACTCGAAGATACTCGGCTGCCTGAATGCAGTGCCCAGGAGCAGCTTCAGCGTCAGACGTTCCTGATAGGGTTTGATGATGAGGCCGAGGCGTGGGTTCAGGACGCTGCCGAACTCCGAACTGTGATCGTAGCGCAGACCGACCGAAGTAGACCAGAGTGGGGTCCAGCGGGTGCTCCACAGACCATAGAGAGCCTGCTCCTCCACTGACTCAGTGGGGACGCGCAGCGGCACGTAGAGGCCGCGGCCATCGCTGGCGATCTCCCACGCAGAGATCGTTCCGCCATAGTCAGACTGCTGATCGTCGAGGGAGACGACGCGGTCTGTCTTCTCGCTCCACATCAGGCGGCCGCCAAACACGACATCCTGTCGTGACGACATCCGCCACGTCAGGCGCTCCTCGACATACACCTGGTGATCTCGCGAGCGGTAACTCTTGGTCAGGTCGGGATACTGGTAGTAGTACCTGAAACCGGTGGACGGCAAGGTCTGGGTTGTGCGGTAGACGGCACTCGACTCCAGGTCGACGGGCTCTCCGATTGAGCGTCGGTCGGTCGCGTAGAGATGCCCCCCGGCGTGCCCGCCTTCGTACGATGGATCGCGCGCCTGGTACTCGTAGCCGGTGATGTACGAGGCCATGCCGCGTTCGGTGCGCCAGTGATCCCCGCCGATCTGAGTGTTGCCCCAGCGCAGATTGGCTCGCACCGCCTGGGTACTGGCGTGCGTGTTGAATCCCGGACGCATCGGCTGACCCGCCCGCGGATTCGGCAGATCCTGCTCGTGCGATCCATCGCGGGCGTAGTCCGCCAGCAGGTGATCCGGCTCCACGTTGCCGTGCCAGTATCCGCCCGGATCGTCGCGCTGACCATCGTCGCCGTCCGTATCCCAGGTGCGTACGGCAACGGTGATGTGCCCGTGCTCCTCGAGCGCCCGGCCCCAAGCCGCTTCGAGACTACGCGTGCCATCGGGGCCGACGAGCGTGCGAACCTGCGCCCCCTCACGAGATCGATCGGTGATGAAGTGGATGACACCAGAAAAGGCCTGCGCCCCATAGAGCGAGGATCCCGGACCCTGGATGATCTCGATACGCTCCAGGTCCTGCAGCAGGGCTTCGAAGGTCCATTGAGTCGACCAGTTGTAGCTGACGAAGTTCTGCGTGATGCCGTCGACGAGGACCAGGAGCTTGTCGTTGCCGATGTCACCCAGACCACGGTTGCGGCTGAATGTGGGGTATTCGCCCCCTGCATCCTCGTAGACGAGGAAGTCGAAACCGGGTAGATCCTGAGCCAGATCGGTCAGACTCAGGTAGCCACGCTGCCGGATCGTCTCTCCAGAGAGAATGACGATGTTCGAGGGGGCATCGAGGATGCCCTGCGGAATCAGCGACGCGGAGGTCACCATGCCTGCCAGATCACGTAACTCCATGTCTAGCAGGTCGATCGCATCCTGCGCACCGGCGAAACCGACGGTGCACAGCAGCCATAATGGAAGGATGGTTGATCGACGAAAGGACATAGGGGGTCGCGTGCGCGTGAGAGCTGTCGTGGCGGCGTGAAGATTACAGCATAGGATGTGCCTTGTCGACGGTCCTGGCAGCTGTTTCGGTACTCATCAAGTGGCGAGAATGAGCAAGGGGTCACGTACCGGCCCTCCGGCTCGTATCTTCTTCTCCCTATGGACTTTAGCCTGAGTTGCCGGCTCGAATACGTCGTCGAACAGCCGAGCACCTTTCTCTTTCACTTCGGGGTGGATGACAATCCGCTGCAGATGGTGCGGCAGGACCTTGTGCGCCTCGAACCCGAGCTGCCCACGCAGGTGTTGCAGACGCCGCGAGGTCGTCTGCATCGCGTGGTGGTAGCCGAAGGTCCGCTCGTGGTGACCTATACCGCGGCCGGGCAACATGAACCATGTGTCGTGCCGGCGGCGGGTCTGAGCGAGATTCCGTCGGCTGAATGGCCGGTTCACGTGCTGGAATACCTCTATCCGAGCCGGTATTGTGAATCGGATCTCTGCCTCGACCTGGCGTATCGTGAGTTCGGGGCGATGGATCGAGGTTATGGTCGTGTCCTGGCGATTTGCCGGTGGATCCACGAGCGCCTTGCATACGAGTCCGGCAGCAGTGGTTCCACGACGTCTGCCTGGCAGACGCTGAATGCGGGTCGCGGTGTGTGCCGCGATTTCGCTCATGTGGGTATCGCACTGTGCCGGGCACTGAATATCCCCGCCCGATTCGTATCGGCCTATGCGCCCGGCCTCACGCCGCCGGATTTCCACGCCTGTTTTGAGGTGTATCTGTCGCATCGCTGGTGGCTCTTCGATCCGACCTTCATGGTGCCGCGACGGGGTATCATTCGGATCGGCACCGGCCGCGATGCTGCGGACGTTTCCTTCGCGACCATTCTGGGATGGGTGAAATTCGGCGACATGGAATTGCAGATGGAGGCGACGAATCTGGGAGAGGACGAGGGGCTGGATCAGGCAGCGCTGACGATTGCCACCGACGTCGACTCGAGGCAGAGCAGATGAATTTCAATGGCTACGATCCGGGGGCGTTCTACGACGAACTGGTCGCCCCCAATGGCCGCCCGCGCGAGGGCGCATCGTTACTGATCGAGCAGATCGATCGTCTGCCAAAGGGTGATCTGAGACGTCGGCAGGAGGCGGCCGAGCTGGTGCTGCTGAACATGGGCATCACCTTCAATGTCTATGGCGACGACAAGGGCACGGAGAAGATCATGCCCTTCGACATCATTCCGCGTGTTGTGGAAGCCGATGACTGGGCGACGATCGAACGTGGACTCAAGCAGCGCATTCAGGCGCTGAATCTGTTCATCGACGACATCTACCACGAGCAACGCATCGTGAAGGAAGGCATCGTACCTGCTTTCGTCGTGGAATCGGCCAGTGGCTACCGCAAATCCTGCGCAGGCCTGCGTCCTCCCAATGGCATCTGGTGTCACATTACCGGCACGGATCTGGTGCGCGACGACACGGGCCAGTTTCACGTGCTGGAGGACAATCTGCGGTGTCCCTCCGGTGTCTCGTATGTGTTGGAGAATCGTCAGGTTCTCAAACGAACCTTCCCACAGGTCTTTGGCGCCTCGCACGTGCGCGCCATCGATGACTACCCCGACCGTCTGCTACAATCACTCCGCTATCTGGCGCCGGAGCACATTCCTTCGCCCACCGTTGTCGTGCTGACCCCGGGCGTCTACAACTCGGCGTATTTCGAACACGCCTTCCTCGCCCAGCAGATGGGTGTCGAGTTGGTCGAAGGACGCGACCTGGTCGTGGCCGACAATCTGGTGATGATGCGCACGACGCAGGGGCTGCAGCGTGTCGATGTGATCTATCGCCGCATCGACGACGACTTCCTCGATCCGGGTATCTTCCGGACCGATTCGGCTCTCGGTGTTCCGGGGCTGATGGACGTCTACCGCGCCGGGAATGTGGCCCTGGCGAATGCGCCGGGTACCGGTGTTGCCGACGACAAGGTCGTCTACGCCTACGTGCCGCAGATGATCAAGTTCTATCTGCAGGAGGAGATGATCCTGCCCAATGTGCAGACCTATCTGTGCTGGGATGAGGATGATCGCCGCTATGTGCTGGAACACCTCGATGAACTGGTGGTGAAGGCAGCCAATGAGTCGGGTGGATACGGCATGATGATCGGTCCCCACGCCAGCGCCGCCGAACGTGAGGACTTTGCGGCCCGCATCCAGGCTGATCCGCGCAACTACATCGCCCAGCCCACCCTGGCGCTGTCGCGCTCCCCGGTCATTGTGGACGACCACTTCGAGGGACGCCACGTCGACCTGCGGCCCTTCATCCTCTACGGCGAGGATGTCTATGTCATGCCCGGGGGCCTGACACGGGTGGCAATGCGCAAGGGATCGCTGGTGGTGAATTCGTCGCAGGGCGGCGGCAGCAAAGACACGTGGGTGCTGGCCGCCACAGCAGCGGAGGGCGACCATGCTTAGTCGGGCCGCCGATGCCATCTACTGGATGAATCGATACGTCGAACGCGCCGAGAATATCGCCCGCTTCATTCAGGTGAATCTGCATCTGAGTCTCGATCAGCCGATGCAGATGAAGAGCGATCAGTGGGCGCCGCTGGTGAAGGTCACAGGGGACTACGAGCGATTCCTCGAGCACTACGGGGAGGCGACGCAGGAGAGTGTGATCGATTTCCTCACCTTCGATCGGCAATACCCCAACTCGATCATCTCCTGTCTGGACCGGGCACGGGAGAATGCGCGCTCCGTGCGACAGATCATCTCCTCGGAGATGTGGCAGCAGATCAACACCTTCTACCTGATGGTCTCCGGTGTTCACAAGGGCATCGCCCTGGAAGTGCCCGACGACTTCTTCGCCCGCATCCAGATGGCCTGCCACACCTTCACCGGGATCATGTCGGCGACGATGTCGCATGGCGAGGCCTGGCATTTCGGCCGCATTGGTGCCATGCTCGAGCGGGCCGACAAGACTTCACGGATCCTGGATGTGAAATACTTCATCCTGTTGCCGCAGGTACAGGATGTGGGCACGCCGTACGACAACATCCAATGGGGTGCACTGCTCAAGTCGGCGAGTGCCTTTGAGATGTATCGCAAGCGATATGGACGCATCGAACCCAGAGATGTGGCTGCCTTTCTCATTCTGGATCCGGAATTCCCACGTTCAATTCACTATTGTCTGCTCGAGGTCGAACGCTCCCTGCACTTGATCACCGGGACCCCAGCCAACACTTTCGGCAATGAGGCGGAGCGCAGCATTGGCCGTCTGCGATCCGGTCTCGTCTACACCGACATTGGCGAGATCATCGATCAGGGGCTGCACCAGTTTCTCGATGGACTGCAGGCGCAGTTGAATGCCGTGAATGGTGCCGTCTCACAGTCGTTCTTTCCAAGCCATCCCGTGATCACCTCCTGAAGGGAATGATTTGACCTTCTGTCTGGGCATCAAGACCGAACACGGTCTGGTCGGTATCGCTGATACCCGTCTCACGACGGGCACAGAGCGCCTGACGGCGCGCAAAGTATCGATTCACGAATATGGTGACCGTCCCATGTTCGTCATGACCTCCGGGTTGCGTTCCGTTCGGGACAAGGCGCTCACGTACTTTGACGAGGCCATCAGCGAGAGTGACCACAGCTTTGATCGTCTGTACAAAGCGGTGAATGCCCTGGCCGCGCAGATCCGGCGTGTGGCCAAGGAAGATGAGAAGGCACTGAAAAAGTCGGGACTTCGCTTCAATCTCCACGCACTGGTTGGTGGTCAGCTGGAGAACGATGATGAACACCGGCTCTACATGCTGTATCCCCAGGGCAACTGGGTTGAGGTGAGTCAGGCCAGTCCCTATTACATCATCGGTGAGTCTGGTTACGGGAAATCTCTCCTCGACCGCGTGCTGCGATATGACACCTCCCTGGAGATGGCGCTGAAGGCGGGATATCTGGCCTTTGATGCGACGCGCAACAGCACGATCGATGTCGCATTTCCACTTGATGTGGTGCTCTATCGGCGGGATACGCTCGACATGGTGGAGCGTCGTTTCGAGGAAGAGGAGATGCAGGAGCTGTCGAGTTGGTGGCAGCAGAGCGTCACCGAGCAGTTGGACCGCGCCCCCACGGCATGGATGACCCAGATCTTCGGTGAGCTGGGTCCGGCGGCCTCGATCTTCACAGCCCGAACTGGGCAGGATCAGGACGGGCAGGCCGCGATCGAGCAGGCCCAGGCTGGACAGACTGAACAGGACCAGGTCGAGTAGAGGCGATGCATTTCGAGATCGAGCACAGAACCGAATACCGTTATTCCCAGCCGGTATTCCTGGATCCCCACCTGTTGCGGCTCAGGCCGCGCAGTGACTGGCGTCAGCGGCTGGATGGGTTCGAACTCGATATCTCACCACAGCCCGAGGGTTGTGCCCGTATCGTGGATCTGGATGGCAATGACGCCAACCGCCCCTGGTTCGCAGGCACCCATGACCATCTGCGCATCGTGGTGTGTTCAGTCGTCGAGACGCTGGAAAGTGATCCGTATGGCTACTATCTCGATGCCAACGCTGATGGCCTGCCCCTGACCTATGGTGAGGAACTGGCCGGGTTGGCCCCCTACATGTCACCCGAGACGCAGGAAGGGCCGGTGCTGGAGTTGGCCCGCGATCTGCAACGGGAATCTGAGAACAAGACGGTGCGTTTCCTCAGCCTGTTGAATGCGAAGATCCGGCAGCTGTGTCCGACAGAGACACGTCTGGAGGGGGACCCGCTGACACCTGAAGAGACACTCGACCGTGGTCGCGGTGCCTGCCGGGATGTGACGGTGCTGTTCATGGCGGTCTGTCGAGCCGCGGGCCTTGCCGCTCGATTCACATCCGGTTACGTGGATGGGGTGCTGCAGGAGGATCGATATCTGCATGCCTGGGCCGAGGTCTATCTGCCGGGCGCCGGCTGGCGGGGCTACGATCCGAGTCTCGGTCTGGTGGTCACCGATCGACACGTGGCCCTTGCTTCCGGGCCGAGGGCTGCGGCAGCGCGACCCTTTTCGGGTCGATTCCGCGGCACGGGTGTGGAGGCACAGATGACGGTGGATCTGAAGATCCGCACGGCGCCGGTACATGAGGGTGCCAGCGACGTCCCCGCGGCCGGGGGCATCGCCTGATGGCGACACGCGCCCACGCGCTGTGGACCTATACGCTGCGACGGCTTCTGCTTATGCTGCCGACGCTGCTCGGGATCACCTTCGTCGTGTTCCTCCTGTGTCAGTTCGTGCCGGGGGGGCCGATCGATCAGATGAAGATGCAGATCGCCGGGGCCGGTGATGTGGGTGAAGGTGGCGGTGGCAGCTCTCATCGTGCGTCCTCCATCGAGATTCCCGAAGAAGACCTGGCAACGCTGAAGGCCTACTACGGTTTCGATAAGCCCATCCTGCTTCGCTACGTCGACTACCTGGGCAAACTGGCGCGACTGGATCTGGGTGATTCATTCCGCTACACGAAGCCCGTCGAGTCATTGATTGCGAGCCGGTTTCCGGTCTCCATCTACTTTGGCCTCATCGCATTCCTGCTGACCTACATCGTGTGCATCCCTCTGGGGATCATCAAGGCGTTGAAGCACAAGACGCGATTCGACAACGCCACCTCCATTGTGATCTTCCTGGGATACTCGATTCCCGGCTACGCCCTGGGCGCCGTGTTGCTTGCCCTGTTCGCGGTACAGCGCGACTGGTTCCCGCTGGCTGGATTCGAGAGTCAGGGCTTCGACGACTTCAGTTTCTTCGGCAAGGTTGCCGATCGGATCCATCACACGGCGCTGCCGGTGGTCTGTTATGCCATCCACCTGTTTGCCTTCATGACGATCCTGACGAAGAATTCGCTCATGGAGAACATGAGTGCCGACTACGTGAAGACGGCTCTGGCGAAGGGGATGACGTGGCCACGGGCGGTCTTCGGTCACGCCCTGCGCAATTCGCTGATCCCCATCGCTACCAGTTTTGGCAATAATATCTCGCTGATTTTGACCGGTTCGCTGCTGATCGAGCGGGTCTTCGGGATTCCCGGCATGGGGCTGCTGTTCTTCGAGGCGATCACCGCACGCGACTATCCGGTGGTCATGGGTTACATCTTCGTCTCGTCGGCCCTGATGCTGATCGGGAATCTGCTGTCGGACCTGTGTGTAGCTGGCGTCGATCCACGCGTACGGTTCGGAGAGTAGGGGCGTATGCCATTTCTCAACCCGATCACGGCCAAACGACTCCGGCGATTCCGTCGCATCAAGCGCGGCTATTATTCATTCGTCGTGCTCATGACTTTGACGATCATATCCCTGTTCTCCAACTACGTCGCCAACAAACGGGCGATCGTCGTCAGCTATGCGGACGAGATCTATTTTCCGACCTTCCGCTTCTACGACATGGCCACCTTTGGCCAGGAGGACGAATACGGCTTCGACGATGTGGAGGCCGACTATCTGGGTCTGCAGGCGCGATTCGAAGCCTCCGACGACGGGAACTGGTTGTGGATGCCAGTGGTCCCCTTTGATCCATACGAGCCGGACTTCAACTACGACAAGCCGCCGCCCAATGCGCCGGACAGCCGTCACTGGTTCGGTACCGACTCACAGGGTCGCGATGTGTTTGCCCGGCTGCTCTATGGCTTCAGGATCTCGATCTTCTTTGCCGTGGCCCTGGTCTTCTCGGGCCAGCTCATCGGCACGATCATCGGCGCACTGCAAGGATTCCTGGGCGGGCGTTTCGATATCCTCAGTCAGCGCTTCATCGAAGTGTGGTCGACGCTGCCCTTCCTTTACGTCGTCATTCTGCTGGCGACCTTCTTCAAACCGAGCTTCATCCTGCTGTTGGTGATCATGGGGCTCTTCGAATGGATCCGCATGACTTTCTACATGCGTACGGAGATCTATCGGGAGAAGACGAAGGAATACTGTCTGGCGGCGCGCTCCTTCGGGGCTTCTCGCCGCCGACTGATCCTGAAGCACCTGCTGCCCAATTGCCTGACCCCGCTGGTGACGATCACACCTTTCGCCATCGTCGGGGCGATCAGCGCCCTGACTGCCCTCGACTATCTGGGGTATGGCCTGCCGGCGCCGACGCCGAGCTGGGGTGAGATGATCGACCAGGCCATGGACAGTCACAATCGAGACAAGATCTGGCTCAGCATCGCGCCCTTCTCGGCGATCTCACTGACGTTGTTGCTGGTGACGATGATCGGCGAGTCGATCCGTGAGGCGTTCGATCCGAAACAGTATGCACACTATCGGTAATGGAAACCGCTCCTGGAAGAAATGAGAGGCAAGTGAGATGCTCCTGAGAATCCTGACCTGCGCCCTGTTGGCGCTGATGATGGCCGTGCCGGCGACGGCCGAGGACCTGTCCGCTATCGAGTGGCAGACCAACATGGACGACCCGCCGATCGGTGATCCGGCGGCGGTGAAGGGTGGCACGCTCTATTCGTCGATGACGGCCTATCCGCTGACTCTGCGCGTGGTGGGGCCCAACTCGAACGATGGGTTCTCCGCCTACAAGCGCGCCTACACGATGGACTTCACCCTCGTTGGCCGGCATCCCACGACGGACAACTACATCCCCATCATGGCGACGCACTGGTCGGTACAGGAAGATCAGCGCACGATCTACTTCAAGCTGGACCCGGATGCCCGTTGGACGGATGGCGAACCGGTAACGGCAGCGGATTATGTGCATACGTGGCACATGATGGCGTCGGAGCACATCGTCGACCCCTTCTTCAACCAGTATGCGGCCGATTACTTCGAAGAGGTCGTGGCGGTCGAACCCTATGTGCTGAAGATCGTCGGCAAGTTTGAGAGCTGGCGCCCCCTCGACAACTTCGACCTCTGGGCAACACCGGCTCACGCGGTGACACTGGAGGAGGGTTTCCCGGAGCGCTACAACACGGCCGTCCTGCCCGTCCAGGGACCCTATGTCATCACCGAACAGGAGACTGGTCAGTATGTCGTCTTCGAGCGGCAGCCCGACTGGTGGGGATACAAGAAGCACTACTTCCAGGGGATGTACAATGTCGATCGCATCCACCTGCGGGTGATCGACGACAACGATCGGGCCTTCGATTTCTTCAAGAAGGGCGAGTTGAGCTACTACCGGGTCAACACGGCGAAGAAGTGGGCCGAAGAGATGGAGTTCGACGCGGTCAAGCAGGGTTACGCTCACCGCAAGCGCCTCTTCGTGGATTATCCCAGCGGTGTCTATGGCTTCGCCATGAATCTGGAACGGCCCATCTTCCAGAATAAGGACTTCCGCAAGGCGGTTCAGTATCTGTTCAACTTCGACGAGATCAACGAGAAGCTGATGTACAATGCCTACTACCGGCAGATCTCGGCATTCACCGGCACTGAATACGCCAATCCTGACCTGGTTCCCTACGGGTTCGATCCGCGCAAGGCGCGTGATCATCTGCGGGCGGCCGGTTTTAACAAGCGTGGCGAAGATGGCATTCTTGTGGATGCGGATGGCCGTCGTGCCGCCTTCACCTTCTCCTACGGCAGCAAGGGTCTGGAACGCCACATGACGGTGGTGAAGCAGACCTACCAGCGCTTTGGTGTGGAGATGGAACTGCGCCTGCTCGAGCCGGGCACGGCGTTCCGCAATGGTCTGGAGCGTGAGTTCGAGATGACGCTGATGTCACGCACGAGCGGACGATTCCCTGCGCCGCAGCAGTACTACGGGGCGGTCTACAAAGAGACGAAGAACAACAACAACGTCTGGGCCTTCGGAACCGCTCACACCGATTCTCTGATCGACGTCTATCGTTTCAATACCGATGTCGAGCAGCGCATGGCGGCGATGCATGAGCTGGACACAATCATCCAGGACGAAGCGTTCTACGTGCCCTTCTGGCAGGCACCCTTCCTCCGTTTCCTCTACTGGGATTCCGTGCGCTGGCCGGAGTGGTTCCTGCCCAAGCGCACACAGCAGATCACCGACTGGCAGGTGTACTGGATCGATCCAGCGCGTGAGGCAGCCCTGGAGGAGGCGATGGACGCCGGGCGTTCGCTGGGTGAAGACACGGAGGTTGATGTTGATCCGTATCTGGTGAAGGATCGCATCGAGGCTGCCCTGCGCGCCGCAAGTACGGGCGAGTAGTCGCTGATGCCGTTGCTCGACGTGAAGGGTCTGGTCACCGTCTTCGACACGGAGGACGGTGTCGTGCAGGCGGTCGACGGGGTCTCCTTCCACGTCGAGGCTGGCAAGACACTCGGTATCGTGGGCGAGTCGGGGTGTGGCAAGAGTGTGAGTGCCATGTCCGTGATGCGACTCGTGCCCGAGCCACCGGGACGGATCGAAGGTGGGCAGATCCTGTGGAAGGGTCGAGATCTGCTCACCGTGGATCCGGATGAGTTGCCGGATATACGCGGACGGGAGATCGCCATGATCTTCCAGGATCCGATGACGTCGTTGAATCCGGTGTTCACGATCCGCAAGCAACTCGGAGAGGTGTTGGAGAAGCGCTTCGACCTGATCGGTGAGGCGGCTGATACCCGGATGATCGAGGTGCTGGGCACGGTGGGGATCGCCGATGCGGGAGAACGACTTGGGCAATATCCGCACGAGCTGTCGGGTGGCATGAAGCAACGTATCATGATTGCCATGGCCCTCATGTGCCGGCCAGATCTGCTGATTGCCGATGAACCGACCACGGCGCTGGACGTGACCGTACAGGCGCAGATCCTGTTCCTGATGAAACAGATGCAGGATGAACTCGGCACTGCGATCATCCTGATCACCCACGACATGGGTGTGATTGCCGAAACCTGTGACGATGTGGCGGTCATGTATGCGGGCAAGGTCGTCGAACGCTGTGAGGCCACGGAGTTATTCGACGCGGCGCGTCATCCCTATACACGTGGTCTGCTCGAGAGCATCCCGCGTCGCGGCGTCGGCAAGGATCAGGAATTGACGACGATCGAAGGGGTTGTCCCGTCGTTGTTGAATCCTCCTCCGGGCTGTCGATTCGCCGACCGCTGCCCACTCGCGGACGCTACATGCACGGCGCAGGATCCGCCACTGGATGAGATCTCACCTGCCCACTGGACCGCCTGCCATCATCCCCTCGAGGTGGTTTCGTGAGTGAGCGAACGCCCAAGGCAGGACCCATTCTCAGCGTACGTGAGCTGCGCAAGTATTACCCTGTGCGTGGTGGCATCTTCGGCGGACACCGGGGTGATGTGAAGGCGGTGGAATCCGTCTCCTTCCATCTCGAGGCCGGTGAGACGCTCGGCA
>JABHDC010000053.1 GCA_018673255.1 Gemmatimonadota bacterium
ATCGGCGGCAATATCCTGGACCTGCACGACCTCGCCGGCCAACGCCTGAGCCACCATGGCACTTCGGGAGACGAGGACCGGCCCTTTGGTCAGATAGTCGTCACTGAGTCCATACGCGACACTATCCTGCAAGGTAAGCCCGCTTTCATCCAGCAGGCCGATGGAGCAGCCCTTGGCGCCCATCAGACTGGTGGCACTCTCGGCGATCAGGGCTAGGACCTGCTGTAGATCCAGTGTCGCATTCGCCACCTGACCCAGCTCGTACAGGGCCTGCATTTCGCTCAACGCTCGATCGACCCGTACCTGTGTGTCGACGAGATCTCGTTCCTTTCGCCGCAGCGTGACGGCGATCGATTGCGTGAGGAAAGCGACGATGAAGAACAGACCGGTCAGGACAGCCCAGCGCAGCACGGAGACACTGCCAGTGGAATGCGCCCAGAGGCCGAGATCACCGACCTCAACGGGGATCCACCATCCCAGATCTTCGACCAGGACCAGACCACCCACGAGGCCGGAGGCGATCGCCGCCTGGGCCCAGGAGGCCAGGCGCGGTAGCAGCAGCGCGCCGATGATGACGTGGAAGATGTGCCCCATGGCGGCTGGACTCTGCACACCACCGGTGTAGTGGACAACACAGGTCAGAGCGATCCAGTCGAGACTCATCTGCGCGTAGATTCGCCGACTCGAGCGAACATCCCGACCGGAATCCAGGGGAGGCCACAGAAAGAAGATCGTGTTGTAGACGAGGACGGCGCCGCCGGTGATGACCAGCGGCCATGGCGAGAAGCCAGCTCCCAGCACCTGGACGCTGAGCCAGGCGCCGACGAGAATCCCCGACGCGGCGACCCAGCGCAGGCGCACGAAGAATGCGGCCCGCTCCTCCAGCTCGCGCTCCAGAGGGATCTGTGCGGCGATGAGGCCGGGCTGATCCACGTGAATGCCTCCCGCCGGGTTCAGATACGCTACCGGTGCCACCTGACGAGCACCGGGGGTTTCTTACAAGCTCCTAACTCTCGAGCTTCTCAGCCAGCAGGGTCAGCAGCGTCTTGCTGTCCAACGGTTTCTGAAAGACACCGGCCAGACCCAGTTCGGTGGTGCTCGTCGTCTGCTGCAGTGCATTGCCCGTCGAACTCAGAAGATAGATCGGCGCCTGATTGGCAAGCACCTTCATCGATGTCACGAAGCTCGTTCCCGCATCGATCTCCTCCATCATCAGATCGACGATGATCAGATCGGGCTGACAGCGCTTGTAGACCTTGACGCCCTCTTCGGCGCTGGCTGCCGTCTCGACGACATACTCATTGGCGGTGAGGATCACCCGCAGACTCTCACGGATATCAGGATCATCATCGATGCACAGGATTACGTGCTTACCGTCTCGCATTTCCTACTTCCTCCATCACCTGCCCGGCGGCGACGTCTCGCGTCGGCGCCCAAACTGTCGAGGCGGCGCGCAGTTCGCGCCGCATGATCACTGGAACCATCTCTTCCACGGCAGCGACGAGATTCTGCGTCGCCTCCGGAGACAATCCCTCGCCGAAATCGTCGAAATCGTAACCCCGGATACCCAGGGCAAATCCCTGAGGTGAAGTACCACGAATCTGTGCCGCCAGCGCCAGGATGGCTTCAGGTTCGACACTGTGACTGGTGAAGCCGAGACCGACACGCGGTTGCAGACGGGACAGACTGAAGGGTGGAGGCGCATTGATGGAAGCGTCGGCGAACAGCACCATGTCGTGCTCAGCTGCCAGGGCCGCATCTTCCACCGTCAACTGGTAGTCGATATCGACACTCACTCCACTCAGACCCCTGTCCTCAACAGCATCGGCAAAAGCCGGCCCCAGCCCGTCGTCGAGACGGGCGGGATTGCCGTAGCCCAACACCAGGAGCCGAGAACCCAGCTTCATCCCTTCGACCTCGTGTCAATCATGGTACCCTCGTGGTCGTAGAGTTCGACCGTCAAGGGCATCTGCCCCATCGCATGTGTGGCGCACGACAGACACGGATCGTAGGCCCGAATGGCGACCTCCACGCGATTCAGCATGCCTTCGGAGATCTCTGCCTGCCCCGACAGATGATCCTCGGCCACCTTCTGTACGGCCAGATTCATCGGCACGTTGTTGCTCGTCGTCGACACGATCAGATTGGCCATCGTCACCTGATCCTGATCGTCCACCTGGTAGTGGTGGAAGAGCGTGCCACGGGGAGCCTCGATGATGCCGATCCCTTCGTTGCGACGTTCGCCCTTGGTGACCAGGTCCGTGCCCTGCAGATCAGGATCATTCAGCAGTTCCTTGATCTTCTCTGTCGAGTGCAGCAACTCAATCATACGGGCCCAGTGGTATCCCATCGTCACATTGCACGGCTTGCCATTGGTGACGGCAGCAAACTCCTTGCGCGCCGCCTCAGCCTCAGGTGTCGAGAAGCTGTCGGCATTGTTCACACGTGCCAGAGGTCCAACCCGATACCAACCCTCGGCCGGTCCAATCGAACGGATGAAGGGGAACTTCATGTAGCTCCAGGACTTCACCTCTTCGCCCAGATACTCAGCGTATTTGTCGTTGTCGACGTGGTCGAAGATTTTCTCACCATCCGCCGTCTGCGCCCGCAGGCCGCCATCGTAAATCTCGTAGCTGCCATCCGCACCGGTCAGACTCAGATGATTGGAGTCGAAGGAGCCAAAGGGGGCCAGCTCTTCCAGATTCTCGACGGTATAGTTCTTGGCGATCTCAACGACCCCAAGAGACCACTCCATCATCTGGTCGATGTCCTTGAGGAATTCGTCGCGCTCGGCGATTGACAGGTTCTTGTTGATCCCACCCGGCACAGCGCCGGTACCGTGGATTTTCTTGCCCGCCGTCGCCTTGATGAGTTCCTGGCCATACTTGCGCATCATCACCCCCTGCACGGCCAGATCACGATGCTCGGCTGCGACACCAACCACATTGCGAATCGCCACGTCTGCATCAAATCCGAACAACAGGTCCGGCGAGCACAGGTGGAAGAAGTGCAGCGCGTGGGACTGCAGGAACTGCCCGTGGTGCATGAGCAGGCGCATCTTCTCTGCCGTCGGCGTGAGATTCTCACCACCGACAATGCGATCGATCGCCTTGGCTGCCGCCAGGTGATGACTCACGGGGCAGATACCACACAGTCGCTGCACCAGCACCGGGACCTCCCACAACAGCCGGCCCTGGATGAAGCGCTCAAATCCACGAAACTCGACGATATGTAAGCGTGCCTGCTTGACCTTGTTCTGGTCGTCGAGGAGGATCGTTACCTTGCCGTGTCCTTCAACCCGGGTCACGGGCTCAATGACGATCCGCCGATCGCCAGCTGTCGTTGTCACTGCCGTCTCTCCCATTCGTCAGTCGTACTTGAGCAGACCGTAAGGCAGCGCCAATGGCTGCTCGGTCAGCAGTGCTGTCAACGCTTCCCAGATGCAGTCCGCCGGAGGCGGACAACCGGGCAGGTGGTAGTCGATCTTTACCACTTCCTGAGCGGGCTTCACCTGATTGAGCAACAGAGGTATTTCAGGGTCGTTGGGGATCTGTCCACTCGGATTGTAGGTGGTGACTCCATCGAGGTAGGACTCTTCCAGACATTCTCGCAGGGGGATGCGATTGCGCATGGCCGGGATGCCCCCCATCGTGGCACAGTCACCGACGGAGACGAGGATATCGCAGTGACGACGGAAGTCCTGCAGGACCCGGACATTCTCTTCATTGGCGCAGCCGCCTTCGATGAGACCGACGGCGCAACGCCCCGTGAATTCTTTGATGTCGTTGATTGGCGACTTGTCGAAGTCGATGATCTCCACCAGCTGCAGTATGCGATCGTCGATGTCGAGAATCGACATGTGACAGCCGAAGCAACCCGCCAGAGACGTGGTGGCGACGCGGGGTTTAGCCATGGTTCGTTTCTGCCTCTCGTTTCAGGCCGTCGGCGCCGGGCGCCGGGCTTCGATGTCAGATCCGATCGGTTCGATATCGTAGAGTCGTTTCCCCACCGGTACCGCGTAGCCGATCCCCTTCTTCATCAAGGCACCGACAGGGCAGACCTCCAGGGCCTTGTCGGTGATGTCGATGTCCGTGTCACGCAGGTGCGCCTCGGCATTGATCCCGAGATGGCGTTCAGGACCACGGCCGACGAATTGGAAAATCTGCTTCCCATCAATGTCGCGCGATGCACGTACGCAACGGGCACAGAGGATGCAGCGATTCCGATCGATGAAGACGTAGGGGTGACTCGCGTCGATGTTCTGTGAAGGAAACTGGAATGGATACTTTGGTGCCGTGATCCCAAAGCGGTAACCGATCGCCTGCAGCTCGCAGTTGCCACTCTTCTCGCAATACATGCAATAGTGATTGCCCTCGACGAAGAGCATCTCGATGATGTCCCGACGGATCCGCTGGATCGCTTCGGATTCATTCTCGACGACGATGCCATCGGAAACCGGCTGCGTGCAGGATGCCTGCGGCCGACCGTTGACGAGGACTGTGCAGACCCGACAACTGCCATACGGCTTCAGGTCGGGGTGAGCACACAGACGTGGGATGTAGACACCGGCCTCATCGGCAGCGGACATGATCGTCTGGCCTGATTCGGCCTCGATGCTCACCCCATCGATGGTGAACTTGATCGTGTTCATGCTTGTTCCACTCATGCTTTAGTGTGCGCGGAAGGGCGCCCGGCGATGGCAGCAGCCTCGCCGACAGCGTCCGCCAGATCGAAGCTTGGGATCAGACCGTCATCCTCGGCACGCAAGCGCGCCTCGTAGACAGGTCGGAATCGTTCGAGAGAGCTGAGGATTGGATTCGGTGACGTCTGGCCCAGACCGCAACGGCTGGCCGTCTTGACGGACGTGGCCAACTCGGCGAGCCGATCCAGATCAGCGGCCGTGGCACGACCGGCAATCACTTCACCGAGCGCCTGTCGCAACAGCACATTGCCGACGCGGCAGGGGGTGCAGTAGCCGCAACTCTCGTCAATGAAGAATTCCATGAACTCATCAACGATCTGCAGCAGGTCTCGATCTTTGTTGAAGACCATCATGGCACCACCAGTGGCCAGGTCATCATAGCAGATCGTGCGCTCGAAGTCGCCCGGGCCGACCAATTGACCACTGGGACCGCCCATCTGCACAGCCTGGACGCGTTCAGCGCCGACCATCTTCAGCACCTCTGACAGCTTCGTGCCGAATTCGACCTCGTAGACACCTGGACTGCGACAATCACCACTGATGCTCAGCAGTTTCGTACCGCTGGAACCACTCGAACCCATGCGGGCAAACCAGCCGGCACCCTTGTCGAGGATCCTCGACACGGCGCAGAAGGTCTCCACATTGTTCACCACCGTCGGGCATTTCAGATAGCCCTCTTGCGCCGGGAACGGTGGCCGCGTCTTCGGATCACCTCGCTGGCCTTCGCACGAGCTGATCAGGGCCGTTTCCTCGCCGCAGATGTAGGAGCCGGCACCCATCTGAATGCGGATATCAAAGTTGAATCCCGCCTTGCCGAGGATATCCTGCCCCAAAAAACCCTTGTCGCGCCGGGCATCGATGAGGCTCGTCAGATAGTCCTCGAGATAGGCGTATTCGCCACGCAGATAGATGAGGCCTTCCGCCGCACCAATGGCGTAACCGGCGATCGTCATGCCCTCGAACATGAGGTCGGCGCGCTCGGTGAGCACGACTCGATCCTTGAAGGTTCCAGGCTCACCTTCATCGGCATTGCAGATAATGAACTTCCGGTCGCCGTCGGCGTCGCGCGTGAATTGCCACTTCATGCCCGCCGGGAATCCGGCGCCGCCGCGTCCCCGCAGTCGGGCATTGTTCACGGCACGGATGACTTCAGCCGGCGACAGGGCCAGTGCTTTCTCCAGCCCCTGTCCCTCGTCATAGTCGGAGAGGATCACCTGTCCACGGTGGCGGATGTTGTTCTGTACCATCGCCTGCACCAGATCATCAGCGTTGTTCCCGTCGCCGAGGGTCCAGATCAAACGCCGCGGATCCTTGTGCTCCTTGAGGCCGCGAACGATGTCGCGGGCGCGATCGGTATTCAGTGATGTGACCACCACATCGTCGATCAGTGCCGCTGGGGCCTGATCACACATGCCGATGCAGGGGGTCGTCGTCAGGTGGATGGCGCCATCGGGCGTTGTTTCACCGATGCCAATCCCCAACTCGTCACAGAATACCTGCGCCACACCATCGGCGCCGGCGAGCCGGTCGATGACGTCATTGCAGAGCCGGATGACGATGCGGCCCTGCGGTGTATCGCTGTAAAAGGAGTAGAAGGAGACGACGCTCTCTACTTCTACACGGGGTATACCCAGTTCCCCGGCAATCAATGACATCGCCTCACCGGAGATGTGACCGGCGTGTTTCTGCACGCCCCTCACAATATCCATCAGACGGTGGGGGTCCTTGCCACAGGCCTGGCAGACCTCAGCTACAGCGGCGGCCAGATCCTTGGCGACCAGTCTCTCGCTCATTGGCTTACCTCGATCTCCATCCCTCTCATCCACGAACTCCTCACCCGATCGGGGGCCGCGAGCGGCACACCCATTCAGAGTTCATGCAAAAGTCATACCGGCAGGTTGACACTGCAAGGTGTGACACTGAGAGGGAGACGAGGCGTTCCCACCAGGGCACTCGGATGTCCCGCGCGGGACCTGGCTGCCTCTATGGGGCAATCTGTCCCCGATCCTGGCGTCACACGGAAGGGATTGTGGTGAAATTCAACAGATGGCGCCACAGTGCGGGGCCCAAGGCGCCTTACGCAGACAGCTCTTGGAGTGCGGCATGTGATTCTGCGCTGGAGGCGACAGCCCTTGTGGTGCAATGTATCTGTACTATCAGGCACTGCGCATCATGCTTGATCGCATCGTCACACGGAGGGTTTCATGGATCGGGAGTGGCTGACCCAGGGTTTCGAAGCATTTCGCAGCGGCACATTCGGCAACGCCGGGCACGACCTCTTCGTATCACGTCGGGGCGTGCTGCAGCGAATCTTTCAGTTCGACGTGAATCAGAACGGCCATCTGGATTTGGTGTTCTGCACGAGTCAGGACCACTGGGAGAAGCCACCGGCCTACGTGTATTCGGACGCCCTGGGCTCGATCAGCCGACGTGATCTGCCTTCGGACGGCGCCTGGACCGGTGTCGTTGCTGATCTGAATGGGGATGGGTTCGATGATCTGGTCCTGGGCATGCACTACAATGGCATCCGCCGTGAACTGAATGCCTACGTGTACTATGGCTGCGCCGAAGGGTGGTCTGAGCGCCATACCCAGCGCCTGCCTGCCCCCATGACAACTTCTGTCGCCGTCGGTGATTTCAGCGGCACCGGCAAACCAGGCCTGGCCTTCCTCTGTTGTCCGGACACGGCCGATCTCGGGCATCGCGGTGTGCGCCTGTTCACGCCCACCGAGTTGGGTCTTGAACCCGGACGGTATGATGACCTGGACATCGACGGGCACCAGTTGGTGGCAGCCGATCTGGACGCAGACGGTTGCGCCGAGTTGGTCGTGAGGGAAGAGGATGGAAGCCTCTGGGTGTATTGGGGTGGTCCCGACGGCCTGGATCCGGCCCGCCGAACCGCCGTCCTGGGCCCCGATGAATCGGCAGACGGGCAGCGTTCAGACGCGCCTCAGTACGCTGAGCACGTCGCCGGTGCAGCACCCCTGCCCTCCGTCGTGCGACTGGATGGCCATATTCACCTGTTCAATCCGGGACGACATCAGGCGCGGCTGATCCCCGTCCTGGCCAAACGCACCTTTGGTCCGCCCCAGGTGCTGGCCTGCGAAGCCCCACTGGCCGCGGCAGCGGCTGACCTGGATGATGACGGACACACCGACCTGATCGTCGCCTGCCGCGATCCGGACACTGCAGGGGCCGAGAGGTCGTGGATCTTCTGGGGCCCGCAGTTGTGTGTAGCCGACCGCACGGCCCTGCCCAGTCGGGCCGCCTGTGACGTGGCCGTGGGCGACCTGGATGGCGATGGCCAACCCGAGATCGTGCTGTGTCAGGGATTCGGTGACACGTCCTACACGGCGACGTCGGCCATCCATCGGATCAGCGCCGATCGACAGATCACCGAGACCGTCCACCTCACGGCCGAGGACCCCAGGCGTGTGCTGCTGGGCCAGGGCACCGGTGGTGGTCTGCCCCAGGTCGTCTTCGTCAACCACTTCAGCGGCAACCGCCTGGGATCTGAACAGGCACTGGTCTACTTCGGTGGACCCGACGGCTACGCCCCGGATCGTCGCCAGGAGATTCCCGCCTGGGGCGCGGTGGAATCGCTTTGTTGCGATCTGGATGACGATGGCTACGCTGAGATCGTGCTGGCCAACTGCTCTGAGAACTCCGTGTGGCTCGACCCGGGCTCCTTCGTCATCGACAATGGCCCGGATGGCCTGGGCACTGAGCCACGATGGGTGCTGCCCACAACCAGGGCCCACGGCCTCTGCTGCGCCGACCTGAATCGCAATGGATATCTGGATCTCGTATTCGTCGGCTTCGACAATCCCGAGTTACTCATATTCCATGGCACGGCCGACGGGTTCGACACCGATCATCCCCAGCGCCTGCGCCTCGAGAAAGACGGCATCGTCTACAAGGAACCACGGTGGATCTGTCTGGCTGACTTCAATGGCGACGGCTGGTTGGACCTGTTCGTACCGGACATCGCTTCCGACCGCAGCCTCCTGTTGTGGGGTGGGCCGGATGGCTTCAGCACCGATCGGTGTCAGGTTCTGTCCGTATGGCACGCGGCCTGTGCCCGTGCCGCCGATCTGAATGGCAACGGGTATCTGGATCTCATCGTCGGTGGTCACGAGCCCTCGATACGCCAGCCGCACGATTCGTTCCTGTATGTGTACTGGAATGGGCCCGACGGACTCAGCGAAACACGGCGCACGTTGCTTCCCGCCAAGGCCGTCAACTCTCTGTGTGTGGCAGACTTCAACGGTGATGGGCTGCTGGATCTGTTCGCCTGCTCCTACCACGGTGGCATGGAGCGAGACGTGGACTCCTACATCTACTGGCAACGTGCCGGCAGTGGTTTCTCGGAGACGGATCGCACCGGCCTCTTCACCCACTCGGCCTCAGGCGTCGTCGCCGCCGACTTCAACGAGGATGGCCACGTGGATCTGGCCATCGCCTACCACAAAGTGGATGGCGCCCATGTGGGTCACTCCGAAATCTGGTGGAATGGCCCCGACGGCTTCGACCCCAGGCGTGTGAGCCGGCTGCCGACGGATGGCCCCCACGGCATGACCGCGATTCCCGTCGGCAACCTGCAGGATCGAAGTCCCGAGGAGTATTACGAATCCGCCCCCCACGAATTGGACGAGCCGGCGACGGCGGCACGGATCTGCTGGCGAGGCGACGTGCCAGACAAGACATGGGTGCGGGCTCAACTCCGCTTTGCCGATACAGCAGAGGCGCTCGACCAAGCGCCGTGGCAGGGCGCCGATGGCGAAGACACGTGGTGTACAGAACCCCGCTCAATCCCCATCACGCCGTCCGCCCGCTGGGCGCAGTATCGTCTGGCTCTGGGTGCGACGAACAGCCTGCGCACACCGCGAATCAATCAGGTCGCCGTGCATTTCGAACCATGACGACAACGGTTGGATGACACCGGGCGTCGATGACCGTGGCTGAGCGGCCGCGGAGTCGGTATGGTATGTGACAGGCTCCAGACACCCGGCAATTCACCACCGACGCCGGTGGTGAGTTCGTCCATCAGGGGACCGGCCACCCAGGCCGCACAGACAATCTTGAACCGTGCCCGGCATCCACGCACTGTGATCACGACCCCGGTCGCGCCTGCGGCCCGATGGTTGGCGTTGATGACCCTCCTGCTCTACCTGGGGCCGGTGAGCATGGGCACCGTGCCCCGGCCCACCCCGACGCCCACGGTCACGGATACCTGCTGCACCGTATGCACCCAGGGCGGCCCATGCTGCTGCCTGGCCAACGGCGCGGTGAGCTGTAATCTGACCTACATCGCCGGCCTGATCCTGCGGCCGGCGCCCTGCTCGCGGCCCACGACCCCGGCCATTCCGGCAGCCGGTGGAACGGCCGATCACGTGATGCCCGCAATGGTGAGGGGCACCGATCCACTGGCCCGTGAGTTGCCTGTTCGCACCTGGACCGGGACCGCTTCTTCCATCGCCCTGGGCCCTCCCGACAAGATCCCGATCGTCTGACCCGGTTCGAGCCGACTCGCGGCTCGACCGCATGGCACCTGCCAACACCGGATGCATCGCCGCCTCCGCCTGTGTGCGGAGCCACGCGCCGCTTCGGCTTGTACGGCACCGAAACTTCAGACGCTCGGAAGACATCATGCTGCACCGACTCGCACTCCACACCTGGCGATTCGCTCGCCGGGTGCCGCTCTGTGTTCTCGTCTGCCTCGCCCTGCTGGGGCTGGGCGTAGCCACGGCCACAGCAGCCCTGACACCAACCACCCTCCATCTGGTCGATGCCCAGACCGGGACTCCCCTCACCGGCGTGAACTACACATACGGCGACCATCACGGCGAAGTGGACGCCGACGGCACCATCGTTCTGACGCACCGACCGGGAACCCGGTTGATTCTCTCCCATGTCGCCTACGGCCGTCACACCCTCGACGAAGCAGGTGTACTGCGCGCCCTGGAAGCGGGCATCCTGCGACTGCACACGACACCGAGATCCATGCACCCCGTATCCGTCGTCGGCACCAGACCGCGCGATGGAGCCCTGACCATCGATACGCAGGATCGCGTCGAGCACGATGCGGGCGCCTTCCTGGAGAGAACCCCTGGCCTGTGGGCCATCCGCAAGAGCGGCAGCTACGGATTCGATCCCGTCCTGCGCGGCTTCAAGCACGACCAGATTCACCTGCTCATCGATGGGGCACTGACGGCCAGGGCCGCCTGCCCCAACCGCATGGACCCACCCTCGAGCCAGGTCGCCATGAATGGCGTGGAGCGGGTGGAGGTACACAAGGGACCTCACTCCTTCCGATTCGGGAACGCCTTCGGCGGCACGGTGAACTTCGCGTCACCGACACCGGACTACGCCGAGGTGAGGCAAACCGTCGGCAGGGCATCCTCGAGTTACGCCAGCAATGGCGAGCAAGCCCGCACCGAGGCCCTGCTGGGACTGCGCGGGCCCAGCTATGACGCCACCCTGATGAGTTCGTGGTCGCGGGGAGCCGATTTCACAGGGGGTGATGATGTGAACATCCCCGCCGAGTTCTCCCGTGGCAGCTTCGCCCTGCGCACCGGGCTGCGCCTGGCGGCCGACCGCGATCTGATCCTCTCTGCCACCCGGAACGTGGCGCGAGATGTGGACTTCCCTGCACTGCCTATGGATCTGCGCGACGACGACACGTGGCTTCTCAGTCTGAGATACGAGGACCGCCAACCCACTGGGGCGAGGATCGCCTGGCGCACCCATCTGCACGCATCATGGGTGGACCATCGGATGGACAACCTCCTGCGGTCCGCGGACTCTCGCCCGGTTGACGCCACCACCGAGGCGCAGACGGCCAACTGGGGGGTGCGCACGGAGGCGGAACTGGAACGAGGTCACCACCGGGCATACGCCGGTGCGGATCTGCTCATCGAGCAGGCTGAGGGCACGCGGCAGCGCACCTTCCTGCTCGGCCCCAAGGCGGGCACGACGGTCCACGACAACGTGTGGCAGGATGCGTCCATCGTGAAACCCGGTCTGTTTGGTGAGTGGCACGCCATCACCGGCTCGACCCGCTGGATTGCGTCCGCCCGAGTCGAGATCAACCATGCAGATGCAGCCGACCCCGCCGAAGAGTACGCTGCGGCTCAGCACGACATGACCGTCACGCAGATCAATCCGGGCCTCAGCCTCGGCATGCGCCGACAATTGAGCACCGTACTGTCCGTCGGTCTGTGGTGGGGTCGGGCCCAGCGCAGCGGCGGGCTCACGGAGCGCTACATCAACGGCTTCCCCGTCGGGCTGGATCGCTACGAGATGCTCGGCAATCCTGCCCTGGATCCCGAGGTGAACAACCAGGTCGATCTGACGTTGACATGGACGCCGGCGCCGGCGACGAGAATCGAACTCGACGGCTTCGCCTCGTATCTGCAGGACCTGATCTCTTCACGCGTACTACCCGATCAAGCGCCACGCCTGCCGACGGCCTTGGGTGTACGCGAGTATGTCAACATCCGCGATGCCCGGATCGTCGGTTTCGAAATCCGCTGGGACCAGGCACTCGGCCTGGGCTGGCGCCACGAGATGACGGGCGCCTTCAGTCACGGCCAGGACCTGGTCAGGGACGAACCACTGTCCGAGATCCCTCCTCTCGATCTGCGGTACAGGCTCATCGGCAGCTACCAGGAAGATCGGCTGCGTCCTCAGCTGAACTTGCGCCACGTGGCCGATCAGGATCGAGTATCGACGAGCTTCGGCGAGGGTCGGACACCAGGCTTCCAGGTCGTCGACGCCAGAGTGACATGGGATATCGACCCGCACTGGATCCTGACCACCGGCGTGGAGAATCTGCTCGACGAGACCTACTATGAGCACCTGACGCGAGCGACCCAGGGCGCACAGGGTCATCCCATCTACTCCACGGGGCGGAATCTGACCCTGATGCTCACCTCGAGATGGCTGTGAGGCAGAAGCGCCGACACCGGTCGTAGGCATAGGAACCTGTCCGGGTATTCGCTTTGACGGGCAATGACGTGGACGTTGCCCAGATGGGATACCCGGACAGGTTCTTAGGAAACTTCAGGAGAATTCGTGACCATCACTGCCCGAGCCAGCGCCCACCGCGGGGATCAGAAGAACGCCCCGGAGAACACGGTACCGGCGATCCGTCTTGCCGTGGAAAAAGGCGCCCACCAGATCGAGTTCGATGTGCAACTCACCGTGGACGGTCATCTCCTCTGCCTCCACGACCACACCGTCGATCGCACCAGTGACGGTGCCGGTGCGATCACGGAACTCACATTCTCCGAGGCACGCCGCTTGGACTTCGGCGGCTGGAAGGACCCTCGGTATGCCGGGGTACAGATCCCGACCCTGGAAGAGGTGCTGCTCGCCGCGCCACCATCGGTGGAACTCAATGTCCATCTGCGTCCCATGCCGGAACTGGCGGAGAAGGTGATCGAGCAGATCGTGGCAATGGGCCGCGTCGAACAGTGCCACCTGGCGGTCGGCGAGACGCAGGCCGCCATCAGCCGCCGGCTGTGCCCTGAGTTGAAGATCTGCAACATGGAGCGCCAGGGCCCAGCCGCCAGCGATTATCCGGATGACACGATCCGCATGGGTGCCCAGTATCTGCAGATCCTGGGATGGGACGACTCTCTTGCGCCGGTCTGTGACCGGCTCCACGCCCACGGGATCACGATCAACTACTTCGGCACCGAGGATCCGCAGTTGATGCACAAACTCGCCGAGGCCGGTATCGACTTCATTCTGACCGATGACCTGGACACATGCCTGGCAGTCCTGGCCGAATATGGCGTGGAGCCACTAGCCACGTGATTATCCGAACGACCTGGTCCTGACGGATCAGTCGACGAGCTTGGGCAGCCACGGGCCGGACACCCTCGGTGTCCCTATCAACTGCGGCAGGTAACGGTTGAGCAGCCAGATCACCGGCGCCAGTAACGCCATCTGCGCCAGACACACCGCTGTGCACCACAGCACCAGCTCCAGGTGAGATGGTCCGACCGGCAGCAGGTCCGCGATCAGGTAGTTGATGGGCCGGAAGTAGATATAACTGAGCGCCATCAGCACCAGCGTATTGCGGCCAATCACGCTGATCAGCCTCGACGCCGGCGTGATCTGCGCCAGCGCGATCACCATCAGGCTGCCGGTGAATGCGGTCAGCAGGAACAGGCCCACGTGACCGTGCTGGGACAGGTTCACGAGAACCACAGGGTTGTACATCGGCGACCCCGGGTTGAGTTGGAAAGTGCCCAGAGTCACCGCTCCCGCCATCAGCAGCAGCGCAATCGACCCGCGCAGCGACAGCCGCTGCAACACGCCGGTCGTGCACAGCAGATAGCCGGCCAGGTAGAAGGCGTAGAGCAGCAGACTCTCGCGGGCAAACCAGAAGTCTTGGCGACGGCCCATGTCCATGGTGGCCAGCCAGCCAGCCACGCAGAACAGCGGGATCGCCAGGCCCACCCGCAGGCTGCTGGTGAGCAGGCGTACAACCAGGAAGTGGATCAACTCGACGGTGAAGAGACAGATCAGGAACCAGGTCAGCCAGTTGAAGTTCGGGTAGCCGCGCAGCGTCCAGATAGCGTCGCGCAGCCACTCATCCCAGAGGGAGTCGCCTTCCTCCCACCACCAGTCGTCTTCCGGGAACAGCGTCCACCACGTGAGCCGCGCGTTGTGCGAGCGCACCGGATCGCCATCGTCCAGTTCCAGGGTGCCCGCTTCGAGGGCCTGCTGTACGGTCGGGGGCAGCTTGACGCCAGCAAAGGCTTCCGGCGAGTAGAGATCGCGCTGGTCGAGCTGTGCGTTGATCGCCCGTGTGATCAACCTGCGCTGCGCCGCCGTCAGGCTGTCCCCCGCCGCGCCGTGGCGAACGGTCACCTGAGCCGAGTCGCTCATGCCAGTCCACAGCCGGGCCCGGATGTCCTGATAATCCTTCCCGTGGGGCGGTGCGAGTCGGCCGGACAGGTCCTGCCAGTCATCGACCCATCTGGCTCGCACTCCCGGCGGAAAGCCGTCCCGGTCCATCAGCGAGTCGAGGGCGAGGCCGATAGGTACCATCAGCACGGAGAAGAAGATCACCGGCAGAAGCCGCGTTGCCGCCTGCTTGCGGAGGAACGGCCACAGCCCCGGCAACTGCGCCTTGGCCAGGTAGCCGGAGAGCAGGATGAAGAGCGGCATATGGAAGGCGTAGATCAGCTTCTGCTGCGTCACTGCGTTCAGGTTGTCCCCGCGGCTGATCACCTCGACGAAGTGGCCGTAGAAGACGAGGAAGATTCCGTAGGCCCTGGCCGTGTCCAGCCAGGCGATACGTCTCCGTCCCCCGATCTCTTCTGTCATCACTTCCCCTCGTGCTTGACGTCGTTCGTGAGCCTCACCGTTGTACACATACCCAAACACATTGGATACCATAGTTCAGACGAGCACCCCCCGTCGATAGCCGCGCCAAGTGAGGCGCCTCCGATCGCTTCCTCATTTCCGACGACATCACTGATTCGCCCGCCAGTGGCCAGCGGACGATTGCGCTTCGTCGATGTGCAGACGCTAATGTTCTACCCCAAAACTCATGGGGCCGATGGCGACTGCCAGCTCTTGCTGTCACCGCACGGATTGCCCGAAGCGCTAGCCACCCTCGTACCGCCGCCGCGAATCTGTTCGGGCAGATCCGTGACACCCCCAACGACGTACTCGATGGCATCGGCCTGAGCGGCGACGATATGATCCAAGTTGCAGATCGACACCGATCATCCGCCCCGGGCGGCAACGCGAAACACCCACCGGGCAGCAGCACCCCCAGGTCCCGGGTCATGTCGTAGAGATTCTGCAGTTGTTGCTCAGATGCCGTTGACATCAAAGACCTGCCGTGTTGGGATGATGAGTTGGCTGTTGCCATCGCACCATTGCGAATCACGTACCGGTGATTCTACCCTGCAGGTTGTTACCCGGACTGCTCACATGTGAGCACACGAGATGCCGCGTGCGGCGCCCCACGGGGATCGTCACCCCTGTCTGCGTTGACAACGGCCGACGATCTCGGATTCATTCGAGCACGAGTCGACAGTTCGTCTCTCTGTCCGCTGCAATCCTTGTTTGGGTATCCCGTCAGACCGGAGTCAGGTGATGGAATTTCCGCGCCAAGTTGGTTTCTGTGCCCTGATCCTCTTCGTCTGTGGTTGTCCGGGCGATGACTCAGACTCGTCGCAGCCCAACCATGTCACCAATGCACCGGACGAACTTCAGACGCAGTGGCAGATCCAACCGTCGCTCAAGTATGACGCATTGTGCTTCGTCAACACGCTGACCGGTGATCCATTCTACCTGCAATACTACTCGCAGGAGTTCGCCTATTTCGAACCCAAACTTGATTCGGTGACGACGGCCGCGCTGGCCAACCTCAAGCGACAGCTGAAGGACGAACAAGGTCTGATTCTGTCCGCGTCTCTCGCACTGCTATTCTCCGCCACCGACGGTGAGACGCTCTCTGATCTGATCACCACCGTGGAGGATAGTGGCGATCTGCAGGAGGGATTCATGACCAGTCCCTACTACAGTGACGGTGCGTGGACAATCTATGAGATGGTGCGACCAGACTTGTTGACGATCTTCCAGTTCTTGCATGCCGCAGGTTTCTCCGAATACTGGACCGACCAGGTCGAGCCACGTGTCCTTCGCCGAATTGATGAGCTTGGCCCCGACATACGGCAGTTCGACGTCGTCGCCGAGGTCGAACGCGGTCTGGGTCAGCCCCTGGCGTCGGATACCATCACCGTCTTCATGCTCTACTTCTCACAGCCTCACGGGATCAAGATCACGGGCACGAGATTCCTTACCGATATCGCCTGGGATGCTTCGAATTTGTTGCACACCGCGGTCCACGAGATGATGCATCCCCCGTACTCGTATTCATCAGATGAGGAGCTTCGCGCCGCATTGGAGACACTGCAGCAGGACCCATTCTTGATGGACAAGGTCGAGCACCATGATCCCGCCTACGGCTACAATTCATTTGAAGGATATGTCGAGGAGAATGTCGTCCGCGCGTTGTCCCACCTGCTCACTGAGAGATTGCGTGGCGACATCGATCACTCTCACTACGGCATGAAGCAAGCCGATGGCGGCATGCACGTGTTGATGGCTGCCCTGTACAGTCTCATGTTGGACGAAGACTACAACAGCAAGGGCGAACTCGTCCGCGACTTCCTGATCAGGGTCATCGAGGCGGGCGCGCTGGACCCGGGGCAGATCGAGGCTCGCTACAACGCCCTCGAGTAGATTTCTGCTTCTCCAGTACTCGACACGCCATTTACCCGAGGCTGGCAACCCTCGAGATCGATCGGAGCCCAAGTCGCATGAAGCGAATCAAGGTGTTGATTTTTGTCGTGATCTGGGCCATCGGCTGGGTGTTGGCGAAGTCCATCGTCGGCGACTCACCCGAACCAGAGGGACAGCCACAGACCGAAGAGACGCATTCACAGGCACCAGAGTCACCCAGGGCTCACCTGGAGACTGCGGCAGGTGAGCTGTATCCCCTCGGCTTCTCGAGATCGGGTGCCTTTGCCTACCTGAGACAGTATGACATCGGTGGGCCGTGCGGGTTCTGCCCCCGGTACGATCTGGTGATTCTTTCCACCGTCACAGACGAAATCCTCTACCGCCAGAGCTTCGACGCACTCACCGAGGCGGACTCGGGAGAGGCAGCGCTGAGTATCGATGATTTCTGGCACCTGGAGCGTGAGACGTTGCAGGGACAATTGACCTCTCATGAGATCGCCACGGACAGTCCCGTGACATTTGGTCCTCTGCCCTTTGCCGCCGACGGTCGAACGTATCAGATCAAAGTCCACGCCGACACGACCACGTTGGCGTGGTCACCCTATGAGGCGCCAATATCTCTGGACGTGGAAGCGATTGTCTCCGTGAGGATCGAGGCCACCGCGTCCAACATGGGCCGCAAACTCATCCACCGATGGAACAGGCCGCCAGACGGAAGAATCGTGACAGGCCTGTCGCTGGTAGCCTCTGTCCGATCTCCCTTCGAGCCGCGGGCGGCTATCATTCTCGAGCGCCAATACAAAGGCGCGGAGGAAGAGGCATTCGAGGTCTACGTCGTCGGCATGCACCTGACGCGCGGCTTCAAGTGATCATCAAGGCTTCTGACCGAACGGGGCCGGCTCAGTAGCTATAGAGGATCTCATCGGTGATGAACTCGGAGATCGCTGTATCCTCAAATTTCGTCCCCGGATACACGGACAGAATTTCGAACGCCAGTTCATCGCCATTCACAATCAGGGGCAGGTGGGACTTATCCTCACCATCCTGCTTGATCCGCATGAAGTCTCTCAGGGTGAAAGACTGGATTCCCCGATAGTCCTGGAGGTCGATCAGACAGAGATTTCGGCCGTTCAGCGTGACCCTCAATCTCCTGACACGGGAATTCTGCGACCAGATGGTCTGGCTCTTGTAGTAGCCATTGGCCACGAAACACCGCCCTGAGAAGGGATCCTCGTTTTCATTCTCCAGAATGACCGGATCCTCCCAGATTGTGAACGCGAACCGGCTGCCGATTCCCTGCCCGGCGTCTCCCTCAACCCAGGCGGTCAGGGGGTCGTAGTCACAGATGTTCTCAATCGGGTATCCCGGTCCGCCTGGCGGCGACAACGCACTTGATGCACGGGGGTGGCCAATTCGCTGATACCCCTCGTACCAGGGCATCTCTCCCTCCTCATTGTGAAGAGAGAAGTAGGGCTCGATCTGTGCCGCGATCACGGGCAGCCCCTCGGCAATCTCCATCTCGCGCAGAGGGTCTGCCAGCGGATCGGCATCATTGCTCTGATACGCGCTGCCGGTCCAGCCGAACACCGCCCGCTTTGGCGTGGCAGATGAATCTGACAGGATTCTCTCCCCGTCCTCATCCAGTTCCCACGTGCGCTCGAAGGTGAGCGTCTTGACCAGATCGTAGTGTCCGGCCCTCTTGTTGGCGGTGATGCTCAACACCGCGGCAGCCTCGATTTCAGTATGCTCGCGCGAGCCATCCTCTCGCCACGCTCCGGCCATGAGCATGTTGCTCTCCACGACGGTGGACAGAACGCGACGCAGATCGCCCTGCTCCAGCGTGAACAGATCCAGCGTAGTGAAGGAGCCACCGCCACCGGCCAGGGGAATGCGCGTGATGGAGCCGAGGCCGAAGGCGTATTGATCTTCCGCGATCCGGATGGGTGTGAGATCGAAGTGGCTGAACTCACCGTCGTCGCGCAGATGGATACGAGTCCTGGCAATCAGTTCGCGGACGCCCGAGTATTCCTGAGCGCGGAAGAGCCCTACCCACACACGACGAAATGGTTCTTCCTCGCGGTCGTGCTGCACCTCGAGGATGACCGCGAACGTATCGTCGAGATGCTTCCACTGTCTCACACCCAGACCGCAGATCTTCTCTTCGGGCGCGAACTCCTCCGGATGAAGGGCCTGGACCAGCCCTTCTCTGCTCAGAAACGGCGCTACACCCGACCCCCTTCGCGTATCCGTATCGCTCCAGCCACATCCGCCTGGATCGCGATCCTGCACGGGGTGTTCTGCCTCGGCAACCGCGGCCCCTTCGATCGTGCCGTCGCTGCCAATGAGGTATGTCGTGGACGAGACGGCTTCGTCGACGTTGACCTGGACGTCCCCCTCAGAATGGTAGGCCACTGTACGGGTTGTGATCTTGACGGACAGGTCCTGGTCGATCAAGGCATGGGTCTGGCTCGACTGCTCCCCACTGTCCCAGTCACCCGTCAGATCGAGTTCGCCCACCCTCCTGCCTTCTGGCGAGAACGTGTGCAGATGGAGCAGCAGACCGCCGCTTTCCTGTTGGATTGTGGCGAAGATGAGTCCGATGCCATTCTGCAGAGACAGGCGCCCGAAATAGTAGACCTCGTGTCGGTCCTGAAGCGAAGGAGCATACTGCCTGAGATGCTCAACGGAGACAGGGCGCGACAACTGCAGGTGTTCGTCGCCCCCATCAACTGCCGTCGAGTAGGGCAATTTGACCTCGGGGAATTCGGCGCAGAAGCTGGCAAAGAGATTCATGTCTCCGTCATCCGTGCCGTCGGCGCAGGCGGACGGGGCCAGGAAACAGACGAACAGGAGTAGAGACAGGATCATGGTTCGCAAGCGGTCCCCTAATCGGACTTGCTGGCGATGGCAGACAGGATCGGCGAATTGATCGAGTTGACGATGTTCATGTGGACGCTCGGGACGGGTGCCAGCAGGACCTTGCCCGTGCCCTTGATCACATTGACCAGGCCCTCACCAGAAAGACCCGACTTGATCAGACCCTTGGTCGCCTTCTCCACAGAGAAATCCAGATGTCCCTGTCGGGCAACGGCGAAGGGACCGTCGACGGTCAGCGTATCGTTCTCCAGTTCGATCTCGTGAATAGGTCCCTGCG
This sequence comes from Gemmatimonadota bacterium, assembly GCA_018673255.1. The sequence continues at coordinate 20,133 of JABHDC010000053.1, forward strand.
CCTGGATGACGACGGTCCCAGTGCCTTCTACCTGAGTCTGGAAAAAGCCTTCGCCGCTGAAGAACCCGGAGAGGGCTTTGTTGGTGTATGAACCGACTTCGACACTCTCGTCAGAGCAGACATACCCGCCGGAGTCGATGATCCACGGATCCCCATCGAGTTCGAGAATATGGTACATGCCGAAGATCGGCGGTCCGAAGAAGATCGTACCCGTGCCGGTATAGGTCGGCTTAAACACCGATTCGCTGCTGACGATGGACTTGAGGAATCCCTTTCCGCTTGGGGTCTCTACCTGCAGCTCGATGTCTCCCTGCATGTAATGCAGGGCCCCCGCCTCGGCCCTGACGGTCTCATTCGCGATGGTGGCCTTGATCATCTTCAGGCCCTGGTCTTCGACGACCTCAAACTGTGCCATGGTCCTACTCTCCGGTTCGTTCAGGAAGACGACGGGCTCACTCTGTGACTGCGCCCGAGGTTATATAAGGACATTCGCCTCTTTTTATTCGCTGGATCTTATCGTTCTGGGTGGATACGGTCAACCGGCTCAACATGAGATCGCAGCCGTGCGTCGGGACAAGCCGGACAGGGGCACCTATCCATGGCACACAAGACTCGCTCAGGGTCCGATGCCGAAGTCTGGATCGACGTCCGGTTTGGGGCCGCGCTGAAAGACGGAGGCAGCAGTGGCACGATAGGCAATGCCGAGATGTGGTGTCTCCACCACGCGTCCGTGAGGGATGGTATTCCCGTGCCGATAGGTAGAGTCGAAAGCAGCGGCGAGCATGCCCGTCGCCAGCAGCACCCGCTCCACCGGCCAGGAAGATCGGCCAGAGAGCATCATTTCTTCGGTGTGGTACACCAGACCGCTGACGTGCGCATAGGGACGCGCCTGGACCTCGAAGGCAGTCGTCACCGGACCGTCGCTGCCGTGCACCCGGGCCGCAAAAGCAGCTGACTTGATGTATCCATTCAGCAGATAGCAGGCTGCCCGCAGACCAGATCGATACTCGATGATGAAGAGGATCGGAGCCGGTGTCTGCTCGCGCAGATCCCCCTCGGCTTCGGGACAACGGGCGATGGCAGCCGTTAGCAGTTGCGATGCCCAGTCGTGGTCGTCGGTCCATGTCCAGACGACGTCACCCTCGATGCATTGCACCGTCGAGACACCCGTCTCACCGCCCTGACGCCGTTCGACCATGCACTGCAGTGCTTCGAGAGTGTGGATACCGTAGCGCTCCTTTTCGCCATGGTTGACGACCACCGCATGGGTGACCGGTGTCTCCAATTCCAGTTCCAGTTCAGGCTTGCGCCAGGCCACGGGCAGCGACGAACCGGCCATCAGCGGAAACCCCATCGAGATCGACATGTCGTACATCCAGCGAGCCTCGTCCCAGTCGTGGGACAGGTGCTTGTCGCAGAACACGGGCACACAACGGCCGCTCTTGCGGAAGACGTCCACCACCTGCCGGTAGAAGTGATAGCGGGGATAGATCTCCTGGCCCTTGATGTTGAAGGGATACACCCCGTGTTCGCCGATGATGACGACGCCATCCACGGCCAGATCCTCTCCCCCCATCTGCAGGGCCGCCTCGATCGAGGCGTGGATGGGGATGTTGTGTTTGGCAGCGATCTCCCGACTCATGTCGTTCTCGGGAAACTGATCCACATACATCGACACGATCTTGACGCGGGGGTGCTGCCGCTCCCCCTGGTAGTAATACCCCTCCAGTAGGCGTCCCACGATCACTTCCGCGTGGGACATGCGCCAGAAGGAAGTGATGATCGCGGCAATCCTTTTCGGCGCCTCTGCCATGGAACCCTCGGTCAATGTCATCGCTCTGACTGCCACCGATTGTACAGGGTCGGTCGTCGGAAATGTCGGAAGAACGTTTCCGGCACACGCCGCGCTTCCTGCAGGTCTGCAGACGCCAGATCCGCGACGACCATTTCCTCCTGATCTCCATGTGCTGCCTGGGCAATGACCTGGCCTCGGGCATCGCAGACAAAGGAAACCCCCGTGAACACGCGTCCTGCACCGTTGTCACCGACCTGATTGCAGACAGCGACATACACGGTGTTGTCGTAGGCTCTGGCCGGCATGTAACGCAACCACCTGGCCAGCTTCGCCTCATGCGATTCTCCACCGGATGCATGGGGCAGGAACAGAACCTCCGCGCCGCGTTCGGCCAGTTCCGTACTCACTTCGGGGAAGTGCGAGTCGTAGCAGATTTCAATGCCAAAGCGCACCTTCGGATGATCGAATACGGGCAGATCACCGCCCTGGCACCATGTTCCATTTTCGGTGGTCGGTACATGCGTTTTCCGGTAGTGACCCTGCACGCCATCGGGGCCGAAGACGATCTGTGTGTTGAAAACGATGCCACTCACATCCCTCTCCAGCAGACCCGCCAGGAAGGTAAGACCCGTCTGTTTCCCAAGGTCACAGAGCACCCGGACGGATGGTCCATCGAGGTCTTCGGCTGCAGGATGATCGTTGTCGCCAGCGTTGTAGCCATTGATGCACAACTCTGGCAAACACAGGATGTCCACGTCCTCGTCGCACGCCTGTCCCACGAGTCGTCTGATCCTACCAAGGTTGGTGGCCGTGTCGCCGACAACGCTGGTCATCTGCGCCACGGCGATGCGCACGTCTAGCATGGGCGCTCCTGGGGATGGATGGTTGCCAACTCTCGACTGAATGTAGCTCAGAACGTCTTCGGGCGGCCCAGCCAGCCAGAGTCAGCCGACCCTCTCCCTCCACAATCTCAGGCGAAGGAGACCCGCGGCGCCTGCGTGCATTCCTGGGTCATGCGCCGTTGCAGGAACTGCTGCAGCAGATCCGCCCTCACCGACTGCATCGCCGGTTCGTTCCACAGATTCGTGTACTGATCCGGGTCAGTGGTCAGATCGTAGAGTTCACCCTCTTCGGTGTGTTCGTAGAGGATGAGCTTGTGATCAGCTGTGATGAAGGTCTGTTGGCAGATGGATGCCGTGGCCCGGCATTCGATGACCGTGTTCTGCTGGACATGATCGGCCGCACCACGCAGCAACGGTGTCAGATCCACACCTTGCATATCGAGGGCCGGTTCAGCGCCGGCCAGTTGCAGAATCGTGGCGGGAAGATCCACAAGATTGGCCAGGGCCTGGGTCGTACCGATCGCCGCAATGCCGGCACCCCACACCAACAGGGGCACGCGCTGCGAATCGTCATAGGGTGCCAGCCCCTTGGCCCAGAATCCGTGGTGGCCGTGCATCTCGCCGTGATCGGAGGTGTAGACGATGACGGTGTTGTCCGCCTGGCCCGTCGCCTCCAGGGCTTTAAGCAATCGGCCGACGCCGTGGTCGAGAAACCCCACCATGCCCACCGTCGCCTGCATCGCCGCGGCCGCCTGCTCATCCCAGGCGGGATTGTGAAACAGGGATGGCACACCGACACCGTCATTCACCCAACCCCAGTCACCGCGGGTGGCGTGCGCGTAGAAGGCCGGCTTGTCGTCGAACTCTCCAGGTCGGGCACCCTCCTGCAATTGCAGACGTTGGGTGTCGACACGAGAGAACCAGGGCTCCGGGCATCGCATCGGCTCGTGTGGGTCCTGGTAGTTGGCCATGCAGAACCACGGCGTGCCCGATTCGGCGCGGGTGTGGATGTAGGCTTCCGTCAGGCCCGTCACCCATTCGGTATCGTGGTATTCGGCCGGGATCTCCCACGCACCACAGTGCCAGTGGTCGTAGGCCTCAGCGAGTTTGGGAAACCACGACGCGTAGTCGACGCCGGCTCGTTCCAGAAAGGCCCGGTAGTGCATATCCGGCACGGCATTGACCGTGTGGCCACGGCAGGCCTGGATCTGCTCGAATCCCAGATAGGGACCATTGAAGGTGTGGAACAGTTCGGGAGCGGGATCGAGTTGCCCGGTCACGTGTGACGGTTCGTCCTCACGCCGGACGAAGTGAGTCTTCCCATACAGGGCCGTCGTGTAACCCTGCGTCGCCAGCCGATCGGCCAGTGTCGGCCGCGGAAATGGGTCGGCGGTGACACCGATCGACCAGGCGCCGTGGCGGGAGGGATACTGTCCGGTCAGCAACGATACGCGAGCCGGCGTGCAGATCGGCGATGGCGTATAGGCGCGATCGAAGTGCACACCCTCCGTGGCCAACCGATCAAAGGCCGGTGTGGGGATCGCATCCATGCCCTTCACGCCCAGGTGATCGGCGCGCTGCTGATCGCTGGTAATCAGCAGAATGTTGGGTCGCTCATTCATAGTAGATGCAGTCGGGCAATGCCCAGATTGATCTCTCCCGCGCCGGAGTAGAGCAGATACAACTTGCCCTCTTTCTCGAAGATCGCCGGATCTCGCAACTGGTGCACCGGCACCTTCGATGCACCCCAGCGGGACATCTGAGATGGCAGACAGGCACCCTCCCAGGCGCATTCAGGTGCCAGCACGACTTCAGGTGGTGTTGCCGTCCACTGTTGCCACGGGATCGACAGATCGATTCGGGACACGAGAATCTGTTCCGGCCTATCCTCGGCGCGTGAATAGAACAGGTGGAGCGTATCCCCCTCGCGCCAGGCCGCTGCGTGTCGGCCTCGGGGCGTGACGGTTGGGCCCTCGTCAAAGGGTTGGAGACCATCCGGTGAGCGCGAGAGAATGCCACCCACATTGGTATCCTTCGTGAAACAGAACCAGGCATTCTGCCACGGGAAAGCCCGGCAGTAGAACCACCCCAGATCCTCAGAGCGAACCTGCCAGTGCAGTCCATCCATCGACAGGGCGACGAAGGTCCGTTGCCCCTGTTCAGGCACGGGCATGTGGAAATACATCCGCCACTGACCGGTCGCGATATCGATGTGCACATCCGGACTGGCAATGTGACGCACACCCGGTCCATCGTCCATGTGCAGAACACCCGGTTCGGGCAGCACCGTCCACGGGCCGGTGAGTTCGTCGGCCCAGGCCATGCGGATGTAGTGACCGCCATGGTGGGCAAAGTAGAGGTAGTATCGACCGAGGCGGCCCGGTGTAGTCTCGGGAACACGCACCAGCGAGGGTCCATTGATGTTGGCGCCCCGCTCCGCTTCAAGACCGGGCAATGCGCTGTGGATGATCGGCCCGTCAAGGAGGCGATCAGCACGAAAGCGCGTTGAAGTTGGCAGTTGGCTCGCGATGCTCATTCGCCATGGCTCGTCGATGGAGGCTCCGCGAATCCAGTTCTCAGCGGCGTGTGATCTGCCAACACTGATGGATCCTTGCATTGCGCTCGAAGTCGCGCGGGATCGTCTTCCAGGTGATGTCGTCACACTGTAGGTCAGGCATCGCGGCTGCATCAAGTTTGAACTGGCGTGCATTGGTGGAAAACAGCATCTGTCCATCCGGACTCAGCAGACGTGCCGCCGCTTCGATCAGTTCGGGATGGTCCTCCGTGATATCGAAAGGTTGGTCCATGCGTTTGGAGTTCGAGAATGTCGGAGGATCGAGAAAGATCAGATCGTAGTCCGCGGCCCTTGGAATCTCCAACCAGGCCATACAATCGGCCTGCACCAGCGCGTGTGGCACACCCCGATACCCATTGCCATGCAGATTGCGCCGCGCCCACTCCGTGTAGGTGTTGGACATATCGACGGTCGTCGTCGCCGCCGCACCGGCCGCGGCAGCATGCACCGTCGCCGACCCGGTGTAGCCGAAGAGATTGAGGAACCGTTTGCCCTTCGCCATCTCACCGATCATCAACCGTGTCGGACGATGGTCGAGGAACAGACCCGTGTCGAGATAGTCGGTGAAATTCACCCAGAGTTTGACGCCACCCTCTTGTACCGCGTGGAATTCACCACCGGCGGCCAGACGCTGATACTGCGTCTTCCCCTTCTTCCGCTCGCGCAACTTGAAGTGCAGATCCTGGCGCTCCAACTGCAGGACTTCGACAATCGTCGGCAGTGCCTCCTGCAGGCGTGCGGCAGCGCGGGCAGGGTCGATGGTTGCGGGGGCACGATACTCCTGCACATGTGCCCAGCGTCGCTCTTCCTCGGCACCCTCATACAGATCGATGGCCAGTGCGTATTCAGGCAGATCCGCATCGTAGAGACGGTAACAGGTGATCCCTTTCCGTTTGGCCCACTTGCCGACCATCTTCAGATTCTTGCGCAGACGGTTGGCCAGCATCTGGGCGCCTTCGCTGCGCGCACCGATACTGGGCACCGCCTTGGCTGGCCCAGCGCCTGCCGGTGCCTTGTCCTGCGGCTCCTCTTCCCGACGTGTCCCCGACCGACTGGGGCGAGGCCGGTCCTGAGCGGCTTGGTCACGGGTGGTTTGGTCACGAGCCGTTTGATCTTGAGCGGCTTGGGGCTGAGGGGACCCGTCGGCCTGGGCCCGAGCACCACGTGGGATCGTGCCATTCAGGAGCGGGCATTCCAGCGCGCCATTGTAGAAGACATCATCAGGGCCGCTGCTCAGACTGAATGGAATCGCCCACTCGTCACTGGTGGTCAGAATCGCTGCCCGCCAGCCGGCAAAACGCTCGTGCAACTGGGTCGCCATGTGCAGATACAGAGATCGCACCGTGCTCTGCTCGGAGAGTCGTTCGCCATAGGGCGGATTGGCAACGACAAGACCAGGCCCGGCCGGCTCATCCAGATGCCGACCCGCCTGCAATGCGTGCGCTTCGACTCGCACGCGTTTGGACAAACCCGCGCGCCGCAGATTGATACGGGTCGCCCGCACCGCCGCCGGGTCGAGATCGTAGCCGACGAACTCCGGCAAGCGATCCAATCCCTGGCGATATCGTTCGCGCGCTTCGCGGACCAGGCCATCCCAGAGTTTCGCATCGTGGCCCGCCCACTTGAATAGACCCAGATCGTCGCGTTCCAGCGCAGGCGCACGATCCGCCGCCATCCAGGCACCTTCGATCAGCAACGTACCCGAACCACACATGAGATCCACCAACGGACCACCGGCGGCCGCGACGTCCTGCCAGCCACCCCGAGCCAGGACGGCGGCGGCCAGATTCTCGCGCAGCGGCGCATCCACCGGCTGGGCACGGTAGCCGCGCCGGTGTAGAGGTCGACCCGACAGATCAATGCTGATCGTGGCGAGCACACCGTGCAGATGCACATCGATACGTAGATCCGGTGATTCCACATCGACCGACGGCCTGGTGCCATTGCGTTCGCGGAACCCGTCGACGATGGCATCCTTCACGCGCAACGCACCGAAGTGCGTGTGACGGAGGTCAGGAGACGTTCCGTTGAAGTTGACGGCGAGGGTGCCCGTGGGCCCCATGTGTTCATCCCACCGGATGGCAAGCGCAGACTCGTAGAGCTCATCCGCCGTGGCAGCGGGCACATCGTCGAGGACAAGCAGGATTCGACTGGCGAATCGCGACCACAGACAAGCGCGGTAGGCGATCTCCATGGGCCCGGTGAAGCCGACCCCGGCTCGCTGTTCGTCCACGTCCATGGCGCCGAGTTGACGCAGCTCGTCAGCCAGCAACCCGGAGATGCCGCGCGGTGTGGGTGCGAAGAAGGTGTGGGGCGCTGGATTCATGGGCTGCAGACGGGTGGCGGCGGGAGTGTCGGTGAAGCGACCGAACTGGAGCCGACGATGGCAGTGCCGGTCCGCTCATGGTTCTTGCAAACATAGGCCACCAGCCCATGTGCCGCGTCCTGCTGAGGACGGCGTGGCAGTGCCGGATGGAGACAGACGACAGATGGCCCGGACGCGAGACGCGTCCGGGCCATGAAACAAGTCCGAGGGCTGGCCGATGATCCGTCCAGCCATCTCCAGATCGATGGCCGGCTCACTGGCCTCCTGGACTCGGCGTTATCGCGCCCCGCGTCTCTCTACTTGTTCAGCACCCCGTCGATGGATGCCCGCCCGCCGCCCTTGATCAACGCCACCAACGCCAGGCCGATGGCCAGAAGATGGTATTCAAAACCCTCCCCTGCCTGCGTGCCACTCCAATTCATGAAGAGGCCATTGGGCAGGTGAGCTGTGAGAGCTGCAACCAGCATCACGATCCCGATACCGGCGGCGGCGACACGCGTGAGGACCCCGGTGATCAGGGCCAGCGCGCCGAGGGACTCGGCAACGATCGCAAGGAACGCAAACAGAGCCGGAATCCCCATGGTCTCGGTGAAGAAGCCCATGGTACCAGCGTAGCCATAGCCACCGAACCAACCGAGTGTCTTCTGCAGACCATGGGGTAGCATGATGAGCCCCAGCGTCAGGCGAGCCACCGTGGGTGCCACATCGTCGGTCGTGTGAAGCAGCTGAGTCAGCCATGCTGGACGTGTGGTGTCGGTCGCCGTGAGATGAGTTGCTGTCGTCGTCATTGGATCATTCTCCTCAATAAGATTGAACTTTGAGTAATTGAACTTTGAAGTATTAGTCCCAAGAAAAAGCCAGTTCACACCGGCCCGCTTGAGCATGAGGTCTGCATCTGCGACTCACGTCGGTTCAGTCAAGCACCCTCCTTCTGAACTGGAAGGCCCTTGGAGAGTCTCGTCCCGAGTTTCTTCATCAGTTGCCCCAGACGACGCTGCTCGGCTTCATCGAGCACCGAAAACATCCGCGCCAGGTTTTCGGCGTGATGGGGAAAGATGCGCTCGAAGAGTTTCTTGCCCTTGGGTGTGAGGTCCACCATCAGGGACCGCCTGTCCTCCGGATTCGGCAGCCGCTTCACCAGTCCATCACGTTCGAGATTGTCGACGACCACCGTCATATTCCCACCGGTGACGAGCATCTTGCGTGACAGTTCGCCCATCTGCATGGCACCCAGGTGGCCGAGCCCCTCGATCACCGCAAACTGCGGCTCTGTGAGACCATAGTCGGTGCGAATGTGCGCCACCTCGAGACGATACACGGTCGCATGACCCCGCACGAGTTTCACGAAGGTGTCCAGGGCCAGGTCAGCCTGCGGTCCGTATGTCCAGGTCTTGTTATTCATTTGAACTTAATATATTCATATTTGAACTAAAGGCAAGCCCATCTTGATTGCTGGTTTTGTCGAAGGCACGACGCACGTCAGGCATCGTGACTGCCGCTGATTTGAATCCCTGCCCGCACCATGCCAGATTCGATATCACACGACTTCTCGAAAGCCCACCAAGGAGACCCCTGATCTCATGAGCCATATGGACCGATTCGATCTGACAGGAGAAACGGCGCTGGTCACCGGGTGCCGCCGCGGCATCGGCATGGCCATGGCCCTGGGACTGGCTGAAGCCGGTGCCAACATCATCGGCGTTTCGGCCTCGATGGAAGCCGCCGGATCGCGCATCTCTGAGGAAGTCGCCGCGCTCGGCCGCACATTCCATGGCTACGCCTGCGACTTCGCCGATCGTACCGCACTGCATGCCTTCATCGATCGGGTGAAAACCGATCATCCGCGGATCGACATTCTCGTCAACAATGCCGGGGTGATCCTGCGTCAGCCGGCCGTCGAGCACAGTGACGAATACTGGGATCAGGTCATCGAGGTGAATCTCAGTGCCCAGTTCGTCCTGACTCGGGAGATCGGCAAGGAAATGGTCGCACGGGGCCAAGGCAAGGTCATCTTCACCGGTTCGCTGCTCAGCTTCCAGGGCGGTATCACGGTGCCGGGTTATGCGGCCAGCAAGGGCGGCATCGGCACCCTGACCATGGCCTTCGCCAATGAGTGGGCGGCGCACGGCGTCAATGTGAATGCCATCGGACCGGGCTACGTGGCGACGGACAACACCGAGGCCCTGCGCAACGACACCGCACGCTACGAGGCGATTCTGGGACGCATCCCGGCGGGGCGATGGGGAGACCCGGATGACTTCAGAGGACCCGCAGTATTCCTGGCCTCGGACGCCTCACGCTACGTCCACGGCACGACACTGATGGTCGACGGCGGCTGGATGGGGCGATAGGAAGACCAACCTGGCGAATTGGTCTCTGGGATCATGACCGTCGCCTGCCAGGGCACCCATCCAATCCGGCCGATCTGCTCCGGACGAGTTACCGAACCAGATCGCTGATGGCAGCCAGCCGCTCGGGCTCGGCATCGACCGGCACGCGGTCGGCGACACCCAGGATAACACGACCGTCATCGGACGCCTCACCCACAGCCGTCGCCACGGCGGCTTCGAAGGTTTCCTGATCGGTGGTGACCAGCAGAGCATCCTGGGGGATACCACCCCAGAGAGTCAGCTCCGGCCCCGCAACCGTTCGCGCTTCGGCCAAGGTTGCATCGCTCTGAGGCGGGCCACACACGCCCTCCACCGCCGCCACACCAGCAGCCGTCACGGGCGCAAGAAGATCCCGCACCGGCCCGCCCGCATGTACGACCAGCGGCAGCGGGTCCAGAGCCTGCGTGGTGCACCGGTAGCTGTCAGCCATGTGCTGCTCGAACAAGGTGGGGGCCAGAAACTGGCGGTCGAGGTTGTCAGGTGAATACGCCGCGTCCGCCGTCAGACCTGCCAATTGCGGCACAAAGGCGGCCAGCTTGTCCTCCAGAACCGCGATGATCTCGTCCACTTCGGGATAACCCATCATCAGCATCATGGGGCCCTCGGTCAGCCCCACAAGATCGTACAGAAGGTCCGAGAACGGCCGCGTGGGGATCTCCATCGCCGCCACGATCTCGTCGCTACCGGCCAGTTGCGCCAGCTGGGCCGCGTGATCCGCGTCGATGCTGTAGGTACGAGCCCGCGCCACCTCCAGGGCAATCGTGAGATCCTCGACACTCTTGACGGGGTATTCCATCTGCCACCAGCCACCGTCCGGCCCCAGGGTCCAGCGGTCAGACAACGTCCCTGCCTCTGTCTGCCAGCGTGTGATGCGCTCGTCGTCGGTCTGTGTCGTGCTCACCTCAACCCCGGGCGTCTCCACGGTCCAGGGGCGCACGACCATCCACGCAGTCACGCCCATGGCCGCCGCCACTTCCTGCGTCTCGAGTCCCTGCCATGGTGCGGGCAACGTGCCACGCTGTGTGTGTGTCGTATGCCACAACGTGAGGTCGGGCACATACAGGGGCGTCTGGCTCTGCACGCCACGCAAGCGCGCCAGGAACTCGGTTTTGCTGGTCATCATTCGAATCTCACAGAGAGGTGTGGCGCCGTGGGATCTTGTGCGACAGGGCAAAATCCCGCTACCAGAACCTTACGACCCGCCACACGGGAATACCCAGAAGAATCTGCTCCAGGCCTCAGGTCACGGCGTCGATGAGAATACCACTGGACGCAACCGGGCAGGTCATCGGGAGACCCAGATGATTTCAGAGAACCCGCCGTATTGCTGGCCTCGGACGCTCACGCTGCGTCGATGGTACGACACTGATGGTCGATGGCGGGTGGCGGCGATAGGGTGCCTGTCCGAGATCCGAACAGGCCCCCTCGCGCCGGTCATCATTACACCTGGCACATTCTCCCCCTGCCGCCGGCACCGGCACCGGCTGAAGGGAAGAAGCATCTGAATCGAGCGTCCATGGCGCCCGATCCCGACTCGTGACAGGGTCTACGATGTGAGCATAGCAAGGGTCGATCGGGCCGTCAAGGGAGCAGATCTATGTTCAGGCCGCATTTTCTGCCCTCGCACGGGCCGCGGATGCCGGGAGGCGCCCTTCGCGCCGACCATACCCCGTACTCGGCACACGAAGGATTCAGAGACCGCGAAGCGGGCTCGCCAGCCCGTAAGCCCCCATCCCGCCGTACCTCACCATCATCGAAGGCGCGCGGACGCCGAAGGCATCCGCGGCACGGGCCAGGACGAATGTTAGAATGCGAAGCGGGCTCGCCGGCCCGTAACACCAGAACACCCGGAGCAGCCTCACCCCCGGATGTGAACTCAACCGTCAGGCGACGGCCACGTCCTGGGCGCCCACCAGTTCGCGAGCGATCTGCGCCCACTCCCACAAACGCTCCGGCTCGTAGCGAACCGTGCTGATGTCCTTGAGAATCAGCTCCAGCGGGCAACCGTGCCGTTCACAGGCTTCGATCGTCTCCAGCAGATCCTTGCGCACCGCTTCTGGATCCCAGTCCTCGACGGCCAGCAGGGCCGGACTCGGCTTGCGCGAGAACACGAAGTCCTTGCCGATGCGTTCGGCGCCCACCTCGACATCAACCCAGGGACTCATGGAGATCTTGCGCACATTCGGGACGGCGCGAATGATGTCGATCTTCTTGTCGAGGGGTTCGCAGCAGCCGTAGTAACCCAGGCCGAATCTGTCGAACCATTTCACGGCGTAGTCGAGCCAGAACTCCTTGTGCATCGACGGCGAGACCGTGGAGAAGATCTGCGCCATACCGAAGGTCCACAGATCCTTGGCGCGCGGGTGATCCGCGTCGAAACCCTCGGCGGGTAGTTCATCGGTATTCGCGCCGGTGCAGTGGATCGTGTTCTGGCTGTGTCCCAGCAGTCCCTTGTCTTCCAGGATGTCCAGTTGCGCCAGATTCACATTGGTGAAGTGATCCATCAGTTTGTGCGTAAAGTCGGGACGATCGATGATGTCGAGCAGAACGCCTTCCGGCGAGCGCAGCGTGACGAGACGATCCCAGGCGGCAAAGACCGGCAGCGCGCCCTGCATGCGTACCTCGAGCACGCCGGCGAAGATCTCTTCTGCCAACGCCTGGCGCCGATCCGTCTCTTCAACGTCCAACTGGACGTCACCCAGACGGATCTTGGCGATGTCCTCTTCCGTAGCGATCTGGTCGATGTAGCGATGGCCGACCACATCGTTGTGAGGGTCAAGGACGGAGCGCTCCTCTTCGACGGACAAGCCGAAGTCGAGACCGCGGATGACTTTGGACACCTCCAGGACCGGCTCGATGACCAGGTCGTGACGCAGGTGGCGCCACTTGTAGAGCAGGCGGCGCAGGCCAGTTTCGATCTGGCGCAAGAGTGGGTCCTCGCAGACCAGCGTCAGTTCGCCATCCACACCCATCTCATGCCACGGAATCTGGTCGATCATCACCATCGGCCGCTCCGGCTGCAGGCCATTATGACGCCGCCAAAGGGACTTGAGGGTTTCCTGCACAGGGTCGCTGGCGATCTCAGCGACCTGCTGTCCGAGCTCTCTCAGGGTGTCCTGTTCGTGGCCCAGCGTCGACGTCATGTGGTGCCCTTTCGTTGGTTTCGTCAAAGTGTCCGCAGGACACTCGCTTATTCAACTGCAATGACGAGCCGAAAAGCAAAAAGACGGGTCCCTCGGCGCTGTGACGAGGAACCTGGAGGACTGACAAACTGGGGCGGGCGCCCTGTGACGTGACGCCAGCCGCAAATCAGGCCAGTTGTTGCAGGATCGCGTCCCCCATCGCCTCAGTACCGACACAGTCGTGGCCAAAGGCGATGTCCGCCGTTCGCACGCCTGCCTCAACACTCGCCTTGACGGCCACCTCGATGGCATCAGCCGCTTCCAGTTCGCCGAAGCTGTGGCGCAGCATCAGCGCGCCCGACAGGATCTGGGCACTCGGATTGGCAATTCCCTGCCCGGCGATATCCGGGGCCGTGCCACCGGAGGGTTCGAAGAGCCCGAAGGGTTTACCGAGACGATTGGTCTGCGCCCCCAGGGAGGCGGAGGCCAGCATGCCCAGCGAGCCGCAGATGATACCCATCTCGTCGGAGAGGATGTCTCCGAACATGTTCTCCGTGAACAGCACGTCGAACTGATTCGGGTCGCGTGCCAATTGCATGGCCGCATTGTCCACATACATATGATCCAGCTCGATCTCGGGGGCATGCACCGCGAAGTACGCGGAGACGACCTTGCGCCACAGGACCGAACACTCCAGCACATTCGCCTTGTCCACCGAAGTCACGCGTTTACCCCGCGCCATGGCCGTGTCGATGGCCACCTGGGCGATGCGCTCGATCTCACTCGTCTTATAGACCATCGTGTCGATCGCCTGCTCCTCGCCATTGTCGAGGGTCGTCGTCGACTTGCTCCCGAAGTAGATCCCGCCGGTCAGCTCGCGGATACAGACGATGTCGATGCCATTCGGGATACGTTCACGCTTCAGGGGCGACGCATCGGCGATCTCTGGATACAGCAGACCGGGTCGGACATTCGCGTAGAGGGCGAAGGCCTTGCGAATCGGCAAGAGAGAGGCGCGTTCGGGCTGATCCTTGGGCGGCAGCGATTCCCACTTGGGGCCACCCACCGAGCCGAACAGGATTGCGTCGGCCGCTTCACACACCTGCAACGTGCTGCGCGGAAATGCCGTGCCGTGGTTGTCGATGGCGGCGCCGCCGATATCGGCGGTCTCGTGGTCGAGGGCAAAGCCATAGCGCTCACCCACGCGCTCCAATACACGCAGGGCCACACTCATGACTTCAGGCCCGATGCCGTCGCCGGGCAAGACTGCAAACTTGAGGGTCTTCATTTGCCTGTGGTCGTCTAGGAGGTCGGAAGAACCGGACCCGCCACGCGCCAGCTGCGAGACGGGTCTGGTAATTTACGGCGTGGGCAGGCGATCGTCAGGCGCGCAGACGCTCTCCATCGAAACGTTCCAGGCCCCGTTCGTAGACGCCGAAATGCTCCCCCTCCGCCTCGTCGGGGTCGACGAACTTGAGATACATCGCCTGCTCGGGGTTGTCACCCGAGAGTTTGCGGCGGCTCTGCTGCAGATCACTGACCTCATCATACCAGCGGACCTCACCCTCCTGCAACAGGACATACTGACCGGCATACTGGTCGAAGAGATCCTGCCTGTGATCTCGGTAGAAGAGCCCCTGTTCGCAGGTCGTTCGCTGCCAGCTGTGCACGATCTCCATGGTGTCGGTGAGATTGGCAAAGAAGGCACCGAGGGGACGATCGACCTCTGATTCAAAGTCGATCTGCTCCAGATCGACGGTACCGAAACCGGCTTCAGCCGCCGCCTTGAGGGAGTTCCGATCGCGATGGAAGGGTGGTGTGAGCCAGTCGCTGGTCGGATCGTGACCCATGAGCCAGGTGGCACAGGCGTCGGTGGCAATCGTGTGATCACCTGCCACGAGGGCATTGGCCACCACGGCAGGGCTCTCATCCACCCCATTGCCCCATTCCTGGCCGGCCTGCCCAATGAGCCCGTCGATGATGTTGAGGGTTGGATTGAAGATGCGGCCCAGGTCGGCCAGCATGTAGGGCATGCGCACCAGATGATGGTAATAGGGGCGCGCGTGTCCGCGGGGCTCACCCGGCATGAGGCCGAAAAGATTCTTCAGACTCAGCGTCACGCCCATGAAGGCGTGATTCTTCATCTTCGCCAGCGATACGAATTCATCGACATCCACGGCCGGTTCCGGCAGCAGATACTGCGAAAACATCTGCCCGCCACCGGGTACGGGAACGATCTTTGTCGGCGCCTGGTGGCCGACGACGTATTCGACGCCGTACTCCTTCAGTGCCGGCAGGGCCGTTGCCGTCTGGATGGGATCCTTGCCATTGTACATGGCGTAGAAGCTGACATCCGTGCACACGATCTCGGCAGTGGTACGCTCACGCAGCAGACGCAAGGTGGCCCGTACGACCTTGTCGCAGACCAGTTGCTGCAACATGCCCGCATGCTGAACCTGTTCATCGGGATGTTCGTCCTGGTTGATCTTGATGCCGATGCGTTTCGCTTTGGCCAGTCGCTCCCAGGTATCAGTCAGCGGCGCCGTGGCGCGCACAAGCGTCTCGTAGACCTCGTCTTCTGTTGCCAGATGATCACAGTGCATGGCGCGTACGTGGTATGAGGACATCTCGATGATCCTTCCTGATCGTCAACGACCCGGGCAGGGCCGGGGAGTTGGTTGCCCCCCCACCACTGTTCGTAGTCTTCGGTTATGAAAACCGCCTTCTGGCCCATGAAGATCGACGGCAATTCGACCGCCGCAATACCCCTCGTCACTCAAGCGCTGTCCACCATATTCGGTGGCCCTGAACTGACGGGTCCAACAACTTGACCAGCACCGGTGCGGCAGTGGCCTCCCCCTTCACGCCGCGCGCCTTCGTTATCGGGGGTCTGCTGGCGGTCTTCCTCGCCTTCGCCTGCCCCTACACCGTCTTCCTCCACCACACGGCAGGCATGGCAGCCGACTTCATCACCGCCGGCGCCGTCTTCTTGTTCTTCCTGCTGACCTTCGTCGTCAACAGCCTGCTGCGGCTGTTTTCCGGCGACCTCGCCCTGCGACCGGGTGAACTGATCCTCGTCTACACGATGATGATCGTCGCCTCGGCGATTCCCACGTGGGGCCTCATGGCGAATCTGCTGCCCGTGCTGCCGGGGGCCTTCTACTTCGCCACACCGGAGAATAACTGGGCCGGGATTATCCATCCCTTCATTCCGACATGGGCGGCGCCGCGCAACCCGATGGCGATCAAGTATTTCTTCGAGGGTCTGCCCCAGGGGGAACAGATCCCGTGGGGTGCCTGGGCCCTGCCACTGGCTTCCTGGCTCGTCCTCATCACCGCTGTCTATGGGGCCATGATGAGTTCCATGGTCATCATCCGACGCCAGTGGATCGAGAACGAGCGGCTCATCTTCCCCCTCACCCAGTTGCCCCTGGAAATGATCGGGCGCGATGAGGATGGCAAGATCAGTGTCGTCTCCCGGCTGTTTCGATCTCCCCTGTTGTGGCTGGGATTCGCCATTCCCATGGTCGTATTCAGCACCCATGGCCTGCACCAGTATTTCAACTTCGTCACCCCCTTCGATATCGAACAGATCTTCTACCTGCATCGCACCACACCGATCCGGCTCTTCCTGAGTTTTCCCGTCCTCGGTTTCATCTACTTCGTGCATCTCGACATCGCCTTCAGCCTCTGGTTCTTCCATCTCGTCGCGCGGACGCAGTCCATGGTGTTCAATGTCGTGGGTTTCGATCTGCCAGGACACGGGGAGACCTTCACCGGTGCCTATGGCGGTACGTCTCCCGCTGTCAGTCACCAGGCGATGGGCGCCATGGCCGTGCTCGTGCTGTTTGGCCTCTGGACAGCCCGCAGCCATCTGCGGGACGTGGTTCGCCGTGCCCTGTTTGCGGCGCCCGACGTAGACGACTCGAAGGAGGCCATGTCCTATCGATCCGCACTGGCCGTCTGGGTGACCAGCAGTATCGTGATCGGGGCCTGGCTCTTTGCCAGTGGCATGCCCGCCTGGGCGGTCCCGTTCTTCCTCGCCGCCGCCTTCTTCACCTTCTTCGGTCTGTCGCGAATTATCGCCGAAGCCGGTGTCGGCTTCTGCCGCGCCCAGATGGTAGCCCCCATCTTCTCCGTCTACAGCCTGGGCAGCGAACCCCTGGGGCATGCGGGCCTGGTGAGCATGGGACTCACCTATACGTGGGCCGTCGACATCCGCACCAGCGTCATGGCCTCCACGATCAACGGGCTGAAGCTGGCCGACGCCCTCGGGATCGAGAAGCCGCGGCGCCTGCTGCTGGGCGCTGCCATCGCGGCGGCCTTGAGCCTGGTAACGGCAGCGGTGACCACCCTGTGGCTCGCCTACACCTATGGCGGCATCAACCTGCAGGGCTGGTTCTTCTCGGGTATGCCGCAGACCGTGTTCGGCTTCGTCGCGGACAAGATCAATACACCGCTGACACCAGATGTGATCTGGTCCCGCTGGCTCTTCACCGGCGTCGGTGCATTGCTCATGGCGGCCATGATGTCCCTGCGACAGCATGTGGTGAGCTGGCCCCTGCACTACATCGGCTTCCCCATCGGTGACACGTGGGTCATGAGCTGGGTCTGGTTCAGCATTTTTCTGGGCTGGTTTCTCAAACTCGTCATCTTGCGATATTGGGGCGTGCGAGGGTACCGGCAGTTGCGACCCTTCTTCCTCGGACTCGTGCTCGGTCAGATCAGCTGTGCCGGCACGTGGATGCTCATCGATGTGTGCACGGGCATGGTGGGCAACTACATCCATATCGGCGTACCGTAACGGAGCAAAGACACGATGACGGACCCTCAGCACATACCTGCACCCCACGGACCACCGGTTCAGCGGCAGATCTGGCGTGGCCACCTGCTCGATGACTGCGATCCGACCGCTGATGTGGAGTCGCTGCAGAGCCAGTGCCAGACCCTTGTCGAGGCGGGCCATCTGCTGACGGCGAGTCTGTTCCGCTGGGAGCAGCGGTTGTTCCTCTATCTGGAAGTGCTCACAGATGGGGCACCGGTGAGCGGAATTTCGGGCCCGTCCACTGCCAGCGGTGTCTCCCGCATCGAGCAACTGACGGCCGCCTTGCGACCCGCCCTGGCATCCTGGCCAGGCGAGACCACCGACCGACACTGGGTGGCCATGACCGATATCTTCCACTATCACCGCTGTCTCGGCGCCGAGCAGTGGCGCCGCAAGACACCGCCGGAGCGCCGCAGTGCGCGGGTCCTGCGCGTGCGCCCGGAGATGGCATCCAGCTACATCTTCCTGCACTATCAGCTACAGGAAGAGCGGCCAGCCGTTGGCGACAAATACGGGATCATTGCCCTGCACGAAGATCTCATGTTCTTCTACGCAGAGGATCCGGCCGTCATCGAGTCGCCCCTCTACGAAGGGCAGCTGGACACGCAGAACACACCCGGCGACTGGCATACGTTGATGGAGCCTCACTTTTCGCCGTGGAATGACGACGGGGAAGAACCCTTCTGGCGGGCCATCGACTGCCTCTTCGCCGTCTGAGCGATCATTGATAAAGATGTAAAAACGCACTCTTGTGAAAGGTGGATTGGGATGAAACTCGGGTTGATGCGGGGAGATACGGTGCCGGCGAGCGAGCTGCGCGAGCTCGGTTTCGAAGCGGTGCAGATGTTCTTCGGTGGCGGTGCCGATGGCGATGGTGAGGATCCATCACCTGAGGCGGTGGACGAGACCCTGGCCGCCGGCAACACGGTATTGGCAGCCATGACCTTGCACGTGGATCTGGTCGGGCCCAAGGGACGCATCGATGCCGATGTCGATCGCGCCGCACGCTGCGTCCACAAGACAGCGGCCCTGGCCGGTCGCTTCGGCGACAACCCGCGGCCAATTCTCGTCTGGCATCCGTCGGGTTATCCGGATGAGGGTGGAGACGACCGGGCGATCTTTGCGGGGCTCGTATCGAGCCTGAAGACCCTGTGCGGCGAAGCGGAGACAGCCGGTGTCGACATTGCGGTCGAACTCACCCGGGCCGGATCGGTGGGATCTGCCGAAACTTTCCTGCGCCTGCAGGATCACGTCGGTTCCCCGGCCCTCAAGGTCTGTCTCGATGCGGCCAACTTCTGCCCGGACCGCACACCCCTGGAGCGCACGGTGCGCATGCTCGGCCCCGACACGATCATCGCCCACGGTAAGGATGCGTGTTTCGCGGACAATGGCGAGGTCGCCGACTATGGGCCCACCGGCTCGGGCCGCCTCGACTATGCAACCTACATGCGCGCCCTCGGCCAATACTGTTCGGCCGCCTATTTCGTGCTGGAGTACTATCGCTCGCGCGAAGACCTGCTCAAGGCGCGCGACATCGTGCTGGCTGGAATGAAGTAGGAGGGAATCCTGTTCTGTATCTCGCCGGACACGGGCCTACCGTGTCCGGCTCAACAGCTCGATTCGTTTCAGCCGCTCAGACTCGTTGGCAACGAACCAGCTGTCCTGCGACAGCAGGCGGTGGGCCTCGGCAAAGTGGGTCGCCGCCTGCGTGGCCTCGCCCAGAGCCAGGAACAGCTCACCGAGTTCTTCACTGACATAACCATCGCTGGTACCGGCCGCCTCGTGTTCGGCCAGTAGCTGCTGCTGGATCGTGAGCGCCTCCTGCCATCGATCCAGCGAGCGCAGACCCCGCGCCACACACCAGCGCGCGATGGAGACCGGCCCTGGTTCCTTCTCTTCCAGTCGCGCTGTCAGGGCCTTCTCGAACAACTCCAGTGCCGTATCCAATTCACCGGCACCGTGATAATCCCATCCCAGGTTGTTGTAGATCGACCCCAGCCAGTGGCGGGCACGTGGCTCCGATGACGCCTCGGCGATGGTGATGCCGCGGCGACTCCACTGGCGACGTGTATCCGTCGAATCGACGGTGATCGCCACCATGTGGGCCGCATCGATGGCGTGATAGTCGGCGCCGACACGCTGCCCCATGTCAAAGGCCTGCTCAAAGAGGGGGCGCGCCTTGTCGGCGGCGCCACCGGATCGGTGCACGCGGCCTCGCTCCAGTAGATAACGCACACCTTCGACACTCGGTGACTGGACTTGGGCTTGGGCAAGGGCCGTTTCCACCTCATCCAGAAGGGCGTGCGCCGCATCGAAATCCCCCTCCAGGCCATGCGTCCGGGCGATCTGCGTCAGCAGCTGCAACCGGTAAGAGGCAGGGGCATCCGGCGTCCGGGCACGGATCGATTCAAACTGCTTCCGCGTCGCCGCCGCATCACCATAGTCCCAGAGGGAGTCAAAATCAGGAAGGGATGTGTTGTTGTCGGTGGGTGTCGTCATCGGTTGGCTCTGGGCAAAGAGGGACGGCACACAGACGCATAGGGCAGAGGAGACACAGACCAGGAAGGCCCACAACGGACGTACCCATCCATTGCGCCCTTCGCCTGAAGCCATCACCTCGCCTGTCATGATCAGATTATTACGCATGGCTGAAATGTTAATACGTTGCGGGGCATGACGCGACGCCGATCTTGGGAGTATCTTCCCCTTCCATATGGCCCGGTACGTGGCGCCCCCTCTAACAACAAGGCCCTCGAGTGCCGTTCCCGTTTAAGCTTCCCCCCGCCCTCCTGAGCACCGGCAGATACCTGCTGGCCGGATTGCTGCTGTACTGGATCTTTCGCAAGATCGACCTGGCGGGGCTGGCCAACGCCTATCAGACCACGGCAAGGTGGACGATCCCTCTCGTTGTGCTGATGACATGGACCATCATGTCTCTCCAGGCATTTCGACTCTGGATCCTGGTGCGAGCCCAGTCACCCGACATTCGCCTGCTGCACACGCTCAAGTGTCATTTTACCGGCTCTTTCTACTCGACCTTCCTGCCATCCAGTGTCGCCATCGATATCGTGCGGGGGTATCTGCTGAGTCGCAGCACCAACCCTTCTGTCGTGTGGGGAGCAACGTGGGTCTGCAAAGTGATGTATCTGCTGGGGTGGATCCTCTTCTGCCTCGGTGGGCTGGTTGCCCTCGGCGGCAGCGTGGCAGGGTACAATCTCTATCCGGTCGTGGGTGGCCTGGCGGCGATTGTCATCCTCTGCATCAGCCTCTCCTTCAGCAAGCGGCTGTCGGCTCCACTCAGGCAGCCGATCTCGCGGCTGCTCGGGACCCGTATTGCGCACCGACTGTCCGAGATCCGGCAGTCTATCTACCTCTACCGCACGCACGCACCAAGTCTGGTCCTCACGGCGCTCGTGACACTGACGATCCATCTGATCGCCATCATCGGTACTGCGTTCCTCATCTTCGGCGTCTCGGGCAGCCTCTTCCTCGAGGAATGCTTTCTGTTCATTCCCCTCGTCGACATGACCACGATCCTGGTGCCGCTGACACCGAATGGCCTGGGGATCCGGGAAGCATTGTATGATGTGCTGTTCGGTTATCTGCAGCTGTCGGATGAACAACTGGCCGTCTTCATCCTGCTCAGCGCACTGTCCTATGTCCTGCGCGTCACCGGTGTGCTGACGGTGCTGTGGGATCGCCTGCGTGGCCACGAGACATCATCGATCCCCGGCCAGGATGTCGCGCGCCCAGACACACTAGACTGACACATTAGACTGAAACTCCCAATGCCGCCGGTGGCGGCCGGTTGAAGGAATCCGATGTCCATTCTACAGACCCATGAACTGGATTGTGATGTGCTGGTCGCCGGTGGCGGACCGGCAGGTGTTCCCTGCGCCCTTGCCGCGGCCCGCAGTGACGCCCGTGTCATTCTCTGTCAGGATCGCTCGGTCCTCGGCGGCAATGCCTCATCAGAGGTTCGCATGCATATCGTCGGCGCCGATGCCTCTGGTAGCCGTGGCAAAGCCATGTCGGTCGAAGCCCGTGAGGGCGGGATTATCGAGGAAGTGCGTCTGGAGACGAGTGTTCACAATCCGCAACGCTCCGCCTCGATGCTGGATCTCGTGCTCTACGACCTGTGTCGCGTCGAGCCAAATCTGACCCTCCTGCTGAATACGGCTGTCGATGGCGCCACAACCCAGGACGGTCACATCGTGTCGGCCAGCGCGATCCGCCAATCGACGGAGGATCGCTTCGACATTTCGGCCAAGGTCTTCGTCGACTGCACTGGCGACGGGCGCCTCGGACTGGAAGCGGGGGCCACCTACCGCGAAGGCCGCGAAGCCAGGTCCGAATTCTCCGAACCCCAGGCGCAGGAGACGGCCGACGACAAGAGCCTCGGCTCGACGCTGTTGTTCCAGGCACGCCGCCATGACAAACCTGTCCCTTTCGTTGCCCCCGCCTGGGTACGAAAGTTCACCGAAGAGGATCTGCGGTTGCGCCCCCACGCGGCCGATGGCGTCGATCGGGGCCTTGAATACGGCTACTGGTGGGCGGAATGGGGTGGCGTCCTGGACACGGTGAAGGACAACGAAACCATCCGTGATGAATTGCTCGCCATCATGCTGGGCGTCTGGGACCACATCAAGAATGGTGGCGATCATGGGGCCGACCACTGGGCCCTGGACTGGTTCAGCTTCCTGCCCGGCAAACGGGAGAGTCGTCGTTTCATCGGCCAGCACATCCTGACGGAGAATGACATTCTGGCTGCCCGCCGCTTCGATGACACGATCGCCTTCGGCGGCTGGTCCCTCGATACGCATCCACCCGAGGGGGTCGATGCCATCAATCTGGCCCCCTGTCATCAGCCCAAACCCCCCTACCTGTATGACATCCCGCTGCGCAGTTGTGTCTCCATCAATGTGGACAATCTCATGTTCGCGGGGCGCAACATCTCCGCCACACACATCGGCTTCTCTTCCACACGGGTGATGGCCACCTGTGCTGTCATTGGCCAGGGCACGGGTACGGCCGCCGCCTATGCCGCCCTGCACGATCAGCCGGCGAGCCAGTTGGCTGATGATCCCGAAGCGATCGCCACCATTCAGCGACAACTGCTGCGCGATGATGCCTACCTGATTGGCTGCAGCAATGACGATCCGGTCGATCTGGCCCGCAGCGCGACGGTCTCGGCCTCGAGCCAGCAGGTGGGCGGCGAGGCAGCGAATATCCTGAGCGGACAGACCCGCTGCGTACACGGCGAAGACGGTGCGCACCCGGACCATGCCCCGCCAGGGACACATCGCTGGATGAGCAACCCGGAAGACGGTCTGCCCGCCTGGCTGGAATTGCGCTGGGACCAGGCGGTGGACGTGGCCCAGGTGCAGCTGATCTTCGACACGGGGCTGCACCGCGTGCTCACCCTGAGTCATTCGGATGCCTACGTGGACCGCATGGAATATGGCCGCCCCCAGTCGGAGACGATCCGCACCTATCAGCTGGAGGTGGAGATTTCCGGCACATGGCAGAACGTGGCGCAGGTGGAAGACAACTATCGACGACTCGTGCGCCATGACCTGGACTCGGTCCTCACGGTGGACGCCGTGCGTCTGACGGCGCAGGCAACACACGGCCTGGATCATGCCCGCCTCTGCGAAGTGCGGGTCTACGACCATATCGACCATGCCTTTGGAGGAGCAACCACATCATGACCGACTTTCTCATCTCCAGTCTGTCCGGCGAGCAGCCCCGGATCACCGTCGAAGTCATCGATGAGGATGGGCGTCTGCGGCCCGCATCACATGTCGATCTGGACGGCGGCCCGGGTCCCCTGGCCGTCTCACCGGATGGCCGCCAACTCTATGCCTGCGTCACGGTCGATGGCGCCCACCTGGCCCGCAGCTACACAATCGATGACGATGGCACACTGACCCAGACGGGACAGACTGACATGGGGGCCAGCGCCTGCCAGATGTCGACGGATCGTACCGGTCGTTTCCTGCTGGCCGCCTATTACTCGGATGGCATGGTCACCGTCGATCCGATCGATGCCGGGACGCTGGGTGGCGCCCGCACGCAGCAGGTGCCGACGGACCAGTGCGCCCACTACATCCAGACCGATGCGAGCAATCGCTTCGCCTTCGTTCCTCATGTGGCCGAAGCCAACACCGTGTTCCAGTTCCACTTCGACGCCCGGACGGGCCAGCTGACTCCGAATGACCCCCCCCGGGTGTCTCCCGGGCCCGGCGAGGGTCCCCGGCACCTCTGCTTCCATCCATCCGGTCGTTATGCCTTCACCGATGGCGAGCAGGGATCGAGTGTGACGGTGTGGGATGTGGATGAGACGGCAGGTACGCTCACCCCCCGACAGACGCTGCCCACACTGCCGGCGGACTTCACCGACACCAACCATTGCTCGCAGATCCACCTCACGCCGAATGGGCGCTTCCTCTACGCCGGCAATCGGGGTCACCATTCGATCGCCGGATACCGCGTGGCAGAGGATGGCTCTCTGGAGGCGGCGAGCAGAACACCGGCCGACCCAAATCCGCGTCCCATGGCGATCAGCCCCGACAGTCGATTCCTGTATGCCGCCGGCAGCACCACCGATGGCCGTCTGATCGCCTGGCCCATCGATTCCACATCGGGCGAATTGGGTGCACCCACCTACTACGACTGCGGCCCCGTGTACTGGGTGACAGCCTGCCGACGTGACTGATCACAGCAGCAGATCGTCACAAGCCAACGATTTAGAGTATGGGGATTTATCCAGAGACCAGATTCGGCTACATTTCCCGTACTCTCGCGACACCCCCCTGCGGTGGGTTCGATCGGATTGCATCGGCCCCGCCCTCCTGAGCGAGTCCTCCGATGAAGAAGATTCTCGTCGCTGTCGATTTCTCCGATGCCTCCGCCACCGCCGTCCGTCAGGCCATCGTTCTGGCCACGGCGCTGGAAGCCGAGGTCCTGTTCCTCCATGTCCTGCACGTGCCGGCCGAAGCCCCCGGATTCTACTCCTCCCGCAAGCTGGGCAAGAAGCTCTTCCGCAATATGGAGGAGGCCGCGACGGGGATGATGACAGAATTCATCGGCAAACACGCCAAGAAGGCGAAACCGAAGATCGAGACCCGGATCCTACCGGGCCTGCCGGGTGATGAGATCGTGCGCCAGGCGCGCAAAGAGAAGGCAGATCTGGTCGTCATCGGCACTCGGGGTCACTCAGGTTTCAAGCGCTTCCTGCTTGGCTCCGTCGCCGATCACGTCATCCGCGCCTGCCCCTGCCCCGTGTTGTCTCTGCGGGACGGGAACTGAGGAGATGCCAACCATGACCTCTTACAGGAATACCGCACGCGCCATCGCCTTGCTGAGTCTCCCCACGGCGGCCTTCGCTGCCGCCAGTGCCAGCACCGGCTCGGGCGGTGGCCTCGACGTGTGGACGATGGGCATGAGCATGCTTGGCGGCCTGGCCCTCTTCCTCTTCGGCATGGAACAGATGTCGGATGGCCTCAAGGCCCTGGCCGGCGATCGGCTCAAGGATATCCTGGCGCGGTTGACGACCAATCGCTACATGGGTGCCCTCACCGGCGCAGTGGTCACGGCCGTGATCCAATCGTCATCGGTGACGACGGTCCTGACCGTTGGGTTCATTACCGCTGGCATCCTGTCGGTCTCACAGGCAGTGGGCATCATCTTCGGCGCCAACATCGGCACGACCCTGACCGCACAGATCGTCGCCTTCAAGGTCACGAAACTCGCCCTGCTCATGATCGCCGGTGGGTTTGGTCTGCTGTTTCTGTCCAAGAGTGACACGAAAAAACAGTATGGTGCCATGATCATGGGCCTGGGGCTCGTCTTCTTTGGCATGAGTGTCATGAGTGATGCCATGAGCCCGCTGCGCACCTACCAGCCCTTCCTCGACCTGATGGTGAAGATGGGCAACCCGGCCCTGGGCATCCTGGTTGCCGCGGTCTTCACGGGTCTGGTGCAGTCTTCGTCGGCCACGACGGGTGTTGTCATCGCCATGGCCTCCCAGGGACTGATCGGCCTCGATGCCGGGATCGCACTGATCTTTGGTGCCAATGTCGGTACCTGTGTCACGGCCATGCTCGCCTCTCTGGGCAAACCGCGAAATGCCGTACGTGCCAGTCTCGTACACGTATTGTTCAACATCGTTGGCGTGTTGTTGTGGGTGGGGTTCATCGACCAGCTGGTCATGCTCGTCACCTATCTGTCACCGGCCTCTGAACAGCTGAGCGGCACGGCACGGCTGGCGGCCGACACACCGCGACAGATCGCCAATGCGCATACCATCTTCAACATCGCCAATACACTGATCCTGCTGCCCTTTGGGGCGCAGTTTGCCCGTCTTGTGGAACGACTCATCCCCGAAGTGGAAGAGGAGCGGGATGTCGTCTCTGGTGCGGCGCCGGAGTGGACGGCCGTCCACCTTGATCCTGCATTGCTGGCCATGCCTTCGGTGGCCCTGGAACAGTCCCGTGGTGAGTTGCTGCGGCTCGGCCGGCTGGTACACGAGATCCTCGGTGATGTGTTGCCAGCCTTCATTACAGACGACGCAGCCAAAGCCGATGACATCACTGAGCGCGGCAAGATGGCCCGCTCCATGGACGAGCAGATCGACAGGTATCTGATCCAGGTGTCCCGCTGCAATCTGAGCGAGGAGCAATCGACCTTTGCCACCCAGTTGCTGGATGTGGGCACCAGTCTGGCCCATCTGGAGGAACTGCTGCGCAAGGATTTCCTCTCACTCATGGAACGCAAGCGCGATCAGAATGTGGGCAGTGACGGTTTCGGGTTGGAAGGTCTGCAGTCCTACGCGCAGAAAGTGCTGACCAACATGGAAACCGCCCTGTCGGCCTTCAACGCCGGTGACGCGGAAATGGCCCGCACGGTCGTGCGCAACAAGCCGGAGCTGGAACGTGAACTACGGCAGACCCGGGCCCAGCACTACGACCGTCTGCAGGACGAGGGATCCGATGCAGCGCGCATGAGCAGTCTGCAACTGGACATGCTCGACGACATGCGTCGCGTCTTCATCTACTCAGAATCAATCGCGCTGACCATGCTGCATGGCTATCTGGATCAGCGTGGCGGAAACCGTGAGGCCGCGTAACGACGCTCGATTCGGGCGTCGGTCGTCACATGGCTGCAGAGATTGAATCGGCCGGGGTCGGACGTACAATGTGCGCCCGCTCCGGTCGTAGTCGTTTCCGCAGCACCTCATCATAGGCGCGCTTGGCTTCTTCCTGCGCCACCGGCAATCCGCACGACCCGCCTGCGTCGTGCCAGGTCATGACCAGCGCCTTGCGCACCTGTGTGCCCGTATTGACGGAGGCACCATGGACCATGCCCGTCGTCAGCACCGACACCTGTCCCGCCGTGGCCAGCAAGGGTTCAGGCTCGGCGTAGTCGAAGGCCGGCAGATCCGCGAGTTTCATGCCGTTCACTCGCGGAATCTGGGAGATCAGGTCAGGCATCTTCTCCCAATGTGCTGCCAGGGGCAGGTGGCTCCCAGGCCGGTACATCATCGGCGCCCGATCCATCTCCACGTCCGTCAGCCAGAGAAAGAAGCTGCACACGACCCGTCGCGGTGAGGCCTGCAGATCGCTGAGCGCATACTGCATGTCGATGTGCTGATCGAAGCTGAAGGCCGTATCCGGTTGCGGATAAGCGGCGATGATCGCCGTCTGCAGAAAGTGGACGGCATCCGTGTCCAGGACCTGGCAGGCGACGGTCTCGAAGAACGGATGCTGGATGATCGCCAGGATGGCCTCATCGTCGTAGTTGCAGGTCGCCGACGACCGGAAACTACCCGGTCTCTGTGGCACCAGGCAATCCAGAGCCTGCACGGCCGCCTCGATCTGCCCATCCGTCAGGGGCGTGTCGATCGTCGTGGCGCCATCATCGAGGTATCGCTGGATGTCCTGGTCACTGATCATCTGAGACGTCTCCCTTCAAGGTCCAGCCGCCCGTAGCGGGGGGCACGGGAGCAAGATAGGCCGCTGCGTGGGAGTACGCCTGAGCAGCCGGTTCCTGAACAACTGTGTCGGGGTGGCCCGCCGGACCGACCACCTCGTTGGACTGCTCCCAGTCTTCCCCAATCTATCGGCCGCTTGCCGTCGACCCCGGGCGCCTCTACACTCGAGCACCACCCTGTTGATCCTCCTGTGCGCCCTCACTGAATCCAAGGCCTATGCGTTACGACGACATCGCCCTCGCCGTACCCCGTATTCTGCTGCCCAAGGCCGATCTGGATCTGGAGAAGTGGGCCGTCATCGCCTGTGACCAGCATACGTCGAATCCCGACTACTGGCAGCAGGTCGCCGACCTGGCCGGAGACGCTCCATCGAGCCTGCAACTGATCTATCCGGAGGTCTTCCTGCACGCGAAGGACCGTCCCCGTCGGATCGAGTCGGTCCGCGCCTCGATGGACCACTATGTGGCCCAGGGCCTGCTCGAAGGAGCTGAACCGGGCTTTGTCCTCGTCGAGCGGCAGACGCCGCATACGCAGGCCAGACACGGCCTGATCGTCGCCCTGGATCTCGAGCAGTACTCCTACGCTGCCGATGCCACGACACTGATCCGGACCACGGAGGGTACCGTCCTGGAGCGTCTGCCACCCCGGATCGAGGTTCGCCGCGGGGCGCCCCTGGAAACACCCCACATCCTTGTCCTGATCGATGATCCCGAACGCACGGTGATCGAACCCCTCGCGCGCGAATCGCTGCCCCTGGCCTACGACACGCCCCTGATGCTGGGTGGCGGCCATGTGCGCGGCTGGCGCGTGACCGGTCAGGATCGGATCAGGCGCGTCATTCAGGCACTGCGAGACCTGAAGGCCGCCGATGTGTCCGGCGCCGGTGCCCATCCCCTGCTGTATGCCATGGGAGATGGCAACCACTCCTTCGCCACGGCCCGCGAGGTCTGGGAGGAGATCAAGCGTGACGCCGGCGGTCTGGAGGCCGTGCAGGATCACCCCGCCCGACACGCGTTGGTCGAATTGGTCAACCTCTACGACGACGGCCTGAGCTTCGAGCCAATCCACCGCGTCGTCTTCAATGCCGACCACAAGGCCCTGCTTGCCGCCATGGCCGACTACTATCGCAGCCAGGGGTCGCGCGTCGAGATCGACACCGTCAGCGACCGCGGGACCTGGCACGAACTATGTGCCGCACTGGACGAGAGCGACGACCACCACCTGCCCTGGGTTGCCGGTGGCAGAGATGGCGCCGGGCATCAGGGCATCCTCACCATCCACCAGCCAGCACGCGTCCTGGAGGCGGTGTCGCTGCAGGAATTCCTCACCGGCTTTGGACGTGAACACGGTGAATTGCAGGTCGACTACATCCATGGCGTCGAAACGACCGAACGCATCGGTTCACAAGCCGGCAATGTGGGACTCGTGTCACAGGTCATCGGCAAACACGCCCTGTTTCCGACGATCATTGCCGACGGCCCCCTGCCCCGCAAGAGTTTCTCCCTCGGCGAAGCGGAAGAGAAACGATATTATCTCGAATGCCGTCGCCTGACGGTGTAGCCTGAGCCTTTCATCTTGTCTGCTCCGGGTGCCGGGGCTACTCTTGGAGCCTGTCCGGGTATTCGCTTTGACCGGCGAGGGCGTGTCATTGTTGTCGATGGCAAGGCGCGCGAACGATCTGAATTGGGTAATTCAGAGAGAGAAGCGCAACGCAGATCAGCGGCGACAATGACGCGGACGCAGCCCAAATGGGATACTCGGACAGGCTCCTGAACGCCCATGACTGATCTGTCCTCACCCATGACATCCTTCCAGGCCATCGTCCTGGGCCTCGTGCAGGGACTCACCGAGTTCCTGCCCGTGTCCTCGACGGCCCATCTGCGTATTGTCCCGCACTTTCTCGGCTGGGGTGATCCAGGTGCCGCGTATTCGGCCGCCATTCAGCTGGGCACATTGCTGGCCGTCTTCGTCTACTTCGCCACCGACATTCGGCGGCTGACGATGGCAGCAATCGATGGCCTGATCCATCGTGATCTGCGACGCACCCCGGATACGATGATGGCCTGGGCCATCGTGCCAGCCACGTTGCCCATCGTCGTCTTCGGCCTCGGCTTCAAGGACTACATCGAGACCGAGTTGCGAGATCTGCGGGTGATCTCGGCGGCCCTCATCGTTCTCGCGTTGCTGCTGCTGCTGGCAGAACGCCTCGCCAAGCGAGATCGCGACCTGGGTCAACTGACCTTCTGGCGTATCCACCTCATCGGCTGGTGTCAGGCCCTGGCGCTGATTCCCGGTTGCTCGCGCTCCGGTTCCACCATCATGGGGGGTCTATTCGTGGGCCTGTCCCGCCATCAGGCCGCGCGTTTCTCCTTCATCCTCGGACTGCCTGCCATCGCCGGCAGCGGTCTGTTTGAGCTGATCGATCTGCTCGCCGCCGATCCGGGCGCCGATGGGATCCGCAGCCTCGTCCTCGGCATCGCCGCCGCCGCAGTCAGTGGTTACCTCAGTATCGGCGCCCTGCTACGCTTTCTCGAACGTTTCGGCACCCACGCCTTCGCTCTGTATCGCATCGGCCTGGGCCTGTTCATCCTCTACAGTCTGCAGAGCCTCTGACCGGGCCGGACCAAGGACAGATCCCCATGTATCCCAATTCGATCAAACAGAAACTCGCCAATGGACAGGTCGTCTTCGGCACCGGTCTGGCCGCCTTCTCGCCCCACATCGCCGGGCCGACCCTGGGTACGGGAATCGACTTCCTGTGGATCGACACCGAACACATGCCGTATGGCTCAGAAGCACTGGATACGATCCCCGTGCTGGCGCGGCAACGCGGCGTGGCCCCGATGATTCGCGTCGCCAACAACGACCCGGCCTTGATCAAGAAGGCCTATGACGTGGGCGCCGTGCTGGTCATGGTTCCTCAGGTGAATACGGCCGAAGAAGCTGCAGCCGCCGTGGATGCGGCCCACTACGCCCCTATTGGCAATCGCGGCGTCTCACCTATGTGGACGCGGATCGCCGGCCAGGATTGGAATGAGACCATCGAGACGGCCAATGACGAGACCCTGCTGATCTGCCAGATGGAATCGCAGCAGTCCTGGGACAATCTGGATGCCATCGCCGCCGTGGGGAACATCGACATCATCCTCGTGGGCCCCCTCGACCTGTCTGCGTCACTGGGCCTGATGGGCAAGACCGGATCACCGGAAGTCCAGCGCATGATGGAGGAAGTGCCCAAACGCCTGGAAGGTACCGGGATCGTCGTGGGAACCACCCTGGTGGATGTCGACGAGATCGAGCAGAAGATCGATTGGGGCTATCGTTTCCTGAATGTCGGCAGCCCCATGGCCTATGGAACGCAGGCCGTGACCCAGCACATCACCCGTCTCAAGTCCTACGCCAGCCGTTGAGTCGCCGCACGGCGAGCCCGAACTCATCCTCGTCGGTCCTCATGCGTGCCCTGTCAGGGAATAAGCAGTGTGAAGTTCTGGATCATTCCATAACAGGGCACTAACCTCACCGGCTGTGGCTCTACGCGGATCTACCGCCATCAATCGCTCCTGTTGGTGATCCGCGATCCAACCAGCGTCCTGTCAAGGACCGCCGTTCGCACCCGTCTGCAACACAGATCCGCCTGGAAAGAACCTGGGAGACGTCCATGCCTTCGCCCCGCATCCGACCCGCCTTGTCCTTGCTCGCCCTGTTGGGGATCTGCCTCACGCTGATCCTCAGCACCCCGACGACGACAACTGCACAAGACGACTACCCTCCTGGCACCTTCAGGCTGACACCGAGTGTCGATCTGGGACTGGTCTCAGTGCCCGTGCACGTGCCGCCCGAATTCAGCCACGTGCCCCAGGATCTGCGACTGAATCTGCCGCCAGGATTCCGGGTCAGTGTATACGCAGCCTTTGAATCGGTGCGTCGCCCACGTTTCATGGCTTTCGATGCCAACGGCGTATTGCACGTGGCCGACATGGATGACGATGAGATCGTCGCTCTGCCGGACCGTGACGGCAACGGCGTCGCCGATGAAGCCATCGTCGTGGCCACGGACTTCGAGCGCCCCCACAGTCTGCAATTCTACAATGGGGATCTGTATGTCGGTGATCGGCCCCGGATCCTGAAGTATCGCGATCAGGACGGTGACGGTCTCTTCGAGGAGCGAGAGATCTTCGTCGACGATATCCCGTCCACAGGTTCCCATTCTACACGCACCCTCGTCATCGACGAAGACGCCGGCAAGATGTATCTGGGTGTGGGCTGGCCCTGTGACCTGTGTCGCAACCGCGATACGGAACGTGGTGCCATCCTTCAATTCAACCTGGATGGCTCCGAGCGCCGGGTCTTCGCCAATGGTGTGCGCAATGTCATCGGCATGGACATCCATCCTGTGACCGGCCAGTTGTGGGGGACGAACAATGGCCACGACCTGGAAGGCATCGACGCGCCACCGGAGTGGATCGACGTCATCCGCGATGGTGGCTTCTATGGGATTCCCTTCGCCTACGGATACCAGGTGTGGGCGGACTTCACGATCCCCGCCTATCGCGACGAGATTCTGCCCATCACCGCTCTCGACTCGGCCCGGGTCGCCACCATGCAGCGACCGGCGGCACTGGTGCCGGCTCATACGGCGCCGATGGGGATCCATTTCTACGATCATGGGCAGTTTCCGGCCAAATACCGCAATGCCGCCTTCGTGGCCCTGCACGCGGGCCACGCCAAGCTGGCGCCGATCGAGGGTTACTCTGTCGTGGCCCTGTTCACTGAACCAGATGGTAGCAGAAGCCGGATCGCCGACTTCGTCACGGGATTTCAGACGGGTGTGGAAGTGGAGGATGTCTGGGGATATCCCAATGGTCTGATCACCGATGATGAGGGTGCCCTTTACCTGAGCAGCGATCTGGGCAATCGGCTGATCCTGAAGATCGAACACGGTCCCTTGGCAGCAGACTGGGGTCGCCACAGTCTGCCCGACACCCTCACCGTCGGTGCGCAGCTGGCCCTCGACGCCCTCGTGCATATTGAGCGTCTGGCTCCCGATGCGGGACCGCCTGTGGTGACCGCCGATCTCAGCGATCTGGGTGGCCCCTCGCAAGTTGCCCTGCAACCGGCCGGTGGCGATGACATGCGTCTGCAATTCCGCATGGCAGCACCACCGGATCTGCGCCCCGGACTCAAGCAGATCCGTGTGCACATCCAGCAGACCGATGCAGAGGGGTCCCATGACATCCGCCTGGAGTGGCCCGTTGCCGTGTTGCCGGCCCATCAGCAGGAGGATCTGGTCATCTTCGACGAGGAGCTGGCTCCGGGCTGGCGGGTCGCCAACAAGACCTGGCTGGAAGATCGCACGTACGATCTGCAGGAGGATCTCTTCGTCTTTTCCGGTGCTGTATCGGCTTCCTTCCGCACCAACAGCGGCAACTGGGACTGGGTGCTGCGATTCACACCTCCCGAACCGATGGACCCGACCCGTTTCGATCGGCTCAGCTTCGCCTTCCATCCAGGCCCCCTGGACTGGCGCAATGGTCAGGATCTCAACATCTACATGGCTGGGCACCTCATCGACCTGATCGAGGAGCGTCTCATCGACCCGACGGTAAAAGAGTGGCAGCGGGTGGAGATTCCGCTGCGTCGATTTGGCCGCGCCGCACCGATCGCCGAAATCACCATCGGCGGCGACTTCTCGGCCCGTGTGTACGTGGACGACCTGCGTCTGCGGGGCGCCTCACCGCGTACGGCCATCCTCGATGAAGCCGAGACACCGACTGCCTTTGCCCTGGCCCAGAGTTATCCCAACCCCTTCAACAGCGAGACAGTGATCGAGTATGCCATCCCCGCTGAGGCTCGGGTGAGGCTGCGCGTATACAATCTGTCGGGACAGGTCGTGGCAGATCTCGTAGATGAGACCCACGTGGTCGGGATCTACCAGGCGCGCTGGGATGCGCGCAATCGCGCCGGGCAACCGGTGGCCAGCGGCGTCTATCTGTACAGACTCGAGGCCGGTGACCACACCCAGAGTCGCAAGCTGGTGTTGGTGCGGTAGAGGGTCTCCAGAGGGCGCTAGCGCGTGCTCTTGCCGGCCAGGACGAACCAGATCGTGCGCACCATGATCTTGAAGTCCAGCAGCAGGGAAGCGTTCTCGATGTAGTAGAGATCGTATTCGAGACGTTCAGCGGCGATCCGGGTAACATCCGTGGCATCCAGATCAAACTCGTGTTTGGACTGGGCCCAACCGAGCAGACCCGGCTTGAGATTGAATCGGCGCATGTAGAATGGGATCTCCTGCTTGAAGCGATCGACGAAATACGGCCGCTCCGGTCGTGGTCCGACCAGACTCATATCGCCGCGCAGGAAATTCAGGCACTGGGGGATCTCATCCAGGTGCAGCGCCCGCAGGATTCGCCCGATCGTCGTGACCCGGGGATCTTCCGTCTTCACCCAGACGGGGCCGGTCCCGTCTTCCGCCTCCATCACCATGGAACGGAACTTATACATCTCGAACGTTCGGCCATTGCGACCCACCCGTTCCTGGCGGAACAGAATCGGGCCCGGTGATGACAGACGGATCAACAGCGCCGTCAGCACCCACAAGGGCGACAGTCCCCCGAGGATCAGCACAGCCACCGATACGTCGATCAGCCGTTTGGCCGCCGCCTCCCAGGGCGCCATCAACTGCGGCTGCAGTTCCATGAGGGGCACGCCGTAGATCTGGTTCGTGCGCACGTGACCGGTGACGATGTCGTAGAGATCCGGCGTGATGGAAAAACTCACGGCTGTGCCCGGGCCACCGCTGGCCTCGATGATCCGCATCACATCTTCGTGGCTGTTCGACGTCAGAGCGATGAGGACCGCTTCGACGCTGCGATTGCCCAGGATCTGCGCCAGGTCGTTGAGTCCGCCCAGCACGTCGACGTCACCGATGCGCTGGGGACCATCTGCCGCTCTCTCGGGCGAGGGATCGACAAACCCGACCACCTCGTATCCCTGTGCCGGCGAAGACACCAGATTCTGCAACAACCTCTCGCCACGCTCGTCGGTGCCAACGATGACGGCCCGGCAGCGGCCGATACCGGAGGCCAGTAAGCGTCGCTGCAAGGTGCGCACGACGATACGCCCACCCGCCACGAGGCCGACCAGGGCCAGCCAGTAGGACCCCACCAGGGCGCGCGTGAAGCTCACATCACTCAGATCGAAGGTGGCGATGAACAGCAGGACCGTGCCCAGCGTGATGACCTTGAGCACATCGATCGCCTCATCCAGGCGCGACCTCGACTGACCCATCCGATACAGGCCGTGGAAGGTGAACAGCAGGGCCCAGATGATGTAGATGAGGGGCAGCGCATCCCACAGATAGAAGTCGAGGACATAGGAGAAACTCGGCGTGCTGTCCGGATACATGCGCTGCCAGCTACGCAACACCGTCGCCAGCGTACCGCCCACGTGCTTCATCCAGAGCAGGGCAATCGTAGCCAGATTGATCCCGATGAAGTCACTGATCGCCAGCAGGATGAGGACCCAGAGCTGAGACATCTACCTCTCCACCGTCTTCCAGACACTGTGGCGCTGTCCGAGGAAAGCTGCCAGCAATCCCCGCAGGGCGCCGTAGTTGATCGCACAGAAATAAGCCGGCACGTAGAACAATCCGATCCGGCCCGGTCCCCGCGGGAAGGCCCAACCCAGCATCGCGCAGAAGTAGAACACGCCTTGCAGGGCCAGCAGTTCCACGTAGGGTGCCTGCCCGTCGACAGCCAGCCAGAGACTGCTCAGAAGCATGTACATCATCAGGACCGGCACCGACCAGCGCAGCACCTTGTGTGACAGGATCTGGAAGGTGAAGAGCGGATGCCGGAAGAAATTGAATGCGCCCGGTTCCTTCCACAGACCGTAGACGGAACGCGCCACGATCCGGCGGCGGCGCTGAAATTCATCACCAAACCCCACACCCGTCTCCTCGTGCGCGACGGCGCCCGGCTCGTAGATCACCCGATGTCCGCCCAAGCGCACACGGATGGGCATGATGAAGTCGGAGATCACCGCCGGGCCAAGGGGCTCAAACAGCTCTCGTCGCATGGCGTAGATCGACCCATTGGCTCCCACCAGCGAACCCAGCAGAGACTCGCGTCGCTTCAGGAATTGCTCGTAGCGCCAGTAGGCGCCCTCACCTTTGCCTGCCCCGGCCCGCTGCAAGTTCACGTAGCGCAGCTCGCCGCAGACACAGCCAACGCGCTCCTCGGCGAAGGGTCGCACCAACTGCTTGAGGGCATCCGGCTGGTAGATGCTGTTGGCATCCGAGAACACGAGCAGCTGGCCCGTGGCGGCGCTGACCCCGGCATTCTGCGCCATCGTCTTGCCGGCATTCTCCGGCTGCCGCAGAAACACGTAATCGGCACGCCCCTCGAAGGAGAGGGCCACCTCATCGGTGTTGTCTGTGGAACCATCGGAGACCACCACGATCTGCAGACGCCCCTCGGGATAATCGAGGGCAAAGGAGTTCGTCAGCTTGTCGTGCAGTACGGTTCCCTCGTTGTAGGCAGCAACAATCAGCGTCAGTGTTGGCCACTGCGCCGGATCTTCCTGAACCGCCTTCGGACGCCGCCCGAGACTCAGCAGCCACAACACGACCGGATATCCGGCGTAGGCATAACTAATCAGTGCTGCCGCGCCCCAGAAAAAGGGAGCCAGGAGGTCGACGCCGATCACGTGGCGATCCGGCTCATCGAGGCTCGGGGGATGTCACGTCGCCAGTGACGGTTGGGCGACTGGGTGCATTCGCCAGCCGCTGGCGCCGGTAGATGGAGGTCACGGCAAAGGTCATACCCATGAAGAACCACAGAAAGTTGTTGGTGAAGTCATTGGTGAAACAGAGACTGACCTGGAAGCCGATGAACAGACTCAGCAGGCCAATCAGGACGGCACGCAGATAGTCGTCCTCCATGTTGCGCACGCCCCTGTAGGCGTGCCGGATCACACGCCAGGCGATCCAACAGGTCGCCAGCAGCCCCAACAGTCCCAACTCGGCCACAATCGTGGCAAACAGGGTGTGGCACTCGCGCGTCGGGATCCAGTGAGGGAATCCTTCCGGTTTGTAGGGATCCAGAATCACGGGAAACGCCCGCCAGCCGGCTCCCAGAAGGGGATGATCGCGCCACATGCCCAGACCCGCCACGACGAAGTGCACGCGCGCCGAGCTCGAGACGTAGGCCGTCTCACCAAATTGAGTGAGCAATGCGAAGATCGAAAACAGGCGGGTGAGGACGTATTCGGCAACGGGCAGAACACTCTGCAATGCCAGCAACGTCACCACCAAGCCCGCCAGAGCGGTCAGGATATAGCGAATCCGGAGTTTTCCACTGACCCAGAGGAGGAAGACACCCCCCGCGGCCATGGCCACCCAGTTTGCCCGGCTGAATGTCGCCAGCAGACCCATGATGCCGATGCCAATGCTGATGGTCAGCAGGAGTCGAAAGGTTCGGGCCATGCGATAGTTGAGCAGCACCGCGGCCAGGAACAGAGACCCTGCCATGAGGAAGGTGCCCAGGCTGTTGGGATTGTGGAAGGTCCCGGCCGCCCGCGGCGTATTGGCTCCTACGGCGATGACAAAACTGGCGGGCAGATAGAATTCTTCCGTCAGCATCTGAACGACACCGAGAATCGAGGCCGCCCCCACACACACTGCCACCGAAACCACCACACAGGTCACCGCCGCACGGGTCTCGATCATGACCTGGGTCAGATAGAGGAATGCGGCCAGCATCAGCATGCGAACGAAGCTGATCGTCGCCTCGGGTTGATTCGGGGACCAGGTGAGGGACAACGCGATCAGGAAGAGGAAGAGTGCCAGCGGCCCAAAGAGTTCGAACTTGGGAAAGTGGATCCGTCGGCGCAGGGCGGCATTGGCCCCAAGCGACGCGATCATCAGCAGGAAGGCGATGTGGAACCCGGTCACGGGAATCCCCAGGGGGGTCTCCTGCACGAGTCGCCCCGTGATATCCAGCGATGTGGAAGCGATCAACAGCGGCACCGACAACCATGGATACAGTGGTAGCAAGGCGAGCCAGATGAGCCCTACCGTTGTGCCAACGACGGCAAGCAACGCCACCTTCACATTCAGACCCAGCAGGAGCAGGACTGCAGCAGCCAGGCACTGGAGCAGGATGAAGCCGCCGAAGGCAGCCTTGCCGATTTCAGGAAGACGGCGTCTGTAAGCCACACTCGTCATGACAAGGACTGATCCTTCGCCGAGGATTGCAGGATCCGCTCATAGAACGCGGTGAGCCTGTCGGCCTCTACCTGCCAGTTGAACTGCATTTCCACCAATTGCCGTCCTCTCTTACCCTTCTCAATGGCCATCTCCGGATGGTCGAGCAGATGACCGATGGCGGCGGCATACGCCTCTGCCTCACCGGGCTCGACGAGAGATCCCCATTCATGTGCTCCCTGCACCTGCCGGATCGCCGGCAAGGCGCTGGCCACGACCGGCAGACCGCAGGCCAGATACTCGAACAACTTGGTCGGCAGCCACGGCATCATGCTCGGTGGTGATGGCTGGGTGGGCAACAACCCGATCTCGTGAGTTCGGATCATCTGTGCCAGCCGATCATGAGGCACGCCATCCGGCCGGCAGTCCACCACATCCTGCAACCCGGATCGCTCCAACTCCCGCAGGAAATCGGTCCGCTCCTCGGCCCCGTGATACCGGCCGATGAGACGCAACCGTGCCTGCGGGTGGGTCCGGCGCAGATGTTGCATCATCTCCAGCAGGAAGAGACTGCCACGGGCTCGGGATAATGTACCGACGTGGAGCAGCCAGCGATCAGAATTCGTCGCCTGGATCTCCCGATACGGAAATAACTCCAGGCGAGGATAGTTGCGCACCGTCTCAAAAGGTACTCTCCGAAAGCGATCGTGTTGCTCCTCGACGACACCGATTACACCATCCAGCCAGCCGGCCAGCAGGGGTTCACCGCGGTCGAGCAGGAAGGCGAGGGGCCCGCTCAGGATCCCGGGCACCCAGCGGCGCACGTGGGCCGTCTGCGAAAAGTGCTCGTGGCAGTCGTAGATCACTCTCTTGCGCAGCACGCGCAGCATGACCCCCACGGGGAGCAATTCAGGGTCGTGCAGATGGTAGAGCCGGGCACCGGTTGAGAGGGCGGCCCGCATGACGCGCCAGAGACCCATCATGCGACCGAGCAGCGATCGTGGCACCGGGACCGGCACGACACGGACACCTTCTCGACAACCGCCCTCCTCGTCGAACCCGGGCCCCACGAGCGTCACATCATATCCCGCCATCGCCAGACTGCGGGCCTCCTTGTAGAATACCCGCTGGTCGTAAAGACTGTGGACATTCGTCAGATGACAGACCTTCGTGGCCATCTTCTGCTCAGGCGAATCCGTCATCCCGCGTCGACGATCCGTTCATAAAACGCATGGATCCGGGCGGCAACACTCTGGTAATCGTATTCCGCAACGGTCGATTCACGAATGGCGGCTCGATCGTAGTCTCCATACCCATCCAGTGTCGCACCGATCGCCTGTGCCAGCCCTGCAGGATCCTGAACGTTGGCGAGTCTGCCCATTCTTTCCGTCACGATCTCGGAGGGCCCCCCACAGCGTGTCGCAACCACAGGCATGCCCGTAGCCAGTGCTTCCAGCAGGGCAAGAGGCAAACCTTCGGAGTGACTCGGTAATACGAAGACGTCCGCCTGTGCCAGTCGTTCCGGGACCTGATCCATGGGAATCGACCCGTGAAACTGCACACAGTCTTCCAGACCGAGACGCCGGGTGAGATCGACATAGGGCGCCGCCGTGCCCGAATACGGATCGCCGCCAACCAGATCCAGCCGGATATCGGTCCGTTGGCGTCGCAGGATGGCCATGGCGTGCAGCAGATCCTCCAGTCCTTTCACAGGATTGAAGCGACCCACAAATAGCAGTCTCCACTCTCGGACCCCGGCAGCGCGCTCCTGTGGCAGAGCAAACAGGTCGCTGTCCACGCCATTGGGGATCCGCTCGATTTTCTGCGCCGGCACGCCGAAATCAGCCACCCGTTGAGCCAGTTCGCGGCTCACGGCGATGACCCCATCGGCCCCCCTCAGCGCCGCCGCCACACGTCGCCGCCACCCCGGACCCAGCTCCGGGAAGGTCTTCACATCCGAGCCGTGGACGGTGATCACGACCTTCACCCCGAAATGCCGCCCCAATTCGAGGGCGGCCAGGCCGTCAGGATAAGCTGCATGGGCGTGAATCAGTGAGGGTGGCAATCTCAGGAAAGGTCTGACCGAACGGGCGAACGCCTTCCACGTCCAGTCCGGCAGCAGGCGGCGCGGCACCCCAAAATATCGGGGCCGGTCGACGTGCACACCATCCAGTGTCTCTGCCTTCGCCACACCACGGTAAGCACTCCAGCGCCCGGCCCCGGGAAAGGGCCACCAGGGCACGGGAGAGACGACGTCGATATCCACATGGTTCTGCAGGAACCGCACCTGGTTGTGCACGAAAGAGCCATACATCGGCGTCACATGGGAGGGATACATGTGTGACAGACAAAGCACCTTCATCGACAGTTCGTCGCCCTCGGGCAACCCTCCAGGATGTGATCGGTTGTTCGTGTGGGCGCCCCGCCAGAATCCCGAGCCGTTCAGACCGGCGCACTCACCGACCTTGGATCGCCGCGGAGGATCTCTTGAAACGAGGAGATCGCGCCTTCAGAAACTACACAACAGATGCCGGCACCGCTCTGGAGGCGACATGGGTCCGCCCTCTCACAGAACGCCTTGGTCAGGCCCCAGGCGTCAGAACCCGAACCTCAGGGGCCGTGCAGCGGTGGGTGAACTCCCGACCTGTCAGGGGTTACCTGTCGAGATCTCAGCCTGGCAGCAGCTGTCGCCAGCCAGATCCCGTATGCCGCTGGTAGGCGATTGTCACGATCAGCGCCCACAGGATATAAGCAACCGACGTAGCCTGAGCCGCCCCGATGAGTCCGGCTCGCGGGATCAGAACCAGATTGAGGGCGACATTCACCGTCAATGCCACAGCTGGTCCCCAGAGCGTCACCGGCGGATACCCCTGTCCTGCCAGTTTCGTGTTGAGGATGGACGCAAAGCCCGCCGCCACCAGGCCCGGCAGCATCCACACCAGGGGGCCATAGGCGCCGATGTAGTCATCCCCGAAACACCAGTAGATCAATGGTCGGCCTGCGACGATGACCATGCCGGCAACGAGAAGACTGAACAGGAGGGTCCACCGACCTACGACCAAGCTTGTGGCGTGATCATCGTCGGCGCCACGCAGCACCTTGGGCAACAACACAGCGCCGGCAACATTTGGCCCCCGCTGAATCATCTCGGCCAGAACGATGGCAATGGCATAGACACCCAGGGCCGGTGCGTCGAGAAAGTGCTCGACCAGATAGATATCACTACGAAAGAGCAGGAAGATGAGCGTCGCCGACACGGCGCCGCGGCCCCCGACACAACTGGTGGATCGCAGCAAGCCACCGTCAACTGCGCCGGGCGAAGCGGCAAACGCCGCAGCCACAGACATGGCAAGGGTTGCTGCCGCCAGCCACGCGATCAGGACCGTCGTCAGTCCAAACTCGAGCCAACTCAGGGCCAGGGCATTGAAGACCAGATAACACGTGATAAACAGGAGCGGGATCAGGGCATAGGGCGCCAGCCGGTCGCTTCCCAGCAGAATCGCATTGTAGCCGCGTTGCGCGACCAGGACTGTGATCAGTGCCGTCGCCAGGGTCAGTTGCACG
The DNA here is from genome assembly GCA_018673255.1 of Gemmatimonadota bacterium. Next base: position 61,770 of record JABHDC010000053.1, read on the forward strand.
GGCGTGAAAGGCCAGCCCCATGGCACGAGGGACGTGCCAGCAACGATGACGGTGATCCCCACGGTGCCGGCCAGCAGGGCCAGACAATACCAGGTGGTGTTCTTCCAGATGGAACCCACGCGCTGCGGCTGACGTCCGGCGTGGTAGGCGTTGCCGCGCGAGAGCCATTCCCCGAAAAGGAGTCCGCCGAGCAACACACTGGTGGCGACGAGAGCCAGATGACCACGTCCCTCGGTACCCAGCAGGCGCGCCAGCAATGCTTGATTGGCAAAGCCGAGGCAAAAAGTCAGACCTGTGGCCAGCGCCGTGACCGAGAGGCCACGCAGATAATTCACAGTGTCAGGCGTGGATGATTGCCAGGACCTCGTCGCGCTTCTCTTCCATACGCTGTCGGGTCAGGGCCTCCAGATTCAGCCGCAGGAGGGGTTCGGTATTGGAGGCACGCACATTGAAATGCCAGTCGTCGAAACTGACGGAAATCCCATCGATCCGCTCGATCCGGCCATCGCCATAGCGACGAGCCAGTTCATCGAGCTTCGCCTGGGGGTCATCGACACGAGAGTTGATCTCCCAGGAGATGAAGTAACGATCCTCGATCGACGACAGCAGTCGTGACAGGGGCTCCCCGCCCCCGTCAGAGAGCATCTGCAACAGGATCAGGGCCGGCACGATACCGGAATCGGCACCGAAGAAATCGCGGAAGTAGTAGTGGCCGGACAACTCGCCGGCAAACACGGCATTTTCCTCGAACATGCGCGGCTTGATATAGGAGTGCCCCACACGTTCGACCAGAGATTCGCCCCCCCCGGCTTCGATCCGGTCGCGCACGACCCATGAGCAACGTACGTCGGAGATGATCTTTGCCCCCGGCTCGCGCTCCAGGAGATAACAACCCATGAGGGCCGTGAGAAAATCACCCGGGACGAACTTGCCACGATCATCGACCGCAAAGAACCGATCTCCATCCCCATCGAAAGCAAAGCCGATCGCCGCACCTTCTTCCACCACCCGTCGCTGCAATTCGGCGCGATTCTCTTCCTTCATCGGGTCCAACCCGTGATTGGGCAGCGATCCGTCGGGATCCAGATACATGCCAACCAGGTCAACGGGCAGTTGATCAAAAACCCGCTTCAGAATCGGCCCCACCATGCCATTGCCCGTGTCGGCGACCACCTTCACACGCTGCATGCGGCTCACGTCGACGAGTCCGAGCACACAGTCGATGAAACCTGCACTCATGTCTCGCTGTTCGATCCGACCACTGCCGGGCGCCTCGACGAAGGCCTCTGTCTCGATGATGTGACGCAGATCCTGGATCCCCGAATCGCCGGCCAGCAGATAGGGCATTTTGCGCACCATCTTGAAGCCGCAATACTCGGGCGGATTATGTGAGGCGGTGACCATCAGTCCGGGCAGATTCAGTGTGGCGCAGGCGTAGTAGTACTGGTCCGTACTCACCATACCCAGATCGATGACATCGACCTTCTGCTGTGTCAGTCCTTCGAGCAGCGCCGCACACACAGCAGGACTCGACAGCCGCATGTCGCGACCGACCACAACCTGCGCCGGCTTAAGATACGTCGCGAAAGCGCGCCCTACGGCGCGGGCCGTGTTCTCATCCAGTTGGCTCGGGTAGATACCCCGGATATCGTACGCCTTGAAGATCGAGGAATCGACATTCATCGGTGCCCTGCTCGCTCAATGGTGAAAATAAAAAGAGGCCGGGAGTAACGAGCTCCCCGCCTGCTATTGGAATGGGCTGCATCGACGCCAGCACATGGGCGCCATGAGCTGCCATGGCGCGTCACTGGAACCGGCGCAGCGTCACATCCAAATGGCACACACCGTCGGCCGGTTTGTGGTGTTGCACCAGGATCGGTGTCTGGTAGGTTCCCTGCACGATCCGGCCACCCCCGTCCTGTGTGCCACCATCGGAGACCAGCAACGACACGTTGCGCTTGAGACGCAGCATCAGTGCCGCTGGTGTCGACAGAACGGCAACAATCCGATCCACGACAGACCGGCCGAAGGGCAGGTGCTCCATCATCTCGTTGTAGAGGTGGATGAGATCATACGTGGCGTAGTCTCGCGTCTTCTCAGGGATCGCACCTGGATCCCGCAACAGACTGCGTCCCCTCTGAACCATGTAGCGCAGAGGATCACGCACGATCTCGGGCAGGTCGTTGCGCACCAGCAGCGTCTCGTATTCGTTCACCGTCAGACCCACGTCGCGCTCATCCGGCGACAAGCGGATATCGATCCGCCCTTTGTCGATGCCGTACCGATCGAGCCACTCCTCGAACAGGGGAAACAGCCCGTAGCGCGGATCCTTTAGGTTGTGCGATTCGATCAGATGATCGGAGGCGACCGGAACACAGACGCGCTCGCGATGTACAATGTCCTCGCCGTCGAAACCGAGCACCGTGGTGCGACGATGACGGTGAACGTCCTTGAACACCCCATCCAATTCGACGAAATACACCGGTTCATCGGGACGATTCAGGTAAGTCACGCAATTCTTGAGGCCAGCCCCCATGAAGGTCAGATGCGAATCGGCATTGACCGGCTCACAGGCCTTCTGCTGCTCGGACAGTTCGTCCCGCAACTGCATCTGATCGTGATGGTAACCGGCGTCGTGCGGGAACAGCTGCTGGAAGAAGCGGAAGAACGGATCCAGTTCTTCATCGGTCTTGCCCAGCCGCGACGTGACGCCCTGTTCGAGGTAGCCGGCGGTCGTGTGATGGGAGCAGTAGAGAACCTTGCGGTATCCATCCAAGCCATCGCCGACCTGCTCACGCACGCGAGTTGCCACGTCGATGAGTTCGTACCGCGACTGCGGAACGATATCGACGGTTACTTCCAGTGGCTCAGACATGTGCTCACGTGGCGGGGAGGATGCTCATCTGGGAACCGGACGTGACAACGACCGGCCATTTCTAGAAGATAGTACCACTGAAAAAGGCAAGCAACCGAAACAGGAAGACAACACACAGTGAAAACACTGCTCATCATGCGTCATGCAAAGTCGGATTGGTCGACTGCGCGGCAAGAGGATGTCGACCGTGTGCTGAACAAACGTGGCCGGAATGATCTGCCCCGTATGGGACGCGCCATCGCCGCCACAGCCCCGCCCGAACGAGTGCTGGCCTCATCTGCAGCCCGTGCGCGAGAGACGGCTGAGGGTGTCAAGGCGTTCCTTCCGGGCGTGCAGATTCAATACGAGGATGGCTTGTACCTGGCCTCGCCCAAGGCCTTGCACGACACGCTTGCGCGTGAAGGCCACCAGGCCGAGACCGTCATGATGGTCGCGCATAATCCGGGCCTGGAACAGTGGATCGGAGAATTGTGTGGCGCCCAGGTAGCTCTGCCTACTGCCGGACTGGCCTGCATCGACTTTGGCGCCAGTGACTGGACCCGGATCAACCGCGGTGCCGGCCAACTGCGATTCTACCTGATCCCTCGACTGCTGAAAGCGATGGAGCAACAGGAATAGATCGCCAGAGACCGCCCAGGAGCCAGAGAACTGCGCCAAGATCTGCTTCTGCGTGAGACGCTGCTCTCTGTCCAGCGATGGCGCAGCAATCGCACAAACGTCAGAGAATCGCGTAGCGATTCTCCAAGAAGTCGCGCAGCGACTTCCTATTTCTTGAAGTATTCGATGATCCGGCGAAGCGCCTCATCCAGGTCAACCTTTGGATCGTAGCCGACGAGGTTGCGAATCTTCTCCAGATCGGGGGCGCGATACACTAGATCCTCGTAGAGCCCGTTGCGGCGTGTTTCACTGAAGGGAATGAAGGCGATCTCGGAATCGGAATTGGTCAGTCCCTTGATCTTGATGGCCAGGTCCTTGATGCTGGTCTCGAAGTTCGATCCCAGATTGAGGATCTCGCCCGCGGCAGCATCGCTCTGAGCCAGTGCCACCAGACCATCGACAGCATCGTCGATGTAGGTCCAGCATCGGGTCTGCTCACCGTTGTCGTAAACGGTGATCGGGTCACCCAGCAGGGCCTGCCGGATGAATCGGGGCACGACCATGCCATAACGTCCGGTCTGGCGCGGCCCGATCACGTTGAAGGGTCGCACGATCGTCGTGGGCAGACGTTTCTCGCGCCAATAAGCCAGTGCCAATAACTCATCGACGGCTTTCGTCGTCGAGTAGGTCCAGCGCACCACGGTCGTGGGGCCCAGAATCCGGTCACTGTCTTCGCGAAATGGGACGTGACCGTTCTTCTTGCCGTAGATCTCCGATGTCGAGAGCAGGACGACGCGTTTCTTCTGCTCGTTGGCCAGTTCGAGGAGGATCTCTGTCCCTCGGATGTTCGTCGTCAGTGTCTGCAGTGGATTCTGCAGCACGTATTCAACACCCACCGCCGCCGCCAGGTGATAGATCAACTCGGCATCGGCGACCAGTGATCGCATCACCTCGACATTAAGGATATCGTCGATGACGCAATTGCACTTGGCGTGTGATTCCAGGTGTTGAACATTGGTGATATCGCTCGTCGACAGGTTGTCGATGATCTCGACGTCATCGCCCATCGACAGGTGTCGCTCAGCCAGGTGGGAACCAATGAATCCCGCCCCGCCTGTGATTAGAACTTTCATCGCTTGTCCATTCGTCCCCGCATCAATACTGAAGCGGCCCCTAGTCGCCCATGTCTTCGGCGATCAGCCGTTCTGCGCCGCGCAGCCACTCTGAACATTCACCAGATAGTCACGGCTGAGCCGCTCAATCCTCGTCCCACCCCAGCCACTCGCATCGACGACGGTCTTCACCTGACCCTCATCGTAGAAGTACACGGGGCAACCTCTCAGCCTCAACCGCAACCAGCGCGTCGGCGTCCGCAGACGCCAGCGCATGGGAAAGCTGAAGATGCCCCGCTCCTGTGTCATCTCTGCCATCCTCGCCAGGAACTGATGCGGATCGGCAGTATAGTCAAAGAATCCGATACCGAGACAGATATCGAAGTGATGCGGAGCACACCACGTCAGGAAATCAACTGCCTCGAAGTGACATCGGTCCGCGACGCCGGCCTCAGCCGCCGCCGATTGTGCCATTTCCACCATGGCCGGTGCGAAGTCGAGTCCGACGACTTGAGCACCTCGCCGGGCCATCTCAACCGCGTATCGACCTGAGCCCGTGCCCACGTCCAGTACACGTTTGCCCGTCAGATCACCACACCACCCCAGCGCCATTTCATAGCGCTCGTGGATCACCGATCGGAACAGAGAATCGATAAGCTTCTGGGACAGGCTTTTCTCGTCGCGGTAGATGGCGTCGAACCGATCCGCCTCGCCATCGAAATACCGGCGAACCGCTTCTCCCGCAACTGCATCCAATCACGTCACCCAGTCGTTGACTCAGGGACCTGCCCGACCCTGTCGTGGCGCCCGGCACTGCACGTCTCGATGACGTCAAATGCCGAGGCAAAGGGCATATCCGCCAGCAATCGCCGCAAGCGCGGCACCGTGGCCCGCAGATTCCAGTAGTGGGTCACAGCAACCCGGCGGGGGACCGGCACCCGGGGATGTTCGGGATCCAGTTCCCAAGGGTGGATATAGAACACTGCCGGTTGTCCTGCCGTATTGGCCTGCTGGAGGCCCAATCGGGTAAGAGTATAAGGAAAGATGCGGAAGTAAGCACCCCCGGCGACAGGCACATTGCGACCCGCCCAGCTCCACGTCGATGGCGGCAATTCCTGGATGCCTGGCGCCCTTTCGTGCAACCAGCGAGGGGCACTCGGATCCCCGTATCGATAGTTCCTGACTGGGAATACGCTCGAGTCGTAGGTCAGGCCACAGGCAGCCAGTTCATCAAAGGCCCACTCGCACCCAGGGGTGATGGAGAAATAGGGCGCCCGGTGCCCCCGCACGGGGGCAGAAACGAGCCCGGCCAGGACCTCGAGAGAGCGCTCGATATCGGCCCGAAATTTCTCTCTCCCAAGACGATAGACAAATTCATGGGAATAACCATGGGTACCGATTTCATGGCCCTGTGCGGCGATTTCCTTCACCAGATCCGGCGCCTTTTCGGCGGCAGCGCCGAGGATGAAGAAGGTCGCCCGGACGCCTGCCTCGGCCAGCAGATCCAGCAGACGACAGGTACCCACGGCCAATCGGTCTTCACACGCATCCCAGCCCTGGGGATCCAGTTCGATGCCCTGGTACCAGTCCTCGAAATCGACGGTAAAGGCATTCAGAATCTTCTCACTCATGCGGCCACGGCCTCTCGCAACCCCTGGAGCGCCGCCAGCAGGCGTGGTTGCTGGGATTCCAGCGAGTAGTCGGCCGCGATCCTGACCCTGCCTCGATTTCCCATCCGACGCCTCAGCGCCGGATCATTCATCAGCTGAGTCAGACACTGTTCCCACCGCGCCTCGTCGGCGGCGAGGAAGCCGGTGTCGCCCTGTGTAACGATCTGCACATTGATCCCCACCGGATGAGCGACCACAGGCAGCCCACAGGCCATATACTGGAGCAATTTGTAACCACCCTTGCCTCGAGTCCATGGATCATCAGGCACCGGCATCAGACCGATATCACACGCTCTCAGATCGGCCGCTTCACGATCCAGCGACCAGGGCCTGCATTCCACCTCGACACCATCCAGGTCGAAATCAGCGCCGATCACACACAGGCGCAACGGATAGTGCCTTGCCAGGCGACACAGGACGGGAGCAATCAAGTCCAGGTAGGTGACCGTCGATGGTGAGCCGATCCAGCCGAGGACGAGGGGCCTTTGCTTGGCGTCGATCAGCGCCGCTGGCGCCTGGCCGGATTCATCCGAGCCAGATCCATCCGTGCCCGCTCCTGCCGCATCTGACACGGTTGGGTCCGAATCCGTCAGGCCGTCATAGGGTGCCGTATCGATGGGGCCGGTAATCGTGAGCACGTCGCAGTGCCGTCGGGCGAAGTCGCCGGTATAGTCATTCTCCACGATGGCCAGCTTTGCCAGGGCCAGCATGGCCGGAACACCGCTGGCATTGCGCGCCTCTTTCAGGCGGGACAGCCAGTATCCTGAACGGACCTCAGTCGTAAAGATGGCATCGTCGAAATCGTAGACGATCGGCGCGCACAGGCACCGCAACAGACGCCGGATCGGCGCGGGGAAGATGACCTTTTGAATGAAGAGGACATCACCTCGACGTCCGCGAGACCAGACCGACAGGCCCGTAGACCAGGTGCGCCACAGCGCCCAGAGATAGTAACGGATCTTGCGCAACGGCTGACGCCGCACGTCAGCCAGTGATCCGGCAATGGCGTCATCGGGCAGAATGGTCAGAACCTCCACCTCGATTCCCTGCTGCCGCAGGTACGGCAGGTATTGGAAGACCCGGGTCCGGCTGCTGGCTGCCAGCGACCCATATTGTGTAACGAAGAGGACGCGCAATGCGAACCCGGCCGCCGATCCGGGCTAGCGCCCGAATGTCGGCATCGGCGGACCGGATACCCGCATCGACACAGTGAATGCCGGACACTTCAACCGGTGACTGACGCCGATGACGAAGAGTGGTTTGCACCCGTAGCGAAGGTGCCTACGGCCTCGATCACCCGGGCCTGCTGAGCGTCGGTCAGCAGAGGGTGCAACGGGATGGAGAGGATCTTCTGCCAGACCGCTTCGGTCACCGGCAGATGGGTCGTATAGGGCCGGAAGATCTTGTAGAGGTGATTCGGGTAGAAGTGCACATTGGCATCGATCCCGGCCTCGTCCAGGTGGGCATATAACTCGTCGCGGCCATCGATGCAGATCACCGCATTGTAGCACGAGCTGACGGCATAGTCCCTCGCAGCCAGCGGCGTGACACCCTCCAGATCGGCAAAAGCCTCGCGATAGTGGCCCATCAATTCGCGACGGCGCGCATTGTTGTCTTCGAGGCGATCCATCTGGGCCAGACCCAGCGTCGCGGCCAGATCGTTCATCTCGTATTTGTACCCGACCTCTTCCACCTCATAGACCCAGGAGCGTTTGATCTGCCCCGGTTTGAATCGCTCCCAGGTGGGCTTGGTGATCCCACACCAGCGCAACTTGCGCACACGCTCGGCGATCGCATGGTCGTGGGTGACCATCATGCCCCCGTCACCGGTGGTCATGTTCTTCGTCGCCTGGAAACTGAAACAGCCGATGTCTCCAAGGGAGCCGAGTTTGCGGCCCTTGTAGAGACCACCACAGCCGTGCGCGGCATCCTCGATGACGGTCAGGCCGTGGGCTCGTGCCAGGGTGAGAATCGCGTCCATATCACACGCCTGGCCGCCGTAATGGGTGACAACGACGGCACGCGTTGTGGGCGTGATCTTCCGTTCCATGTCAGCGACATCAATGTTCAGTGTATCCTCTTCCACATCGCAGAACACGGGACGTCCGCCGGCCAGCAGGATCGCCTCGGTCGATGAGACCCAGGTCATCGAACTGGTCAGCACCTCCTGCCCCTCGACTTCCGCGCACAGCAGACCCAGATGCAGTGCAGCCGTCGCCGAGTTGAGGGCCACCGCGTGGGACACGCCCACATATTCAGCGAAACGTTCCTCAAACTGGATGCTTTGGGGCCCGCGCCCGACCCACATACTGTCGATGGTCTCACACAGCGCCTTCTTCTCGGCGTCACCGAAGGCCGGGCGGAACAGAGGGATACGGTCTTCCAAGGGATTCTCGTTCAGTTGGGAGATGGTCAATTGGATCTGGCCGGGGACCAATAGGTGCGGTCGGTCAGGGTACGCCGGAATATCGTGCAGTATGCACCCAATCGCTGCCTACTTTCGACGCGTGAACCAGGTTGAAAGATCCAGACCAGCGACCAGAGACTGCTGCGCAGGACCATTTCGATGAGGGTCAACAGACGCAGCGTGTGTAGTCGCAACGGGCCAAAATGCTTGTCGAAGAGGTAGAAAAGGCTCTGCTGAGAGACGACGAGCATCTCGCCAAATCGCTGGCTGATACTGCGCCCTTCCAGGTGGATGACAGTCCCGGCCGGTTCGTAGACGATTTGCCAGCCGGCGGCTCGCAGACGCATGCACCACTCCAGATCCTCAAAGCACATGAAGATCCGGTCATCGAGGCCACCCACCTGCTCGACGGCGGCGCGGCGAACCATGAAACAGGCCCCCGTCACCCAGCCGACATTTCGCCGTTCACGGTGATCCCAACGGCCAAATTTAAAGTAGGGGAACACTCTGTGCAATAAGAGCTTATGCACAATTTCGGCCCCCAAGCCCGGGTCCCGTCCGCAGGACAATTCCAGTGCCCCCTCGCCATTTTCCAGCCAGGGCCCCACGGCACCAATTCGTTCATCGGTGCCCAGGGTCTCGAGCATCCGGCCCAGGGCGCCCGCATGAACTCGGGTATCGGAATTGAGCAGAAGAAAGACCGGTGCTGTGGCCCGTGTCAGGGCAAGATTGTTACCACCGGCAAAACCCAGATTGTGCTCGCTGCGAATCAGCTCAACCTGGGGGAAGTCAGCGGCGACCCTATCCGCCGAGTCATCCTGCGAATCATTGTCGACGACGATCACCTGCCACGACACCGCATCGGCATCGGCATAGATCGAGTTCAGGCAGTCGGCAAGCAGCTGACGCGTATTCCAGCTGAGGATGCAGATGGAGAGGGTGGGATCGGCGGCGGCCGTCATTTGAGTCCACTCGAGGTGAGCCAGGACACGATCATCATGCGGATTGCATCCTGCTGCCACCAGATGAGCGTGTGGACCGTGGCCCAGGCGGCACATGCACCGAGCCATGTCCGACGACGGGGCGATTGCCACGCCGCATGCAGGGCAGGCCCGGCATACAGCAGGAAGAAGGGTTCAAGAGGCAGGCGAAATCGCGTCGACCCATAGAGGAGGGTCGAGAACAAGAAAATTGAGAGACCTGCAAACAGAGAAAGCTCTCGGTACGGTGGTGACCAGCCAACTCGAAAGACCCCAACCAGCATCAGGGGCAGCACCAGCACAAAGCCGATATTGTAGTCCGGACGGAAGACATACCAGAAGCGCAGGAAGCGTTCGGTCACCCATCGCAGCCACTGCGTGGGATGATCGACAATCCACGCTTTGCCCTGCGCACGCCAGGCGCGATCCCGCTCGACCTCATTGGGGATCCGGGCAAAGACTTCGGGGCGAATCTGCCAACCGTCCTGCCGGCGCCAGTCAGGATCATCGGCATTGCTTCGGGCCAGAATGAATCCTGCGTGCGTCGAGACCGGAACGAATGCCCCGTGCACCTGCGCATTGCGGATCGTCCAGGGCGCCAGGCCCATCAGCAGCCCCGCCAGAATCCAGCCCGCGCGGCTCACGGCTGCCGGCCATGTCTGAGATTGCCACGTGAGGCGACTCGGGTCAGCCAGTGCACCACGGGTGGCCACCCATAGTGGCGGCAGGAACAGCGCCGGGGCCAACAGCAATCCGACCGGTCGTGTCAGTGTGGCCAGGGCGATGAGTAGGCCAGCCCCCCACCACCCGAGCCGGTTTGAGAGGCGCAATCCCATCCCAGCCCCCGCGACCAGCAGTGCCGTGAAGAGGGTCTCCGTCATCACCTCGGCGGCATTGGCAATCAGAGGCGGATACAACGCCACCAGCAATGCCGTGAGCAGCGCACTGGGTGGATGCAACCACCGGGCCAGATGCAGAATCCCGACAGCCGTCCAGGCGCCGATCAGGGCCTGGATGAGGAGGACGACGCCATGGTGCACGCCGAAGATCCCGTAGATGGCGGCGAGCATCGTCGGATACAGCGGGGCACGCCACGACCGCATGGGGTAGCCGAAGAAGGTGTCGTGGGAAACGAAGCCCTCGCCGGCCAGCAGATTCATTGCGATCTCGTCGTAGTCCGGCGTGTCCTGAGGTGGCACCTCGATATCGGCCCCCACATAGACGAGACGGGCGGCCAGGGCGACGAGCAGCACGACCCCTGCAGATCGACTCATGCCGCCTCGAGCACCTCGTCGAAGCATGCCGCCAGTTGCCGCGTCAGATTGCGGCGGTGGAAGCATTGCAGGTCGGCTTCGCACACGGGCAATGCGCCGGTCCGGTAGCGACTCCACACTTCCACGAGGGCCGCACGAATCCCATTCACATCGCTGGGGGGCGCACAGAATCCCGCCCCCAGTTCATTCACCATACGTCGCACTTCACCGGCACCACACAGAGCCAGAATCGGTCGCCGCGTCGACAGATACTCGAACAGCTTGCCCGGCGCATTGGATGCCGGCCAGGGGCGGGGATGATCGACCAGAACGAGGAGGTGACTGCGACGCTGATAGTCGAGGGCCGTCGCACGATCGACAGATCCCACCAGTTCGACCATCTGTGCCGCCACCAGGGGCGCCGCTGCTTCGGCCTCATCAGGAGCCAGATCTCCCACCAGCTGTAGTCGGAATCGTGAGGCCCAGCGTTCGTCATCAGCCAGCATGTGTTTGAGTGCGGTTAACAGGGGCACCGGTGACCGCAGCGGATGGCTGTAGGAGAAACTGCCCGTGTGCACCAGACGAAGGGGTTCGCCAGTCGCCGGCATCTGCATCGGCTCTGGTGGCGGCATCTCATCCGACGCCCCCGCATCATCGTCAAAGAGGCGTCCCTCCGGCAGGCGGGCCGCATCCATGGGATCGAACCCGTTGGTGATCACACGCAAGCGGCGCCCGGCTGCCGGATAGCGACGGCGCAAATCGTCGGCCGCCGTGTGGGTCGCGGTGATGATAAGATCCGCATCGGCCATGACGGCCGCCTCCATGCGCTCTTCGACGGCGCGGCGGAATGGCTGCCGCAGCAATGCCGGATCGAGAGGATCGAAGGTCCACGCATCGCGCAGATCGGCCACCCAGGGCAGGCCGGTCTGACGTCGTAGAAATCGACCCAGCAGCAGCGATGACGGCGGCGGCGACGTAGAGAAGATCAGTTGGGTGTCGCTTTGCTGCAGATGGCGCAGGGCAGCCATCGCCGCCGTCGGCAACCACGTCACCTGGCCATCGGGAATCAGCAACCGCTCACGCCATCGGCGCAACCTGGACCGAGGTCCGCCGGTGCGCACGCGCGCTGCGGCTGCCGGATCCTGCCGGGCATCCGGGTTGCGCAACCGTCGATACAGGCCGATCGGCTCCCAGGCCCGCAGGACAGATTCGGCCAGCGCGCCCTGACGATCGTCTCCAAAGGCAGACGTCGTGAGCACATCCGGCTCATATCCGAACTCCGGCAGATACTGGCTGAACTTCGAGGCCCGCTGCGTTCCGGCCGAGCGCATCGGCGGATAGTGGTAGGCGACGAAGAGCACCCGGTGCCTGGAAGAGGTCGTCACTGTGGGTGTCAGGGGTTTGGTCGTGTCCATCTATAGGAAGGAAGATAGCTCTCGATGGCGATTTGGTGTATATTCGAAAAGTTCAGCCTTTCTGGCTATCATTTAGGTTGAGACACCCAGTTTCTGGGGTGCCCATCATTACCTGAGACCGTGCCCGACTCGATATGACCACCCTGCTCGACATTCTGACTCCCTCCGCCGTTATCGTGGGCCTTGAGGGAGATACCAAAGACGCGATCATCGAAGAACTCGTCGATCGGCTCGAAGTGGGCACCGCCATCAGTGACCGGGACAAGGTGCTGCAGGCCGTGCTCGAGCGCGAGAAGATCATGAGCACCGGTATCGGTGACGGGATCGCGATTCCTCACGGCAAGTCTGACGCCGTGGTCGAACTCACCGCGGCTCTTGGCATTCACAAGCGCGGCGTCGACTTCGAAGCACTGGATGGCGAACCGGCTTTCGTGTTCTTCCTCCTCGTGTCTCCGGCCAATGTCTCCGGCCCGCATATCAAGGCGCTGGCTCGCATCTCCAGGATGCTGAAGAACGACGGCTTCAAGAAGAAGCTGATCGAGGCCGGTTCTGCCGACGATATCGTTGCTGCCATCGAGGAAGAGGAAAAGACTCACTCCTCCGCCGGCTAGGCGGAAGGCCAGCACACCGGCTTGCAGTTTCTCAACCCCCTGGCCCTCATCGGGCTGGCGGCAGCAGCCATCCCTCTGGCGCTGCATCTGCTGAATCGCGGCCGCCCCCGCGCGGTGCCCTTCAGCAATCTGCGTTTCCTCCGCCAACTGCATCAATCCCGCATGCGCAGCGTGCGCCTGCGTCAGTGGTGGGTTCTGCTCTTGCGGACCCTCGCCCTGATCGCTCTGGCCGTCGCCTTCTCCCGTCCAGCCCTCAACACATCAACTGGCGACTGGCTCGCTGCTTCTCGCCCGGTAACCGCCGTCCTGCTCATGGACCGCTCTTACAGTGTCTCGGCCCGACTGGGCAGCGACAGTGTTTTCGATCAGCTTCGGCGCCGGGCGCGACAGACGCTGGAGTTGTTCGACGAAGATGATCGCCTCTACCTGATTGGATTCGACGACCAGGCAGGTGAGCCGCTGAATGCGTCAGCAGATCGACTGTGGCAGCAAATCGAGGAGATGACCCCAGGGCACGGCGGCACGGATCTGGGGCGTGCCCTCACCCGCGCCTACCGGTTGCTGGGCGATGCCCAGGACAGCGTCCTGGAGTTGTATCTGTTGACCGACGGTGCGCGACCGGGGTGGAATGCGGCTGCTGTGCCGGCGCCACCGGGTCTGCACACTTTTGTGCTCCCCCCGGATCAGCGTCCCATGAGCAATCACGCTGTCGTCGCCGTGAGCCACGAACCATGGCTCAGTTCACCTGGCGAACGTCTGGACCTGACGGTTCGGGTTCTTCTGCATGGCCCACTGCCCACCGATTCACCCGCTGTCGATCTGTATGTCGATGGCGAACGACTGCAACGTCGGCAAGTGGATCTGGCAGC